>CAIVDC010000001.1 GCA_903904605.1 uncultured Sterolibacterium sp.
GTCAGAATGTGACCATTTTCGTCACCCGGGGCACGGCTCCGGCTATTTGATGCAGACCGTCCTGACCTGCTTCATGTCGGTCTCGCCCTGCAGGACTTTCTCCATGCCGTCCATCTTCAGCGTGCGCATGCCGTCCTCGAGCGCGGCGGCGAGCAGGTCGGCGACGCGGGCGTGCTCCTGGATCAGCTTCTTCACCTGGTCGGAGCCGATCATCAGTTCGTGCAAACCCAGCCGCCCCTTGTAGCCGGTATCGCCGCACAGGGCGCAGCCCTTGGCGCGGTACAGGGTGAATTGCCCGCCCGGCGCGTAATTCCTCGTCCATTCGGCGAGGATCGCCGCCCGGGCGGCGGCGTCATCCTTCCTGAAGGTCGCCGTGCTCATCATCTCCTCGCAGTACTCGGTCAGGAGACGGTCGATCTCTTCCTTGCCCGCGACGTAGGCTTCCTTGCATTTGCACAGCCGCTTGGCCAGGCGCTGGGCGAGGATGCCGAGCAGCGCATCGGCGAAGTTGAACGGGTCCATGCCCATGTCGAGCAGGCGGGTGATCGACTCCGGCGCGCTGTTGGTATGCAGCGTGGCGAAGACCAGATGGCCGGTGAGCGAGGCCTCGATGCCCAGCGCCGTGGTTTCCCGGTCGCGCATTTCGCCGACCATGATGATGTCCGGGTCGGCGCGCAGGAAGGACTTCATGATCGTGGGAAAGTCGAGACCGGCCTTCTTGTTGATCTGCACCTGGCGCAGGCCCTTCTGGGTGATCTCGACCGGATCCTCGGCGGTCCAGATCTTGGTGTCGGGCTTGTTGAGATGGCCCAGCACCGAGTGCAGCGTGGTGGTCTTGCCCGAACCGGTCGGACCGCAGACGAAGAACAGGCCGTAGGGCTTGGACACCGCATGCTTCAAGCGCTCGAAGTTGACCGGCAGCAAGCCCAGCCGGTCGAGCGGGATCGGCTCGCCGGCGGCGAGAATGCGCATCACGATGTCCTCGACGCCGCCGGCCGAGGGAATCGTCGCGACGCGCAGTTCGATGTCGAGCGGCCCGTATTTCTTGAACTTGATCTTGCCGTCCTGCGGCCGTCGCCGCTCCGAGATGTCCAGGTCGCACATGATCTTGATGCGCACCGCCAGGGCGCTGCGGTAACTCGCCGGAATCTCGATATAGGGCATCAGCGAGCCGTCCCGGCGAAAGCGCACCAGCGTCTTCGCCTTGCCCGGCCCCGGCTCGATGTGGATGTCGGACGCGCCCTGCCGGTGCGCGTCGGTGATGATCTTGTTCACCAGCCGCACCAGTTCGTTGTCGGCGGCGGCGGACAGATCGTCGGCCGTGGTGTCGCCGTCCTCGTCGTCATCGCTGAGGCCGGAAAGGAGTTCGCCGACGCTGGATGAATCGGCATCGTGCGCGACGCCGAAGAACAGATCGAGGGTCTCCCCGAACTCGCTATGGGTGGTGACGCGGAACAGCAGCCGGCTCTTGGGAAAGACGTTGCTGACCACGTGCGAGCTCTTGATCTGCTCCGGATCCAGGGTCAGGATCACGAGTCCGTCGTCGGAGGCCTCGATCGGCAGCCACTGGTTCTTTTCGACGTATTCGCGTTTGAGGTTCTTCAGCAGGTCCGCCGGCCTGACGCGGTTCGCCTGGTGGGGCTCGTAGGGAACGGCGAAGAACTTTGCCAGGCCCGTCCCGAGCAACGGCAGCTGCACCTGGAATTCTTCGATCAGCACTTCCTCGAGCGGAACATTCTTGCGCCGCGCCGACCGCATGGCGAGGTCCAGTTCCTCCGAAGACAGCACGGCATCGGTCACCAGGAAGTCGTATTTCGACTTGGCCATCGCGGCCGGCTTCTTGCGCTGGGAAAAAGCGACCGCCAGGGTCTCGCACAGATCCCGGAGACCGCTCTCGGCTTCGGCCGAGAACGGGCGATCGGCCTTGTTGTTGATGATCTGCGCCACGCCCAGGAGCTCGCCGTCATTTTGGCCGACGATCGGGGCGGCGAGCATCTGCTTGGTGCGATAGCCGGTGCGCCGGTCGACCTCCTGCTGGAAGCGCAGGGTCGGCTTGTGCGAGTTCAGCTCCCTGGCATCATTGACATCGCCGATATTGAGGAGCTTGCGCGACAGCGCGACATAGCCGGCGATGCTCCGGTCGTTGAGCGACAGCTTGAGGCTCTGGAAGGAATCGGGCCCGGCCTTGATCTTCGAGACGATCGAGGCGCGATCCTCGGAGACGGCATAGATCGTCAAGCGGTCGGCGTTGAACAACTGGCAGATGTCCGGCGACAGCTCGAGCATGATTTCGTCGAGATTGCTGGTCGCATGGATCTTGTTGGTGACCGACTGGAGCTTCCGGAGGAAGGCCAGCCGGCTGCCGGCCAGGTCCGGCTTGCCATTTTCCTGCGGCGGCTGGAGTACCGCGCTCACCGGCCGCCGCCTTGCCGGACGAGCCGCAGCGCCGCAAGCGATCGCGCCATCAGGCTCTCAAAATCGGCATGCATGATCTTCCACCCTGCGGGACTGATAAGGATGCGTCATCAGAGCTTCAGGAAGAATTCCATCTTGACGCCGGCCAGTTCGATGACGTCGTGGTCGGCGAGCGGGTAGGCCTGCACATCGAGCGTCTTGCCATTGACCACGGCCTGCTGATCGCCTTCGAGCTGGGTAATGAAGTAGCCGTGCGGCCGGCGGGTGATCACCGCCACCTGCGCGCCGGGCCTGCCGAGCCGCGTCTGGTTCTTGGTCAGATCCATTTCCTTGCCGGCATTGGCCCCGGTCAGGATCTGTATCCCGGCCAGCGGCAACGGCAGGGCCGCATCGAACCCGGCCTTGGCGGCCTGCTGGGCGGTTTCGTTGAAATACTTGAGCCGATACTTGCCGAGCTCGATCACATCGCTGTCCTGCAGAATGCGCTTCCTGATCGGCTGGCCGTTGACATAGGTACCGTTGGTGCTGTTGAGATCCTCCAGGAAGGAGTCATCGAGGATGGTCACGATCACCGCGTGCTCGCCGCTGATGGCGAGGTTGTCGATCTGGATGTCATTGTGCGGCTTGCGCCCGATGGTAATCCGCTCCTTGTCGAGCACGATCTCCTTCAACACCAGACCGTCCATGCTGAGTATGAGCTTCGCCATCTTGGTATTCCCGTAGCAGTCGATCACTTGAAGCCGGCAAACAGCCGGGCAAGCCACCCGCGCACCGTAGGATAGCATTTCCTGACGCGGACCAGAATCAGCGACACGTTGTCGTGTCCGCCGCACTCGTTCGCCCGCGCCACCAACTGCGTTGCGGCCGTTTCGAGATCGGCCGGGGAGCGGCGCAGGATCGCCGCAATATCCTCGTCCTCGACCAGGTCGCTCAAACCGTCCGAACAAAACAGGTAAAGGTCGCCCGGCCGGGTGTCATGCTCGTTGATCTCGGGCACGACGGTCGGATCGACGCCCAGCGCCCGCGTCAGCAAATTCTTGTGCTGCGAGTGCCGTGCCTGTTCCAGGGTCAGCGTGCCGCGGTCTATCTGCTCCTGCAATACCGAGTGATCGCGCGTGATCAGGCGGAACTCGCTGCCGCGCAAGCGGTACAGGCGCGAGTCGCCGATATGCGCCGAGGTGATCGACTCGGCGTGGAACAGGGCCATCACCAGCGTCGTGCCCATGCCCGCATACGCCGGTTGCTCCTGCGCCGCGGCGTATACCGCGCTGTTGGCATGGGCTATCTCCGCTGCCAGCACGGCTTGCGCCAGCAGCCGGCGCTCGCCGGTCGACAGCGCAGCGCTGCCGGGCTCGAGCGACTTTTCCAGGCCCGCGCTGAGCAGGGTGGTCACCATCGCGCTGGCCACCTCGCCCGCCTTGTAGCCGCCCATGCCATCCGCCAGGATCGCCAGGCCGAGCACCGGATCGGCGTACACCGCATCCTCGTTATGCGTACGCACCCGACCGACGTCGCTTCGGGTGACGATCTCCAAGCTTGAACGCAAGGCCATTCAAATGATCCTCCGCGCCTCGGACGGCAAGCGCCATGTCCACCATTTCCCGATCCCGACCGCCAGGAGCGCGGCGAATATCCCCGCCGAATGCTCCATCCAGCGGGCGCTCTCTTCGACCCAGGCGATGATCGCTCCGTCATGCACGGCCATGTCCCCGGCGATATAGCCGAGCAGGGCACCGCCGAAGGTAACGACGATCGGGTAACGCTCCATCAGCCGCAGCACCATCGAACTGCCGAAGACGATCAGAGGAATGCTGATCGCCAGGCCCAGGATCAGGAGCCGCAGGTCGCCGTTGGCGGCCGCTGCGACGCCGATGACATTGTCGAGGCTCATCACAAGATCGGCGACGAGTATGGTCTTGATCGCGGCGATCACCGTCTCCCTGCTCTCGACCGAATCCGCGCCGTCGCCTTCGGGCAGCAAAAGCCGGACCGCGATCCACATCAGCAGGACGCTGCCGGTGATCTTGAGATAGGGCAGCTTGAGCAGTTCGACGGCAAAGACGGTCAGGATCACCCGCATCACGATCGCCGCCAGACTGCCGAAGACGATGGCCTTGCTTTGCTGGTGCGGCGGCAAGGAACGCGCCGCCAAGGCGATCACGACGGCGTTATCGCCGCTCAGGACGATATTGACGCCGACGATCTGCAGCAGGGAAAGCCAAAACTGGGCTTCAAACAAACCGTTCATGGAATCACCGGTGCGCTGACATCCGGACGATTCTATCCAACTTTGCGCTCACCGAGTCGGCGAAAAAAAAGCGCCGACTGGCGGCGCTTTTTTCTTCGCCGACGGCCGTGCTACAGGACGGTCTTCAACAACCGCCCCATCTCCGAAGGGTTCTTCGTCACTTTGATGCCGCAGGCTTCCATGACCGCGAGCTTCTCCTGGGCCGTGCCCTTGCCGCCCGAAATGATGGCGCCGGCGTGACCCATGCGTTTGCCGGAAGGCGCGGTGACGCCGGCGATGAAACCGACCACGGGCTTCTTCATGTTGGCCTTGACCCATTCGGCGGCCGTCTCCTCGTCCGAGCCGCCGATCTCGCCGACCATGATGACGGCGTCGGTTTCCGGATCGTCGTTGAACATGCGCAGCACGTCGATATGCTTCAAGCCATTGACCGGATCTCCGCCGATGCCGACGCAGCTCGATTGGCCCAGACCGAGATCCATCAGCTGCCCTACCGCCTCGTAGGTCAGCGTGCCGGAGCGCGAGACCACGCCGATGCGGCCCTTCTTGTGGATATGCCCGGGCATGATGCCGATCTTGATCTCGTCCGGCGTGATGACCCCGGGACAGTTCGGACCGACCAGCACGGTCTTCTTGTTCTGCTTCCTCATGCGTTCCTTGACTTCGATCATGTCGCGCACCGGAATGCCCTCGGTGATGCAGATCACCAGATCGAGGTCGGCATCGACCGCTTCCCAGATCGCCGCCGCGGCGAAGGGGGGCGGCACGTAGATCACCGAGACATTGACGCCGGCCTGCTGCTTCGCATCCTTGACGCTGCCGTAGATCGGGATGCCCTCGAAATCCTCGCCGGCCTTCTTCGGGTTCACGCCCGCGACGAAGCAGTTCTTGCCGTTGGCGTATTCGCGGCACATGCGCGTGTGGAACTGCCCGGTCTTGCCGGTGATGCCCTGGGTCACGACGCGGGTGTTTTTATTGATCAGAATAGACATGAAATCTCCTTATTTACCGGCAATGGCGGCAACCATTCTCTCGGCGGCTTCCGCCATGGTATTGGCTGAAATGATGGGCAGCCCGGAGTCCTTGAGTATCTTCTTGCCCAAGTCCTCGTTGGTGCCCCTCATGCGGACCACCAGCGGAACGGAAAGATGGACTTCCTTGGCGGCGGCGACAACGCCCTCGGCGATGGTGTCGCATTTCATGATGCCGCCGAAGATATTGACCAGGATGCCCTTGACCTTGGGATTCTTGAGCATGATCTTGAAGGCTTCGGTCACCTTCTCGGTGGTGGCGCCGCCGCCGACGTCGAGGAAATTGGCCGGCTCGGCGCCGAACAACTTGATCGTATCCATGGTCGCCATCGCGAGACCGGCGCCATTCACCAGGCAGCCGATGTTGCCGTCGAGGGAAATGTAGGAAAGATCGAACTTGGAGGCCTCGATCTCGGCCGGGTCTTCCTCGTCCAGATCGCGCATGGCGACGATGTCCGGGTGGCGGAACAGGGCGTTGGAATCGAAATTGAGCTTGCAGTCGAGTGCGATGACGCCGCCCGAGCCGGTGACGATCAGCGGATTGATTTCGGCCAGGCTGGCGTCGGTGTCCCAGAACGCATTGTAGAGCCCTTGCAGGATGACCCGCGCCTGTCCCACCGACGCTTCCGGCACGCCGATCTTCCGGGCGATGTCGTCGGCTTCCGCGTCAGTCAGGCCGGACGCCGGATCGATGAATACCTTGTGGATCTTCTCCGGCGTATGCGCGGCGACTTCCTCGATGTCCATGCCGCCTTCTGAAGACGCCATCAGGCAGACCCGCTGGGTGACCCGGTCCACGACCATGCCGACATAGAGCTCCTTCTTGATGTCGGCGCCCTCCTCGACCAGCAGGCGGCGGACCTTCTGGCCTTCCGGTCCGGTCTGATGGGTCTTCAACTGCATGCCGAGGATCGCCCCGGCGTATTGCCTGACTTCCTCAGGCGACTTCGCCACCTTGACGCCGCCGCCTTTGCCGCGGCCGCCGGCGTGGATCTGGGCCTTCACCACCCACACCTTGCCGCCGAGCGAAGCCGCAGCCGCGACGGCCTCATCGACCGAGAAGCAGGGAATACCACGCGGAGTGGTCACGCCGTACTTCCTCAGGATTTCCTTGCCCTGGTACTCATGGATTTTCATGCTTCTTCCTTGCTTGTAAAGAAACCGGTTGGTGAACCCGCCGATCCCGGCTCTGTGCCAGGGGCACTGAACCAGCGCGGGTAAAAGCGCCTGACGATCTGCCCGCGGGTGTCCAGGGCGTGGCAGCGGTCGAGCTGAAACGGCTTGCCGCCGCCGCCCGTTTCCGTGTCGAGCTGCTCGCCGGCGAAGGTCTGGATCGCCGCGGTCGGCAATGAGGACAGCAACTCGGTCAGGTGCGAGCAGCCCGCCACGCCGCCGAACATCTCGCCGACGCTGCGCCGGAAGCCGCGCACGAGATTCAGGCCGACGATTCCGCGATAGGCCGGCGCGACTTGCTCGCAGCCCGGGTAGGGCATGGACTCTATGGAAGCCTGCGCATCCACGATATTGAAGTCCGCGTCGATGGTGACCCGCACCCACATCCCGTGCACCGCTTCCCCCTTGGGGCGCAGGCCGGAGGCAAGCGGGTAGTCCTGATCCTTGCGGTCGGTTAGGCGCGCTTCGATATCCCAGAGCCGGTCGTCTCGCTTCCAGCCTTCGAGGACGATGCTGCGGAGATGGGTTCTGGTGCGCGATGCGGTTTGCGGCTGCGGCATGAACGGGTGCCCGCGATTCGATTCTGGAGAAGCCGCAAATTTTAGCATAGTGTGGCCGGCCGATCGGCGCCGGTCGGGCGGCGCAGCGCAGCGGAGGCTCCCGAGACCGGGGGAAGGCGCGACTCCCGGCCGGATTCTGTGATACGGTTCAGCTTTCCGCTCCCAGCCGAAGAGAACTCGAAAGTGACGCCCCAGCAAATCGCCGAACGCTGCGCCGCCCTCATGTGGTCGGATGATCAGGCCGCACGCGGCCTGGGGCTGGAACTGCTCGAGGTCGGCCCGGGCACGGCCAAAGTGCGCATGACCGTGCGCCCCGACATGGTCAACGGCCACGGCATTTGCCACGGCGGCTTCATCTTCACCCTCGCCGACTGCGCCTTCTCCTACGCCTGCAACGGCTACAACCAACGCGCCGTCGCCTCTGGCGCGGACATCAGCTTCCTCGCCCCGGCCCAGCTCGGCGACGTTCTCGAGAGCGTCGGCCAGGTCCGCCAGCAGGGGGGCCGCAACGGCATCTACGACATCGAGGTGGCGAATCAGGAAGGCAGGACGATTGCCCTGTTCCGAGGCCGCTCCTCGCGCATCAAGGGCTCATTTTTCGAAAATCCCAACCCAACCAATGGAAACCCATCATGACCGAAGCCTATCTCTGTGACGCCCTGCGCACGCCCGTCGGCCGCTACGGCGGCAGCCTCGCCCATATGCGGACCGACGACCTCGCCGCCTGGCCGATCAAGACCCTGATGCTCCGCCATGCCGACCTCGACTGGGCGGCGGTCGACGATGTCCTGTACGGCTGCGTCAACCAGGCCGGCGAAGACAACCGCAACGTCGCGCGCATGGCGTCACTCCTGGCCGGCCTGCCGGTCACCGTGTCCGGCACCACGATCAACCGCCTGTGCGGTTCCAGCATGGACGCGATCGGCACGGCCGCGCGCGCCATCAAGTCGGGCGAAGTGGAATTGCTGCTCACCGGCGGCGTCGAGTCGATGAGCCGCGCACCCTTCATCATGGCCAAGGCGGATTCCGCGTTCTCGCGCCGCGCCGAGATTTTCGACAGCACCATCGGCTGGCGCTTCGTAAACAAGCTGATGACGCAGACCTACGGCACCCACTCGATGGCCGAGACCGCCGACAATGTCGCCGCCGATTTCAAGATCGGCCGGGAGGATCAGGACCGCTTCGCCTTGAGAAGCCAGCAGCGCTGGGCGGCGGCCAATGCCGCCGGCCTGTTCAAGGACGAGATCGTGCCCGTTTCGATCCCGCAGAAGAAGGGCGAGGCCAAGGTTTTCGCCACCGACGAGCACCCGCGTCCGGACACCTCGCTCGAGCATCTGGCGAAGCTCCGCGGCATCAACGGCCCGGAGCTTACCGTCACCGCCGGCAACGCTTCCGGGATCAATGACGGCGCTTGTGCCCTGCTCATGGCTTCCGGGACGGCGGCGAAGATTCACGGTCTCGTGCCGAAGGCGCGCATCGTCGCCACGGCGACGGCGGGGGTGGCGCCGCGCATCATGGGTTTCGGCCCCTCGCCGGCGATCAGGAAACTCCTGGCCAAGACCGGTCTCAGCATGGACCAGATGGACGTCATCGAACTGAACGAGGCTTTTGCCGCCCAGGCGCTGGCGGTGACCCGCGACCTGAACCTCCCTGACGACGACCCGCGCGTCAATCCGCTCGGCGGGGCCATCGCGATCGGCCATCCGCTGGGCATGAGCGGCGCCCGCCTGGTCACCACCGCGATGTTCCAATTGGCCCGCAGCGGTGGCCGCTATGCCCTGTGCTCGATGTGCATCGGCGTCGGCCAGGGAATTGCCATGATCATCGAGAGAGTCTGACGAAAATGAGGAGATAAGGTGATGAAGCTCAACCAGCCGCAGGAACTCGATGCGATCGAAATCGCCAGCCGCGACGAGATAGCGGCGTTGCAACTGGCGCGCATGCGCACTTCGCTGGCCCATGCCTACGCGCATGTGGGGCACTACAAGGCCAAGTTCGACGCCGCCGGCGTGCATCCCGGCGATCTCCGGGAACTCTCCGATATCGCCAAATTCCCTTTCACCACCAAGGCGGACCTGCGCGAAACCTATCCCTTCGGCATGTTCGCGGTACCGCGCGAGCAGGTTGTGCGCATCCACGCCTCCTCGGGAACGACGGGGAAACCGACGGTGGTCGGCTACACCCAGCGTGACATCGACAACTGGGCGGACCTGGTGGCCCGCTCGATCCGCGCCGCCGGCGGCCGGCGCGGCGACAAGGTGCATGTCTCCTACGGCTACGGCCTGTTCACCGGCGGCCTGGGCGCTCACTACGGCGCCGAGCGCCTTGGCTGCACGGTGATCCCGTTCGGCGGCGGCCAGACCGAGCGGCAGGTGCAGCTGATTATCGACTTCAAGCCCGAGATCATCATGGTGACGCCTTCCTACATCCTGGCGATCGCCGACGAATTCGAGCGCCAGGGACTGGACCCGGCCAAGACCTCGCTGAAAGTCGGCATCCACGGCGCCGAACCCTGGACCGACGCGATGCGCGGCGAGATCGAGCAGCGCTTCAACATCGAGGCGGTGGACATCTACGGGCTGTCCGAAGTGATGGGGCCGGGCGTGGCCTCGGAATGCGTCGAGACCAAGGACGGCCCGGTGATCTGGGAAGACCACTTCTACCCGGAGATCATCGACCCCGTCACGGGACGGGTGCTGCCCGACGGCGAACTGGGCGAACTGGTGTTCACTTCCCTCACCAAGGAAGCGCTGCCGATGATCCGCTACCGCACCCGCGACCTGACCCGACTGCTGCCGCCGACCTCGCGCTCGATGCGGCGCATGGGCAAGATCACCGGCCGCTCCGACGACATGCTGATCATCCGCGGCGTCAATGTCTTTCCCTCGCAGATCGAGGAGATGGTCCTGAAGCAGTCCTGCCTGTCGCCCCACTACATGCTGGAAGTATCGCGCCAGGGGCATCTCGACGAGCTTGCCGTGCTGGTGGAGATGAAGCCCGGAATTGCCGATGCCTCGGAAAGCATGCGCCAGCAATGCGCCCAGGACCTGCAGCACCATATCAAGTCCTATATCGGCGTCTCCACCCGGGTGAGCATCGTCGACCACGGCGGCATCGAACGCTCGGTCGGCAAGGCCAAGCGGGTGATCGACAAGCGTCCGAAGTGATCGGCGATGAAACAACTTGAACTCGCCACGCTCGGCGGCGGCTGCTTCTGGTGCACCGAGGCGGTCTTCGACAGCCTCGCCGGCGTGCACGAGGTGGTTTCGGGCTATTGCGGCGGCGCGACGGCCAAGCCCAGCTACGAGCAGATCTGCGCCGGCGATACCGGCCACGCCGAAGTCGTGAAGATTCTCTTCGACCCGGAGGTGATCAGCTACCGCGAATTGCTCGAGGTCTTCTTCGCCATCCACGACCCGACCACCCCGAACCGGCAGGGCCACGATGTCGGCAGCCAATACCGTTCGGCGATCTTCACCCACGGCCCCCTGCAGGCCGGGATTGCCAGGGAAGTGATCGACGCGCTGAACGCCGCCAGGGCCTTCCTGCGGCCGATCGTCACGGAGATCAATCCTCCCGCGGTATTCTGGCCGGCCGAGGATTACCATCAGGAATACTTCGCGCACAACCGCCTGCAACCCTACTGCCAGTCGATCGTGGCGCCCAAGCTGGCGAAGTTCCGCGAGACATTTCGCCAGCGGTTGAAGCAGAACTCACTTTAGGAACAAGGCATGAGCACGGAAACAAAAAAGGATGTCTTCTACAGCGACATGCTGGTGCGCTTCTCGCACTGCGACCCGGCCGGGATCATCTTCTATCCTCACTATTTCGTGATGTTCAACGGACTGGTGGAAGACTGGTTCAACCACGCACTGGAGATCAACTACGCGGACTTCATCACGACTAGGCGGCTGGGACTGCCCATGGTCAATATCAAATGCGATTTCGTCGCCCCTTCGAAGATCGGCGAGGTCATCACCCTGACGCTGAAGATAGAGCGCATCGGCAACAGTTCGCTGAAGCTGGCGGCGAACGCCCACCTGGACAGCCAGGCCCGGATCTCGGCGCAGCTCACGCTCTGCGTCAGTTCCTTCGAGACCGGGCGCGCCGTGCCCATCCCGGACGACCTGCGCCAGCGCTTGACCGACTTCCAGGAGGGAAAGCTGGACCATCCCTGGCGGCAGGCCTAGGCGGCGCTCCCTTGGCTCGTCGCCAATCCGGTCCGGTTGGTCTTCCCCGCCGGCGCCTGCGCCGCGCGGCCGACCCGCGAATATACGGATGTCTTTGTTTCGACCTGAAATCGACACCGGCCGTTCGGCAATACAAGGCCGCCGCCGCCCGAAATAGGTGGAATAACCAATGATTTGCGGATAAATTGATTTAGTTCAATAATGCTTGATGATCAATTGTTTCCCTGCCATTTACCGTTACCTCGGTCGGGTGGCATGCCACGATTCTTGCAATCCGCCTGCAACCATGATAATTTCCGATGAATGAATGATCATTCATGCCCGGCGAAGGCCGCCGGCGGCGCGAATCTTCGACCGATTATGAATAGAGCTTCAAGGATCAAGTGAGAAACGCCATGCGTGTTCAGGTCGCCATCATCGGCTCAGGTCCTGCCGGGCTGTTGCTGGGCCAATTGCTGTACCGTGCGGGCATCGATGCCGTGGTGCTGGAGCAGAGGAGCCAGGACTATGTGCTGAGCCGGATCCGTGCCGGCGTCCTGGAACAGGTCGCGGTCGATCTGCTGGATGAAGCCGGCGTGGGCAAGCGCATGCATGCCGAGGGTCTGGTCCACAAGGGCATAGAACTATGCTTCAGCGGGGCGCGCCACCGCATCGACCTCGACCTTCTGACCGGCGGCAAGCGGGTCACGGTCTATGGCCAGACGGAACTGACCCGCGACCTGATGGATGCTCGGGCAGCGGCCGGGCTGAAGACGGTTTATGAAGCCAGCGACGTGAGCGTCCATGATTTCGACGGCGCGCGGCCCCGCGTGCGTTACCTCAAGGACGGCGCCGCCTTCGAACTGGAATGCGACTTCATCGCCGGCTGCGACGGCTTCCATGGCGTCTGCCGTGCCAGCGTGCCGCCGGAGGCGCTGGCCAGCTACGAACGCGAATACCCCTTTGGCTGGCTCGGCGTGCTCTCGGAAACGCCGCCGGTCTCCCATGAGCTCATCTATTCCAATCACGAACGCGGCTTTGCCCTGTGCAGCATGCGCTCGCTGACGCGTAGCCGCTACTACGTGCAATGCTCGCTCGACGAACAGGTGGACAACTGGTCGGACGAGCGGTTCTGGGACGAACTGCGCCGCCGCCTGGATC
Source organism: uncultured Sterolibacterium sp. (assembly GCA_903904605.1). Lineage (GTDB taxonomy): Bacteria > Pseudomonadota > Gammaproteobacteria > Burkholderiales > Rhodocyclaceae > CAIYYX01. Next base: position 12,758 of record CAIVDC010000001.1, read on the forward strand.
CGCAAGCCGCCGCGGAGCTCGTCACCGGGCCATCGATCGAGAAGAGCATCGCACCGTTGCGCAGTTTTGTCGCCGAGCCGATGCGCTTCGGCCGGCTGTTCCTGGCCGGCGACGCCGCCCACATCGTTCCGCCTACCGGGGCCAAGGGTCTGAATCTCGCCGCAACCGACGTGCGCACCCTGGCCCATGCGCTGGTGGACTTCTATGCCGGCAGCAGCCACGGCATCGACCACTATTCCGCCCGGTGCCTGCGTCGCATCTGGCGCGCCGAGCGCTTTTCGTGGTGGTTCACCGGCATCATGCATCGCTTCCCGGATAGCGGCGAGTTCGGACGAAAGATCCAGGAGGCCGAGCTTGACTATCTGGTGCACTCGCAAGCAGCCTCCGCCTCGCTGGCCGAAAACTATGTCGGCCTGCCTTTCGAGGACTAGTTCCGGAGACTATATTTACCAGACGCTTTCTGGCATCATTGACCGCCTGCCTGCCAGGCCGGCGTCCACGCCAAACAGAAGAATATCTGCGGCTTTCACACCCCCCAATCGAGGAGAGACCCATGAACAAATTCCTGCAACGATTGTCCGCGGCAACAGCCGTGCTTGCCATGGCTTTGGCCGTCCATCCTGCGGTTGCCGAGGAAGTCGTCAAGATCGGCGTCATTCTGCCGCTGACCGGCCCGTTCGCCGACTATGGCGAAGAGATCGGCAACGGACTCAAGCTCTACATGAAGCAAAACGGCGACACGGTGGCCGGCAAAAAGATTTCCGTCGTCATCCGGGACAGCACGGGGATTGCCCCCGAAGTGGCGAAGCGACTGGCGCAGGAAATGCTGGTGCAAGACAAGGTTGATATTCTCGCCGGTTTCGGTCTCACCCCCAACGCACTGGCGGTGGCGCCCCTGGCGACCCAGGCCAAGAAGTTGATGGTGATCATGAACGCGGCGACGTCGGTGATCACCACCAAGTCCCCATACATCGTCCGCCTCTCCCACACCCTGCCGCAGATCTCCGCACCCATGGCGAACTACGCGGTGAAGCACGGCTTCAAAAAGGTGTACACCCTGGTCGCCGATTACGGTCCGGGCATCGATTCCGAACTCGCCTTCAAGAAGGCCTTCGAAGCTTCGGGCAACCAGTTGGTCGGCTCGGTTCGGGTCCCGGTATCTAATGTTGACTTCGCCCCGTACATCCAGAGGATCAAGGACGCCGCCCCACAGGCCATCTTCCTGTTCCTGCCGCCGGGCAACGCCACCGTCGCCTTCCTCAAGGCCTACAAGGAGCGCGGCCTCGAGAAGGCCGGCATCACTCTGCTGGCCACGGTCGATTTTGCCGACGACAACATGATGGATGCCCTCGGGTCATCGGTCATCGGCGTCGTCACCACGGGACATTATTCCGAGGCACACGATTCGCCGATGAACAAAGCCTATGTCAAGGCCTATGCCGAGGCCTACGGCACGAAGATCCGGCCGAATTTCATGTCGGTTGGCGGCTACGACGGCATGGCCACGATCTACGCGGCGCTGAAGAAGACCAACGGCGATGCCGACGGAGACAAGCTGATCGCGGCGGTGAAGGGTCTGCAGTTCGAGAGCCCGAGAGGTCCTGTAATGATCGACCCGGAAACCCGCGACATCATCCAGACCGTCTATTTCCGTCGTGCCGAGGAGAAGAACGGCAAACTCGTTAACATCGAATTCGACCAGGTCAAGAACGTCAAGGATCCCGGCAAGTAGATAGACCTGGCGACGGCGGAAAAAATATGCTCAACTTTCTCGGCTTGCTGTTCGACGGCCTGGCCTACGGCACCCTGCTCTTCCTGATCTCCGTGGGACTTTCGGTGACGCTCGGCCTGATGGGCTTCGTCAATCTGGCCCACGGCGTCTTTGCCATGCTCGGCGGCTATCTGCTGGTGACATTGATGGGGCATTTCGGCATCGGCTTTATGGGCTCCCTGCCGATCGTCTTCATCGTCGTCGCCCTGGCAAGCCTGGTGCTGGAACGCACCCTATACCGCCCTTTTTACAAGAAGACCCACCTCGACCAGGTGCTGCTCACGGTCGGCATCATTTTCGTGGCGATCGCCGGAGCGACTTTCTTCTGGGGCCCTGGGCAGCAGCCGATTGCCATTCCGGTATGGCTGAAGGGCCAGCTTACCCTGGCCGGAATCGATCTGTCGCGCTACCGCCTGTTCCTGATGGCGGTGGGGGCCGCCATCACCTTGCTGCTGGTGTTTGGCCTGGAACGCACCCGCTTCGGCGCGCGGGTGCGCGCCTCGGTCGAGCGGCAGCGCACGGCCGAGTCGATGGGCATCCATGTCGAACGCGTCTTCCAGATCACCTTCGCCCTGGGCAGCGGCCTCGCCGGCCTGGGCGGAGCGCTCGGGGTGGACGTGCTCGGTCTCGATCCCTATTTTCCCCTCAAGTACCTGGTCTATTTCCTGCTGATCGTCGTCGTCGGCGGCCCCGGCTCGGTTACCGGAACGCTTAGCGCGGCCCTGCTGCTGGGGGTTGCCGACACCGCCGGCAAGTACTACATCCCGGAAACCGGCGCCTTCGTGATCTACGTGGCCATGATCGTCCTGCTGCTGCTCTTTCCGCAAGGACTGTTCGGGCGGAGAAAGGAAATATGAACGCCGACCAGCAGCCCGCTCTCACGCCGCCTTATCTTTCGACGCTCGCTGCCCGGGAACGCTGGGGCCGCGCCGAAATCGCCTTCTGGATCGGCCTGGTGGCAGTGTATTTCCTGTTCCCCAACCACCTCATGTTCGCCTCGCAGATACTGATTACCGGCCTGTTCGCGGTGTCGCTCGATCTGATACTCGGCTATGCCGGGATCGTCACCCTGGGCCATGCGGCGTTTTTCGGCCTGGGCGCCTACACCGCCGGACTGCTGACCAAGGTCGGCGTCACGGAACCCGCCATGGGGCTGGTCGTTGCGGGCCTGGTGGCGGGTATTTTCGGCTACCTTTCGAGCTATCTGGTATTGCGCGGCCGTGATCTGTCGCGCTTGATGATCACCCTGGGGATCGGGCTCCTGCTCTACGAAGTGGCCAACAGGGCGACGGACATCACGGGCGGAGTGGACGGCCTGCAGGGAATGGCGGTGGGCAAACTGCTCGGCCTGTTCGACTTCGGCCTTTACGGCAAGACCGCCTATCTTTATGTTCTGGTGGTTTCCTTTCTGCTCTTCCTGATGGTCCGTTCACTGATGACCGCCCCCTACGGCCTGTCGCTGCGCAGTATCCGCGAGAACCAGCAGCGCGCGGTGGCGATCGGAATTCCGATTCGCGCACGGCTGACCAACATCTACACCCTCTCGGCGGTGATTGCCGGCATCAGCGGGGCGCTGCTGACGCAGACCACGCAGTTCGTCGCAATCGACGTCTTCGCCTTTCAGCGCTCGGCCGACCTGCTCATGGTTCTGCTCATCGGCGGGACGGCCACCCTGTATGGCGGCTTCGTCGGCGCGGCGGTCTTCCTGATCGCGCAGAACTGGCTTTCCAGCATCAATGCCGAGTATTGGCTGTTCTGGCTGGGCCTGCTCCTGATCATCACGACGCGTTATCTCCGCGGCGGCGTGATGGGCGGGCTGAAAACCCTGCATCGTCTTTCGGCACGCGCCAAAGAAGGAGAGAAGCCATGAGCGTGCTGCTGAAAACCACGGACCTGTGCAAATCGTTCGGCGGACTCAAGGTCACGCAGAATGTCAATCTGTCCCTCGAAGTGGGCGCCCGGCACGCCCTGATCGGTCCGAACGGCGCCGGCAAGACCACCCTCATCAACCAACTGACCGGCGTGCTGCGGCCCTCCTCCGGCTCGATCTGGCTGGATGGCGAAGACATCTCCAACATGCGGCCCTATCAGCGGGTCAGGCGGGGCCTGGCGAGAACCTTTCAGATCAATTCGCTGTTTCCCAACCTTTCACCGCTGGAGGCGGTCAGCGCCGCGATTTGCGAGCGGCAGCGCGACCACCTCAGCGTCTTTGAACGCCGCTTCTTCAGGCTCACCCGCCGGCGGGCCGAGATCGACGAAGCCTACGAACTGCTCGAACGCCTCAACCTCGCCAAGGACTGCCTGCGAGAGACGAAGGAACTCGCCTACGGCAAGCAGCGCCTGCTCGAAATGGCGCTGGCGCTGGCGGTCAAACCGAAAGTGCTGCTCCTCGACGAACCCGCTGCCGGGGTGCCCGAGGGGGAAAGCGACGAACTCATGGCGGTGCTCGCCGAATTGCCCAAGGACATCAGCATCCTGCTCATCGAACACGACATGTCCCTGGTGTTCCGATTCGCGGAGCGGATCACGGTGCTGGTCAGCGGGGCCGAACTGGTATCGGGCACGCCGGCCGAAATTGCCGAGGACCCGCGCGTCCAAGAAGTCTACCTGGGCAAACACCATGTCTGAAATGCTCATCGTCGAAAATGTCTTCGCCGGTTATGGCGAAGCCACCGTCCTGGACGACTGTTCCTTTTCGATGCAGGAAGGCGAGAGCCTCGCGCTGCTGGGACGCAATGGCGTTGGCAAGAGCACCCTGCTCATGACCCTGATGGGGCATACCCAGGTGCATAGGGGATCGATACGCTGCTTTGGCGAGAATCTTGTCGATGTCCCCACCTATCTGAGATCCAGCAAAGGTCTGGGCTGGGTGCCCCAGGAGCGGGAGATTTTTGCGTCGCTGACCGTGGAGGAGAACCTCAGCGTCACCGCCTTGCCCGGCAAGTGGGATCTCCGCCGCATCTACCAGCTGTTCCCGGGTCTGAAGGAACGGCGCAAGAACTGGGGCAACGAACTGTCCGGCGGGGAGCAGCAGATGCTGGCGATCGGCCGCGCGCTGATGCTCAATCCCCGGCTGTTGCTGCTCGACGAACCGCTGGAGGGACTCGCGCCGGTGATCGTCGACGAACTGTGCGACGCCATCGCCCACATGGTCGAAAAGGAAGGCCAGGCGCTGATCCTGGTCGAGCAGCATGTCGAGCAGGCGCTGAGCCTGACCAATCGCTGCCTCGTGCTGGAGCGGGGCAGCGTGGTGCACGCCGCCGAGAGCAAGACCCAGCTCCAGGATCTGCCTCTTCTCGACAAGTGGGTCGGCGTCCGTCTGCACTGAAGATTTGAGCGAATGAACGGCGGTTCTTCTTCATCGAAGCTCTGGCTGTCGATCGCCCCCGGCTTGTTCGTTCTGCTCTGGAGCAGCGGCTTCATCGGCGCCAAGCTCGGCCTGCCCTACGCCGAGCCGCTGACCTTCCTGCTGTTGCGCTTCGCCTGCGCGATCACCTTGCTCCTGGCCGCCGCGCTGATCCTGCGCCGCCCCTGGCCGCACCGCCCTATCCTCTGGTTCCATATCGCCGTGGCAGGAATCCTTTTGCACGGCGGCTACCTCTCAGGCGTCTTCCTCGCCATCCATATGGGCATGCCCGCCGGAATCGTAGCGGTCATCGTCGGTATTCAGCCGCTCCTGACCGCCTTCGTCAGCGCGAGCATGCTCGGCGAGCGGGTCAGCCGCCGGCAATGGTTCGGGCTGGTGCTGGGCTTCGCCGGCGTGGTGCTGGTGGTGTTCGACAAGCTGGGTCTGTCCGGCGCGAGCGGCGCAGGACTGGCGTTCTCCACGCTGGCCCTGATCAGCATCACTTTGGGCACGGTGTATCAGAAGCGTCATTGCGCCGAGTTGGATCTCTGGAGCGGCTCGGTGATCCAGTTCGTCGCCGCGGGCCTCATTCTGCTGCCCTTCGCCCTCGCCTTCGAAACCATGAGAATACGCTGGAGCGGCCAGTTCCTGTTCGCCCTGGCCTGGCTCATCCTGGTGCTTTCCCTGGGCGCGATCTCGCTGCTGCACCTCCTGATCCGGCGAGGCGCCGCGACGCGGCTCTCCGCCCTGTTCTATCTGACGCCGCCGACGACGGCCCTGCTGGCGTTTCTGGTTTTCGGAGAGGCGCTGAGCAAGACCGCCCTCGCCGGCATGGCGATTGCCGCGACCGGCGTGGCCATCGCGGTACGGCCGGCCTCGCGCTAGTCTCGGGCGGGCGGCCTGGAGTCGGCGTTGCGCTGCTGTCGCTCGATCAGCCTGAGCATGGTGGCGAGGGTGATCGATTTGAACACCGCCTTCGCCGTTTCGGCGATTTCGCCGAGCACTTGCGCGATGGCGCGCTCGACATCGGTCGAATAAATTGCTTCCCGCTGCCCACTGCGCTCGACCATCATATCCTCGAACAGGTCGATGACGTCCATGAGCGTCGCCCGCTTGGCATTGCCGCAAAAGCGGTAGCCGCCGCCGACGCCGCGCGAGGACTCGAGCAGGCCTGCTCGCCCGAGTCGACGCAGTACCTTTGCCAGATGGTGCGGCGACACGCCGTATTTTTCCGCGATCTCCGCCGAGACGAGCTGTCTGCCGGGGTCGAGGGCTGCTTCCAGGACGCTGCAAAGCGCGATGACGGTGCTCTTCTGTAGCTTCATTCGATGATCGTCTCGGTCAGGTTGCGTTCCAAGGTGATGATCGGCGCAGCCATCATGCCCTGGCTGCGGTAGAAGGTCATGACCAGCATATCGTCGAAGACCAGCAAGGTGCGGACTTTGGCGACCCCGGCTTTGCGAAAACTGCTGCAAAGCGCATCGAGGAGTCTCGTGCCGATGCCGGAAAGACGCGCCTCCCGGCGCACGCTGATGCCGAACACCCAACCGCACGGCGGGGTGCCGAACTCCCAGTCGCGAACCTCGCCGATGATGAACCCGTCGATCTCGCCGTCGCACTCGGCCACCAGGAAGAAGCACGGCTGCCGTCCGCGCCCGCCGTAACGGAGAAAGCGCTCACGCCAGTAATCGGCTTTTCCGATGCCGGTGATCTGCTCGTCGATGGCAATGACGCTGTCCAGATCGCGTGCCCGCACCGGGCGAACGACGACATCTGCCGATGACCCCGGCAAAGATCCGGTCGGCGCGCCGGCGGCCGCCGCAGGCTTCTTCGAACGCTTCTGTGCGCGCATGGATCAGGCTTCAGGCCTGTAGCGCTCGATGCTTAGCCAGCAACTGATCGCGGCTCTCGCGAAAGTCCGGATGGTCGTCGATGCAGATCACGGGGCAGACCAGCCGGCACTGCGGTTCGTCCTCGGCGCCGACGCATTCCGTGCAGCGCCGCGGGTCGATCAGGTAGCAGCGGGTCGCAGCGCTGATCGCCTGGTTCGGACAGACGTCCGCGCAGGCATCGCAGGCACTGCAGTCTTCGTTGATTCTCAGGGCCATTACGAATTCCTTTTGCGCGGCCTGCACCCCGGTTGACCCAGGTCAAAGTTTCGGGAAGGCCTATTTCGGTATTATCGTACCAAATTACCCGATCCTGCGTCAAGACGCAGCCCGTTCCGATTATCGGTCGTTATCCAGGAGGTCGAAAGTGAAGTTATTCGAACCGTTAGAGATCAATGGCATGGTGATTCCGAATCGCGTGATGGTGCCCGCCATGGTGACCCACCTTTGCGACGAGGGCGGCATGGTGAACGACGCGGTGATCGAGCGCTATGCCGCCTATGCCGAGGGCGGCGCAGGTCTGATCGTGGTCGAGGCCATGGCGGTGCACCAGAACAAGTCGGGTGCCCTGTTGCGTGCCAGCGAGGACAAGTTCATTCCCGGGCTGCGCGAACTGACGCGGCGGGTGCATGGAATCTCCGACTCCAAGATCGTGCCGCAGATCATTCATTTCATGAAAGTGGCGCGCACCGGCTGGCGCCAGACGGTCGACACCCTGTCGGTCGAGGAGATCGACGTGATCGTCGAGCAATTCGGCGCGGCGGCGGCGCGCGTTCAGGAAGCGGGCTTCGACGGCGTCGAACTGCACTCGGCCCACGCCTATACCCTGTCTTCCTTCCTCTCGCGCACCAATCCGCGCAGCGACGACTATGGCGGCGACACGCTGGAGGGCAGACTGAGACTGATCGGTCGGGTGATGGAGAACGTGCGGCGGAAAGTCGGCCGGAGCTTCCCGGTCTGTGTCCGCTTCAACGCCGAGGAATTCATCAAGAACGGCTACACGGTCGAGGAATCGAAATTGATTGCACGGCGCTTCGCCGAATTGGGTTTCGACTACCTGTCCCTTTCGGTGGGCGGCAAGTTCGAGGACGCCGTGCATACGCCCGGTACGGTCCTCTTTCCCTATTCCGGCTATTCCGGCGACCGCTGCATGCCCGGCGACTGGCTGCCGCGCGCGCTTCACGTGAACCTTGCCGCCGAGATCAAGGCTCACCTCGTCGGCAACGGTTTCACGACGCCGGTCGCGATCGCCGGAAAGCTTTCCGATCCCAGGGATGCGGAAAAGCTGCTCGAACGCGGCGAGGCGGACATGGTCGCGATTGCGCGGGGTTTGCTCGCCGACCCTGCCTGGGCCAACAAGGTCAAGAACGGCCAGATCGACAGCATCGTTCAGTGCGACTATTGCAATGTCTGCAAGCAGCTGGACGGCACGCACAAGCCGGTCATCTGCGCGCTCTGGCCTCAGGGCGCCCTCCAGGCGCCGAAGGGGAGTCCGGCCACCCCGGTTCCCCGGTGGGCCGATGACGGCGGCGTCAGCGCGACGCCGACCGAATCGACCGTATCACTGCGCTGGAGCAAGGCCCCCGGGGCCGCCGGATACGATATCTATCGCAGCACGGGTGACGGAGACGCGCGGCTCCTCGACGCAGTGAAAGTAACCAGATGGGTCGACAAGTGCGTACTCGGCGGGCTGCGCTACCAATACCACATCAGGGCACGCAGCGCCGACGGGCGGGCGGGCAGTCCCGTCTCGACCGGGCCCGTGGACCTGCCCCTGCCCGGCTACATGGTTGCGGATTGACCCGCGCGGGCGTCCGTGCCGCGAGGCAGCCGCCGGGCCGGAACAATTTTCGGAGAAATGAGATGCTGGAAGGATGCGTCGCCTGGCCGGAGGAATTCGCCCGGCGCTATCGCGCCGAAGGTTACTGGGAGGACGTCACCCTGTTCGAGGTACTGTGCCGCACTGCGGCGCAATTTCCGGACAAACTGGCCGTGGTCGACGGCGCACGGCGTGTTTCCTATGTGCAGCTGCGGGGTGACGTTGAACGGCTCGCGGCGGGCTTGTCATCCCTGGGCCTGCGTGCGCAGGAGCGGGTCGTTTTCCAGCTCGACAACGGCCTCGAATTGATCGAGACTTTCTTTGCCCTGACGCGCATCGGCGTGATTCCCGTCTTGGCCTTGCCGGCGCACCGCAAGACGGAAATCGCCCATTTTGCCCGTGCCGCCGGAGCGGTCGCGCTGTTGATTCCCGACCTGGCGCGCCAGTTCGACTATCGTGCGATGGCCAACGAAGTCGTCGCGGAATGCCCGTCCATTCGCAACGTCATTGTATCCGGGCAGGCCGGCGCGCGACAGACCGCGCTGGCGGACTTGTTCGAAACGGGAAACGCGGCAAGGGCCGGGCCGGCACTGCCCCACGCCGAAGAGGTGGCCTTGATGCTCCTCTCGGGAGGAACGACCGGCTTGCCAAAACTCATCCCGCGCACCCACACCGACTATATCTACGGCTCGCGGCAAAGCGCGAAGGCGGCCGGTTTCGGACCGGACACGGTGTATCTCGCCTTGCTGCCGATCGCCCACAACTATACCCTGGGTGCGCCCGGCGTCCTCGGCGCGATCGCCAGCGGCGCCACTACGGTCGTCTCGCCCGGCACGGCTGCGGACGTCGTGTTTCCGCTGATCGAACGGGAGCGCGTGAGCGTGCTCTGCGCGGCGGTGCCGCTGGTGGCCAGGTGGCTGGGCTCGGACCTGTTCGGCCGCCACGACCTCGGTTCGCTGAAGGTATTCATGAACGGGGGAGCCAAGCTGGTTCCGGAACTTCGGCAGCGGGTCGAGGAGCGGTTTCAGTGCATCTACCAGGAGAGCTTCGGCACGGCGGAGGGCCTGCTCAACATGACGCGCCTGGACGATCCTCTGAAAGTGCGCATGAACAGTTCCGGCCGGCCGGTCTCGGACGGCGACGAAATCAGGATCGTGGACCCGTCGGGCCATGAACTTCCGGACGGACAGCCCGGTGAATTGCTGGTGCGCGGCCCCTATACCATTCGTGGTTACTACAAAGGCTCCGAAATCAACAAGGCCGGATTTACAGCGGACGGCTTCTACCGCATGGGCGATATTGTCAGGAAGGTCGACGGCTATCTCTACCTCGAGGGCAGAATCAAGGACCTGATCAACCGTGGAGGCGAGAAGATAAGTTGCGAGGAAATCGAGAACCACCTCCTGGCGCACCCGAGCATCGAATCGGCGTGCATCGTGGCGATGCCAGACCCCGTCTTTGGCGAGAAAGCCTGCGCATTCGCGATCCTGCGCCAGGATTGCGGCCTGACGCTGGATGAAGTCCGGTCATTTCTGCAGGCGCGCGGGATTGCGCGCTTCAAGATGCCCGAGCGTCTGGAACTCGTGGCTGAATTCCCCATCAGCCCCGCAGGCAAGATCCTGCGGGCGAGCCTCCGAGCGGCCGCGGCGGAGAAACTCCGCCAGGAGACGCCGGCGGGGTCTCGTCCCTAGGCCGGGGTGCCGAAGCTCTTGGCGATCTCGCGCAGGACGAACTTCTGTATCTTGCCCGTCGGGGTCCAGGGCATCTTCTCGATGACCTCCAGACGTTCCGGCCAGAAAGGCTTGCTGACGCCTTCCGCGGCGAGATGGGCTTTCATCTCATCCATCGTCAGATGCTCGCCCGGCCGCAGGGTGACGAAAGCGCAGGCCCGCTCCGACATCCGCGGATCGGGCATCGCGACGATCGCGACTTCCGCTATCTGGGGAATCTTGTACAGCGCGCTCTCGACTTCGACGACCGGGATGTTCTCGCCGCCCCGAATGATGATGTCCTTCTCACGCCCGCAGATCCGGATATAGCCCTCCTCGTCCATGCGCGCGATGTCGCCGGTATTGAACCAGCCCTGTTCATCGACCGCATAGAGCTGCGGCCGCTTGAGATAGCCGACGAACAGCGATGGGCCGCGGAATTTCATGCAGCCCGGCTCGCCCCGGGGCACCTCCTTGCCTTCTTCGTCGACGATGCAAACCTCCGAACCGGGCATGGGGAAGCCGTCCGACTCGAGCACCTTGTGGCCCGAAGGCAGGGTCGTCGTCGCCGAGCAGCACTCGGTCATGCCCCAGGAGGCCACGACCTGGGCATGCAGCTTGTCCTGGGCCAGCTGAACCACCACCGGTGGAATCGGCGCGCCCGAGGTAACGAACAGACGAAACGCTTCGAGCGAACGATTTTCGACATCGGGGAAACTGGCCAGGTCGGCGAGAAAGGGCGTGGCGGCAAAGGTCAAAGTGGTCTTATGCTCTTCCATGAGCAGGACCGCGCGCGCCGCATTCCAGATATCCATGAGCACGATGGGCGCGCCGAGAATCACGGAGAGCAGCAGCCCGTAGGCAAAACCCGCCTGGTGTGCCAGCGGTGAAGGCATGAAGACGACTTCCGCGCTGCCCAGCTGCATGCGTTTGATGAACTGCAGGATGATGCCGATCAGCGTGTTGGAGGTGTGCATCACACCCTTGGATTCGCCGGTGGTGCCGGAGGTAAACAACAGCTGGCAGACGTCGTTGGGTTGCAGCAGTGCCCCGGCAGAAACCGGGCAGTCGCCGCCCAGCAGCGCTTCCTCGAAGGAGTGGCTGCCCGTCCCGCCGATGATGAAGACATGCCCGAGATCAGGACAGTCGCGCTGCAGTTCAAGTGCCAGTGCGCCGTGGTCGAAGCCGCGGAATTTCGCCGGCACGATCAGCACCTTGGACCCGGCGTGCTTGACCATGAAGGACATCTCGCGACTGCGGAAGATCGGCATCAGCGGATTGCTGGCGGCGCCGATCCTCACGCAGGCGAGATGGATCGCGACGAACTGCCACCAGTTCGGCAGCTGAAAGGAAACCACGTCTCCCCGCTCGACGCCGCAGGCCTGGAGCCCGCGCGAGATCCTGGCAACCTGCTTGGCCAGCTCAAGCCAGGTCAGGCGCGTGGTCGTCCCGTCCTCTTCGTGGAACGAGACGATCGCCGTTTCGTCGGGCTTTTCCGCCACCCAGCGATCGAAATATTCGGTGACCACGCGCTCGGCCCAGATGCCGCGGTTCTTCTCGAGGCTAAGCCGGCTCTGACTCAGAAATACTCCATCCATTCCTACCACCCTCACTCTTTTTCCAAGAATCGGCGTACGCGACTTTGCGTATCCGCCGTACCAAGCAGCATGCCGCTGCCGAGAAGCTCGACTTCGAAGCCCTGGCCGCTGCCTGGCGTCGCCACACCGATGCACTCCTTGCACGCGGCAAGCGCTTGCCGCGGCAACTTCGCAATCCTATCCACCAGCGCACCCGTGCTCGCCTGCAGCTCCGCCGCCGGCGCCATCCACTGGGCGAGCCCCAAGGGAACGGCATCAATGCCGGCAACGATCTCGGCGCCGAGAATCAAGCGACGGCTGATCCCCTCGCCGCAAAGCCGGGTCAGGCGCTGCGTGCCCCCGGCCGCCGGCAGCAGACCGAGTCTCGCCTCGGGCAAACCGATTCTGGCGGTGTCGGCGACGAAGCGCAGATCGCAGGCCAGCGCCAACTCGAAACCGCCGCCCAGAGCCGCGCCGCCGATCTCCGCGACGGTCACCAGGCCGATCCGCTCAAGCCGCGAATAGACTTCCTGCAGGCGTCTGGTGAAACCGATCATCAGGGCACGGCCTTCCTCGGTCAGAAAGCGCGCCCGCATGAATTCGAGATCGGCCCCGGCGCAGAACACCCGCTCGCTGCTGCGCAGCCAAAGCACGGCGACGCTGGGCGTCCGCTCGAGCTCGTCGAGAATTTCGTCGAGCCGCGCCACCCATTCGTCGTTGATGGCATTGACGGGGGCACGGCACAACGTCGCTATGGCGATGGCGCCATCGATGGAAAGAGAAATCATTTTGTCTTCGCTCTGGCAGTTGGTCGCTTGTCGTGCTTGAAGTTGCCGGTGTTGCGCCGCATCGTGGACAGCGCCGCCTTGCCTTTGGCCGTGAGAAAGGGTTCGACCAGGAGTTTGAGTCCTTCGGAAACGTACTCCGAGGGCGACAGCTTACCCTGAAACGCCCAGTTCTTCAGCGCCCAGGCATGGCAAAACATCACATACTGATAAACGAGCAGATACTGGTTCACCTCGCGCATATAGCCGCCCTCGATGCACGTCCTCAGACAATCCTCGAGCAGGCGGTTGCTTCTGATCTCCTCGTCCTTGATCAGACTGCGGCGGTCGGCGCGCAGGGAGTTGGTCGAACGGTAGGCCAGGACCGTCGCCTCGCGCAGCCGATCGACGATTGCACAATAGGCCCAGATGGCCATGCAAAGCCGCTCCACCGGATGCTTGACGCCCTCGAGGCGCAAGGGAATTTCGTGTTCATAGGTTTCGAGAACGAGCTTCAGCGAGAGGAGGAGGATGTCGTCCTTGTCGCCGAAATACTGGTAGATGAGGCCGATGCTCACGCCGGCTTCGCGGGCGATCTGGGCTATCGTGGTGGTGTAGTAGCCCTGCTGCGAAAACAGCTTGACCGCGGCGCGCAGGATCTGTCCCCGCCGCTCTTCGATGAGCTTGCTGTCGGTCACCAGGCTATCGACTTGTCCCGGTGACGACATCCCCTTTACCCCCATCGCGGTCTCCTGGACGCTTGCTGGAAAACCAGGGGACGCGAACCGCCGTCCCCGTCGTTTTCAGTTGCCGACAAAAACCGGCTTGGTCTTGTTCACGAAGGCGTGGTAGGCGATCTCGAAGTCTTCGGTCTGCATGCAGATGGCTTGCGCCTCGGCTTCCGTCTCCAGGGCCTGCTCGATCGTCTGGTTCCATTCCTGATGCAGGCACTTCTTGGTCACCGAGTGGGCAAAGGCGGGGCCGTCGGCGAGCGACTGCGCCATCTTGTGGGCCGTCTCCAGCAACTTGTCCTGGGCCACGATTCCGTTGAAATAGCCCCAGGCCTGGCCTTCCTCGGCGCTCATGATACGGCCGGTATAGAGCAGTTCGGACGCGCGGCCCTGACCGATGATGCGCGGCAGGATGCTGCAGGCACCCATGTCGCAGCCGGCCAGGCCGACCTTGACGAAGAGGAATCCGGTCTTGGCTGCGGGGGTGGCGTAACGCATGTCGCTAGCCATGGCGATGATCGCACCGGCACCGACGCAGACGCCGTCGATGGCGGAGATGATCGGCTGCGGGCAGGTGCGCATTTCCTTGATCAGGTTGCCGGTCATGCGCGTGAAGGCGAGCAGGCCGGTCATGTCCATCTTGGTCAGCGGTCCGATGATTTCATGGACATCCCCACCCGAGCAGAAATTCCCGCCCTCTCCGGTAAACACCACGGCGCGCACGTCTTCGGCGTACTGCAGCTTGTGGAAGGTATCGCGCAGTTCGGCGTAGCTTTCGAAGGTGAGCGGATTCTTGCGGTCGGGCCGGTTGAGGGTGACCGTGGCGACGCGGTCCTTCACTTCCCACTTGAAATGTTCGGGCCGCCAATCGGCCGCTTTGAGCTTGTACATGTGGTTCTCCTAGGATAGAAAGAGGGGATCAGCCGGCCATGGCTAGGCCGCCGCAGACACTCAGGATCTGGCCGGTGACGAAGCTGGCACGGTCGCTGGCGAAAAAGAGTACGGCGTCCGCAACTTCCGACGGCTTGCCCAAACGACGCATGGGCGTGGCGCGGACAAATGCCTCGCGGTGTTTTTCCGGCACGGCGGCCATCAGCGGCGTATCGGTCGGGCCGGGGCAAACACAGTTGACGTTGATGTTGTAGCGCGCCGTCTCGCGCGCCAGGCTCTTGGTGAAGGCGATGGCACCGCCCTTGGCGCCCGCGTACACCGTCTCGCCCAGGCTGCCTACGCGGCCGGCATCGGACGCCACCGTGACGATCTTGCCAGCGCCCTTGGCGATCATCTTGTCGAGGAAGGCGCGACTCACCATCACCGGCCCCATCAGGTTGATATCGACCACCTTGCGCCAGAACTCCGGCGTGTTCTCGACGAAGGGCTGGATCTTGCCCCAGCCGGCGACGTTGGCCACGATGTCCACGTGACCGCGTGCGGCGTAGGCCTTATCGGCAAATTCGGCGACCGCCTCGAGGCTGCTGACGTCGAGCCGGAAGAAATCCGCGCCCTGGCCGCGGCCGCGAATCTCGGCGACCGCCGCGGCGCCCCCCTCTTCGTTGAGATCGCCCAACACCACATGCGCACCCGCCGCCGCCAGCACCTCGGCCACTGCCTTGCCTATGCCGGAAGCCGCTCCTGTGACCACTGCCGTCTTGCCGTCTAGCCTCATTTTCGCACCTCAAGTGTAGATGAATGATCGTTCATTCAGTTAAAATTATCACGGGCACCAGCAAATTGCAAGCGCCGCAAATCTATTTTTTCGCCTCGCCGGCGGCGGCCGAGAAATCCTTGATTGCCTGCCGGCCGATGATCAGCTTTTGAACCTCTGTCGCGCCCTCGTAGATTCTCAGGGCCCGGATCTCCCGGTACAGGCGCTCGACCGGCATGCCGGACTTGACGCCCAAGCCGCCGAACAACTGCAGCGCCTTGTCGATCACCTGCTGCGCCGTCTCGGTGGCGACCATCTTGGCCATCGCCACCTCGGCCGTGGCCGGGACACCGAGGCAGTCGCGCGACCAGGCCGCCCGGTAGGTGAGCAGCGCGCTCGCGTCGATGCCGGTTGCCATATCGGCCAGCGCCGCCTGGGTCAGTTGAAAATCGCCCAGGGTCTGCCCGAACATCCGCCGCGAGACGGAGCGGGAAAGCGCCTCGGCCATGGCGTGCCGCGCAAAGCCGACCGACGCGGCGGCCACGCTGGTGCGAAAGATATCCAGGGTCTGCATGGCCAGCTTGAATCCGGAACCCGCCTTGCCGAGCAGGTTTGCCGCGGGAACGCGGCAGTTGCTGAAGCGAAGCGTGGCCAGCGGATGGGGCGCGATGACCGGGATCTTCTCGGCGATCTCCAGTCCCGGCGTGTCCGCATCGACGACGAAGGCCGAAATGCCGCGCGTGCCCGGCGCTTCGCCCGTGCGGACGAAGACGCAATAGAAGTCGGCGATTCCGCCGTTGGAGATCCAGGTCTTCTCGCCATCGAGCACGTAATCCTCGCCTTCGCGGCGCCCGGTTGCGGCGAGCGCGCCGACGTCGGACCCGGCATCGGGCTCCGACAGCGCGAAGGCAGCGATGAGCTTGCCCGAGGCGACCTCAGGCAGATACTTCCGTTTCTGCGCATCCGATCCGCCGATGGAGATCGCGCCGCTGCCCAGACCCTGCATGGCGAAGGCGAAATCGGCCAGGCCGGATCTCTTGGCGAGATTCTCCCGCAGCAGGCAGAGCGAACGGACATCGATGGATTCACGCGCGCCGCCGTACTCCTTGGCAACGCAGTATCTGAGCCAGCCGGCTTCGCCCAACAGGGCGACGAGGGACCTGCAGACCTGATCGACGTCCGCAGCCGCGTCATCCGCGCCCAACTGGTTCGCGGCCCAGGCATTCAGATCCCGCGCCAGCGTGCGGTGGCCGTCGTCGAAGAAAGGCCATGCCAGACTATCATTCATTCTCATGCTCCCGTTCCGACAGAAGGACCGTCGGCGTTGACTTGTTGACTGAATGATCACTCATTCAGTCCGCGCAGTCAACTGCAGGGGGAGCGCATCCCCCTGTGAGCGGCGCGAAAAGCCTTCAGTTGCTGCCTGGATCCTTGAAGTCCTTGATTGTGTCGAATTCGACGTTGTAGATCGCGCCATTGACCTTCTCCGCCTTGCGGATATAGACGTTCTGGATGACATCGCGGGTTGCCGGGTCGATGGTGACCGGACCGCGCACGCTCATCCAGCTCATGCCCTTCATCGCCGCGATCAGCGCATCGCCGTCGGTATTCCCCTTGGTCTTCTTCAGGGCTTCGTAGATCAGATGCATGCCATCGTAGCCGCCGACGGAATGGAAGTTGGGGCGCATGCCTTTTGAAAGCTTCATGAACGCTTCGACGTAGGCCTTGTTTTCCGGCGAGGGGTGAGCCGCGGAATAGTGATGGGAACTGATCACGCCCAGGGGCGCATCACCCATGCTCGGCAGCAGATCGTCGTCGAGCACGTCCCCGGTGCAGATCAGCTTGATTCCCTCGGCCGCAAGGCCTCGCTCGGCGAATTGCTTCATCACCGCAGTGCCGGCGCCCGACGGCACGAAGACGAACAGCGCATCCGGCTTGGTGTCCTTGACGCGCTGGATGAAGGGCGAGAAATCCGGATTCTGCAGGGGCACGCGCAGGCTTTCGAGGACCTTGCCGCCGCCTTCCGTGAAGCGCTTGACGAAAACCTTTTCCGAATCGATGCCCGGCGCGTAATCCGAAACCAGGGTGACGACCGTCTTGATCTTGTTCTTCGCCGCCCAGTCGGCCAGCGGCGCGGTGATTTGCGGTACGGTGAAGCCGCTGCGGACGATATACGGGGAACGCTGCGGAATGATCGAGGTCGCCGCTGCCATGACGATCATCGGGATCTTCGCCTGGGTGGCGATCGGCGCGGCGGCAAAAGCCAGCGGCGTCAAACCGAAGCCGGCAAGAAAATTGACATGGCTATTGACTACCAGTTCCTGCGCCAGGCGCTTGGTGACATCGGGCTGCAGTCCGCCATCGTCACGGAGGAGTACCTCGATCTTGCGGCCGGCGACGGAATCGCCGTACTGTTGCTGGTAGAGCCGGACCGCGGTATCGATCTGCCGCCCGGTGGACGCAAACGGCCCGGACATCGGCAGAATCAGCCCTATCTTGACGGGATCGGCCGCCAAGGCGAAACGCGGCAGGAAGCCGGCGGCCATCGCCGCAGCGCCGCCGGCGACCAACATCCGACGATGGGAATTCACAGGTGTGCTCATGTTGTCTCCTCTTTTGTAAGTAACCGGGTTAGGCAATGACGACTAAGTACAAGTATAACTCCGACGTCCGCTCTTGGCGGATCGACGTTGCTCGCCCGGATCCTTGGCCGCCGCGAATTCTTCGAATGGCGCAAAGCTCCGCAATGCGCCGGCCTGCCGGACGCGCCTGAAATGGGCGTATTGCGCGACCGAGGCCGGAGTTCAATGGCCGGTCTCCTCGGTTGACTCGGGTCAGGCGGCGTCCGGCTGTTTCGCCGGCACGGCATCGGCAAACGCAGGCAAATCCAGGCAGCGCCGGAAGATGCCCATCACTGTCGGCACATGGCCGAGTTCGCAGTTGAAGCGCTGGGCGTTGAAGATCTGCGGCACCAGACAGATGTCCGCCAGGGTGGCGGCATCCCCGTGACAGAAGGCGCCGCTGCGCGGATCATCGGCGAGCTGTGCCTCGACGGCGGCCAGCCCGGTTTCGACCCAGTATCGATACCAGGCGTTCTTCTCGTCGTCGGACACGCCGAGTGTCTTGCTGAGGTAGCCCAGCACGCGGAGATTGTTCAGAGGATGGATCTCGCACGCGATGGACAGGGCGATCGCCCGGACGCGGGCGCGGGCCGAGGCGCCCTGCGGCAGCAGCGGCGGCGACGGATAGAGTTCCTCAAGATACTCGATGATGGCCAGGGATTGGGACAAGGTCTCGCCGCCATCGACCATCACCGGCACCAGTGCCGCCGGATTGAGCAATTTGAACCCGGGCGCGAACTGCTCCCCGCCGCCCTTCAGGAGATGCACCGGAGCGGTCTCGAAGGGCAGGCCCTTGAGGTTGAGCGCAATGCGCACGCGGAACGAGGCCGAGCTGCGAAAATAGCTATAAAGTTTGATCATCGGGATCTCATGATTCGCTGCGCCAAGGCTTAAACCAGAGAGATCGAGAGATCGGTCAGGCCATCGACGCCGCCGGTCAGGACATCGCCCTTCTGCACCTTGCCCACGCCCGCCGGCGTTCCCGTGAATATCAGATCGCCCGGTTCGAGGGAGAAATACTCGGAGAGATTGCTGATCACTTCCGGAATCGACCAGATCAGATCCTTGAGATCGCCCCGCTGCTTCTGCTCGCCGTTGACCTTGAGCCAGATCGCCCCCCTGTCCCTGATGCCGGTCTCGCCGACCCGGTGGATCGGGGCGATCGGAGCCGACTGGTCGAAGGCCTTGCCCAACTCCCACGGCCGGCCTTTTTCGCGCAAGGCCAACTGCAGGTCGCGGCGCGTCATGTCGAGTCCGACCGCATAGCCGAAAATGTAGGAATCGGCTTCCGCGACCGGGATGTTCCTGCCGCTCTTGGCAATCGCCACGACCAGTTCGATTTCGTAATGGTAGTTTTCAGTCATGGGCGGGAAAGCCACCCGGCCGATCTCATTGGCCGGCACCGGCACCACCGCGTCGGCCGGCTTGCAGAAAAAGAAGGGCGGCTCGCGGCCGGTAAAGCCCATTTCCTTGGCATGCTCGGCATAATTGCGGCCGACGCAATAGACGCGCCTCACCGGAAACAGCTCATCGGAACCGACGATCGGCACGGCGGCCTGGGGCAGGGCAAAAACGTATTTCATGATTCAACCTTTTCAGTGGGTGAAGACCTTCGTCGTGCCTAGAGGGGCTTGCTCGCCGCCGAGCCGGCGGATAAATCGGCACCAGGGTGGATCGACGGATCCCGGTCGGCAAGCAGCTCGCTCGGCCAGGAAGCGCAGCCACGCTGCAAGCGGCACTTTGCTTATTCTGCCACAAAGTTTAGTATAGTTTGGCTACCAAACAATTCCTTGTACCCGCGCCGATGAATCAGAAACAAGCCGCGCCGAAGTCCGGCGGCAAGAACTCCAGCGCTGCCGAGCTCGATTTCGACCTCTTGCCGGGACTCATCGGCTACCAGTTGCGCCTGACCCAGCTGGCGATTTTCAACGACTTCGGCAAGTCGCTTTCGGACCCGGCCATCTCGCCCGGACGTTTCGGCGTGCTGGCCCTGATCGGCGCCAATCCCGGCCTGACCCAGAGCCGCCTCGCCTTGGCCACGAAACTCGACCGCTCGACCATGGTGGCGGTGATCGACCAGCTCGAAGCGCGCAACCTGGTCGAGCGTCGCGCAGCGCCCAACGACCGGCGCTCCAATGCGCTTTGGCTCACGGATGCGGGAAAGAAGCTGCTGCGGGCGATGAAGCAGCGCGTCAGGGCCCACGAAACACACATCGCCGCCGCGCTGGGAGAAGAGGATGCGGCACGGTTGATCAGCATGCTCGCGCGCATCCGCGCACATCTTCGGACATCGTAGGCAGGCCTGCGGCCCGGCCTAGACCGGATTGTCGATGTCGATGTATTCGACCTTCAGTCCCAGCTTGTCGCGCAACTCGGCCCCCACCGCCTGTACCCCGTAACGTTCCGTCGCGTGATGGCCGGCGGCGATGTAGGGAACCCCCGACTCGCGCGCCATATGCACATTCTGCTCGGAGATCTCGCCCGAGACGAAACAGTCGGCGCCCGTGGCAATGGCCTGTTCGAAATAGTCCTGTGCTCCACCCGAGCACCAGGCGATACGCCGCAATGCCTTCTCCGCATCGCCCAGCAGCTGCGGCTTGCGGCCCAGGGCGCGCCCCAGCGCGGCGGCCAGATCCGCCGCCGTCCGGCTCGAACTGCGGCCGAGAAAGCCGATTTCCTGCTCGGCGAAGCGGCCATCGATCTTCCAGCCCAGAAGCTTGGCCAGCTGCGCGTTATTGCCCAGTTCGGCATGGGCATCGAGCGGCAGATGATAGGCAAAAAGGCTGATGTCGTGAGCCAGCAGCATGGCCATGCGCCGCTTGCGATAGCCGGTGACCCGACCGTCCTCGGACTTCCAGAACCAGCCATGATGCACCAGCAGGGCATCGGCCCCCCTGGCTACGGCGGCCTCGATCAGCGCCTGGCTGGCGGTAACGCCGCAGACGACGCTGCGAACCTCGGCACGGCCTTCCACTTGCAGCCCGTTTGGGCAATAATCCTGAAAGCGTGCAGCGCCGAGCAGCTGATCGAGGTGGTCCCTCAGATGGTCTCGTGATACGGGGTCGCGCGGCATGGGCCTCTCCAACACTAAGTGACAAAAGTACACAACGGACCAAATTATGCGCCGACTCTGGCTGACTTTCGCCCAGGCAGTGACCATCAGCCTGGCG
This sequence comes from uncultured Sterolibacterium sp., assembly GCA_903904605.1. Classification (GTDB taxonomy): domain Bacteria; phylum Pseudomonadota; class Gammaproteobacteria; order Burkholderiales; family Rhodocyclaceae; genus CAIYYX01. The sequence goes on from CAIVDC010000001.1 coordinate 33,800, forward strand.
CTTCTCTTCGTGGTCCAGACGCTGAAACCGGAATGGCTGGTCCGCGGCCAGGGGCGCGGCAATGTGGTTTCGGTCAAGGAGGCCGCCCCGCAGTACAGCGAAGCGCGCAAGGTGGTTTCATACAACGAGGCGGCGCAAAAGGCGCTGCCTTCTGTCGTGCATATCTTCACCAGCCAGGAGGTCAAGGCACCGCTCAATCCTTTGCTCAACGACCCCTTCTTCCGCCACTTCTTCGGCGACCGTTTCGAGGTGCAGCCACAGCGGCGTTCCGGCCTGGGCAGCGGGGTTGTGGTCAGCGCCGAAGGTTATATCCTGACCAACAATCACGTCATCGAAGCCGCTGACGACATCGAAGTAGCCCTGCAGGATGGCCGCAAGTTCAAGGCACGTGTCGTCGGCGCCGACCCCGATTCCGATCTCGCGGTGCTGCGCATCAATTCCGGCGGCAAGCTGCCGGCGATCACCCTGGCTCCGGCCGAGTCCCTGCGCGTCGGTGACGTGGTCTTGGCCATCGGCAACCCGTTTGGAGTCGGCCAGACGGTCACCTCGGGCATCGTCAGCGCACTCGGTCGTTCGCATCTGGGCATCAATACCTTCGAGAACTTCATCCAGACCGACGCCGCCATCAATCCCGGCAATTCCGGCGGCGCATTGGTCGACAGCAACGGCAATCTGGTCGGGGTCAATACCGCGATCTTTTCCCAGAGCGGCGGCTCGATGGGCATAGGTTTCGCGATCCCGATCTCGCTGGCCAAGAATGTCATGGATCAGATCATCCGAACGGGCGCGGTGACGCGCGGCTGGATCGGCATCGAGGTGCAGGAAATAACCCCCGAACTGGCCGAATCCTTCAAGCTGCCGGACACCCAGGGCGCACTCATCGCCGGGGTCCTGCGCGGCAGCCCGGCTGACCGGGCCGGCATACGCCCCGGCGACATCCTGCTGATGGTAGCGGGCAAGCCCGTCGCCGACGCCCAGAGCATGCTCGAACTTATCGCCGGTCAAACGCCGGGCGCTCAGGCGCTGCTGAAGCTCCGCCGCGACGGCAAGGAGTTCGATCTCATGGTGACCATCGCCAGGCGACCCAAGCCCAAAGCCGATTAGTCATCGGTCCAGTTCGCCGCCCTCATCGGGCCGCGGCGTGGCTATGAAGCGCGCCAGGATGATGCCAAGCTCATAGAGCAGCCACAGCGGCAACGCCAGCATGAACTGCGAAAGCATGTCTGGCGGGGTGAATATGGCGCCGACCACGAAGGCACCGACGATCACATAGGGCCGAATTTCCTTCAGTTTGGCGATGCTGACCAGGCCGACCCTGACCAGCACGATGACGATCACCGGCACCTCGAACGTGATGCCGAAGGCGAGGAAGGTGGACATGACGAAAGACAGGTATTTGTCGATGTCGGTCATCACCATCACCCCTTCCGGCGCAAACCTGTTCACGAAGGCGAACACCGTGGGAAAGACGACGAAATAGGCGAAGGACATGCCCACGAAGAACAGGAACACGCTGGCCGCGATCAGGGGGGGCACCAGTTTCTTCTCGTGCGCGTAGAGGCCGGGAGCGACGAAGGCCCATACCTGATAGAGCACATAGGGAAGCGCAAGGAGGAAGGCGAGCATCAGCGTCACTTTCATCGGCACGAAGAACGCGCCCGCGACGTCGGTGGCGATCATGTGGCCGCCTACAGGCAAAGATGCCAGCATCGGACGGGCCAGCAGCGTATAGATGTCGCGCGCCCAGGCGACCAGGCCGAGAAAGATGAGAATCACTGAGGCAATCGAACGGATCAGCCGGTCGCGCAACTCGACGAGGTGAGAGATGAAGCTTTCCTGGACTTCGTCCATGCGATCAGGCTTTGGCTTTCTCGGCCGCAGGGCCGGGCGCGGGTGCCGCATGTTCGTCCGCGGCTGCGCTTACCGCCGCCACCGGAGACCCGGCCGGCGCCGCGAGCGGCGCATGCACCGGTGCGGCGGCCGGACCGTCGGCACTCGGCGACGCCTCGGGGGGCGGCGCGATCGACTGGTTGAGCGATCGCTCGACGGCGCTCAACTCCTGGCTTACGGAGGACTCCATGGCCATCACCTGGTCCTTCATCTGCTCCTGGAGCTTCTTCAGTTCGTCAAGCTGCATCTCGCGGTTGATGTCGGCCTTGACGTCATTGACATAGCGCTGCAGGCGGCCGAGCAGCAGCCCGGTGGTGCGCGCCACCTTGGGCAGCCGTTCGGGCCCGATGACGATCAATGCCACCAGGCCGATGACCACCAGTTCGGAGAAGCCGACGTCGAACATTGCGGATGCCGAGAGATGAGTGAGGGGGTGGACAAGGGCTGGGGCTGTCGTCGCCCGGACCCCGACTGCTGGCTAGCTCCTGACCTTCTCCTTGATCTCGCCTTCGAGGGTATGGCCCCCCGTCTGCGGTTCCGGCTCAGCGGATTTTTCGGCGGTGCCATCCCTCATGCCTTCCTTGAAACCCTTGACCGCGCCGCCGAGATCCTGGCAGATATTGCGGATTTTCTTGGTGCCGAACACCAGCATGACGATCACCAGCACGATCAGCCAGTGCCAAATACTCAAACTGCCCATGTCGATCTCCTTATTTGCGGACCATCGGACCCAGCGGTTCAGGGCCGCCGAGGATGTGAACGTGCAAATGATACACCTCTTGCCTGCCGATACGGCCGGTGTTGATGATGGTGCGGAATCCGTCGGCAAGACCCTGCTCGCGCGCCAGACGGCCGGCCAGTCCGAGCATTTTGCCGAGCACCGCCTGGTGCGATAAGTCCGCCTCGGCCAAAGAAGGGATATGGAGCTTCGGGATGATCAGGAAATGCACCGGCGTGACGGGCCCGATGTCATGGAAGGCCAAGATCTCGTCATCCTCATAGACCTTGCGGCTGGGAATCTCGCCTCTGGCGATCTTGCAGAAAATGCAGTCGTTCATCGATCAGCCTCCCGCGTCACCCGCGCGAGCCTTCTTCTCGTCGATTCCCGAGATGCCTTCGCGGCGGCGAAACTCGAACAGGACATCGTCGACCCCCAAGCCGAAATGGGCCAAGAGTATCATGCTGTGAAACCACAGGTCGGTCACTTCACGCACCAGATGCAGGCGGTCGCCATCCTTCGCGGCCATGATGGTCTCGGCCGCCTCCTCCGCCACCTTCTTGCAGATGCTGTCGGTGCCCTTGGCGTACAGACTGGCGACATAGGAGACATCGGGTGCGGCATTCTTTCGCTCGACCAGGGTCTCCTGGACGCGGTGGATCACTTCGAGATCGATCATTTTCAGAGCCTGGGACGGAAGATGTTCAATCATACCGCCTGCTGCGTTGCAATACAAAGCCGCTTCCGCGATCGGCCCGACCCGGCCGCCCACTTTGCTGGCCGGACCTCAAGCACCAGAGCATAATATGACGATCCGCGTAGTAAGAGGCAGCGACCCGATGCCCGCACCCCTGCACTCAACAAGCCTCAAGGCCCGGGTCCTGATCCTGGTCTCGCTGCTCATCGTTGCCACCATCTGGGGTCTCGCGATGGTCGTGGCGGCCTTCTTGCAGGCCGACCTGGAGAAGATGGTGGAGCAGCATTTGTCGTCGAACCTCAGCTACGTCGCCGACGATGTCGAGCACGGCATACAAAGCCAGCTCGATGTGCTGAAAAAGCTCGCGTCGCGCATCACGCCAGGAATCCAGGCCGATCCGGCGAGGCTCCAGAAGCTGCTCGAACAAAGCGACCTGTCCGCCACCCTATTCCCCGAGGGGCTCACCTGCAGCAACCGCCAGGGGATCATCATCGCCGACACGCCAGTGCTCGCGGGAAGAAGGGGCGGCTCGCTGAAGGACCGGGAATATTTTCACGAAATCATGGCTGGCGCCGGCCAGTCCATCAGCGGTCCCGTGATCGGCAGATTCATCAAGAAACCCGCAATCATCCTGGCCGTGCCTCTGCACGACGCCGCCGGCGCCGCGAGCGGCATGCTGGTCGGCGCTTCGGTGTTTTCCGATCAGGATCTGTTCGGCCAACTGGAAAAGACCAGGATCGGGAAGACCGGCTATTTCCTCGTCGCCTCGCCCAAGGACCGTCTGTTTGTCGCGGCGACCGACAAGAGCCGGATCATGACGCCGATGCCCGCCAGAGGCATGATTCCCCTGCTCGACCGGCGCACGGAAGAAGGCTTCGAGGGCGGGGCCATCACCACCACTTCACGGGGCGTCGAGGTACTGAGCGTCAGCCGCGCCGTGAAGAACGCCGGGTGGATCGTCATCTCGGCCATCGAGACCCGGGAGGCCTTCGCGCCTATCGCGAAGCTCAAATATCAAATCTATCTCGGGGCACTGCTGATTTCCTGTTTTGTTGCGCTGATCCTGTACCTGGTCCTGAAGCGGCAGCTGGCGCCGCTCGGGGACGCGGCGCAGGCGATACGGCGCATTAGCGCGGGCGAAGAACCGGTCTCACCGCTACCCGTCGTGCGCCAGGACGAGATCGGCCAGCTGGTAGACAGTTTCAACCTGCTCGCGAAAGAGCGAAACCGGCTCATTGCCGACTTGCGCGGCGAAATTGCCGAGCGGCGGCGCAGGGAGGACGAATTCCGCAAACTCAACGAAACCCTCGAAGCTCATGTGATCGAGCGCACCAACGAACTGATGCGGGCCAATCAGAAGCTGGAATCGGAGATCCGCGAGCGCAAGATCGCGGAATCGTCGGCACTGGATTTCTCGGCTCGCCTGCAGGGCATGACTCGCCGCCATGCCGTGGCCCAGGAGTCGGAAAGGCGCAGGCTGGCGCGGGAACTCCACGACCGCGTTTCCTCGAGCTTGACGGCGATTGGACTGAGCCTCGGCCTGGTCGAAAACCAACTGCCGCGTGACGCTGCCGACCTGGTCAAGGAGCGCCTGTCAGGAATCTCGGCATTGCTCAAGGAGACCATGATGAACGCGCGGGAGATAAGCCATGACCTGCATCCCGCGGTCCTGGATTACGGCGGCGTCGTTGCCGCGCTGGAGGACTATGGGCGGAATTTCTCGTTGCACACCGGCATCGATGTCCAGGTGATCGGGGAAGACCGGGAAATCCGCCTGCCCCCCGACACGGAAATCGCGCTCTACCGCATCGCCCAGGAAGCGCTGACGAATTGCGCCAAACACGCCGGCGCCGCAACCGTCACCATCGAACTCTATGGAGACGACGAGCACGCCGTATTCGTCATCTCCGATGACGGCTCCGGCTTCGACCTGCCCCGTCATGGCGGAGGCGGGGAGTCGTACGGTTTGGGCTTGCTGTCGATGCGGGAGCGGGCCGAGGCGATCGGCGGCAAGTTGACGCTGGAGTCAGCTGCCGGGTCGGGCACGCGGATCAGCGTCGAAATCTACTTGTAGATTTCCTTCGGGTCTTTGATGACCGCATCGACTTCCTGCCAGCCGCCTTCGCCGAGGCGCTGGTAGAAGCAACTGCGGCGCCCGGTATGGCAACTGAGGCCGCCGGTCTGATCGACCTTGAGCAGGATGACGTCGTTATCGCAGTCGATGCGAATCTCGCGCACTTTCTGGGTGTGCCCCGACTCCTCGCCCTTGTGCCAAAGCTTGCGCCTCGAGCGCGACCAGTAGACCGCCTCGCCGCCCTCGGCGGTGCGCTCCAATGCCTCGCGGTTCATCCAGGCGAACATCAGCACCTCGCCGCTGTCCGCATCCTGCGCGATCACCGGAACCAGGCCCTGCCCGTCCCAGGTCACGTCGTTCAACCAATTCGCACTCAAACTCCACCTCTCGACCTACCTTGATTAAAGCCGCACTTCGATGCCTTGGGCACGCATGTATTCCTTGGCCTGACGCACCGTGTATTCCCCATAATGGAAAATACTCGCGGCCAGCACCGCATCGGCTCGGCCTTCCAGCACGCCGTCGGCGAGATGCTGCAGATTGCCGACGCCGCCGCTCGCGATTACCGGAATGGCCACGGCTTCCGATACCGCGCGGGTCAGCGCGAGATCGAAACCATTCTTGGTGCCGTCGCGGTCCATGCTGGTGAGCAGAATCTCGCCGGCGCCCAGCGCCGCCACTTTCTCTGCCCAGAGCACGGCGTCCAAACCTGTGCTGCGGCGTCCACCGTGGGTGAATACCGCCCATTTCCCGGGCGCCACCTGCTTGGCATCGATGGCCACGACGATACACTGGCTGCCGACCCTGGCTGAAGAATCGGCCACCAGCTGCGGGTTTTCCACCGCCGCGGTATTCATGCTGACCTTGTCGGCGCCGGCGTTCAACAGCCTGCGCACGTCAGCCACCGCCCTTACGCCGCCACCGACGGTGAGCGGGATGAACACCTGCTCGGCCACCCGCTCGACCACGTGCAGGATGATGTCGCGCTGATCGGAGCTGGCCGTGATGTCGAGAAAGGTAAGCTCGTCCGCGCCCTGCTCGTCATAACGTCGGGCGATCTCGACCGGATCCCCGGCATCCTTCAGTTCGACGAAATTGACCCCCTTGACCACGCGGCCTGCGGCCACGTCGAGGCAGGGAATGATGCGCTTGGCCAGCATGCTTGGGCGGTGAGCGTTGAAGAGGAAGGAATTGCGTGCGGTCTAAGGCTGATCGGCCTGCGAGAGCTTGTCGGCTTCCGCCTGTGCCGTCTTGAAATCGAGCGTGCCTTCGTAGATGGCGCGGCCGGTGATGGCGCCCATGATGCCTTCGAATTCAACGGCACACAGCGCCCTGACGTCCTTCATGGTGGCGATGCCGCCGCTGGCGATGACCGGGATGCGCAGCGCCTGGGCAAGCCTGACCGTGGCTTCGACGTTTACCCCGGAGAGCATGCCGTCCCGACCGATGTCGGTGTAGATCACCGCCTCGACACCGTGGTCCTCGAATTTCCTGGCCAGATCGACGACGTCGTGGCCGGTCATCTTCGACCAGCCGTTGACCGCCACCTTGCCGTCCTTGGCGTCCAGACCGACGATGATGTGTCCCGGGAAGGCTACGCAGGCATCATAAAGGAAGCCCGGAGTCTTCACCGCCGCCGTGCCGATGATGACATAGGAGATGCCGTCGTCGAGACAGCGCCCGATGGTATCGAGGTCGCGGATGCCGCCACCCAACTGGACGGGAATCTCCTCGCCGACCTCGCGGAGTATCGCCTTGATCGCCGTTTCGTTCTTCGGCTTGCCGGCGAATGCCCCATTCAGGTCGACCAGGTGCAGGCGACGCGCGCCCTGCTCGATCCAGTGGCGGGCCATCTCGGCCGGTTCTTCGGAAAATACTGTGGCATCTTCCATGTCGCCCTGCTTCAGGCGGACGCAGTGGCCGTCCTTCAGGTCAATCGCGGGGATCAAAAGCATAGGAGTGTTCGGATCTCGATGGCGGAGAATAGGGGTACGGACGGCACGCAGCGGTATCAGGGATTCCAGCGCATGAAATTGGCAAGCAGTGCGAGTCCGTCACGCGCGCTTTTTTCCGGATGGAATTGTACGGCGAAGATATTATCGCGGGCGATGGCGCTGGTAAAGAGGATACCGTAATTCGTCGACCCCGCAATCAGGTCGGAGGCGGCCGGTTCGACGTAATAGCTGTGCACGAAATAGAAGCGCGCCCCGTCCTCTATACCGGCCCAGAGCGGATGCGGCATGGCCTGCAGCACTTCGTTCCAGCCCATGTGCGGCACTTTGAGGCGGCTGCCGTCCGGCGCATTCATGGCCTCGCGCGGAAAATGCGGCACCTTGCCGGGCAACACCGAAAGGCCCATGACGTCGCCCTCTTCGGCGTGGCCGAAGAGCATCTGCAGGCCGACACAAATGCCGAGAAAGGGCTGGGATTCCGCCGCCCGCAGCACCGCAGCCGTCAGGCCGCGCGCTTCGAGTTCGCGCATGCAATCGGGCATCGCCCCTTGACCCGGCACGACGACGCGGTCGGCACGGGCGATGTCGGCGGCGCTGGAGGTGACGAGCACGCGACTGTCCGGCGCGACGTGCTCGATCGCCTTGGCGACCGAGCGCAGATTGCCCATGCCGTAATCGACGACTGCGACGGTAGTCATGCGCTACAGGCTGCCTTTCGTCGAAGGGATGCGCCCTGCCGCCCGTACATCCAACTCGACGGCCATGCGCAGTGCCCGGCCAAAGGCCTTGAAAACGGTTTCGGCCTGATGGTGGGCATTATCCCCGGAGAGATTGTCGATATGCACGGTGATTCCGGCATGATTGACCAGGCCCTGGAAGAATTCCCGCACCAGATCGACGTCGAACTCGCCGATCATCGCCCGGCGAAAATCGACCTTGAAGCTGAGGCCGGGCCTGCCGGAGAGATCCACCACGACGCGCGTCAAGGCCTCGTCGAGCGGCACATAGGCATGGCCGTAGCGGGTCAGGCCCTTCTTGTCGCCGACGGCGAGGGAGATCGCCTGGCCCAGCGTGATGCCGATATCCTCGACGCTGTGGTGGGCGTCGATGTGCAGATCGCCCTTGGCCTCGATTTCAAGGTCGAGCATGCCGTGGCGGGCGATCTGGTCGAGCATGTGGTCGAGAAAGCCGATGCCCGAGGAAAGCCTGGCCTGCCCCGAACCGTCGAGGTCGACCTTGACCCTGATCTGGGTCTCCAGGGTATTACGGGTAATCTCCCTTTGACGCATCATCAAACCTTTTTCAACACTCGACAACCGAGCCTTTCGCATCATAATCCGCGGCATCCCGGTACGGCAAGGGATACGCTTCTTGCCTGCCGCTTGCTAACATGCCTCCTTCGCGCCGAAATCCGTCCACCGGGTGCACCATGAGCAAATTCTGGAACAGTCTCGTCCATAGCCTGACACCTTACGTCCCCGGCGAGCAGCCCCGCCTCGCCAATCTGGTCAAACTCAACACCAACGAGAGTCCCTACGGCCCTTCGCCGAAAGCCTTGAGCGCACTGCACGAGACGGTGGGCGATGGACTCCGGCTCTATCCCGACCCCAACGCCCAGGAACTCAAGCAGGCCATCGCCGGCTTCCATGGCCTCACGGCAGATCAGGTCTTCGTCGGCAACGGTTCAGATGAAGTCCTGGCCCACGTCTTTCTCGCCCTGCTGAAGCATGAGCAGCCCATCCTGTTCCCTGACATCAGCTACAGCTTTTATCCGGTGTATTGCGGCCTTTACGGCATCGACCATGTCACCGTGCCGCTTTCCGATAGCTACCAGATCGAGGTCGATGGCTACCTCAAGGCCAGCGGCGGCCAATGCGGCGGCATCATTTTTCCCAATCCGAACGCCCCTACCGGATGTCTGCTCGCGCTGGCCGAGATCGAACGCCTGCTGGAGGGAATCTCTGAGTCGGTGGTCGTGATCGACGAGGCCTATGTGGATTTCGGCGGCCAGACCATACCCACGGCGATTCCCTTGATCGCGCGCCATCCCAACCTGCTGGTGGTGCAAACGCTGTCAAAATCGCGCGCGCTGGCCGGCCTGAGGGTGGGTTTCGCGCTCGGCCACCCCGACCTGATCGAGGCCCTGGAGCGGGTGAAGAACAGCTTCAACTCCTATCCCCTGGACCGCTTGGCGATCGCCGGCGGCACCGCCGCGATGGAGGATCGCGCCCATTTCGAGCAGACCCGCCTGGCGATCATCGCCAGCCGCGAGGCGTTGACCGGGTCGCTTGAAAGACTGGGCTTCGAGGTGCTGCCCTCGAAAGCGAACTTCCTCTTCGCCCGGCATCCCGGACAGGACGGCCAAAGCCTGGCGTTGGCGCTCAGGCAGCGGGGAATCCTGGTGCGCCACTTCAGCCTGCCGCGCATCGACCAGTTCCTGCGGATCAGCGTCGGCACGGACGAACAATGCCGGGTTTTGGTGGCCGCCCTGGCGGCAATACTGAGCACCCCTGAATAGACCCGCCCTGTTGCGGGCCGCAGGTGGAGCGATCTACGCTTCAGGATGCGGCAGCGCGTGCGATTGGCTGGGTTCCGCCGGGTGCTGGACACGGTGCGCCGCTGAAGCAGCGCAAGGCTTGATGGCGAGGTCGGCAACCCGGCAGCGATCCCGCTCGCGCTATTTGCCAGTCTTCTTCCAGGCGATCATGGCGCTCGTCAGCTTCATCGAGGTGGCCGCGAATTCGCCGGCCAAGAGCGTCTCCGCAGCTTCCTTCTTTCCCGATGTAGCCAGTTCCGCCACCTGCCCTGCGACTTTATGAAACTGCGCATGCAAGTCCTTCACGGTCTTATAGTCCGCTGTCCCCTTGTCCGACGCGGTCAAAGTCTGGCCCAATAGCCATTTTCCGAAGGCACATTCGTTGTCCACCCTGATGGTCGCCGCTGGCGTATCCATTTTGCCGGTGGCAACCCCGGCCTTAAGCCGAGCTTTCCACATACCGTGCGCGCCGACTGCTTTATCGATTTCCTGTGTGTCTAGCATGACATGCTCCATTCATTGAGTCGTGACTTATTGAAGTCAAACATTTACGCTATATGAAGGTGGTGATCAGTTTCTAGCCGAAACCGAACTAGCGGCGGAAGTGGTATTCCGGATGTCCGGCAGTTGTGTGCGCTTCGACCGTGCTCCCGCCCCATGCGAGAGATAGTCTCAAAAGAGCGGCATCTTGTTAATCCGTGAATTCCGCAGATATTTGCGGGGACTACGTAGGCTCCGCTGCATCAAGTGGCGAAGACCTTGGCTCGCACGTTCTTGCCGAGAGGGACGCATCCCGCCGCAGCTGCTCTGCAAGGGGTGCTCTAAATCCGGACGTTCGGCCGAAGGAGGTCGTACCGGCCGTATCCTTTCATCTCGCCCCTGCGTCTAAAGGCACGAGGGCGGCGGCCCCGGAAGTTCGGGGACGGATCATCTTACCGCGCCGGCAGCGAAGCGCTACGGCTCCACGCGCAGCTCGGCGGCCCGGGCGTGCGCGTGGAGACCCTCACCGTGAGCCAGGATCGAGGCGATCGGACAGAGCGCGCGGGCGCCGGCCGCCGAGACCTCGATCAGGCTGGTGCGTTTCTGGAAATCATAGACGCCGAGCGGACTCCCGAAGCGGGCGCTGCGCGAGGTCGGCAGCACATGGTTGGGGCCGGCGCAATAGTCGCCGAGCGATTCGCTGGAGTAATGGCCGATGAATATCGCGCCGGCGTGACGGATCTTGTCCACCAGCGGGTGCGGCTCGGCCAGCGCCAGTTCGAGGTGTTCGGGGGCGATGCGATTAGCGATGGCGCAGGCTTCGTCCAGATTGCGGACCTGGATCAGGGCGCCGCGGCCCTGCAGGGAAGCCGAGATCACCTCTTGCCGGGGCATCATCGGGAGGAGTTTCGCGATGCTCGCGGCGACCGACTCGATGAAGGCGGCATCGGGGCTGAGCAGGATGGACTGGGCCAGTTCGTCGTGCTCCGCCTGGGCAAAAAGGTCCATCGCCACCCAGTCTGGATTGGCCGAGCCGTCGGCGATCACCAGCACTTCCGAGGGGCCGGCCACCATGTCGATGCCGACCACGCCGAAGACGCGGCGCTTGGCGGCCGCCACATAGGCGTTGCCTGGGCCGACGATCTTGTCCACCTGCGGCAGCGTCTGGGTGCCGTAGGCCAGGGCGCCCACCGCCTGCGCCCCGCCGATGGCGAACACCCGGTCGATGCCGGCCAGGTGCGCAGCCGCCAGCACCAGCGGGTTGCGCTCGCCGTGCGGGCAAGGGACCACCATGATGAGTTCCCCGACGCCGGCCACCTTGGCTGGCAGGGCATTCATCAGCACCGAACTGGGATAGGCGGCCTTGCCGCCTGGGACGTAGAGCCCGACGCGATCGAGCGGCGTCACCTTCTGCCCCAGTCTCGTGCCGTCGGCTTCGGTGTATTCCCAGGATTCGGCCTTCTGCCGCCGATGAAAGCTGCCGATCCTGGCGGCGGCCTGCTCCAGCGCGACGCGTTGGCCGGGCGGCAGCGCCTCGAAGGCGGTCCCGAGGTCCGCCTTCGACAGCTCCAGTTCGCCTAGGCTCCTGGCGTCCACGTGGTCGAAGCGGCGCGTGTATTCGAGCACCGCGGCATCGCCGACGGTGCGCACATTGGCGAGGATTTCGACGACAGCATGTTCGATGCGGTCGTCGGTCGCGCTCTCCAGGGCGAGGAGCGCATCGAGTTGCGAGAGGAATTCGGCGTCGAGCGTGTTCAGACGCCGCAGGGGGCTCACGTCACCGCTCCGGCGAAAGCATCGATCAGCGGCTGCAGGATCTCGCGCTTCATCTTCAATGCCGCCTGATTGACGATCAGCCGCGAGGAAATCGGCATCAGTTCCTCGGCCACCACGAGCTTGTTGGCCAGGAGCGTGTTGCCGCTGGAGACCAGGTCCACGATGGCGTCGGCGAGACCGACCAGAGGGGCGAGTTCCATCGAGCCGTAGAGCTTGATGAGATCGACATGCACGCCCTTGCCGGCGAAGTGCTCGCGCGCCGTGTTGATGTACTTGGTGGCGACGGAGAGCCTGGCGCCGCGCTTGACCGCCTGCTGGTAATCGAAGCCGACGGGCACCGCAACGCACATGCGGCAGCGTGCGATATTGAGATCGAGCGGCTGGTACAGCCCGGCGCCGCCGTGCTCCAGGAGCACGTCCTTGCCGGCGATGCCGATGTCCGCGGCGCCATACTGGACATAGGTCGGCGTGTCGGAGGCGCGCACGATGACGACCCGGACTTCGGGCCGATTGGTGCCGATGATCAGTTTGCGCGAGGATTCCGGATGCTCGAGCGGGATGACGCCTGCCGCCGCCAGGAGCGGCAAGGTTTCCTCGAAGATGCGGCCCTTCGACAGGGCGATGGTGATGCCGTTCACGGTGAGATCCGCGCGAAAAGGGCGATTCTACCGCAGCCGGCGCACGCGGGCGCCGAGCGCAGTGAGCTTTTGCTCAAGATGTTCGTAGCCGCGGTCGAGATGGTAGATGCGCTCGATCACGGTCTCGCCTTCCGCCACCAGTCCGGCGATGACCAGACCTGCCGAGGCACGCAGGTCCGTCGCCATCACCGTGGCGCCGTCGAGCTTGGCCACGCCGCGCACCACGGCGGTATTGCCGTCGATCTTGATGTCCGCACCCAGGCGGATCAGTTCGACCGCATGCATGAAACGGTTCTCGAAGATGGTCTCGCGAATCACCGCGGTGCCTTCGGCCACTGCATTGATCGCCATGAACTGGGCCTGCATGTCGGTCGGAAAGGCGGGGTAGGGGGAGGTGCGCAGGCTCACCGAGGCGAGCCGCTGCGGTGCCGCCAAGGTGATCGAATCGGCCTCGGCGGCGATCTTGCAGCCGGACTCGGTCAGCTTATCGATCACCGCATCGAGGCTGCCGGCGGAGGCTCCGGTCAGGTGTATGCTGCCGCCGGTGGCCGCCGCGGCGCAAAGATAGGTGCCGGTCTCGATGCGGTCGGGCATGATGCGGTGGGTCGTGCCGTGCATGCTGGCAACGCCGCGAATGCGGATGACGTCGCTGCCGGCGCCGGAGATCTGTGCGCCCATCTTCACCAGGCAGTCGGCCAGATCTACCACCTCGGGCTCGCGCGCGGCATTTTCTATCACCGTTTCCCCCGCCGCCAGGCAGGCCGCCATCATCAGGTTCTCGGTGCCGGTCACGGTCACCATGTCGGTGAACAGACGGGCCCCGGAAAGACGCACGCTGCCGTCCTTCTGTCGCGGCGCCCGGGCCAGGATGTAACCGTGCAGGACGCTGATTTCGGCGCCCATCGCCGCGAGGCCCTTGATGTGCTGATCGACCGGCCGCGCACCGATGGCGCAGCCCCCGGGCAGGCTGACCTTCGCTTCTCCGGCGCGCGCGGCCAGGGGGCCCAGCACCAGGATGGCGGCGCGCATGGTCTTGACCCGCTCGTAGGGCGCCACGGGATTGTCGAGCCCGGACGCGTCCAGCGTCACCGTGTCCCCGCCGCTGCCGGTTTCACGAAAGATCCTGACCCCCATCTGTTCGAGCAGGCCGAGCATGGTATCGACGTCGTTGAGCCGCGGCACATGGGTCAGCGTCAAGGGTTCGCGGGTAAGCAGCGCCGCGCAGAGCAAGGGCAGGGCTGCATTCTTGGCGCCGGAGATGGCCGCCTCGCCCAGCAGCGGAAGGCCGCCCTCGATCAGGAGCTTATCCATCGCCTTGCTTCTCGCGCCATTCCTCGGGCGTCAAAGTCTGCATCGACAGGGCGTGCAATTCCCCCGAATCCAGTTTGCCCCTGATGGTCTGGTAGACGCGCTGCTGGCGCTTGACGCGATTCAAGCCGGCGAATTCTCGGCTCACGATGAGCGCCGAGAAGTGCTGGCCGTCGCCGTCGATGGCGAGGTGCTCGCAGGCGAGACCCTCGGCGATCCAGGTTTCGATTTCCTTTGGGTCCAACATCAGGTTCTCCTAGTTTCTAAGTTTATAGCCGCGCTCGAGCATGAATAGCGTGAGCATGCAAAGCAGGGCGAAGCAGGCGCCGACTATGCCGAGGGACAACCACGGCGAAACGTCGGAGACGCCGAAGAAGCCATGGCGAAAACCGTCGATCATGTAGAAAACCGGGTTGAAATGCGACAGTCTCTGCCAGAACGGCGGCAGCGAGTGGATGGAATAGAACACCCCGGAGAGGAAGGTCAGCGGCATGATCAGAAAATTCTGGAAGGCCGCCAACTGATCGAACTTGTCCGCCCAGATGCCGGCAACGACACCGAGGCTGCCGAGCATGCCGCCGCCCAGCACGGCGAAGGCCAGCACCCACAGCGGATTATCGACCTCGAGCGGGGCGAACCAGATCGTCGCAACGAGCACCCCCAAGCCGACGACCAGTCCCCGGACCACAGCCGCCAGCACATAGGCGGCATAGAACTCGCGGTAGGAGATCGGCGGCAGCAGCACGAAAATGATGTTGCCGGTGACTTTAGACTGGATCAGCGACGAGGAAGAATTGGCGAAGGCATTTTGCAGCACCGACATCATGACCAGGCCAGGCACCAGGAAAGCCGTATAGCTCACCGTTCCATAGACCCGGACATGGGACTCCAGCACGTGGGAGAAGATCAGGAGATAGAGCAGCGCGGTCAGCACCGGTGCGGCGACGGTCTGGGTCGCCACCTTCCAGAAGCGCAGCACTTCCTTGTAGAACAGGGTCCTGAAGCCGCTCATGAGCCCCGCTCTCCCTGCAGGCCGTGCATCACCCGGATGAACACTTCCTCGAGATCCGGCTTGCCGATCTCCAGATCCTCCAGGGAGCACCCGGCGGCGCGCAGTTCAGCCAATATCGGTTCGATCTCCTCGAAACGATCGAAGGCCAGCGACCAGACGCCGTCCTTCTCCGTGGCGCGCAAGGCCGCAGAGGGCGGCAGGGCCGCGCCCGGGCCTAGACGCAGGCGCAGTGCGTGGCTGGAAAAACGCCGGAGCAGATTGGCGGTGCTGTCGAGGGCAACGACACGGCCGGCCTTGAGCATGGCGATGCGTCCGCACAGGCTCTCTGCTTCCTCGAGGTAGTGGGTGGTCAACACGATGGTATGGCCATCGCGGTTCAGCCGGCGAATGAACTGCCACAGCGTCTGGCGCAGTTCGACGTCGACTCCGGCCGTGGGCTCGTCGAGTACGATGACCGGGGGCCGGTGCACCAGAGCCTGCGCCACCAGCACGCGCCGTTTCATGCCTCCGGACAAGGTGCGCATGTTGGCGTTCGCCTTGGAGGTCAAGTCGAGATTTTCCAGGATCTCGTCGATCCAGTCTTCATTGCCGCGGATGCCGAAATATCCGGACTGGATCCGCAAGGTCTCGCGCACGCTGAAAAACGGGTCGAACACCAGTTCCTGCGGCACCACCCCGAGTTGACGCCGGGCATTGCGGTAATCCTCGACGACGTCGCAGCCCATCACTTCGATCCGGCCGCCATCCACCCGCACCAGTCCGGCCAGCGCCGAGATAAGCGTGGTCTTGCCGGCGCCGTTGGGCCCCAGGAGGCCGAAGAATTCCCCCTCGGCGACAACGAGATCGACGCCGGCCAGCGCCTCGACCGCGCCGAAGCGCTTGGCCACCTGATGAACGGATATCGCAGGAGTCATGACACATCGATGCCCGATGCTGCGCCGATTCGGCGCGGCATCAGGCGAGCGGCAGGAGTTCGGCGACGCCGTAGACTTCTGCCAGGACCAGCATCTCCTTCGGCGGATGGGCGATGAGGATAGTCTTGCCCAGGCGCTGCGCTTCGCGCTGCCAACCAAAAATGACCGCGAGGGAGGACGAGTCGACGTCCGTCACCGCGGCAAGGTCCAACACCGTTTCCGGGTCGGCGAACGCAGCCTTGCCTTCCGCCAGCAGCCCCGTGGCGCAAGGCAAGGTCATGGCGCCAGACACCTCGAGGCAGCCATCGCCGGCACGGATCACTTCTTAGCTCCGGCGGCAACGACCCGGTTCTTCGCCTGCAGGGACTTGATGAGGCCATCGACGCCGCCGTTGCGAACCTGGTCGGCAAAGGAATCGCGGTAATTGACCACGAGGCTGATGCCATCGACCTCGATGTCATAGACCTCCCAGCCTTGCGGCAGCTTCTCGAGGTAGTAGTTGAGCGGGATCGGTCTGGCGCCAGGCTGGGTGATCTGGGCAGTCACCTTGGCCTCGGTATCGCCGGCCTTCATCCTGAAAGGCTTGAACTCGATGGCCTGATTCTTGTACTCGGTCAGCGCCTTCGAGTAGGTGTTCACCAGCAGGGTGCGGAACTCGTCTGACAGCGACTTCCGCTGCTCGGCGTTGGCTGACCGCCAGTTCCTCCCCAGGGCGAGTTGGGTCATATGGAGAAAATTGAAGTGCGGCAGCACCTTGGCGTCAATCAGTTCGATCGCCTTCTGGCTGTTGCCGGACTGGATTTCCTTGTCCTTGCGAATGATATCCAGAACTTCGTTGGTGACGCTCTTGATCAGCACATCAGGCGGGGTATCCGGCGTCTGGGCTTGCGCCCCGGCGACGGTCAGGAGCAGCACGGCCAGCAATATTTTCAGCGATTTCATAGGGTTTCCTGTCGTCCTGAATGGCCCGCGACTAGCGCGCCACTGTGGTCAATGCCGCCACCATCGGGGCAGAGGCTGGTTCCGCGCGAACGGCACGGTCGGCCGATCCGGCAGCGGAGTCATCTTCCTTTTCGCGCGGCGGGTTGCCGTCGTAGATCAGGCTGCGGCGACGCTGCAGATAGGCATCGCGAAGATAGGAGTAGCGATCGAGCGCCGCCTCATCGACGATCTTTTCCGCGGGGAACAACTGGGAGCGGACATCGATCACGCGCGTCGCCAGCAGGCTGTTGCGCTCGGGGACGTTTGCCAGGCGGCCGACCGGATCGGCCTCGAGATCGAGCGCCAGGCCGAAGACGTCCCGCGTCGTCCGCCCGCCGAAGAACGGCAGCACGACATAGGGTCCGTCGCCCACACCCCACCAGCCGAAGGTCTGGCCGAAATCCTCTTCGTGCTTTTCCACGCCGAGATCCGAAGCGACGTCCATGAAGCCGAGGACGCCCAGCGAGCTGTTGACGAGTACCCGGCCGACATCGTTGATGGCCTCGGGCACCTTGCCCTGGAGCAGGTTATTGACCGCGATGAAGATATCGCCGATGTTGCCGAAGAAGTTCGACACACCGTTGCGCGCAGGCTGCGGCAGCACCGCCACATAGCCTTGCGCCACCGGCTTGATGAGCGCCTTGTCGAGCCCGTCGTTGAAAGCGAATACGGCGCGGTTGAAGCCCTCGATCGGATCCCTGGGGTTGCCGGAGGTTGCGCAGCCGGCCTGCAACACCGCCATGAGCGCGATCGCGGACAGGGTCGCAAGCCGCCGGGCTGTCGATACGCTCACGGCCGGACTCCTCCTGCGGACTGCCGAAACTCCCGGCGATGGGTTCTATTTCTTGTCATTGCCACTCTCTCCCGCCTTGCTGAACAAGAACTGGCTGATCAGCTTTTCCAACACTATGGCCGACTGTGTCTTCTGCACGACATCGCCGTCCTTCAGCATGACCGAATCGCCGCCGGCATCCATGCCGACATACTGTTCGCCGAGCAGGCCCGAGGTATTGATGGTGGCGAAGGTGTCGCGCGGGAACTTGTAGCGCTTTTCGAGCTTCATGGTGACGACGGCCAGATAAGACTCCGTATCGAAGTTGATATCCGATACCCGGCCAACCACGACTCCGGCGCTCTTCACTGCGCCGCGCACCTTGAGGCCGCCTATGTTATCAAATTTCGCCTCGATCCGGTATGTCTCGCCAGACGTGGCCGAACTGAGGTTGCCGACTTTGAGCGCCAGGAAGAGCAGCGCCCCGAGGCCGATGGCAACGAATACGCCTACCCAAAGATCTAATGTCGCTCGGTTCATTATGCCCCCCGGAACATGAATGCAGTAAGAATGAAATCGGCGGCAAGCACCGCCAGGGACGAGGTCACCACGGTGCGCGTGGTCGCCCCCGAGACGCCCTCTGCGGTCGGCTCGGAATCGTAGCCTTCGAACACCGCGATCCAGCTGATGATGATGCCGAAGACGAAGCTCTTGATAACGCCGTTGATGATGTCTTCGCGGAAATCGACCGACGCCTGCATCTGCGACCAGAAAGAGCCCTCGTCGACGCCGATCAGCTTCACGCCGACCAGG
This sequence comes from uncultured Sterolibacterium sp., assembly GCA_903904605.1. Lineage (GTDB taxonomy): Bacteria > Pseudomonadota > Gammaproteobacteria > Burkholderiales > Rhodocyclaceae > CAIYYX01. Next base: position 52,361 of record CAIVDC010000001.1, read on the forward strand.
TAGCCGCCGAAAATGCCCATCGCCGAGAACAGGGCCGCCAGGAGCGGCATCGACACCACGCCGGCCCAGAAACGAGGCGCGACCACCCTGGCGATCGGATTGACTGCCATCATTTCCATTGCCGAGAGCTGTTCCGTCGCCTTCATCAGGCCGATCTCGGCAGTAATGGCGCTGCCCGCGCGACTCGCGAAGAGCAGGGCGGACACCACGGGCCCCAGTTCGCGCACCAGCGAGAGGGAAACCAGGACGCCCAGCGCCTCGGCAGAACCGTAGCGTTGCAGAGTATCGTAGCCCTGCAGGCCCAGCACCATGCCGACGAACAGGCCGGACACCAGGATGATGATCAGACTCAGGACGCCGGCGAAATAGATCTCGCGAATGGTCAGGTGGAAGCGGCGCAAGGATGTCCCGGAGTACATCAGGATCATCAGGAAGAAGCGGCTGGCGAAGCCGAGCCGCCAGGCCGCGCTGGTGACGCGACTGCCGAGGTTCGTGAGCATCTCTGCAAGCTTGCTGGCCATGCCTCTATGCCTCGACCGAGTGTGTCATGATTTCATCGCCGTAGGACTGGGATGAAGGGTAGTGAAAAGGTACCGGCCCTTCGATCTCGCCCCAGACGAACTGATGGACGTAATCCGCCCGGGAAGCCTTGATTTCGTCCGGCGTACCCTCGGCGACGACCTTGCCCGCAGAGACGAAATAGACGTAATCAACGATCTTCAACGATTCCTGGACGTCATGGGTCACGATGATGGAACTCGCGCCAAGCGCATCGTTAAGCTTGCGGATGAGATCACCGACGATACCCATCGTGATCGGGTCGAGACCTGCGAAGGGTTCATCATACATCATCAGCATCGGATCGAGCGCGATCGCCCGCGCCAGGGCCACGCGTCGCGCCATGCCGCCAGACAGTTCAGACGGCATCAGTGCGTGCGCCCCGCGCAAACCGACGGCATTGAGCTTCATCAGCACCAGGTCGTTGATCAACTCCTCCGACAGGTCGGTGTGCTCACGCATCTGGAAAGCGACATTGTCATACACCGACATGTCGGTGAACAGCGCACCGAACTGGAACAGCATGCCCATGCGCCGGCGCAGTTGGTAAAGCCCGTCGCTCGACAACCGATGCACGACCTCGCCGGCCACCCGGACTTCTCCGTTGGTCGGTTTGATCTGGCCGCCGATCAGACGCAGCGTCGTGGTCTTGCCGCAACCGCTGCTGCCCATGATCGCCACCACCTTGCCGCGCGGAATCTCCATATTGATACCGGTGAGCACCGGGCGGCTGTCGTAAGCGAAACTGAGGTTGCTGATCTTGACCAGGCTTTCGCCGGAAGAGGTTGGCACGAAGGATCCCGTAAAATCAAAGGCCGAACATTCTAGCAGACAATCCTGGCCGGCCTTCGCGCCGCCCGCGGGGCCAAGCGTCGGGCCGGCCGCAACGACGTTGCGATGCCATCGGTCTTTGGCGAGGGCTGACGAATAACCTGGCTGCCCCCGTGGCCAGGGCGCTATCGCGGGCAGGGCTCCGGTGACTCTTGTCAACGGAAAGTCCTTGCTGATATGATTTCGTCATACTTCTACCGACTGGAGGCGCTCTTGTTTGCCATCGGCTCCGGACACTCGCCCGTCGCCTGTTTCGCGGCACTGATGACCGCCGCCTGCACCCACGCGCCGCTCCCGCCTCCCTCCTCCGGCCACCTGAACTCCGGAGTCGTGCCGCCGCCGGGCAGCCCGGGCATCCCCCGGCCTGTGCAGCATGCCGCGGCACTGCCCAAGCCAAGACCCACGATCAAGGCCGAAACCTACAGCGTCGTGGTGAACAACGTACCGGTACAGGAGCTCCTGTTCTCCCTGGCGAGAGACGGCGGGCTGAATATTGACGTCCATCCCGGCATCACCGGAACGATCACGCTCAATGCCATCAATCAGACCCTGCAGCAGTTACTCAGCCGCATCAGCCGGCAGGCCGATATGCGCTGGGAACTTGAAGGACCGAACCTGAGCGTGATGCCCGACACGCCCTATCTCCGCACCTATCGGGTGGATTACGTCAATATTTGGCGCGATACCAGCGGGACCACCACGGTCACGACGCAGATCGCCGCTGCCGGCGCGCCCGGAGCCAGCCCTGCCGCCCCCGGATCCGGCGGCAACAATTCCCAGACCCGGATCGAGAACAGCGCCAAGAACCACTTCTGGGAAACGCTGGAAAAGAACATCAAGGACATGCTGCACGAAACGGACAAGATACTCCCGGAAGGTTCCAGCGAGACGGTCATCGAGCGCAGCGACCAGCAGGCGACCACTGGCACTGGTGCGCCGCCCGCCACTGGCGGCGGGCGCGGCAAGAATCCGCCATCGCTCGTCATGAGTCCCAATCCGGCGACGCTGCAGCAAGCGGGAACCACCGTCCTGCGTCGAACCACTTTCCGCGAAGCGGCCTCAGTGATCAGCAATCCCGAATCCGGTGTATTGAGCATTCGCGCTACGGAACGTCAGCACGACAAGATCCAGGAATTCCTCGATCTGGTCATGTCGCGCGCCCATCGCCAGGTATTGATCGAAGCCACAATCGCCGAGGTTCAGCTTTCCGACGATTACCAGCAGGGCATCGACTGGAGCGCGCTGCCGCTGGGCGACGTGGGCTTCAGGTTGATCCAGAAGGCCTCAGGCAACATCGCCAGTCCGCCGTCGAGCATTTTTGAAATCGGCTATACCAATCCGAGTTCGCGTTTCGGCAACATCGGCAGTTCGGTGCGACTGCTCGAATCGTTCGGTATCGTGAAGGTCCTGTCCAGCCCCAAGCTGTCGGTCATCAACAACCAGACCGCCGTGCTCAAGGTGGTCGACAACAACGTCTATTTCTCGATCAAGGCCGATGTCACGCCGGGCGTTTCCGGAACCCAGCCCCTGGTTGCCTACACCACCAGCCCGAATACCGTTCCGGTCGGCTTCGTCATGAACGTGACACCCCAGATCAACGACAACGATACCGTTCTGCTGAATATCCGCCCGAGCATCTCGCGGATCATCGGCGCCGTCTCGGATCCCAATCCGGACCTCGCCAAAGCCAACGTCAGCAACATGATCCCGGTCATCAGGGTACGCGAGATGGAATCGATGATCCGGGTCGATAGCGGCAATATCGCGGTGATGGGCGGCTTGATGGAAGACTCGGTCAACAACATCGACAACGGCGTGCCCGGGCTGTCGAAATTGCCGCTGTTGGGCGGGTTTTTTCAGAGTCGAGACGACGGCATGAAGAAGACCGAGCTGGTCGTCTTCCTGCGCCCCATCGTCATCCGCGATGCCGACGTCAACGGTGATTTTCTCGCGTACCGTGAAAACCTGCCGGGCCGTGATTTCTTCAAGGGAAAGCCGCGATGATGCCGCTGTTGGAAACGCTTATGGAGGCCGGCCAGGCAAAACATGGCACCCGGACCCGGTCGACGGGCGCGGGCTTGGTGAATAGATCCACGCTGAGCATTGCCGCCCTGATGCTGCTGGCGGCAGCCGGACTGGTCGGCTATTCCGGATTGCAGATCGGCCCTCCCGCACCGGTTTCGCTGGCCAGCGCCGCCTTGGCCCCGCCGCCGAAAGAAGAAAAGACCCCTACCGTCGAGCCCGTGGCCGCTCCCGCGCCGGACGCTGCCCCAGAGCCGGATACGGCGACGAAAGCTGAGGCCGCCCTGCCGGTCGCACCAATTCTCACGGTCACGGCAAAGCCCAGCGTCGAGCCGGCACTCCTGGTCGGCTACGAAGCCTACATGGCCGGCGATCTTGGCGCAGCAAGCGAAGTCTATGAACGGTTGCTGGCAAGCGAAAGCCGAAACATCGAGGCCCTGCACGGCATGGCCGTGATCAGCTTACGCCTAGCACGGCCAGCGGCAGCGGAGGAATACTTCCTGCGAGCCCTGGAGATCGACCCCCGGGATGCCCAGGCCCGGTCCGGCCTGATCAACCTGAACGGTCAGGGGGATCCGCTGCACTCCGAAAGTCTCTTGAAGTCATGGCTCGCCGCACAGCCCGGACTGTTTTCCCTCAACTTCACCCTTGGCAATCTCTATGCCGGCCAAGGCCGCTGGAGCGAGGCGGAGCGAGCCTACTTCAAAGCCGTCAGCAGCGACCCCGGCAACCCGGATGCCCTGTTCAACCTGGCCGTCAGCCTCGAACAACTGCACCAGCCTAAGCTCGCCTCAAACTATTACCAACGGGCTCTGACTGCCGCAACCGCCAGACCGGCCGGCTTCGACCTGACGCAGTTGAAAGCACGATTGCTCGAGCTGCAATAATCCCAAGCCGCCGCGCGCTTCGTCATTCAGCCCAACATGAACACGCTCGCAACGCAGCACCGCGCGGTTGGACAGATCCTCCTCGCGCAGGGCGTTATCAGCGAGGACCAGTTGCACATTGCACTCATGGAGCAGGCAAAGTTGAACCAGCCGATCGGCAGGCTGCTGGTGAACCTCGGCTTCGTCAGCGAGGCTACCCTGCGCGAGGCGCTTTCCGAAAAACTCGGCAAGAAGAGTATCGACCTCGCGCGCGCCATCATCGATCCCGCGGCATTGCGCCTGGTTCCGCTGCAGCTGGCCAAGCGCCATCGCCTGCTGCCGCTCGACTACCATGCCGACCTGCACCGGCTTACGGTCGCCATCGCCGACGTCGACGATGTCATCGCCATCGATCTGCTGCGCAAGCTGACGCCGAACGAGCTTGAGGTCGAGACCCTGCTCGCCGGAGAATCGGAGATCGCCAGCGCCATCGACCAGCATTACGGCCATGTGCTTTCGATCGACGGCATCCTGCACGAAATCGAGACTGGGGAGATCGATCACCGCAGTCTGGGTGCGACCCTCGATGAATACAGCCAGCCTGTGGTGCGTCTTGTCGATGCGCTGCTCACCGACGCCGTCAAGCGCGGGGCCTCCGATCTGCATTTCGAACCCGAAGCCTGCTTCCTGCGCATTCGCTACCGGATCGACGGCATTCTGCGGCAGATCCGCGCCCTGCACAAGTCCTACTGGCCGGCGATGGCAGTGCGCCTCAAGGTGATCAGCGGCATGAACATCGCCGAGACGCGGGCACCCCAGGACGGTCACTTTTCGGCCAATATCAGCGGCCGTCCGGTGGATTTCCGCGTCGCCGCGCAGCCAACCATCCATGGCGAAAATCTGGTTCTGCGCATCCTGGACAGGCATAGAGGAATCCTGCCGCTCGACCGGCTCGGCCTCGATGAGGCGCAGCTCGACATGCTCCGGCGGATGATCACCCGGCCAGAAGGCATCATCCTGGTCACCGGCCCGACCGGCAGCGGCAAGACCACCACTCTGTATTCGATCCTCAGCCACATCAACAGCGAAGGCATCAACGTGATGACGCTGGAAGATCCTGTCGAATACCCGATGAACATGATCCGCCAGACTTCTGTGGCCGAGGCGGCCAAACTCGATTTCGCCAACGGCATTCTTTCCATGATGCGCCAGGATCCGGACGTCATCCTGGTCGGCGAAATTCGCGATGCCGACACCGCGGCCATGGCCTTCCGCGCCGCCATGACAGGCCATCAGGTGTATTCGACCTTGCACACCAATTCGGCCATCGGCGCCGTGCCGCGGCTCATGGACATCGGCATCCTGGCCGAGATCCTGGCGGGCAACATCATCGGGGTGATCGCCCAGCGCCTGGTGAGGCGCCTTTGCCCGCTTTGCCGTCAGCAGTACCCGGCGCCGCCCCACGAACAGCGGCTGTTTTGCCGCGAGCAGGCTGCGCCCATGCTCTATCGTGCAACAGGATGCGAGTCCTGCGATTTTCAAGGATATCGCGGCCGAATCGCGATCATGGAATTATTGCGTATGGACGAGGATCTTGACGAACTCGTGGCGCGTCATGCCACCAGTCGCGAAATCCGCAACGCGGCTCTGAGTAAGGGCTACCGTCCGCTCGCGGAGGATGGCCTGAGGCGTGTTCTCGACGGCGCCACTTCGTTAGACGAAGTGGCGCGCGTTGTTGACCTCGGCTGGCGCAGGTGATGACGCTATTCGCCTACAGAGCCATGAACGTAGCCGGGCACCGGGTGTCGGGTCGGACGGAAGCGGTGAACCTCGCCGATCTGGAGTTGCGCCTGAAGCATATGGGGCTCGACTTCATCAACGGCAACCCGGTCAAACGAGTCTTCTTTATCACTCGCCCGGTCAGCCGCCGCGCGCTGATCAATTTTTGCTTTCATCTCGAACAGCTGACGCGATCCGGCGTACCGATCATCGACGGGCTCTCCGATCTTCGTGACAGCTTGACCGATCTTCGTTTCAGGGAGGTGCTCGCCAGCATCGTCGAAAGCATCGCCGGAGGCAAGACTTTGTCGCAGGCGATGGCAGTCCATCAGCGCGTCTTCAACGGCGTATTCACGGGCCTTGTGCGGGCAGGCGAGGAAACCGGACGCCTGCCCGAGGTGCTGCAAAGCCTGGTCGAATCGCTCAAGTGGCAGGATGAACTGGCTTCCCAGAGCAAGAAACTGCTCATGTACCCGGCCTTTCTCGGCGCGGTGGTGCTCGCCGTGACCTTCTTCATGATGATCTACCTTGTTCCTAAATTGACCGACTTCCTCAAAGGCATGGGTCAGGAAGTGCCGCTGCAGACCAAAGTGCTGATCGCCACCTCTAGCTTCTTCGCCGACTTCTGGTATCTCATGCTCCTTGGCCCGAGCCTGGCAGCGGTCGGTGTCAATATCGCGGTGCGGGTCAACTCGGCGGCGCGCTACCGAGTCGATGCCGTCTGGCTCGCTTTGCCGATCATCGGCGGAATCCTGCGCAAGGTCATGCTTTCGCGCTTTGCCAGCGTTTTTGCCATGATGTACGCTTCAGGAATTCCCATCATTGACGCCGTCCGCTCCAGCGAGGACGTCATCGGCAATACCGTCGTCAAGGAGGGACTTGTACGCGCCGGGAGGATGATCGCCGAAGGCCAGAGCCTCACCGCCGCCTTCCAGCAGGCCGACCTGTTCCCCCCGCTGGTAATTCGCATGCTGGGCGTCGGGGAAAGCACCGGGAGACTCGATGTCGCCCTCCTGAACGTGAGCTACTTTTACAACCGCGACGTTCGCGAAGGCATCGATCGTCTGCAAGCGATGATCGAGCCGGCCATGACCTTGGCCATTGGCCTGATGCTCGGCTGGGTGATGTTGTCGACTTTTGGGCCCATCTACGATGTCATCACCCGGCTGAGGATTTGACCGGCCATGACCCAACAGCGACTCGTCCTCATTGTCTCTGACCGGCTGACGGCCTACCATTGGCACTCCGGTTGGCTCGAGTGCGAAGCCGGGTTTTGCCCTGACCCTCCGGGCCTAAGGAGCTTCGCCGAATACCTCGGCCAACATCGGGGCAGCATCTTCCGCATTCTCGTCCTGCTTGCCGAGGAGGGCTTTCATCGGGAGGATGTTCCCTACGTCAGGGGCAGCGATCGACAAGCCCTGCTTGAGCGCAAACTCAATCAACATTTTTATGGCGCCCGACTGATGCTGGCCCTTTCGCTGGGCCGCGAAACGGCAGGACGACGCGATGAGAGAATACTGCTGACCGCCCTTAACCGCCCCCTGCAACTGGACCCGTGGCTGGCATTGATGTCCGATGCCGAAGCGCGGATTGCCGGCTTATACACGCTACCGCTGCTTGCCGGCACGCTGGCTGAGAACACCTCCCGGGCGGCCCCGCTATTCCTGCTGCTGACGCTTAGCACCGGCGGAATCCACCAGATTGTTTTCGAGAACGCCCGCCTGCGCTTCTCGCGCTTGACGCCGCTGCTTACAGACAATCCGGAGGAATGGGCGGACGCATGCGCGGCGGAGTCGGGCAGGATCTATCAATATCTCGTCGCCCAGCGCGTGATCACGCACGGCACCGCGTTGACCACCGTGGTTCTGGCTCATCCGGGGCAAATCGGCGAGTTTCGCAGCCGCTGCAAGGACTCCGGCGAGATCCATTTTGTCTTTGCGGATCTCCTTGCAGAATCGGAAAGGCAAGGACTCAGGAACCAGCTCAGGGATTCCCGCAGCGATGCGCTGTTCCTGCACTTGATGGTCCGGAAGCCGCCGCAAGGGCAGTTCGCCGATGCGGCGCTGCGACGCTGCCACGGTCTCAGCCGGATTCGTCTTGCCCTGCGCCATACCGGCATTGCGGTCCTGCTCGGCGGCATGCTCATCGCCGGCAAGGAGGGACACGAGTACTACGCGCTTAGGGAAGAAGCCCGGCAGACCGACCTCCAGACCGAACTCGAGCGCAGGGAATATCAGGCGGCCCTCAGGGATTTTCCGGCGCCGCCGATGGCGATCGCGAGGCTGCGGGCGCTGGTCCGCCGCTATGGGCAGTTGGAACAACGCTCAGCGACGCTGGAACCGATGTTCCAGCGCATCAGCCGCGCCCTGGATCTTTCGCCTCGCGTGACCATAGACCGCATCGAATGGCGGGGCCACGATAGTCCCGAAGCGGCAAAAGCCGGAGCCGTATCCGCCGACATCCATGCCCGACTGCCGCTCGCACTGCTCCGCGACCGTAAGGAGCAGCTGCAGGCCATCGACCGCTTCAGCAACGAATTGGCCAGTGACCCGGGGGTGGCGGTGCTCCGGCTCAGGATGCCGTTCGACGTCGATTCGGGAAAGTCGCTGAAGAGCGGAGATATCGAAGCCGCCGGGTTCGATGCGCCGGAATTCGCCCTGCGGATCGTCGAGCGGCGGTGAAGCGGTCATGAAGCCGTCATTGGACCTCCGAGACCTGCCGCTGATCCGCGGGAGCATTCTCTTGAGCCTGCTGCTTTCGATGCTCGGCTTGGGGCTGGTGAAAGTCTCGCACGATGGCTCGACGGAAATGCGCGAGATCCTCGAGCGGCTTCGCAGCCAGCGCCGAGAGATCAAGGAGATGCAGGCGCGCCTTCGCAGCGATGAACAGGAAATCCGCCGGACGCGGCTCCGTTACGAAGAAATCACGAAGCGTGGCTACCTCAATCGGGAACACCGTCTCGAATGGGTCGAGCGGATCCGCAAGATCAGGGAGCAGCGAAAACTCATCGAGGTGAACTACGAACTGGCACCGCAACAGTCCGTCAGCAATGCCGACGGCTCAGGCTTCGAGGTGATGTCCAGCACCATGAGGCTTCGGATGCGTCTGCTCCACGAGGAGGATCTGCTGAATTTTCTCGCTGATCTGCGCGGTTCCGTGCAGGCCTACCTTAGTATCCGCAGCTGCATTGTCGAACGCCTGCCGCAGATCGGCGAGCTGCCCACGACTGCCGCAGGACTCCAGGCCGAATGCCTGATCGACTGGCTCACCCTGCGCGAGCGGAAATGACCGGGCCATTTTCACGCTTGGGCGCAGCGCTTCCGGCGCTGTCCATCGCGCTGGCCCTCTGCACCACGGCGATGCCGGCCCGGGCGGCAGGCCTCGGTCGTCTGTTTTTCACGCCTGAGCAGCGCGCCAGCCTTGAGCGCCAACGCGGCCACACGCTCCGGGAAATCCGCGGGGCGGCCGTCAGCACGCTCAGCCTGGGCGGCGTCGTACGCCGCTCGGGCGGCAAGAGCACCGTCTGGATCAACGGTGTTGCCCATCGCGAAGGCGGTTCGGCCATCCGCATCGATCTCGCTTCCCAGGACTATTCCGCCGCAGCGATCAAGGTCGACGGCGGAAATCCGATCCGGCTTCGTGTCGGCGAATCGGTGGAGCGCGCTACGCGGGAAAGGCAGGACGCCCTGGCAGGCGGGAGCATCGCCGTCGACGGGAAGGTGCAATGATCGCGCTCGGCGGACCAAGCCCGTCAAGGCGAAGGCAACAGGGCCTGGCCTTGCTCATGATGTTGGTCGTGCTGGTGCTGGGGGCGGTCTATCTGCTGACGGTCACCATGCACGCCGGCCGTATTCAGGTCGAGCGCGAAGCAGCAACGGCGGCTGCCTTGCTTCAGGCAAAGGAAGCTTTGATCGCCTATGCGCTCACCTACGGCGAGATGCATGCAAACAAGGTACCGGGCTATCTGCTCTGTCCTGAAACGGGAAACTCGGCCATCACCACGCCCGAAGGCAGCGCTGACCTTTCCTGCGGGACGAAGCACACCAGCGCCATCGGCCGCTTTCCCTGGCGAACGCTCGGGCTGGAGCCCTTGCGGGACGGTTCGGGCGAGTGCCTGTGGTATGCCGTGTCGGGCAGCTTCAAGAACAATCCGGCCGGCGACATGATGAACTGGGATACCCTCGGCCAGCTGGCAATCAAAGGTTCCGACGGTGCGTCATCGATCGCCGGCGGTTCGCCCGAAAGCCTTGCCGCCGCGGTGGTAATCGCGCCCGGGGCGCGGCTGGGCAGGCAGGACCGAAGCGCTGTCGAAAGGACCGCCATCTGCGGCGGAAACTTGGATCCGCGCAATTATCTGGAGGCATCGGGTGGTGCCGACAACTCGACGGTATCCGCCATCGCCGGCGCGATATCGACTTTTATCGTCGGCGGTGCCGTCAACGGCGTCAATGACCGCGTGCTGGCGATCACTCCGGGCGATATCTTCGGCGCCATTGAAAGGCGCAGCGACTTCTACGCGACGGTCGAGAGCTTCACCCAGCGGGTAGCCGCGTGCCTCGCAGGGTATGGCCGGCTAAACGGAGCTGGACCGAGCGACAGGCGTCTGCCCTGGCCCGCCCCTGTCGCCCTGACCGACTACTCGGTAGACACCAACTATGACGACAGCGGCGAGACGTTCTCGGGCCGTCTGCCCTACCGGGTTAACGATTCGAAAGGCGCCACGGCCAACACCATGACGCAGAGCAACCTGATCACCGGCGTCAATTGCCCAGGGCCCTGGTCGGCTCTGGACGACAGCTGGTACAAGAACTGGAAGGACCACCTCTTCTATTCGCTGGCCCGATCATACAGTCCGGGCGCGACGGCGCCGAGCGCCTGCACCGACTGCCTGAGCGCCGATGGCGTAGGTCCTTTTGCCGCGATCGTCATGTTTGCCGGCCGCAGACTTGCCTGGCAGAAGCGCGCGACCCCGGCCGACAAGTCCTCGATCGCCAACTACCTGGAAGAGCGGAACAGTGCGAACCATCCGAATCCCGCAGGCAACGCCGATTACCGCAGCGGTCCCGCGACAACCGGCTTCAACGATGTTCTCTACTGCGTAGACACGAGCCTCACGGTCGCACCATGCCCTTGAAGTGCAGCGGCGGCTTTTCCCTCGTCGAACTGTCGATGGTGCTGGTCATTGTCACCCTTCTGCTAGGCGGCATGTTGATGCCGCTGTCCGCACAAATCGACCTGCGCCGAACCGCCGAGACCCGGGAGACTTTGCACGAGGTGCGCAACGCCTTGCTCGGCTTTGCCATTGCCAATGGCCGGTTGCCCTGCCCCGCCGCCACCGGCGCCACCGGTATTGAAGCCGGGGGCGGCGCGGTTGCCTGCACTGGCGCAGCCAACGGCGTCGCCGACGGATTCCTCCCCGGCGCGACCCTGGGCCTGTCGCCCACCGATGACCAGGGTTACCTGCTCGATGCCTGGGGCAACCGGATACGCTACGCCGTCAGCGTCGCGCCGAGCGCAATGCCGAATGCCTTCACGACAAGCAAGGGAATCAGCAATTTCTGGCGTGCGAACAACACACCGCCGGCGGCCGATCTGCAAATCTGCACGAACAGTGCCAGCGTCGTCAGCCCGGGCACGACCAAGGCCGACTGCAGCGCGAGCGATGCCTTGAGCAAGGGCGCTGTCGCCGTCATCTATTCCATCGGCAAGAATGCGGCCAAGGCCGGCGCCGGCCCGGACGAAACGGCCAACATCGATGGCGACCGGGTCTTCGTCTTCCATGAAGCCAGGCCGCCAGGCGCGTCCGGCGGGGAATTCGACGATCTCGTCGTCTGGCTGTCAGCGAACATACTTTACAACCGCATGGCCGCGACAGGCGGACTGCCTTGACCGGACGCAGCGATTCCTGCGACACTCGCGCATATTCCCTTGTCATTTCATCGGCATCGCAGGAGGCCCCAATGTCCAAGAAACCGTCAGGCTTCACCCTGGTAGAAATCGCCATAGTGCTGGTCATTATCGGCCTCCTGCTCGGCGGCGTACTCAAGGGTCAGGAACTGATCGTCAGCGCGAAGATCAGGAACATCGCCAACGACCTTGCCGGCATCTCGGCCGCAATCGCCGCCTACCAGGATCGCTACCGGGCACTTCCAGGTGACGACGGCGGCGCAACGTCGCGCTGGGGAGCCGGCGTAGCCAATGGCGACAAGGGCGGAACGGTCAGCGGCGAATTTTGCGGCGATCCGAACGGCACATCGGAATCGCTCAGTTTCTGGCGGCATCTTCGCCTCTCCGGGCTGTTGGCCGGAGACTCCGCCTCAAGCGAGCAGCCGCGAAATGCCCTTGGTGGCATGTTCGGCGTCCAGACTGCCAGCGGACCGGAGGCTTCGGTCGAGATCGCCGGGCTCGTATTGTGCACGACCAATCTCACCGGCAAGGTCGCCGAGGCAATCGACAGCCAGCTGGACGACGGCAAGCCGGGAACCGGAACCCTGCGAGCCTACAGCCAGAACAAGATCCCTGTCGTCCGCGGCTGCTCGGTCAACATCACGAGAAGCGCCGCGGTGTCGAATGCGCTGGGCTATAACGCGGCAGACGAATCCGAGATCTATACGCTCTGCAAGTCGCTCTAGCGTCGCTCACCCGCCCTTGAGCAATCGCTCCTCGGCTGCCGCGACGGCCGAGGGCACACCGAGCAGCACGATGACATCACCGGCTTCGAGGCGCGTTTCCGGAGCGCAATCGACACCTCGGATACCGCGACGGCGGATCGCCGAGACCGTCGCGCCGAATTCTTCCAGCGCCAGTTCCCGCAGCGCGCTGCCGACGGCGCCAGCGCCAGCGGTCAACACGACCGAGTGCAGACGCGGCTGCTCGGCGTCCGAAAGATGGTCGCCGCTGTCGGTGGCGCCGTGGAAGAAGCCGCGCAGCAACACATAGTGCTGTTCCCGCATCTCGCGCAGGCGCTTGATGACCCGATGCATCGGCACACCGAGCAGAGCCAGCGCGTGGGTCGCGAGCATCACGCTCGATTCCAGAGCCTCTGGTACCACTTCCGCCGCGCCTGCGGCAGCGAAGCGCTCGACGTCCGAGTCCTCGGCGGCACGCACCACCACCGGCAGACCCGGCCGCAACTCGCGCGCGTGATGGAGAACCCGCAAGGCCAGTTGCGGGTCGTTCGACGTCACCACGACCACGTCGGCGCGATGTATGCCGGCAGCCACCAGACTCTCGCGTCGCGCCGCATCGCCGTATGCCACGTTTTCTCCGGCCGCAGCCGCTTCGCGCACCCGCTCCGGGTCGAGGTCGAGCGCCACGTAGGAGACGCCTTCCTTCTCCAGAAAGCGCGCCAGATGCTGGCCGGTCCGGCCAAAGCCGCAGAGGATGGCGTGCTTGTCGCTGGTAATCGAACGGGCGGCGATCTGGGTCAGGGCGATCGAGCGCATCAGCCATTCGGAGGCGACCAGGCGCATCACGATGCGGTCGCTGAAATGGATCAACAGCGGCGAAAGCAGCAGGGAGAGCACCAGCGCTCCCAGCACCACCTGCGTCAGCGCGCTGCCGACAAGCGACTGGTCGATCACCAGCTCGAGCAGGACAAAACCGAACTCGCCGCCAGCGCATAGCCATAGCCCGGTGCGCAGCGCTTCCCCGGGAGCTGCGCCGAACAGTCGCGCGAGGCCCGCGGCGATGGCCAGCTTCAGCGCCAGGAGGGCGGCCAGTACGCCGAAGACCGCCAGGAAATGGTGCGCGATCAGGCCCGGATCGAGGAACATGCCGACGGTGATGAAGAACAGTCCGAGCAGCACGTCGCGGAAGGGCTTGATGTCCTGCTCGACCTCGAAGCGGTATTCCGTCTCCGAGATCAGCATGCCCGCCAGGAAGGCGCCCAGCGCCAGCGACAAGCCGGCCAGCTCGGTGAGATAGGACAGTCCCAGGGTAATCAGCAGCACGTTGAGCATGAACAGCTCGCCGGACTTGCGTCGGGCGACGATGCCGAACCATGCGCGCATCAGGCGCTGGCCGAAGAACAATACCACCGTCAGGACGGCAGCCGCCTTCAGGCCCGCAACCAGGAGCGGAAGTCCGAGCGACGTCGGGGCACCGGCGAGCGCCGGCAGGAGAATCAACAAGGGCACCACAGCGAGGTCCTGGAACAGCAGCACGCCCATGATCTGGCTGCCGTGGGCGGAATCCAGTTCCATGCGTTCGACCAGGAGCTTGCTGGCCACCGCGGTCGAGGACATCGCCAGCGCTCCGCCCAGCGCCAGGGCACCTTGCCATGCAAGTCCCATCAGCCATGCGCAGGAAAGGATCACGGCCGCAGTGGCCAACACCTGCGCCAGACCCAGTCCGAAAACGATGCGCTTCATGCTCAGGAGTCTCGGCAACGAGAACTCCAGACCGATGGTGAACATCAGGAAGACCACTCCGAACTCTGCCAAGTGGCGGGTTCCCTCCGACTCGGGCAGGAGATTGCCCGCGTGCGGCCCAATCACCGCGCCGACCAGCAGGTAGCCCAGCACCGGCGGCAGATTGAGCGCGCGGAAAAAGGCAATCACCAGCACGGCCGAAGCGAGCAGCAGCAACACGAGTTGCAGGGGAGTGGCCATGGAAAGTCGGCGGCGCGGTTATAATTGGCTGAATCATAACTGCATAGCGAACATGAGCCAATCCGGCGACGCCATGGCGACCATGGTCACCCTTGCCAATTCGCGCGCCTTGGACATGGCAAGGCGGGTACTGCGAATCGAAGCGGAAGCGGTTGCCGCACTGGGTGAACGTCTGGGCGGCGGCCTTGGCGGCGATTTCCTGCAGGCGCTCCAACTGGTCCTCGCCTGCCGCGGGCGCGTCATCGTCAGCGGCATCGGCAAGTCCGGCCACATCGGGCGCAAGATCGCGGCGACCCTCGCCAGCACCGGAACGCCATCCTACTTCGTGCATGCTGCCGAAGCCGTGCATGGGGATCTGGGCCTGATCGCCAGGGACGACCTCCTGATCGCCCTATCCTATTCGGGCGAAAACGACGAACTGCTGATCATCGTGCCCCTCGTCAAGCGTCAAGGCGCCCGGCTCATCGCCATCACGGGCAATCCGCAGTCCTCGCTGGCGAAGGAGGCCGACGTGCATCTCGATGCCAGCGTCAGGGAGGAGGCCTGCCCGCTCAACCTGGCGCCTACCGCCAGCACGACGGCGACGCTGGCGCTGGGCGATGCGCTGGCCGTGGCGCTGCTGGATGCCCGCGGTTTTGGGGCGGAAGACTTTGCCCGCTCCCATCCCGGCGGCGCGCTCGGCCGCCGCCTGCTGACCCATGTGCGGGACGTCATGCGCACCATGCCCGACGTGCCTACGGTTCGTGAAACGACGCCGGTGCTCGAGGCGATCCTGGCCGTATCGCGCGGCGGCATGGGCATGGCCGCCGTTTTGTCGAAGGATCACGACCTCTGCGGAATTTTCACCGATGGCGATTTGCGCCGTGCCATGCAGAATTTGGGGGACTTGCGCACGATCTCGGTCGGAGCGGTGATGACCAAGAATCCGCGCACCATAACGGCCGGGCGACTCGCCGTCGAGGCGGTGCAACTGATGGAGGAACACAAGATCAGCCAACTCCTGGTGGTGGACAGCGCCGGCAGACTGTCCGGCGCGCTCAACATGCACGACCTGTTCCGCGCCAAGGTGGTGTGATGTCGGCCCCGGATCAAGCACGCAATCTCAAGCTGATGGCCTTTGACGTCGACGGCGTGATGACCGACGGAACACTCTATTTCACGGCCCAGGGTGACGAGATGAAGGCCTTCAATTCGCTGGATGGCCACGGCCTGAAGATGCTTGCCGAGGCCGGCGTCCGGCTGGCCATTATCACAGGCCGCAGCTCGCGCGCCGTGCTGCTGCGCGCGCAGAACCTCGGTATTGAAATGCTGCTGCAGGGGGTGGAGGACAAGCTCGGGGCGATGCAGGGACTGCTGGAGGATCACGGGCTCGGCTTCGCCGATGCGGGCTACATGGGAGACGACGTGGTCGACCTGCCCCTGCTTTCCGCCTGCGGCTTTTCCGCGACAGTGCCCGGCGGCCACTCGCTGCTGCACGGCCGCGTCGATTACGTCACCCAGGCCGCGGCCGGCCACGGTGCGGTTCGTGAAGTCTGCGAACTGATCCTCTCGGCGCAGGGCAAGCTCGAATCGGCCCTTGCCCCTTATCTTCGCCCTCGCGGATGAAACTCTCCAGCGCCAACCTGCTGCCGCTGCTTCTCTTGACGCTTCTTGCTGCCCTAACTTTCTGGCTCGAGCGCGCAGCACATTTCGATGACGGACATAGCGTCGGCAAGGAGCGTCACGATCCGGACTTCATTGTCGACAACTTCACGGTGCGCCGCTACAACGTCAGCGGTTCGCTGCAGTACGTGGTGACGGCGCCGAAGATGCTGCATTACGCGGACGACGAAAGCACGGTGGTCACTTCGCCGGCGATGTCCTTTTTCGGCGAGGACAGACTGATCCGGATCAATGCCGGCACCGCCTGGCTCAACAGGGAAGGCAAGGAAGTTCGCCTTTCCGATGGCGTCCGGGTGGTGCGCGACGCGACGGCGGACAGCCCCGAACTGGTGGTGACCACTGCCGAGATGCAGATCTTCCCCGATGCCGAAACTGCCCACAGTTCGATGCCCACCACCATCGCTCAAGGCAGTAGTGTCGTTAGCGGCACCGGCCTTGATGTCGACAACAAGACCCGCATCTTCAAGCTGATGGGCCGGGCACGAGGCATCATTTTTCCAGACAAGGTCGGTACGCCATGAAACCCCTCGCCGGAATGCTTATCCTGGGCTGCCTGTTCTTCGCCCCCCTGCCGGCCTCGGCCGAGAAAGCAGACCGCGACAAGCCGGTCAACCTCGAGGCCGATCGTATCACCGTGGACGACGCCAAGAAGGTGCAAGTCCTGGAAGGCAACGTGCAACTCGTTCAGGGCACCCTGGTTATTCGCGCCGACAAACTGGTCGTCACCCAGGATGCCGAAGGCTTCCAGAGCGGCGTGGCGACCGGGGGCGAGGGCGGGCTGGCGCGCTTTCGCCAGAAGCGCGACGGCAAGGACGAATACATCGATGGCGAGGCCGAGCGCATCGAGTACGACGGCAGGAACGACAAGGCCCAGTTCTTTGTCCGGGCTCACGTGAAAAGCGGACAGGACGAGGTGCGCGGCCAATATATTGTCTACGATGGCAAGAACGAGACCTATCTTGTCACCAGCGGTCCCGGCGGCACCACCGCACCGCCGGTTCCGGGCAAAGACAACCGGGTGCGCGCCGTGATCCAGCCCAGACAGGGCAGCGACCCGGGCAAACCAGCCGGTGGCCGCCCCGCCCCGGAAGCGCAACCGCTGAAATCCACGCAGGAAATCATCAACCCACGTCAGGAGTAATCATGGCTTACGAAAACATCATCGTCGAAACAAGAGGCAAGGTCGGCCTGATCACGCTTAACAGGCCCAAGGCCATGAATGCCCTCAGTGACGCGTTGATCGATGAGATCTGTCTTGCCCTGGACGGTTTCGAGGCCGACGAAGGGATCGGCTGCATGGTCGTCACCGGTTCGGAGAAGGCCTTCGCCGCCGGAGCCGACATCGCCGCCATGAAGGACTGGGGCTACATGGATGTCTACAAGACCAATTACATCAGCCGCAACTGGGACCGCGTCGGTCGCTGCCGCAAGCCCATCATCGCCGCGGTGGCCGGCTTCGCGCTGGGTGGTGGCTGCGAACTGGCGATGACCTGCGACTTTATCATCGCCGCCGACAACGCGAAATTCGGCCAGCCCGAAATCAAGCTCGGCATCCTGCCCGGGGCCGGCGGCACGCAGCGGCTGCCGCGCGCCGTAGGCAAGGCAAAGGCGATGGACATGTGTCTCTCGTCACGCTTCATGGATGCGGCAGAGGCTGAGCGCATCGGCCTGGTCTCGCGCGTCGTGCCTGCGGACAAGCTTCTCGAGGAAGCGCTGTCCGCCGCGGAGACCATTGCAGCTTTCTCGCTCCCGGTCGTGATGATGATCAAGGAGTCGGTCAATCGCGCCTTCGAATCCTCCCTCGCCGAGGGTCTGCTGTTTGAGCGCCGCAGTTTCCATTCGGCCTTCGCCCTGATCGACCGGAAGGAAGGAATGTCGGCCTTCGTCGAAAAACGCAAACCCGACTTCAAGAATCTTTGAGCGACTGGGCCGGGCACCCTTGGCTAGGCGCAACGCAACAATTGCGCCTTGGCCGCGGCCGGACCGACCCCAAAATGAAAATATAAGGCAATGATAATATTGTTATGTTTTAAGAATACCCGTTATTGTTGCATTGCAGCAAAATGTACTTGACATCAGGCAAATCTCCCCTATAATGGAACCATGCTGCATTGCACCATTACCGGAACAGGATGCGGCGATTGCACTCATTCCATTCAATCAAGGAGAACATCATGCTTGCCACCCCTGAAAACCTCACGACCGCCAATAAGGCCAATGTCGAAACCTTTCTGACCCTGGCCAACACCGCCTTCGCCAGCGCCGAGCGCCTTGCCGCGCTGAATCTGAATACCGCCCGCGCTTTCCTCGAGGACGGCATGGCCAATGCCAAGGCCCTGCTCGGTGTCAAGGACATCCAGCAACTGGTCAGCCTGCAATCCACCCTGGCCCAGCCTTCGGTCGAGAAGTTCGTCGCCTATTCGCGCAGCGTCTACGAGATTGCCACCCAGACCCAGGAAGAAGTGTCGAAGATCGCCGAGTCGCAGTTCGCAGAAGTGAACAAGACGGTCACCTCCGCCCTTGACAAGGCCGCCAAGAACGCCCCGGCCGGCTCCGACGTCGCCGTCGCTGCCGTCAAGTCCGCCATCGCCGCCGCCAACTCCGCCTACGACAGCATGAGCAAGGCGGCCAAGCAGGTCGCGGAGATCGCCGAAGCCAATATCAGCGCCGCCACCAACGCCACCGTCAAGGCCGCCGGCTCCGCTGCGAAAGCCAAGAAGGCTGCCTAAGCGTCCGAGTTGTAAAGCCCGATCAGGGCCGAGTTCCGTTTCACCAAACCCCGGCTCACCGCCGGGGTTTGTATTTCTGCAAGTCGCGGAAACCGCCTCAGGTGGACATTTCGCTCATGACGTTCTGCATCCAACTCCTGGCGTAACTCGCCTCGATCTCGTTCAGGTCGGGCGACAGGCCGCCTGCATTCGGCACGGCAATCGTCTTGCCTTCCTTCTCGATGTAGATGCCGGAAACGGACACCGCTTCCTTGTCGGTAATGTAGCTGTAGCAGACATTGACGTGCGAGGGTGCAATCAACTCCTTGCCGTTCAAAGTCTGCGCGATGTTCAGCGCGCAGACTTTTGCCTCGGAGTTGGCCGCATAGGTCGACTTGGGCAGGGCCCCGGCGAAGCAGGCATCGCCGATGACGTGAATATCCTTGACCTGGGTCGACTCGAAGCTGACCTGATCGACAGAGCACCACTTCTTGTCAGGGCCTACGACGCTGGCCTTCTGGGCGATGATCCCGGCGCGTTGCGGCGGAATGACGTTGATGACGTCTCCCTTGAGCAGTTCTGTGCCGTTGTCCACAGCCATGGCCTTGGCGTCGACCTTGGTCAGTTTGCTGTTGCCATGGTAGGCGATCATGCCTTTCGTTGAGTCCTTGTCATCGTAGCCGTAGTACTTCGTCCAACCCTTCCTGAATAACCCCGCCTTGGCGACGATATTTTCGTTGGCGTCCCAGACGATGATCTTCGACTTGGGCTTGTGTCGTTTCAGATAGAGCGCAATCATGTTGATCCGCTCATAAGGGCCGGGCGGGCAGCGGAAGGGCGCCTGCGGGATGGTGACCACCACTACGCCGCCGTCCATCATATCCATCAGTTGTCTCTTCAGCAGCAAGGTTTGCGGACCGGCCTTCCACGCGTGCGGCATGATTTCCGGCGTCGTAGCCGGGTTGTAGCCTTCGATTTCCTCGAAGCGGTAATCGATTCCGGGCGACAGCACCAACTTGTCGTAACTGATGGCACCGGCTGAGCAGATGACCTTCTTGGCACCGGCATCGACCGCTGTGACCGTATCGTAGAGCAGCTTGACGCCGTGCTTCGCAGCCATCTTGTCGAGCGTGAGGGTGTTTTCCTCGAGCGTGCGGACTCCAGCCAGCACGAGGTTGCTGAGCGGGCAGGCGATGTAGCGCTTGTCGGACTCGATCAGCAGCACCTCGATGCTCGGATCGGCGATGCGAAGATACTTGGCGACGATCGCGCCGCCCGAACCGCCGCCGACGACGACGACGCGCCGGCCGGTCCTGGGCAAGATGTCGCTGGCGCTGGAGATGCTGGGCCAGGACATTACGCCGGCACCGGCACCGACCAGTTTGATGAAACTTCTGCGATTCATGCTCATGTCTGCCTCCTCCGGGCGTTCATTGCTGGCTGGCGTAATAATTGATCAAGGCTTCGATGTCGGCCTCGGTCATTTTCGTCAAGGCCTTCGTCATCATCTCCGGCCCCTTGCGATTGCCGCTGAGGAACTCGGCGATGGCGACATGGAGGTAGTCCTTCCACTGACCCGCCAGCGCGCCATTGGCACCCGACTTGCCGCCGTCGGCATGACACATCCTGCAGTTCTTATCGTGAAGTACCTTGCCCTGCCCGGCTTTGCCCGCGTCGAACGGCTGCCGGGCGGCGGCGAATTTCCTGGCCGCGAAGAAATCGGCCATGGCCTTCAATTCTCCGTCGTTGTATCCCTTGGCCAGGCGACCCATGATGCTCGAAGGTCGTTCGCCGCTCTTGAACTGCTTCATCGCTGTATCGAAGTAATTGCTGTCGAGTCCGGCGATGGTCGGATTGCTCAACCCTGCACTGTTTCCATCCGTGCCATGGCAACCGTTGCAGGTGTTGGACAGCATGGCCGGAGTCGCCGCGGTTGTCGCCAACACCGGCAGCGACGATGCGAGCGCGACACCGCCAGCGAACAGCGCATAGAACCATATCTTTTCTTTCATCTTGTCTCCTCCCGATCCAGGTTGTATTGCAACGAAACCAAGCTCATCCACCGGGCAGCCTGTCATGCCGGCTAGTGACCCTACACGCAGCAGTGCCATTCAATCATCATTCTTTTTTGACCAAACCAAAATGAATTTAATGCAACGCCATGGGCACCCCTGAGCCGGGTAACCCCTGGGAGAACATTAGAGAAAATCTATAAATGCGCGGTTAATACGTCAATTACATTTTTCATGTTCAGTCGCGAGACTTACTCCCTACAATGGCGCGAAAATGACCATGTTTATCGGAGGGGGAAGGCGCATGAATGAGTATCGCAGATCGTTTCTGAACCGCTGCAGCCAGACCGGCGCGGTCGCGTTGACCTTCGCCGCTGGCCTGCTCGAACCGGCGCTGGCGCTGGCCGCCGAATGGAACAAGGCGGCGTTCGACGCAAAGAGCATCGCCGAAGCGCTCAAGCTGAGCGGTGCCGTCGGCGCCTTCGAAAGCAAGGACTTGGTGCTTAAAGTCGAGGAACATGCCGAGAACGGCGCGGTGGTGCAACTGGAAGTGACCAGCAAGATTCCCGGCACCACCTCCATCGCCATCTTCGTCGACAAGAATCCTCGCCCCCTGCTCGCCGACATGACTTTCCAGAACGGCGCCGAACCCTACATCTTCCTGGTCACCAAGATGGCCGAGACGTCGCGCATCCGGGCAGTCGCCCGTGCCGGCGGTAAGACTTATTTCACCACCAGGGAAGTCGCCGTAACCACCAGCGGTTGCTGAACCCCAAGGAGATCTGAAATGGCTGAAGCAATCAAGATCCGCGCAAAACTGAACGGCGACGTCGCCGAGGTCAAGGCGCGCATGACCCACGTCATGGAAACCGGCCTGCGCAAGGACCCGGCCTCCGGACAGGTGATTCCCGCGCAGTTCATCAAGCAACTGGTCGCCACGCTGAACGGCAAGATCGTGGTCGATGCGGAATGGGGACCGTCGGTATCCAAGGATCCCGTCATCGGCTTCCGCGTCAAGGGCGCCAAGGCGGGAGACAAACTGGCCATCAAGGCGACAGACAACAAGGGCGAAATACTGTCCGGCGAAACCAGCGTCACCTAAGAAGTCCGGAGGAAGATATGGAGCCCGGACAAATCGCTACAACCGTCGCCTGGTGTGGCGTCGCACTCGGCACGGTGTTCGGCGTCATCGCCAACCGCTGCAATTTCTGCACCATGGGGGCAATATCCGACATCGTCAACATGGGCGAATGGGGACGAATGCGCGCTTGGCTGCTGGCCATCGCCGTCGGCATCCTAGGCACCAACCTGCTCTCCTACGCAGGATTGCTCGATCTTGCCAAGACCAGCTACACCGGTTCCGTCTTTCCCTGGCTCGCCTACATCGTCGGCGGTGCCTGCTTCGGCATCGGCATGACGCTGGCTTCGGGCTGCGGCAACAAGACCATGGTGCGGATCGGCAGCGGCAACCTGAAGTCCCTGGTGGTGCTGGTCTTCTTCGGGCTGTCGGCGATGATGACCATGAAGGGCGTGCTCGGCGTGTTCCGCATCAAGGTCCTGCAGGCGCCACTGTTCGTCATGAAGATCGAACCGGGGCAGAGCCTGTCGGCTATCCTGGCGAACGCGGGCGGCACCGACCTGAAGACGACGCAACTGGTGACCGCTTGCGTGGTGGCGCTCCTCATCGCCGTCTGGGTGTTCCGGGATTCCGAGTTCCGTCAGCACTTCGACAACAAGATGGCCGGCGTGCTCATCGGCCTGGTCGTCACCGCCGGCTGGTACGTCACCGGCCATCTCGGCCTGGCCGAAAATCCCGACACGCTCGAACTCGCCTATTTCGGCACCAATTCCCATCTCGCCGAATCGATGTCCTTCACCGGTCCGACCGCCTACTTTCTCGAATCCCTGTCCTACTGGTCTGACACTTCAAAGGGCGTGAGCTTCGGCACCGCCACCCTGATTGGCGTCGCCATCGGCTCGTTCATCTATGCCATGACCAGCAAATCCTTCCGGCTCGAACACTTTTCCTCGTCCGATGACATGCTGCGCCACATCGCCGGCGCCGTGCTGATGGGCTTCGGCGGTGTCACCGCCCTGGGCTGCAGCATCGGCCAGGGTCTCAGCGGCGTGTCCACGCTGTCCATCGGATCCTTCCTGGCCCTATTCTCGATCATCGCCGGCGCCGCCGTGACCATGAAAATCCAGTACAACATGATGATGAAGGAAGTCTAGTTCAGTACCCCGGAGTCACTTTCGGGCACGAACGCTTCCCACTGGAAGCCGAGGCGCGACACCTCCGCACGCATCGCAACCATCGCGGCGGGCACATGAACGGGATCCCCGCGCACGCCAAGTTCGATATGCCGGCGCACGGCGCCATGGCCAAACGAAGGCAGGCTGAACACCGACACGCCCGGGTACTGGGTCTCGACACGGCGCATCAAGCCGAGCAAAGCCCCCTCATTCCCTTCCCAGACGATGATCGCCTGTTCCGCTTCCGGCACGCCATGGAAGCGCTCGCGGTAATAGTTGTCCAGCACCCATTCGAGCATCGGATGGGCCATCTGCGGAAAGCCCGGGAAGAAGTGATGATCTCCCAGCGAAAAGCCCGGAATGCGGTTGAAGGGGTTCGGAATGATGCGGCTGCCGGCCGGAAACTCGCCCAATTGCAGACGGTCCCGGGTCACCTCGGTGCCTGATTCGGCGAAACGTGCGCGGATCTCTGCCTCGGCCTCGGGATGCAGTTGGAGTGGCACGCAGGCCGCGGCGGCGGCCTGCCGGGTATGGTCGTCTGGCGTGACGCCGATGCCGCCGAAGGAGAAGACCACATCCTGCGTCTTGAAGGAGAGCGCAAGCCTCTCCGCCAAACGGCGGCGGTCGTCGCCAAGGTAGAGGCTCCAGTCGAGAACAAGGCCGCGAAGCGCGAGGATTTCAATCGTCTTGGAGAAATGCTTGTCCTGCCGTTTGCCGCGGATGATTTCATCGCCGATGATGATTGCGCCGAAGCCCATGGTCTTCTCCTCAATGGTGATGGTCCCGCGACTCCCAGGTTTTCGAGAGCCGCTTCACCGATACCGGCGTCGGCGTACGCAGTTCCTGGGCGAACAGCGAGACCCGCAGTTCTTCCAGCAGCCAGCGGAATTCTTCCACGAAGGGGTCGATCACACCAGCTTTCTGCCGCGCCGCGCGTTCTCGCTCGTAAGGTTTGGCGAGCCGGCCCCACTCGGCCATCGCCGCCGCGTCCCGGGCCGGGTCCGAACGCAGTTTTTCCAGGCGCAGCCCCGCAGCCTTGAGGTAACGCGGGAAGTGCTGCAAGCGTTCGAAGGGCGTGGTCAGGAGGAAGCCCTTCTCGAGCAGCCCGGCGCACTGGCCCGCGACATCGGCCGCGACTGCGGGAAAGGCACGGGCAAGCGCGAGCTTCTTCTGCAAGGCTGCATGCTCGCCGAGGATGATCGTGGTGAGCCGCGAAAGTTCCTGCGCCACCAGGGCGACACGCCCCTTCGCCGCGGCCAGCCGCTGCTCGAACTCCTCCTGGCTTACCGGCAGAGGCGCCATCATGCAGGTTCGCTCCAGGGTGGCGGCGAGCAACTGTTCCTGCAACGCCCGCTCGGTAAAAAGACTCCGGAACTGCAGCGCCAGATCGCGCAAGCCGAGACTCTTCTCGACGTATTTCAACTGCTCCTTCATGGCCAGGGCAAACAAGCGGCGCAGACCGGCGCGATGCTGCATCTGTGCCTTTTCGGGCGTATCGAAGGCGCGCAGGGCGACACTCGAATTCTCGTCGACCAGGGCCGGAAAACCGACCACTTGGCGCCCGGCGACGGCAATCTCCAGAAGTCCGGGGAGATCGCCGAAGCTCCAGGAAGTCAGCCCGGTGAGCTCGCCCGCCGAGGCCTCGCCGCCCACCGCTGCCTGCGCGAAGCTCTGCTCGATGCGGCTGCCGAATTTATCGCGCAGTTCCGGGAGGGAACGCGACAATGCCAGCGTGCCGCCGTGCTCGTCGAGCAGCCGGTAATTCATCGACAGATGCGGCCGCAGTTCGCCGGGGCGGAAGGCATCGAGCGGCAGCTTCATGGCCAGCGTCTCCTCGGCGGCGCGGGTCAGCGCGCGCACCAGAGGCTCCTCGAGGTCATGCGCGGCAGCGCAGAAATCCGCGGCGAAGGCGTCGAGCGGCATCAAACGGCTTCTGACTCTCTGCGGCAGCGTCTTCAGAAGCTGCCTCACCTTCTCCTCGAGCAGGCCCGGCACCAGCCATTCGTAGCGCGTCGCCGAGACTTGGTTGACGCTCACCAGAGGCAGTGACAGCGTGATGCCGTCGTCGGCCGCACCCGGGTCATGATGGTAGGAGAGAATCAGCTTCTGACCGTGGAACTCGAGATGGTGCGGGAAGGCTTCAGTGGTGATGCCGGAAGCCTCGTGACGCATCAACTGTTCGCGCTCGAGGAACAGCAGCCTGGGCTCGGCGCGCTCGGCGTCGCGCCGCCAATGATCGAAGGCGGCGATGGTCGTGATGCCCGGCGGAATCTTGGCATCGTAGAAGGCGAAGATCAGTTCCTCGTCGACCAGCACATCGGGGCGGCGCGACTTGTGTTCGAGCGCCTCGATTTCGGCTATCAGCTTGCGGTTATGCTGGAAAAACTTCGCACGCCGGGCGAAGTCCTCGTGCACCTCTGCGTCAACCAGCGCGCCGCGGATGAACAGTTCGCGGGCCAACGGCGCATCGCCGGGGCTCTTGCCGAACTGAGTGCGCCGCTTGGCATAGAGCAGGAGGCCATGCAGGGTGGCGCGTTCCCAGGCCACCACCTGCCCGGAAGACTTCTCCCAGTGAGGCTCATAGACGTGGCGCCGGACCAGATGGGCACCGACCCGTTCCAGCCATTCCGGCTCGATCTTGGCCAGGCAGCGCGCGAACAGACGGGAGGTTTCCACCAGTTC
Source organism: uncultured Sterolibacterium sp. (assembly GCA_903904605.1). Lineage (GTDB taxonomy): Bacteria > Pseudomonadota > Gammaproteobacteria > Burkholderiales > Rhodocyclaceae > CAIYYX01. The sequence continues at coordinate 78,346 of CAIVDC010000001.1, forward strand.
GGCGGCCATGATCCAGCGCCCTGCCTTCTTGGCGAGGGTGGAACCGGGGTGAGGAAAAAACTTGATGCCGTGCGCGCCGAGATAATGCCCCTCGTCCTCGCTCTTCAGGCCGACGTGGCCGAGCAGGCCGGAGAGCAACGCCTGGTGGATGGCCTCGAACGAAGCCGGCAACTCGTTTTCCTTCCAGCCGTGCTCGGCGCAGACGGCATGGAGCTGGCCGTGGATGTCGCGCCATTCGCGCAGGCGCAGCCAGGAAATGAAGTTCTGCCGACACCACGACCGCTGCTTGGACTGAGACTCGCGGGTCCACACTTCATCCGCGGCGGCCCAGAGCTTGAGATAGAAAAGAAACTCCGACTTCTCGTCCTTCCACTTGGCGTGCGCCTGATCGGCGCTGCCCGCCTGCTCCTGAGGTCGGTCTCGGACGTCCTGCACGGACAGGGCGGCGGCGATGATCAGAACCTCGCGCAGCGCGCCCTGATCCCTTCCGGCCAGGATCATGCGGCCGATCTTGGGGTCGAGCGGAAGCTTGGCCAACTCGCGACCGACGGTGGTCAACTGCTTGGCCTCGTCGACCGCACCCAACTCGTCGAGCAGTTGGTAACCGTCGGCAATCATCCGCGGCAGCGGCGGCTGCAGGAAAGGAAAGTTCTCGACGCCGCCGAGATTCAGCGACTTCATGCGCAGGATCACCCCGGCCAGCGAGGAACGCAGGATCTCCGGATCCATAAAAGGCGGACGCTTGGCGAAATCCTCCTCGGCATAGAGGCGGAAACAGATGCCGGCGGAAACGCGTCCGCAACGGCCGGCACGCTGGTTGGCCGCGGCCTGGGCGATCGGCTCCACCTGCAACTGCTCCACCTTGTTGCGATGCGAGTAGCGCTTGACCCGGGCCAGGCCGGTGTCCACGACATAGCGTATGCCCGGCACGGTCAGCGAGGTCTCGGCGACATTGGTCGCGAGCACCACGCGCCGGCCCTGGTGCGACTGGAAGACGCGGGCCTGTTCCTGCGCCGACTGGCGCGCGAACAGGGAGAGGATCTCGGTGCCCGGCGGATGGTGTTTGCGCAGGGCTTCGGCCGCCTCGCGGATCTCCCGCTCGCCGGGCAGGAACACCAGCACGTCGCCGGGGCCGGTGCGATGCGCCTCGGCCACCGCATCGACGATGGCATCGGTGATGTCCCGGTCCTTTGCCTCGTCCTGAACCGGCCGCCAGCGCATTTCGATCGGATAGAGGCGGCCGGAGACCTCGAGCACGGGCGCGCCGTCGAAATGCTTCGAGAAGCGCTCGGCATCCAGGGTCGCGGAGGTGACGATGACTTTCAGGTCCGGGCGCTGCGGCAGGATCTGCTTGAGATGGCCGAGCAGGAAGTCGATGTTCACGCTGCGCTCGTGCGCCTCGTCGAGGATGATCGTGTCGTATTGCGCAAGCAGCGGGTCGCCCTGGGTCTCGGCCAGCAGGATGCCGTCGGTCATCAGCTTGATATAGGTGTCGGAGCTTACGCGGTCCGTGAAGCGGATCTTGTAGCCGACAAAGCGGCCCAGCTCGCTCTTCAGCTCCTGACTGATGCGCGCGGCAGTGGCACGCGCAGCGATGCGCCGCGGCTGGGTATGGCCGATCAGGCCGGCCGAGCCTCGGCCGAGTTCCAGACAGATCTTGGGCAGTTGGGTGGTCTTGCCCGAACCGGTCTCGCCGCAGACGATGACCACCTGGTTCTGCCGGATGGCCCGGGCGATTTCTTCACGGCGCGCCGTGACCGGCAACTCTTCCGGGAAGCCGATCACGGGTCTTCCCGCCAGGCGCGCTGCCACACGCGCTGCGGCCGCTTGCGGCGCGGCCATGCGGGGCGAACTCGCCGGCTTCATCTGGAAAGCTGCTGTACGCTCAGAATGCCCAGGCCGGTCATCAGGAGAGAGCCGAACAGATGCAGCGAGATCGTGCCCACCGCCCAGAAATACTGGGCGCGCTGGAGCAAGGCGACGACCTCGGCGGAAAAGCTGGAAAAAGTGGTAAGCCCGCCGAGGAAGCCGGTAATGACCAGGAGCTTGGCCTCGGGCGGCAGATCGACATTGATGTGAAACACCGTCACCGCCACCCCGACCAGGTAGCCGCCGAGCAGGTTGGCCGCCAGGGTGCCCAGTGGAACGGTCGGAAAGAGCGGATTCATCATCACCCCCAGCCCCCAGCGCAGCCAGGCGCCCAGCGCCGCGCCCCCGCCGACGGCGGCAAATGCGAACCAGTTCATCGCAGGGTTCGACCCATCATCTCCATCTGCGCATTTTACACCGCGAGACAGGCGCCTTTGCCGTTAAAATGGGCGTTTTGGCAATGCTCACTGCTATGTCCGCCGATAACACCGCCTCCACTTCCAACTTCATCCGCAGCGTCATCGAAGCCGACTTGGCCTCGGGCAAGTACGCCGCACGGCGCTGGCTTGGCCGGCCCGGGCCGGCCGAAGTGCAGGCCGGCGCACCGCCCGACCCGGCGAAGATCCGTACCCGTTTTCCGCCGGAGCCCAATGGCTACCTGCACTACGGCCACGCCAAAAGCATCTGCCTCAACTTCGGCCTGGCACGCGACTACGGCGGAGCCTGCCACCTGCGCTTCGACGACACCAATCCGACCAGGGAGGAGCAGGAGTATGTGGACTCCATCATCGACGCCGTGCACTGGCTCGGCTTCGACTGGGGCGAGAATCTCTATTACGCCTCGGACTACTTCGACTGGCTCTACGAATTCGCGGAAGCCTTGATCGTGGCCAGGGCCGCTTACGTGGACAGCCTTTCCGCCGAAGAGATCCGCGAACACCGCGGCAACCTGACCGAAAAGGGCAGAAACTCCCCCTACCGCGAACGCCCTGTAGCGGAGAACCTCGATTTGTTCCGACGCATGAAGGCCGGGGAATTCGCCGACGGCGCCCATGTACTGCGCCTCAAGATCGACATGGGCTCGCCCAACTTCAACCTGCGCGATCCGATCGCCTATCGGGTCCGCCACGCCACCCATCACCGCACCGGCGACAAGTGGTGCATCTACCCGATGTACGACTACACCCACGGCATCTCGGACGCGCTGGAGAACATCACCCACTCGGTGTGCACCCTCGAGTTCGAGGATCACCGCCCGCTCTACGACTGGCTGAACGAAAAGCTCGGCGCCATGAACCTGCTCAATCTGCCGCTGCCGCGCCAGTACGAATTCTCCAGGCTCAATCTGACCTATGTCGTGCTTTCCAAGCGCAAGCTGATCCAGTTGGTCGACGAAGGCCACACCGATGGCTGGGACGACCCACGCATGCCCACGCTGGTCGGTGCCCGCCGCCGCGGCTTCACGCCTGCCGGCTTCCGCCTGTTCGCGGAACGCATCGGGGTGTCCAAATCGGACTCGTGGATCGACATGAGCCTGCTCGAGGACTGCATGCGCGAGGACCTCAATGAAAGCGCGGAGCGCCGCATCGCGGTACTCGACCCGATCAAGCTGATCATCGACAATTATCCCGAAGGGCAGGAAGAGATCTGCCATGCGCCCAACCACCCGCTGAAAGCCGAACTCGGCAAGCGCGAAATCCCTTTCTCGAACGAGCTTTGGATAGAGCGTGAAGATTTCATGGAAGTGCCGGCGAAGGGTTACCGCCGCCTCTACCCGGGCAACATGGTGCGACTGCGCTACGGCTTCGTGGTCAGGTGCACCGGCGCCGACTACGATGGCGAGGGCCGGGTCGTCGCCGTGCATTGCGAGTACCTGCCGGACTCGAAGTCCGGCACGCCGGGTTCAGACAACTACAAGGTCAAGGGCAACCTGCATTGGGTCTCGGCGCGGCACGCCTATCCGGCCGAAGTGCGCCTCTACGACCGGCTGTTTTCAAGCGCGAATCCGGGCGGCAAGAGCGAAGGGGAGCGCGCTTATCTCGCCGATCTCAACCCCGACAGCAAGAAGGTCATCACGGCTTATCTCGAGCCCTCCCTGAAAGAGGCCAAGCCCGAGGAGAGCTTCCAGTTCGAACGCCACGGCTACTTCGTCGCCGACCGCGCGGATTCCCGAACTGGTCGACCGGTGTTCAACCGCAGCGTCACCCTACGGGATTCCTGGGCCAGCGCCTAGCCGCGCTTCTCTGACCGGTGCGCTGTGGTGCGGCGCGTCATGACATTCAGCGGCAGATAGCCTAAAAAGAGCTATGCGCCCTGTTTGGGCTTGAGGAGAATGTCATGACCTGGAGCACCTTGCGCCAACACGCGCAACAACTGGGATTCAATCTTTCCTACCGCACCCGTACCGCCACCGGCGGCGGCTACCTGCCGGAGATGGCGACGCCGCCAGAAGCAGGCGGACTTTGGCAATGCGTCGGCAATTACGAACATCTCGCGGGGCTCTGGCTCTCGCCCCTCACGGACGAGGCGCGAAGCCTGCCTCGTGAGCGTGTCGCCATGTTGCTGGAAGACTGCGATCCCTTCATAGAGACGCTCGGCGATTACGACGCCGAATTTCTCGCCGCCTGCGCGCCGGGCCGGGCCGCCGCCGACCATCCCGAATGCGGCAAGATGCCCTCCTGACTTTCCGGGATTCTTGCAGGTAGTCGTTTCAGCTGCGCCTTGAACGCGGCTTTCGCAGCATTTTTCCCCGATCGCCCCGCAAAAACGGTTCCATGGATATCACCGCCATACTCCGGACCAAGGTCGGGAGCCGCCGATCGCTTCAGGAGTTCATCGACGACCTGACGGAGCAGATACCGAACATAGAGCGCGACATTGCCCGGCTCAAACTCGCGCCGGGCGACAAGGATCTGATCGCCAGGCTTTTTCGCGCACTGCACAATGTCAAGGGCAATGCCTCCATCTGCGGGGTCGAGATCGGCGTCGCCATCGCCCATCCGCTAGAGGCCCTGCTGGCTCGCTTGCGCACCGGCGAAATAGGATTCTCCGACCTGCTCGCCGAGGCGATCCTGCTGGCCATGGACCGCCTCGAACTTTCGCTCGAAGCGCTGGCCGGCAATCGCGCGCTCTCATCGCTGAAACTGCTCGAGCTGGTCGGCGGCCTGGAGGGCCTGGCGAGGACCGACAGTGACGCCATCGACGACGGTGCCGTGGTCCTGATCGAGGCGGTCAACGGCTTCCGGCCGGTAGTCGCCGCCCGGGCGCGGAAGGCTAACGGCTCGGTGATCTGCCATAGTCCCGAAAATGTCGCCGCCGACCTTCGCTTCTTTCGCTCCCTGTCATTTCAATTCGAGGCCCGCTCGCCGCTGTTCAAGGGACGCAGCGAGCGCCTGCTGCAATTGGCGCTCGACACCAATCAGGTTGCCGGCAACCCGGTCGCCCCGGCGCAGCTTGAAGCCGCCGTCTATATGCACGATGTCGGCATGATGTTTCTGCCCGAGTCCGTCTGGCTCAAAGTGGAAAAATTGGACGACGACGAGAAGCGCCTGCTGCACGGCCACCCGGCCCAGGCCGCGGGCCTGCTGGAACGCATGGCAGGTTGGCAGGGGGCAGCCCGGATGGTGGCCGAGCACCACGAGATGCCCGAAGGCCGAGGCTATCCGAAGAAACTTAAAGCAGAAGAGATCAGCCCCGGCGCGAAGATCCTGGCGATCATGGACGCCTTCGAGGCCGTGACCTTGAAACACCGCCATCGAGGCCAGTCCCGCTCCATCCTGCGCGCCATCGCCGAGGTGAACGCCTGCGACAATCAGTTCGCGCCGGAGTGGATAGGCTCGTTCAACGCCGTGATCCGACGCATCGTGGAAGCGTAGCGCTACACCAGCACCAGTCGCCTGGCGGCAGCAGCCAGCGTGTCCTCATTCTTGGCGAAGCAGAAGCGGATCACATTGCGGTCTTCGGCGTCAGGGTAGAACACCGACACCGGTATCGCGGCGACGCCATGCTCGAGCGTCAGGCGCCGGACGAAAGCCGTATCCGGTTCGCTGCTGATCGCCGAATAGCGCGCCAACTGAAAGTAGGTGCCGGCACAGGGCAATAGCTCGAAGCGGCCGCCAGCCAAACGCTCACGGAAAAAGTCGCGCTTGTGCTGGTAAAAAGCGGCCAGCTCGCCGGCGAACCCGGGCCGCTCGCGCATGAATTCGGCCAATGCCAGTTGCGTCGGATGGTTCACCGCGAAAACGACGAACTGGTGCGCCTTGCGGAACTCCGCCATGAGCGCCGCTGGCGCCAGGCAGTAGGCGATCTTCCAGCCGGTGATATGGTAGGTCTTGCCGAACGAGGAGACGACGAAGCTGCGCTCCCTCAACTGCGCATGGGCCGACACGCTGGCATGACGGCGATTTCCCTCGGCGAAGACGACATGCTCATAGACCTCGTCGCTGACGATGATGATGTCCGTGTCGCGCACGACGTCGGACAGGCGTTGCAGATCGTCCGCGGACCACACGGCACCGCTGGGGTTGTGCGGCGAATTGATGATGATCATCCGGGTGCGCGGCGAGATGAGGGCCCGCACCTCATCCCAGTCCGGCCGGTAATCCGGGTAGCGCATGGTCGAATACACCGCCTTGCCGCCGTTGAGTTCTATGCCCGGCACGTAGGAATCGTACACCGGCGCGAAGACGATCACTTCGTCGCCCGGACGCACACAGGCAGCGATGGCGGTGAAGATCGCCTGGGTTGCGCCGGCGGTGACGGTGATCTCGCTTTCGACAGCGTAGCGAGCGCCATAGAGCGCCAGGACCTTCTCGGCGATGGCCTCGCGCAAGGGCGCCGCGCCAGCCATCGGGCCATACTGGTTGCGTCCTGCCGCCATATGTCCGGCGACCAGGTCGAACAGCCGTTGCGGCGCCGAGAAATCGGGAAAGCCCTGCGAAAGATTCAGCGCTCCGCTCTCGGCAGCGAGCGTCGACATCACGGTGAAGATCGTCGTGCCGACGTTCGGCAGCTTCGATGGCAAGGCCGGACCCAAAGCGCCGAACTCCGTCAGCTCAAGCCGAGAAGCTCGATCTCGAATACCAGCGTGGCGTTCGGGGGAATGACACCGCCGGCGCCGCGCGCGCCATAGCCCAACTCGGGCGGGATAGTCAGTTTCCGTGTGCCCCCTATCCTCATCCCGACGACGCCTTCATCCCAGCCCGAAATCACCTGACGCTGCCCCAAGCCGAACTCGAAAGGGTCGTTGCGATCCTTGCTTGAATCGAATTTCTTCCCATCGGCGAGCCATCCGGTGTAATGGACCGAGACAGTCTGGCCCTCGCTCGCTTCGTCGCCGCTGCCGACGCTCATGTCCTCGATGATGAGGCCGCTGCCTGTGGTGATTTGGCTCATGGAAGTTCCTTTCAGACTAAAAAGCGGATTATGCCCTAGCGCGCAAGGCCGGCGGACTGAAGATATCGGCCGCGGCATCCGCCGGCAGCGCGGGGGAGAAGAGGTAGCCCTGAAACTGCAGGCAGCCGAAGTCGATCAGCGCCTCAAGCTGGCCGTCTGTCTCGACGCCTTCGGCCAGCACCTCGAGGCCCAGGGCATGCGCCAGCGCGACGATCGCCGCAATGATGGCGGCATCGTCGCGGTCGGTGCCGAGATCGCGGACGAAGCCCTGGTCGATCTTCAACTTGTGCACCGGAAAGCGCTTGAGGTAGCTCAAGCTGGAATAGCCGGTGCCGAAGTCGTCGACTGCGAGCCGGACGCCCATGTCTGCGATCTGGCGCAACTTGATCATGGTTTCGTCGGCGTCATGCATCAGGGTCGATTCGGTGATCTCGAGTTCGAGCAGATCGGGCGGCAGCGCGGTTTCCTCGAGAATGTTCCGGATGCTGCCGACCAGTTCCTTCTGGCGGAACTGGCGCGGCGATACATTCACCGACACCGGCAGCGGCGGGTAGCCTTGTGCCTGCCATTCGCTGCTCTGGCGGCAGGCCTCGCGCATCACCCATTCGCCGAGCGGCAAGATCAGGCCGGTCTCTTCCGCCACCGGGATAAAGTCGCTGGGCGGGATCATCCCCTTGCCCGGATCCAGCCAGCGCACCAGCGCCTCCAGGCCACACACGGCACGCCGTCGATAATCGACCAGGGGCTGGAAATGGAGCAAGAACTCTCCGCGCTCGAGGGCGCCGCGCAAGCGGTGCTCAAGGTTGAAGAAGTGCGTCGCTTCCTCGTTCATTTTCGGCGTGAAGAACCGGAACGTGTTGCGGCCACTTGCCTTGGCGTGGTACATCGCCGTATCGGCATGCTTCATCAGTTCATACGCGTCGTCGCTGTCGTCCGGATAGACGCTGATGCCGATCGATGGCGTCGCGTGCAACTGATGGCCGTCGACCCAAACGGCCTGAGCGAGCGCGGTGATTATTTTTTCCGCCACCAGCGTCGCGTCGTCGGGGCGATCGATCTCGTGGAGCACCATAACGAACTCATCGCCGCCCAGGCGCGACACGGTGTCGACGGCACGCACCGCCGCGCGCAGGCGCTCGGCGACATGCTTCAGCAGTTGGTCGCCGACCGCATGGCCGAGCGTGTCATTGATGCTCTTGAAGCGATCGAGATCGAGGAACATCACCGCCAGCCGCTGGCGCGAGCGTGCCGCCTGGGTCAGCGCCTGGTCGAGGCGGTCGAGCAGCAGGCTGCGATTGGGACGACCGGTCAAGGCGTCGTGGTGGGCAACATGCCAGATGCGCTGCTCCGCCTGCAGGCGTTCGAACACTTCCTCCTGCAGTTGCTGGTTGGTGCTGGCAAGCTCGGCGGTTCTCTCGGCGACGCGCACCTCCAGTTCGTCGCGCGCCCGCTCCAGCGCCTCCTCGGCCTGGTGGCGTTCGGTCACGTCCTCGAAGATCCAGATCACGTCGAGACCGACGCCGGGCGTATCGGTCTTGCGCCCGGTGGCGCGCAGCCAGAACAGGTTGCCGTCCTTGCGCCGCACGCGCAGTTCCCTGACGAGGGTTTCGCCACGACGGATAATTTCGTTGGCGCGAGCGCCGAACTGGTCGTATTCGGACACGGTCGGAAACAGCATCAAGGTCGAGTTGCCGATCAACTCGCCCTCCGAATAGCCGAACATGTCTTCAAGTCGGTGGTTGCAGCGCTGGATGACGCGATTCCTGACAAACATGATGGCGACCGCGGCGTTGTTGAAAATCATCTCCTGCTCTTCGAGCGCGGCGCGCACCCGGTCTTCGGCCAGCCTCTTGCCGGTTATGTCCTCGATCAGGCCGACCGCGCCAGCCAGCGGCCTTTCGGGGTCGAAGGCGCACATCGACAGCATGCCCAGGAAAGTGGTGCCGTCCTTGCGCCGGAACAACTGCTCGCGCTGATGCCTGTTCCCCTGCGCGAGATCGATATAGGCGGCAGCCCCCGGGCCAGAATACTCCTCCTCCGAGAGGTACCACGCCCGAGTGGTCTGGCCGAGCATCTCGCCCGGCCCGTAGCCGAACAATTCCTCCATGCGGCGGTTGCAGCGCGCCACTTTGCGCTCGCGAAAAACGACGATACCGATCATGGCGGTCTCGAAAATCGCCCCGAGTTCGAGCATCGACTGGTCCAGCGCCTTGCGCATCATCCGGTCTTCACTGACGTCCTCCATGATCCAGATGGTGCCGTCCCGGGTACGCTCGGCATCGATGGCCTTGGCCGAAACGCGGCACCAGAACAGCGAGCCGTCCTTGCGCCGGTACCGGGTCTCGGTATGGAAAGACTTGCCTGCCGACAGCGCCGGCGAGGCCGCGCGACCGATTTCCTTGTATTCCTCCGCGGAAGGGTAGAGCGCCTCGCCGGGCAACCCGATCAGCTCTTCCTGCGTATAGCCGAACATTTCGGCGCAGAGCGCATTGCTGGAGGCGACCTTGCGATTGCGGGAAAACAGGATGCCGACCGTGGCATTGTCGAGGATCGCCTGCTGGTCGAGCAGGATCTTGCGCAATTCGCCTTCGGTGAGTTGATCCAGGCGGGCGATCATGGCTTGCCGTCTTCAAGCATGGGCAAGTTCCAGCACTTTGAGCAGCGAGACGCTGTCCAGTCCACCCCAGCCATGGGCCATCAGGGCATTGATCTGCTGCCACACCTGGCCCGCGACCGGCAGCGGGCAACCCAGGCGGCTCGCCTCATGCATCAGGATGGCGAAATCCTTATGATGAAGCCGCGCCTCGACGCCGGCCTGGAAGTCACGCGCCGCCATGCGGCCGCCGAACACTTCCAGTACCACCGAGCCGGCGGCACCGCCCAACAGGGCGGACCTCACCCGCCCGGCATCGACGCCCGAGGCGGCGGCCAGGCGCAGCGCCTCGGCGCAGGCCTCGATCGAAGCCACCATCACCATCTGGTTGCAGGCCTTGGCCACCTGTCCGGCGCCATGGCCGCCGACATGGACGATGGTCTTGCCGAGCGTTTCGAGCAATGGCCGCACCCGCGAAAAGATTCCGGCTTCGCCGCCGACCATGACCGCCAGCGTGCCCGCTCGCGCCGCGGCGACGCCGCCCGAGACCGGTGCGTCGAGCATGGCGATGTCCTTTTCAGCCAAACGGCCGGCGATCCGCCGCGCCGCCTGCGGGGAGATGGTGCTCATATCGACATGGATGCTGCCCGCCGGAGCCCCTTGAATCAGGCCATCCGGCCCCAGCGCGATGGCGGCAACGTCATCGCTCGTCGTCACCATGGTGAATACGACCTCGGCGCACCCCGCCAGCTCGGCCGGACTGGCGCAGGCCCGGGCGCCCTGTTCGAGCAGCGGCCTCAGGCTGTCCGGCCGGCGCGCCCAGAGCTCCAGCTGGTGGCCGGCGCGCAGCAGTTGCAGCGCCATCGGCCGCCCCATCGCACCCAGGCCGATGAAGCCCAGCCTCATTCCTGACCGCTCATTCTCTCCAGCAGTTTCAACATGGCAATGGAGTCCTCTTCGCCCAGGCCCGAGCCAACCATGGCATTGAGCATCTGCGCCGTCGCCGCGGCACTGGGCAGCATCAGGCCGAGACCGTGCGCCTCCTCCATGACGATGCGCAGATCCTTCTGGTGCATCCAGGACTTGAAGCCGGGTTTGAAGTTGCGGTCGAGCATCCGCTGGCCATGGTTTTCCAGGATCTTGCTGTAGGCGAAGCCGCCCAGGAGGGCCTCGCGCACTTTCGCTGGATCGACGCCGCTCTTGCTGGCGAAGCTGAAGGCTTCCGCCACGGCGGCGACGCCGACGCCGGTGAGGATCTGGTTGCAGGCCTTGGCCACTTGTCCCGCTCCGGAATCGCCGATCAGGGTCGCCGACTTGCCGAGCTTTTCGAACAGCGGCCTGATCTCCTCGAACACGCTGGCTTTGCCACCGACCATGATGGTCAGCGCGGCATTGATGGCGCCGACCTCTCCCCCGGACACCGGCGCGTCGAGGAAGTCGATGCCATGGGCCAGCAGCCTGACGCCGATGTCGCGCGCTGCGGCCGGAGCGATGGTGCTCATGTCCACGATGACAGTGCCGGGCCCCGCGCCTTCCGCGATGCCGCCCTCGCCCAGCGCGACCTGCGCCACGTCGGGCGCATCGGCCACCATGGTGAAGACGATTCTTGCGTGCCTGGCCACCTCGGCGGCACTGACATGGGCATGGGCATGGACTTCGGCAAACGGCTCGAGCGACGCCGGGCGCCGCGCCCACAAGTGCAATTCATGGCCGGCGCGGGCAAGGTTAAGCGCCATGGGCCGGCCCATCAGGCCGAGTCCGACAAATCCGATCTTCATGTTGACCTCCCAGTAAGGCGGCGATCGCCGCCACCATTGACCACGCCATTGCCGGCCGGCGCATTATATCTGCGCCGGGCGGCAAGGGCGCATCGGCGGATGATCGTCAGCACTCGCACTGGATTGAGCTGGGGGGCCCGGCCTCGGGGCTATTTGAAGCCGCCGCCGAGAGACTTGAACAAGGCCGCCAGATTCCCCGCCAGGGCCTGCTGGGAAGCCAGCCGCTGGTCTTCCAGGCCGGCCAGTTGTTGGCGGGCGTCTATCAGCTCGAGGATGGCCGTCTCGCCGACGCGATACCGCTGGTCAGCCAGTTCGACCTGGCGAAGCCGCGCCTTGCGCGCCTCATCCAGTTCGTTGAGCCTTTCCCGCTCGCGCCGGTAGCGGATGAGAGCCGTCTCGGTGTCCGAGAGCGCGGCAAGAACGGCTTTCCGATAGCCGGCGAGGGCCCCGTCGCGCGCCGCGGCACGGCTATCGACCTGGGCCTGCAGGCGGCCGCCCGAAAACAGCGGCAGGGACAGTTGCGGGCCGAGGCTCCAGAAGCGACTGGCCTGCTCGCTCAATGCGCCCGGTGTTATCGAATCCCAGCCGCCGCTGCCGATCAAAGTAAGGCGGGGATACTGTTCCGCGATGGCGACACCGATATCCGCACTGGCGGCGGCCAGTTGCCGTTCGGCCATCCTCACGTCGGGCCGCCGCCGCAGCATTTCCGCAGGCAAACCGACCGGTGCCGGTTCCAGCAGCACCGGGATCGGCGCATACCCGTGCAGTTCTGCGGCAATCTCATCGAGCGGCTGATCAACGAGCACTGCGAGAGCGGCCAACGCAGCCTGCCGTTCGGCCTGCAGCGAGGGCACAACGGCGGCAGCACCGTGCATCGAGTTCTGCGCTTGCGCGACGTCGCTTTCGGAAGCCAGTCCCGCAGCCTCCTGGAGCCGCGTCAGACGCAAGATTTCGCGGCTGTTGCCGAGCATCGCTCCGGCGTTGTCGATGCGCAGCTGCCAGGCCCGGCAGTCAATCGCGTTGCGCGCCACCTCGGCCGCAACGCGAAGAGCGACATCGCGACGCTGCTCTTCGACGCCGCCAAGCCGCGCCCGCGCGGCTTCCATTTCCCGCGCGGTATGGCCAAACAGATCGACCTCCCAGGAAGCATCGAAGCCGGCGCGATAGTCGGAAAAACCGGTCTTGGGATCAGGAAAGGGAATATTGGCGAAGCCCTCGCTGTTGCGGCTCAGCTGATCGTGGCCGATACGGCCACCGGCATTGAGCTGTGGCGTTCGGCCGCCAGCGACCATGGCCAGCGTCGCACGCGCCAGGCGGATGTTGGCATCGGCGGTCGCCAGGTCGGGGCTTTTGTCGAGCGCCAGCCGGACCAGCCGATCGAGTGCCGGGTCCTCGAAAATCCGCCACCAGTCGTCCGGAACCGCCGTCGGGCTTACGCTGCCGTCGGCGTTATCGTAGCGCGCGGGCAGGCGCGACCTGAAATCGGGGGCCCGGTAATCGGGGCCGGCGGCACAGCCGGCCAGGGCAAGCCAAAGTAGCCAGGGAAGAAATCTGCCGAGGGGTCTCATTGCCCGCTCCTGAAGAGGAAAAGTGTGTAGGCCAGGCCCAGCGTGACCGCTGCAATGGCCAGCAGCGGCCACAGATGAGGCCAGACCTGGACAAAGCCGTGGCCCTTGAGAAAGATGCCCTTGACGATGACGATGAAGTGAGTCACCGGATCGACGGCGCTGACGGCACGCAGGATCACGGGCATGTTCTCGACCGGAGCCAGATAACCGGAGAGGATGATCGCCGGCGCCATGAAGCCGAAGACTCCCAGAAAAGCCTGCTGCTGATTGGCGCAAAGGGCCGAGATGAACAGGCCGAACCCGGACAGCGACAAGCCATAGCAGAGCATCGACAGATAAAGCAGCCAGACCGAACCGGTAAACGGGACGTGATAAACCCAGACCGCGGCCGCAGCGATAATGCTGCCCTGTATCACGGCGACGAGAATGCCCGGCACGGCCTTGCCGGCCATGATGTATCCGGGAGTCAGCGGTGAAACCAGCAGCTGCTCGAATGTCCCTTCTTCACGCTCACGCGCCAGTGAAAGCGCCGTCACCATCAGACAGCCGATGGTCGTGATCAGTGCGACGAGACTGGGCAGGACGAACCAGCGGTATTCGAGGTTCGGGTTATACAGATGCTGCACCGTCAGACGTGCCGGCAGGACCTGCGGCCGCTGCTCCTCGGCGAACTGCCGGATCACCTGCTGGGCATAGCCGAACGCGATCTGGGCGCTGTTCGAACGCCGTCCGTCGATGATCGCCTGTACCTGGGCGGGTTCACCGCGAGCCAGACGGCGCGTGAAATCCGCTGCGATCCGGACGGCCAGAAGCGCCTGTTGCGCGTCGATGCTCTGCCGCAGTTGCTCCTCGCTATTGACCATGATCAGTCGCGGAAAGGCTTTTGCGGCAGCGAGCCGCTGGATCAGTTCGATCGAAGCGGCACCCCCGTCCTCGTTATAAATCGCCAGGGTGCTGTTCTTCACTTCGAGGGTCGCCGCGAAAGGAAAGAGCAGCAACTGGAGGATGACCGGCATGATCATCATCGCGCGGGTCTGGGAATCGCCCATGATGGCCTGCAACTCCTTTCGAACCAGGGTAAGAATGGCGTGCCACATCTCAGGCCACCCGGTCGCGGTCGAGCCGGCGGCCCGTCTTGAGCGCCGTAAGACCCAGCCAGAAGCCTGCCGAGAACAGCAGGAAGGCCGTGTTGAGGGCCAATACCGGCCACACGTCGCCGGCCTGGAACAGGGTCTGGAGGGCGCTGACGAAATAACGTGCCGGCACCAGGTAGGTGGCTGCCTGGACCGGCGGGGGCATGCTGGAGATCTCGAAGACGAACCCGGAAAGCATGGTAGCCGGCAGGAATGCGGCGGTGAGAGCGGCCTGGGCGGCAACGAACTGATTGCGGGTCACGGTGGACAGCAGCAACCCCAGGCCGAGGCTGCTGCCCAGAAACAGGCTGCTGACGATGAACAGCAGCCACAGCGAACCACGCAGCGGAACGCCCATCAGCAAGGTCGCGACAAGCACGCACAGGAGCATGGCGACCATCCCCAGCAGGTAATACGGCAGGATCTTGGAAAGCAGCAGCTCAGCGCGCGTCACCGGGGTCGACAACAAGGCTTCCATCGTTCCGCGCTCCCATTCGCGGGCGACGACGAGCGAGGTGAGCAGTGCGCCGATGACCGTCATGATCACGGAGATCGATCCGGGCACCAGAAAATTGCGGCTTACCGTGGTCGGATTGAACCAGAAGCGGGGCTCGAGGGATGTCATCGTGGGCGCCTTCAGGCCTTGATCGCTGGCGCGCTGCGACAGCCAGACCTGCCACAAGCCCTGCAGATAACTGTCGAGAAAGCTGGCCGTGTTCGGCTCGCTGCCGTCGGTCAGAACCTGGATCGCGGCCTCTCCCTTCCCCTGGCGTACCTTGGCCGAAAAGTCGGAAGACAGGACGACCATTCCTTTGATGCTTCCGTTCTCCAGTTCCTCCCGCAGCGCGGGACGGGACAGTCCGACGCGGAGGTCTATGAAGGGAGAACCCGCGAGCACCGCTGCGAAGCTTCGCGCCTCCGCGCCGCCGTCTTCGTCCAGGAGGCCCAGACGGATGCTGCTGGTGTCGAGATTGATGCCATAGCCGAAGATGAACAGCAAGACGACCGGCAGCACGAAGGCGATCAGAATGCTGCTGGGGTCGCGCACGATTTGATAGCCCTCCTTGCGACAGAGCGCCAGCAGGCGGCGCGGGTCGATGCGCCCGGGTCGTTTCATGCGCGCAATTCCTCCCGCTGTCCATCGTCTTGTTCGACCAGCCTGATGAAAGCCTCTGCCATGGTGATTTCCTCCTCGCCCGCACGCGTCGCCTGCTGCTTCAATCGGTCCGGCGTACCGGCGGCGATCATGCGGCCGCGGTAGATCAGGCCGATGCGGTCGCAGTATTCGGCCTCATCCATGAAGTGGGTCGTGACCATGACGGTCACCCCCTTTTCCACCAGGCCGTTGATGTGCGTCCAGAATTCGCGACGGGTGATGGGATCGACGCCTGAAGTCGGTTCATCGAGAAAGAGCAGCGGCGGCTGGTGCATGATCGCGCAGGAAAGTGCCAGCCGTTGCTTGAAGCCCAGAGGCAGGGCGCCGGCCTGAGTGGCCAGAAACGGCTGCAGTTCGAACACGCGCACCATATCCGCGATCTGCTTGGCCTGGATATCGCCGCGCAGGCCGTAGATGCCGGAGAAGAAGCTCAGGTTCTGGGCCACGCTCAGGTTGCCGTAGAGGGCAAACTTCTGGGCCATATAGCCGATTTGCCTGCGTGCGTGGCTGGCGCTGGTCTTCAGGTCCAGTCCCATCACCTGCGCCGTTCCGCTGCTCGGCGCGAGCAGGCCGCACATCATCTTGAAGGTCGTCGACTTGCCCGCTCCGTTGGGTCCGAGCAAGCCGAATATCTCGCCGCGCCTGACCCGGAAGCTGATCCGGTCGGTTGCCACGAAGTCGCCGAAGCGGCGGGTCAGCGCGTCGGCGCTGATCATGGCTGCAGCATCGACGCCTCGATCCACCCGTGTTTCCGGCATGTGTTCGGCGAGGACAGATTCGCCACCGGGGCCGCCCCCGAGCAGATCGACAAAGGCGTCCTCGAGACGCGGCCTGACCTCGACCAGATAAGCCTCCGGCCCGGCCTGCAAGCCGTCGAGTTGCGGCGGCTCATCGGCGCGCCTGAGTACCAGACGGATGGACTCGCCTTGCAGCACGCCGTCGCTCACCTCGGGCGCGCGCAGCGCCTTCTGCAGCACCTCTCGCCGGCTCCCGACGATATTGCGCAACTGCAGGCAGCGCCCTTGCATCCGCTCGCTCAAGGAAGCCGGAGTGCCGGCGTATTCGAGCCGGCCGGCGTTCATCAGCAGGACTTCGCTGCAGCGTTCCGCCTCGTCGAGATAGGCCGTGCTCCATACGATAGTCATGCCGGCATCGGCCAGCGTGCCCACCATTTTCCAGAGTTCGCGTCGGGAAATGGGGTCTACGCCGACACTCGGCTCGTCGAGGAGCAAGACGCGCGGCGAGCCGAGCAGGGTGCAGGCCAGTCCCAGCTTCTGTTTCATGCCTCCCGACAACTTGCCGGCCGGGCGCCCGGTAAAACGGGCAAGGTCGGTAAAGGCCAGCAGGTGGGCAAAGCTGCTGGCGCGTGCGGGACCGAGGACGCCATGCAGATCCGCGTAGAGATCCAGATTCTCCTGTACCGTCAGGTCTTCATACAGGCCGAATTTCTGCGGCATGTAGCCCAGGCGCAAACGCAATTCTGCAGCCTCTGTCACGGGGTCGAGGCCATCCACCAGGATTTGCCCGGCGCTCGCCTTCAGAAGGCCGGCCATGATACGCATCAGCGTCGTCTTGCCGGCACCATCGGGCCCGACCAGACCCGTGATAACGCTCCGCCGGATATCGACGTCCAAGGCGTGCAGTGCAGTGCCGCCGTCAAACCGGTACTGCACAGCCCGAATGATGATGGCAGCGGCGTCGTTCATCGACCGTCGAGCGTAACCGTAACCGGCATTCCCTGGCGCAAGGAGGCATCAGGGTTCTGCACGATTACGCGGAGGCGGTAGACGAGTGCCGTCCTCAGATCGCTGGTTTCAACGGTCTTCGGCGTGAACTCGGCGTTGGGCGATACGAAGCCGACGATGCCGTCATAGGTTCGTGCGCTTGAATCGCTGCGTATCCTCACCTTGGTGCCGGGCGCGATCTGCCCCAATTCGGGCTCGCTGACATAGGCACGTATCCACACCGGTTCGTTCAGCGAGAGGGTGAACACGGTGCTGCCGGCACCCAGCACCGTACCCGGCTCCACGGCACGCGTCAAAATCGTGCCGGGGGACGGCGTGCGCAATACCGTGTCGGCCAACTGCAATTGGGCATTGTCCATGACCGCTGCTGCGCGCTCGGCGTTGGCGTTGGCTTCCGCCACTTCTTCCTTGCGAAAGCCCTGGATCAACTCCTGGCTTTGCTGACGCGCGGCGACCCATTGGGCCGCCGCCTGGTCTCTCTGCGCTTGCGCATCGTCGAGAACGCGACGCGCAGCGGCACCGGTACCGGTCAATAGCTTTTGCCGAGCCAGGGCTTGCTCCGCATTGAGCAGGGCAGCCTGACGGGCGTCGACGTTGGCCTTCGCCTGCTCTATGTCCTCATGCCTGGCGCCATGGCGATAAAGCTCGCGGCGCGCCTCGACGGCGGCCAGATTGGCGCTGGCATCCTTCAGCGCGATGCGATACGACTGGTCGTCGAGCTCGCCGAGCAGGTCGCCGGCGCGCACTTGTGCCCCCTCGTCCACATGCAGAGCCTTGAGTCTCCCGGCGACACGGAAGGAAAGGTTGACGGTCCGGATGTCAACATTGCCGGACAGCCGCAACGGTTCGCTCCTCGCCCGGCCCTGATACCACGCATAACCGGCCGAGGCGACCACGATGGCAGCCAGCCCGGCAAGAATGACCTTCTTGTTCATGCTCACATTGCTCCTGAAGTAAGCCCCCTCTTGCCCGGGACTCCGGCAGCGGCGGCGCGGTCAGCACCCGCCATCGCCTTCATCAACGGACCAGGCCAGGATAGAGCCTGGACGCAGCGGCCGGGAGCAGAAGGAAAACAGCCGACATGACGGCGGCAACCGCCTTGAGGCAGGCAGGCATCAACTCCATCGGGCAAATGGCGTTCGACGCGAAGAACCGGGGCATGGTCAACACCTGGCCGGTACCGATGAACGCTCACGCGACCTGACGATGCAGACAATCATCGGGGTGAAGTTGAAAGAAATGGACGAGCCCGGGAGCACCGCAAGCGCAACGCTGGCCATGACTCCAAAGTCTCATCGTATCCCGATCTGCGGTCCGATGGCAACCGGATGCACCGAGAAGGGCGAACGGCGTCTATTGACGCAGCGGCGGCGATGGCATACGGTGCCACTTTATGAACACGTCAAGTTCTCCGCCCGACACCGCAGAACAAATTACCGACGCCGGACGTCTGCGCGAACATTACCTGAGTGCGCTGATAGACAACATTCCCTTCCTGGTCTGGCTTAAGGACAAGAGCGGCCGCTATGTCGCCGTCAACCGGCCGTTCGCCGAATCCTGTGGTTATTTCTCCAGCGAGCAAATCGAGGGACGAACCGATTTCGATATCTGGCCCGGGGATCTCGCCGCGGCTTATCGGGCCGACGATCAAGCCGTTCTGGCCGGCGGCATACCGAGGATCTTCGAGGAACCCGTGGAGGTCGATGGCAGCCGGGCCTGGTACGAAACCTACAAGTCGCCCGTTGCAATCAACGGGCGCGTGATCGGCACCGTCGGCTTTTCCCGCGACGTCACAGCCCGCAAGATGGGGCTGGCCGAACTGAGGTCGAGCGAAGAGCGCCTGCAGTTGGCGAAGACCGCCGCGAATCTGGGCATCTTCGATCACGACATCGCCAGCGGCAAGATCGTCTGGGACGAACGCCTGAGGGAGATATGGGGGGTCGGGCCGGACGAGCAGATATCCGTCGCCACGTTCATGGACGGGGTGCACCCCGATGACCGCGCCGCGACGAAAGCGACCATCAATGAAGCACTGGATCCCCATGGCAGCGGCGAATACTTCGTCGAGTACCGGGTGATCAAGCGCATGGAAGGCAAAGTGCGCCATGTCGCTGTCAACGGTCAGGTGTTTTTTGAAGCCGGGCGCGCCGTCCGGCTGGTCGGCACCGTGAGGGACATTTCCGACCAGGTACGGCTGGCCAAGGAGGTGCGCGAACGCCGCAGCGAGATGGAACTGCTCGTGAAGCGGCAGGTGGCGGCACATACGGCTGCGGCAATCGCCCACGAACTGAACCAGCCCATGGCCTCGATTTCCAATTACAGCGAAGCGGCGCTGCGCATGTTGCGCGAAGGCGCGAAGAACCCCGACAAGCTGAGGCGCGCCCTGGAAGGCGCCATGGAACAGGCGCAACGCGCGGGTCGGACCCTGCACGAACTGCTCGACTTCCTGCACAAGGGGCAAGCCGCTTCGGAACTGGTCGACCTCAACGACGCTGTCCAGGAGGCGCTCGCCATCGCCAGCGAAAACGGCTATGGCGGATTTCACCCATCGCTCGAACTGGAGCGCGACCTTCCTCCGGTCAGGGCGAATCGTCTCCACCTGCAGAAGATCCTGGTCAACCTGCTGCACAACAGCGTCGAGGCCATGCGCGCTGCCGAGGTGCCGGCCGGAACCCTGGCCATAAAGGTGCAGGCCTTGATGGCCGAGAAGATGGCGCAGGTCACCGTGCAGGACAACGGCCCCGGTCTCGGTGAAAAGACGGCCCAGCACATTTTCCAACCCTTCTTCACAACCAAGCCCGAAGGTATAGGGCTGGGACTTGCCATCAGCCGAGCGCTGGTGGAGGCTCATGGCGGGCAGCTCTGGGTCGATCAGGAAACAGGCCCCGGCGCCACGTTTCACTTCACCTGGCCCTTTGCCTGATGAACGGCGCGACGGTTTTCGTGGTCGACGATGATCCCGCAGTTAGGGATTCCCTGGAGCTTCTGCTCGAACAGGAGGATCTCGTCGTCCTCACCTTCGACAGCGCGGAGGCCTTTCTGGCCGGCTATCGTCGGGCGCCGCGCAGCTGTGCCATCGTCGATATCCGCATGAACGGCATGAACGGCATTCAGTTGCAGGCCGAACTTTCGAGGCGCGGCACCCTGATGCCGCTCATCTTCCTCACCGGCCACGGCGACATTCCCCTGAGCGTCCGCGCAATCAAGGCCGGTGCGGTCGACTTCCTGACCAAGCCGGTCATGGGGTCTGCGCTGCTCACCAGCGTGGCAGCCGCGCTGCGCGAGAGCGAGCGCTTGAGCCTGCAGGCGGAAGCCCATCAAACCGCCGCGACCAAGGTCGCCAGCCTGACCGAACGTGAAAGGGAAGTGATGGCCCTGGCCGTGGAGGGACTGCCCAACAAGGAAATCGCCCGCCACCTGGGCATCAGCCACCGGACCGTGGAGATTCACAAGGCGCGGATCATGCACAAGACCGGCGCCGACACTTTGCTCGACCTGGCCCGCATCGCCGAGGCGGGCGGACTGCGCCCCTGACCTCATAGCAAGGCGTCGGGCGACGGATGCCGTCTTCGGCGAGGACATAAGTGTTCGCACGGATTTCCCGAATTCGGCATTGCGGATAGCGTGTCGACTTTGCCCGAAGGAAGTCCGATCATGCGCACGCCAAACACCGGCTTGAACGTTTTCGAAACGATCCTGGCGCGGCGTTCGGTGCGCAGTTACCGGCACGCAATCCTCGACCGCGCCACCGTGGGCTCGCTGCTCGAAGCAGCCGTGCGTGCGCCCACGGCGGTTCATGAGGAACCGTGGGCATTCGTCATCGTTCAGGACCGGCAGCTGCTGCATCGCCTGTCGGAACGGGCGAAGCCGCTGTTCGCCGAGGAAGTGCGCCGCGCGGGCTTGGAGCGGGCCGGCCATGCCTTCGATGCCTTCGCCAGCCCGGATTTCGACATCTTCCACGATGCCGGCACTTTGATCGTGATCTGCGCCAAGCCCATCGGCCCTTTCGTGGCAGCCGACTGCTGGCTTGCCGCGGAAAACCTGATGCTGGCCGCGTGCGCCATGGGACTGGGAACCTGCGTCATCGGTTCATCCTTGCCGGCGCTGAATCTGGCGGAGATGAAGGCGGAACTGTCCATTCCTGCCGACTACTCGGCCATCGCTCCCATCGTCGTCGGTCATCCCGGCGGCGCGACCCCGGCGACCCCGCGGAAGCAGCCTCTCATTCTCGGCTGGCACTGAAAGTCGAAGCCTCGAGAAGATAAGCGATCCCGGTCGCGGCAGGGGAGTGGCCGGAGTGGCTCGAGGCCGGCGACCGCTGCGCTGCCATCCAGGTCGATGCCACTGCCGTTGTCGACGGCTGGCCGCAAGCCATGGGCGAAGGGAAATCCGCAGTCCGGTGAACTGCAGAAGGATTAAGCTGGCGGCGCGCCACCTGAGAAAAAAGGAATATATTGTGCCCTCATCTCCCCGCCGCTCTCGCGCCACGCCATGAATTATTTCGGATGGTTGCCCCCTCAGGGGACACAGATTGTATTCGTGCTGTTCCTGTCGTTCATTATCGGACTGGAACGGGAAGAGCGAAAAGCAAAGGATGACCACTACGCATTCGGAGGCGTGCGGGCTTACCCGCTGATCGGACTCATCGGCTATTCCATGGCAGTGCTCTCCGCGGGCGAACTCCTGCCACAGGCTCTGGGTTTTGCCGTCGTTGCCGGATTCTTGCTGATGTCCTACTGGCACAAGCTCGCCTCCTCCGGCTACTCCGGCGTCACTTCAGAGATGTCCGGCCTGGCCACCTACCTCGTGGGCGCCCTTGTCTATCGCGAGATGTTCTGGATCGCCACCACGATAACCGTGTCGAGCGTTCTGTTGCTGGAACTCAAAGCCGCGCTGGAGGATCTGGCCAAGCGGATCGAAACGACGGACATTCTCACGTTTGCCAAGTTCCTGCTTTTGTCTGCGGTCATTCTGCCGGTATTGCCCAATAGTCAAATAAGCCAGTTCCAGATCAACCCCTTCAAGACCTGGCTCGTCGTTGTCGCAGTGAGTGCCGTTTCCTACGGCAGCTACGTACTTCAGCGACTGACCAAGGCTCAAGGCGGCGTCATCCTGGCGGCGTTGCTGGGCGGTGCCTATTCTTCGACGGTCACGACCGTGGTCCTCGCCAAAAAATCGAAGATCGAAGATCGACCCAGGTTGTTTGCCGGAGGGACCCTGATTGCGTCGGGGATGATGTATCTGCGCCTGGCCATCCTGCTGGCGCTGTTCAACCGGGATTTGATGTATCGGTTGGCGCTGCCCTTCATAGTGCTGGCGGGACTGGCCATTGCGGTCGGTTGGCTGTGGTCCCAACGGGGAGACGACAACGCGGGGCCGGCGAGCGGGGAGACCGAACTCAAGAATCCGCTCGAAATCAGTGCCGCGCTGTTCTTTGCACTGCTCTTTCTGGCTATGCTGATAGCCACCCACCTGGCCGTAGAATACCTCGGCAAGTCGGGCGTCTATACGCTTGCGGCGGTCATGGGAGTCACCGATGTGGACCCCTTCATCATGGGCATGACGCAGGCGACTCCGGCGCTGACGCCACTGCAACTGGCATCGTCCGCCATCCTGATCGCGGCGTCCAGCAACAACGTCGTCAAGGGCATTTATGCCTACGCGCTGTCTTCCCGGCAGACAGGCAGACAAAGTCTGTACTTCCTGCTGGGCTTGGCGGCATTGGGCCTGATCCCACTGCTTTGGTGATCGCGGAAGCTTCCCCCTTCGGATTGGTGGCGTGCCGTTTATGAATGATCGAATTCGCCATCTACTCAGCCAGATCGCCATCCTCGAAGCGGAGCTGCAGACGACGCTGCACGAACAGGAGGCCAATGCGCTCTTCCAGATCAAGGGAAAGCGCGTCGAATTCGAGCATTCGATCAAGGAAGCCCATCGCCGGCTCAAGACGGGGCTGTTCCGATGGCTCGTCAGCTACCGTCCCCAGAACCTGCTCACCGGGCCGATTATCTACGCCATGATCATCCCTCTGCTCGTTCTCGATCTCTTCGTCAGTTTCTATCAGGCGACATGTTTCCCGATTTATCAGGTCGCAAAGGTACGGCGCAGCGATTATCTCGTGTTCGACCGGCAGCATCTTGAATATCTAAATTTCATAGAAAAATTTCACTGCACCTATTGTGCCTATGGGGCCGGGTTGATCGCCTATGTCGGCGAGATCGTGGCGCGAACCGAACAGTATTTCTGCCCGATCAAGCACGCGCGCAAGATACTGGGCACCCATTCTCGCTATGACCGCTTCCAGGAATACGGCAATGCCGAGAACTACGAAGCCCGACTTGAAGATTTCCGAGTCGCGCTGGGCAGAAAGAAGTGAGCCCTCGATAACGCAGAGGGAGCTGCGAAGGCCGCGACAGGCCAGCCTGCGGCAGCCATTGATCCCTGTTATGGTGCTGCGGATGGCTCCGTCGCGGGGGGCACCTTCGACCAGCTCGGGCCCGGGTCGAACTCACGCATCCGGCGCGCGATGTTTTCCGTGTGCCGCCCCAGGTTCTTCTGATAGACGATACCGTCCTGATTCACGATGAAGGTCATGATGCCCGAGTCGCCCGGATGCGCCGGGAAAGCCACCAGGGCGAAGCCGCCGCTCATGCGGCCGTCCACCAGATAGTCACGGGCGCCATCCGGCGCATGCGCGCCCTGGCGTTTCAGGATTCTGTAGAAGTAACCGTGGTACGGTGCAGCGCCATGCTGCACCGCTTTGCCGGCCAGGTAACCCGCCGCCCGTGCACGGGCGACAAGAGGCCCCATGGGACTTTCCGGTTCCCCGGCGGCGATCGGCCAATAGAGCCCGTCCCGTTTGTCCGGGCTGCTCATGAAATGCTGCGCGTACTCGACCTGTCCGTCACTGCGCCGAACCAGAGCCGCAAAATCGCGCTGGGCGTCGACGTAGGCGCGGCACACCTCGATTGCGTCGAGTTCGTTGCGGCCGATGCGGCGGTCGATGACCGCTTCGACGCCGGCATGGGCGTCGAAGCGCCACAACCGGCCATGCCTCACCATCGGTATCGGAAACGGCCACTCCTTCTCTCCGACGATCAGCAAAGCGCGAGAATCGCCTTGCGGCTCGATCCGGTGCGCCTCGTCGTAAGCCGCAACGAATTTCGCGCGGCCCAGCCTGTCCGCCACCGGGTCGCCCGAAAACACCAGTCGCCGGCCGGCTCTCCCGAAGATCTTCAGCAGTTGTTGCGGACGGTCGGCACGCGCCGCCTCGACCAGAGCCTGCACGGCTTGAACGGCGCTGTCGAAGCCGATCTGGCGCGGGCTGCTGGCGGCCGTGCCGGCGATGGGCAAGAGCGTCAGGCAAATCGTCGCGATGACCGCGACCAGAGCCGATCCGGAGCCCTCAGACCGGCTTTTGCTTTGACTGATGTCTAGGCTATTCATGGTTTCCTCGCATCGTGCGGGCAATGGATGTCATCAGCGATCTCTGCGGATGGCTCGGCCCGCTGGGCTTGCCTGGGGAAGAGGTCCGGCCTGCCGCGGCGCCATGACCGGCTCTCTGCGCATCGGCGGCGCCTGGGACTCGCGGCTGGCGCGTCCGCGTTCGGCCTCCCGCTGAACTTCGCGCCCGCGATCGATCCCGCCGAAAGCGGCGGAGGGCTGCGGCGAGCTGGGCCGAACCGGCGCCTGACGCTTGACGGATCCCGGTTGTGGCGTTTGCCGGCCATCCCGGCCGGGACCGCCTCGCTGTCCGCCGGCGGCTGGAAGCTGCGGCATCCCAAGGTCGGGGCGAACGGCCGATGGTGCGACTGGACTCGGGGCCGCGCCCTCGAAGCCGCGGTAGGCTCGCCGGGTTTCCGGCGAGTTCCCGGGCTGGCCGAGGAATCTCTGCCGCGACCGGTCTTCGCGATAGGCGACCCCGCGGCGATGGACAGGGTCGTGCTGCCAAGTCGCGGCAGCAGCGTGTGCAGGACGACGCCCGCCGTTGATGGCCGTGTAGCGGCCATCGTCGATCCGGATCCTGTGATTGCGCCAATCGCACTCGTCCCAGCCCCAAAGCGGCATGACGATGGCAATGCCCGTGCTGAAACTGATACCGCCGTATACGAGGGAACCGTAGGCCGGGTAGCCCGGAAAGTAGTAAGGCGGGTAGTCGGGGTAAGGCCAGTCGCCGTAGACGCTCGCCGTATCGTAGGATGGCAAGTAGATGAGCTGCGGATTTGCCGGTTCGATGGTCGTCGCCGCGCCATCCGAGGACACCAGCGCTTCGGGCGTCGAGTACAAAGTACCGGCCGAGCGGGCCTGGGCGCGTAACCTCTGGACCGAATCCATCACCTGCGCCTGCTGCGCCAAAAAGGCATCGCCGAGCTGCTGCAGCCAGCCCGGCTGACTGCTCATCATCTGCAGGGTCTGCGGAAAGACCAGCAGCGATTTCACGCTGGGATCCCAATCCACCGACTGCAGAGCGACAGCCAACTGATCACCGTTGAGGCTGGCGTTGCCGGGTTCCTGAAGCCAGCGGGTAGCCTCTACGACTTCGAGAGGATAGGTCGACGCCATCAGGATTTGTCCGAGCAACGGATCCGGGTAGAGCGCGATCGGAGCCAGCAGCTGGTCCAGCTGCGGCGGCGTGAACGGCTCCGCGGTCTGCGCGTAGCCGGCCGCCGGCATGAGCAAGGCGAGCACGGTGACGAGCCCCGCCGATACACGGGACAGCGCTGCCCTCATGATGATTCCGCTTGGGCATAGCGCACCAGAAGAACGGGCACCGGACTGGTACGGATGACCGCTTCGGCATCGCTGCCCATGAAGAGATGGCTCACCCCCCGGCGCCCATGGGTGCCCATCACGATCAACTCTGCGGGCCAACTTTCGGCTTCCTTCACGATCACGTCCGCGACCCTTCCAGCCATGATCTCCGACATGACGGTGTCCGCATCCAGGCCTTCGGCCTTTGCGGCGGCCTTTGCCTTTTCCAGCAGGGTCGTGCCGCTGCTGCGAAGCATCTCCAGCCAATCGGCGAGATTGATCGATGTCGGTTCGACCGTCGCAAAAAAGGTATCGACCACATGGAGGAAGCGCAATCGTGCCTTCTGGTCCTTGGCCAGGCGGATCGCCTCGGCCACGCCATGGTCCGAGGTGGGGCTGCCATCCACTGGCGACAGAATTCTCTTGTACACGATCGTTCTCCTTTCCTGCTCCGGTTCATCGGCGATGACATCAATCTATGCGCCGAACCGGCAAGGATCAATACGCGCCGACGCGTATGCGCCTGGAACCAGCCAGCGCGCGGCCCAAGCGAGCGCCGCGTCGAGGTGGGTGGCGGCCGCGCCGCTCAATGCCTCGCCCAGTTCGAAGCGTTCGCCGCGGATGGCCAGCAGTTGTGTCGGCGGCGGCGGCGAGCCGGTGAGGTCGAGATAGACCTGAAGCAGCGCCTGGGCGCTCAGGTAATGCGTGCTGATGCTGGCGTCGCGCGCGGGCGCGACGGCCGACACCGAGAACGGGGGGTTGCAGGTGATGCAGGCATCCACCAAGAGGATGCGCGCCCGCCCGGCCAGATCGAGCGCGTGCTCGATCTGCAGCTGGAAATCGGTGAGTGCTTCGAAATTCGGCCACTCAGGGTGATCGGCGGCGAGCGCGGCCAGCCGTTCGATGAAGCAGGGGCCGAGGGCGTCGTCGCCGCGGCTGGGATTGCCCCATGCGAAGACCAGGGTCGCCGCGGTCATCGTTCCGCTCATGGCTGCTCGCTGCCTTCCGCCGCGCGGCAGAGGCGGCTGACTTCCTCTCCTTCGGCATCGTACAAAAGCACTTCCAGCGGCATCCGCCCCAGCGCGTGGGTGGCGCAGGAGAGACAGGGATCGAAGGCTCTGATCGCCACTTCGATGTGGTTGAGCAGCCCTTCGCTGAGGCGCCGGCCGTCGAGGTAGGTCCTGGCGACCTCCCGCACGGCGCAGTTCATGGCCTGGTTGTTGTGCGTGGTCGACACGATCAGGTTGGCCATCGCCACCAGATCGTTGTCGTCGACGCGGTAGTGATGAATCAGCGTGCCGCGCGGTGCCTCGACGACGCCGACGCCCTCGGCGACGCGCCGGCCGCCGGCGGTCAACTGGTCTCCCTGCAAGGCCTCGTCGGCGAGCAGAATTGAGATCGTCTCGGCGGCGAAGAGCATTTCGATCATGCGCGCCCAATGGTAGGCGAGAGTGGCGTGCAGCGGCCCGCTTCTGCCGTTCTCTCCGGCGTAGGACAGAAACTCCTGACGCTCCGCCTCGGCCAGGGGCGTGCTTATGCGATCGCAGTTCTGCACCCGCGCCAACGGTCCAACGCGATACCAGCCCTGCTCTTCACCCAGGCTCGCGAGATAGGGGAACTTCATGTAAGTCCAGGGCTTCACTGCTTCGCTTATCAACCCGCCGTAGTCCTGATAGTCGGCGCGGTCGACGATCAGCTTGCCGTCGGCATCGCGGGCGCGCAGGTGGCCGTGATAGAGATCGAGGCTGCCGTCGGCGGCGACCAGGCTCAGGGAGTTGGCGCGGAAGTTGGCGAAGCTGTCATAGAGGGCGGGGTTCTGACGGTGCAGCTGCTTGATGATCTGCACCGCTGCACGGCTCCAATCGACCATCCGGGCGCTGTCGACAAGCAGGCCGTCGCGCTCCGCGGCGGACAGCGATTTGTTGACGCCGCCGGGAATGGAACCGGTGCCATGCACTCTCTTCCCCGCCGTGGCGCGGATCACTTCCTGGCCGAACTTGCGCAACAGTATGCCCATCCTGGCCGTTTCGGGATGGCTGGCTGCGACGCCGACGATGTTGCGCCGGGAAAGATCCGAATCGAAACCGAAGAGCAGGTCGGGCGATGCAAGATGGAAGAAATGCAGGGCATGCGATTGCAGGATCTGGCCGTAGTGCATCAGGCGTCGCAGTTTCTCCGCCGTCTCGGTCAACTGACGGGCACCGATGATGATGTCCATCGCCTTCGAGGCGGCGAGGTGGTGCGAGACCGGACAGATGCCGCAAAGGCGCTGCACCATCACCGGCACTTCCCAGTAGGGTCGGCCCTGGATGAACTTCTCGAAGCCGCGGAACTCGACGATATGCAGGCGCACCTGGCGCACCCGGTCGTCGTCGTCGAGCAGGATGCTCACCTTGCCATGGCCCTCGACGCGCGACAACGGATCGAGGGCGACGCGGCGCAGGCGCTCCGGGCGGGCGGCGGTTTCCAGTTCCAGGCTCATGGAGGTTTCAGTCGTAATGGAGCAGGCCGCCGCCCAGCACCGGGGTGCGGCCGGCGAGAAGGTCGGTGAGGAATTTCCAGATCGCCTCCGCAGACGGCGGGCAACCGGGAAGAAAGTAATCAACGCGCACGATCTCGTGGATGGGATGCACCTTGTTCAAAGGCAACGGCAACTCGGGATCGTTGGGGATGGCGCTGCCCGGCGCCAGCCCCGGACGGCTCTGATAGACCTCTTCGAGAATATCGCGCAGATCGAAATGGTTGCGCTGCGCCGGCAGGCCGCCGTTAACCGCGCAGGCGCCCAGCGCGACGATGAT
Organism: uncultured Sterolibacterium sp.; assembly: GCA_903904605.1. GTDB lineage: Bacteria > Pseudomonadota > Gammaproteobacteria > Burkholderiales > Rhodocyclaceae > CAIYYX01. The sequence goes on from CAIVDC010000001.1 coordinate 107,131, forward strand.
CTTGCAATGCCTCCGGAACTCGCGCAGCACTTCGATGTTCTCCGCGTTGCAGACGCCTCCCTCGATCAGTCCGATGGCGCTGGGGCCGACAGTCTTGATGTCGTTGATCGGCGAGCGGTCGAACTCGACCTGCTGCATGAGATCGAGCAGGCGCAGATCGATGTCCAGCAGCGACATGTGGCAGCCGAAGCAACCGGCCAGCGAAGTCGTGGCGATCTTGATCTTCACGTCGCCTCCGAAGGGCCGCCCCGAGGAGGAGGCGGGCCGGCATTCGGCAGCCGCGTTGGCGGCGATGCCTCTTCTTCTGCGCTGATCGGCAGCTTGTCGTAGCGCCGCTCGCCGATCGGCACGGCGAAGCCGCGTCGTTTCTTCAGGATGACGCCGACCGGGCAGACGCCGGCGGCGTGGTCGGTGAGGCTCATGTCGGTGTCAGCGAGCTGGCCCGACAGACTGTTTACGATCAGATGGGTCTTGATGCCTCGTCCGGAAATGGCGAAGACATTCTTGCCATCGACGTCGCGACTGGCGCTGACGCAAAGTTCGCAGAGGATGCAGCGATTGAAGTCGAGCAGAAGGTCGGGATGCGAGGCGTCGACCGGCCGGTCTGGAAAGAAGTGATCGAAGTGCGGGCTCATCATTTTCAGTTCGTAGGCGCTGGCCTGCAGCTTGCAGGCTCCGCTCTTTTCACATGACGGGCAGAAGTGGTTGCCTTCGACGAAGAGCATCTGCAGCAGGGTGCGCCGCTTGTCGTCGAGCTCCGCTGTGCGGCTTTCGACACTCATGCCCTCGCGAGCCACCAGGGTGCACGCTGCCGCAAAATGTTCGCCGGCCTTGACCGTGCACAGCCTGCAGGAACCGTGCGGCCGGAAGTCAGGGTGCCAGCACAGGTGAGGGATATACCGGCCGGCGGCGCGTGCTGCCGCCATGATGGTCTGACCCGGGGTAAAGGGAATCGCCTCGCCGTCGAGAAGGAATACCGGGGTCATTGTTCGTTCCCCAGATGCGCACCCGCGTCGTCGCGACCGGTCATCTGCCGGGCCTGAGAAAGTGCCTGGTCGAGATCGAAAGCCGGTTCGTACTCAAGGGAATGGAGTCGTTTCTCAAAGGCCGGGCGAAACTTGTTAAGGGTGTCGACCACCGCGTTGCAGGCGGAATGGCCGAGGCCGCAATGGGCTGTCGACTGCATCAGGCGGTGCAGCTTGAACAGTTCGTTGATGTCGTAGGGCGAACCCTGGCCGGCCCCGATCTTGTCCATCAGCTTGCTTACCAGGGAGGTGCCGACACGGCAGGGGGTGCAGAAGCCGCAACTTTCGTGGGCGAAGAAATGGGCGAAGTTGCGCGCCACTTCGAACATGTCGCGGCCGGCGCCGAAGACCATGAATGCGCCGGCGCTGGGCAGATCCTCGAAGGCCAGGCGGCGGCCGAATTCGTCGGGCGCCACGCAGATGCCCGAAGGGCCGGAGACCTGCACCGCCTGTGTACCGCTGGCGCCGGCATCGGTCAGCACCTGGGCAACGCTGACACCGAAGGGATATTCATAGATGCCCGGCCGGGCGCAGTCGCCGGAGACGGAAATGAGCTTGGTGCCGGTGGATATCCCGCTGCCGACGGCGGCATACCGGTTGCCGCCGTTCTCGGCGATGAGGCAGGCGGCGGCCAAGGTCTCGACATTGTTCACCGTCGTCGGCGCACCGAGGTAGCCATGCGTCACCGGAAAAGGCGGACGGCTGCGCGGCACGCCGCGGCTGCCTTCAAGGGATTCGATCAGGGCCGATTCCTCGCCGCAGACATAGGCGCCGACGCCCGCATGGATTTCGATGTCGAAGTGAAAGCCGGCGACCCCGAGTATGTCGCAGCCGAGCAGGCCGGCCGCTCGCCGCCTGGACAGGCCAGCGTCCAGCGATTCGAGCAGATAGCGGTATTCGCCGCGCAGATAAAGCAGACCCTGCCGGGCGCCGATGCAAAAGCCGGCGATGCTCATCCCTTCGAACACCATGTCCGCGTAGCGCGTCAACAGCACCCGGTCCTTGAAGGTGCCCGGCTCGCCCTCGTCGGCATTGCAGACCACGTAGCGGGCATTGCCCGGCGCATCGCGACAAGACAGCCACTTCTCTCCCGTGCTGAAACCGGCACCGCCGCGTCCGCGAAGTTTGGCTGTCCGGATTTCCTCCAGCATGGCGGCTGGCCCGCGCGCCAGCGCCGCGGCCAGAGCAGCGCCAGGCTTGAGCGGGTGATCGAGCAGGAGATCGCGGCGACGGATGTTGTCATCGACCGCAAACCATTCCTGCGGCCAACTCTCTGCCGGTGCCCCGGCGCGAATGGCTTCAACCATGGCGCCGACCCGCTCGCGCGTCATGCGGGTAACGGGGCGGCCGTTGACCAGCAGGGCCGGGCCCTGGTCGCCCATGCCGATGCAGGAAGTGACGCCGACGCTCACTAGGCCGTCTTCGGATACGCGTCCCGGCTCGATCCAGAGTTGGCGACACATTTCCTCGCAAAGTGCGACGCTGCCCTGCATGTGCTCGATGATGTTGTCGCTCCACAACACCCGGTAGCGTGCGCGCTCGCCAAGCTCGAGAAAGTGGTAGAAACCGGCAACGCCTGCCACTCTGGCATAGGGCAGCTTGAGTTCCTCACCGACCTTGGCCAGGACTTTGCCCGGCAGCTCACCCAGGGCTTCTCCGATCTCGCGCAGGACTTGCACCAGCCGGGTGGCATCCTTGCGATACCGCTCCAAAATATCGGCCACGACCTCAGCCTGCCATGGCGCGATCGGCGTCTGCATACTGTGCCGGTTCGGAGACATCGATGGACTGCCTATCTTGGTCCCGCTGCAGCTTAACTCCCACGCCCGCCGTCGGCCGTTTCCGCCACGGGACGCACGATCAACGACAAACGGCCATGTCCCGCATTGTCGAGACAATTGAGGAATATTTCGCTGGTGAAATCACTGCCATCCTGAGTTACCGCGCGAAACCTGAAGCCGACGTGGCAAAGGAAGAACAGGTGCGGGTTAGGTTGGCCGTTCTGCATCAGATCGATCTCCTCGAACTGCGGCAACAGCATGGAAATATGCCGCCAGACAAGCTCGCTGCGACGGTATCCGAACAAGGCCTCGCTGGCGCCGTTGCAGTCGCACACCATCCCCCGGTCGTCTAGCGTCAGAACCGCGACATCATCACCTGCTGCGGAGCAAACAACAGCACGACTGCCGGCTGGCGCCGCGCTGGCAGAGATCGATGTTGCGTGTTTTGCGGGCATGCCCGGCGTCCCTCCATCCTGCTTACCGTTGCTGGGCTTTCACCTGAGAGTCCAAAAGGTGTCGCGCCAGGAACAATGTACGTGGATATCCGGCCGGCATGAATACGCGCCGACACGTAAGGGTGTGCCCTTATGGCCGGATCGCACGCCGAAGTGCATCGCGCAACCGGCGCGACTGCGCCGGCCCATGGCAACTCAGTGTGCTGGGGAAGCGGCGGCGGCTGCCGGCAAGGTCTTGTGGGGCGCGTCGGGATGCCAGCCGAGCAGGACCAGCATGACGAAGAAGCCGACGACATAGGCAAGAGCCACATGCCAGCCGTGACGCAACCAAAGGCGCACCGACTTGGCCTCGGGAAACATGTTGGACAGGGCCACGCCAGCCGAGGACCCGAACCAGACCATCGAGCCGCCGAAGCCCACGGCATAGGCGAGAAAACCCCAGTCGTAGCCGCCCTGCTTCAGCGCCAGGGCTGTCAGTGGAATATTGTCGAAGATGGCCGAGACGAAACCCAGTCCCAAGGCGGCCTGCCAAGAGGCAGGCGGTAGATGCTCGACTGGCATCATCGAGGCGCAGGTCACCAAGGAGAGGAGGAACACCGTACCCTTGAAAGTCTCGGGCAGCACCTCCCAGTCCGGTCGGCGCAGGCCGGGAGTGAGCAGGATCGCCAGCCACACCGCCACGCCGATAAAGGGAAAGCTGTCGGAGTAAGCCTTGAATTCGATGTTCACCACGAGGTTGGTGACCATGGCGAAGGTCAGGATCAGGGCGACGATGGCGACCCGGGCCCAATCGACATGGGTATGGTGGTGGCTGTCCTTGAGTATCGGGGAATAGGCATGCTGCTGCTTGGCGGCGACGACGCCGACTATGCACAGCGCCACCGCTGCCGCGGCATAGGCATCGAAGACGATCGCCGGACTGACCCCGTCTATCCACATCATGGTCGTCGTCGTGTCGCCGACCACGCTGCCCGAGCCTCCGGCATTCGAGCATGCGACGATGGCGGCGAGATAGCCGATATGCACTTTAGCCTTGAACAACTGATGCGCCATCGCCCCGCCGATCAGTGCGGCGGCGATGTTGTCGAGAAAACTGGAGAGCACGAACACCATCACCAGAAGCACGAAGCCGCCCTTCCAGTCGTTGGGCAGATATTTCGGCAACACCACCGGGACATGACTCTTCTCGAAGTGACGCGAGAGCAGGGCGAAGCCCATCAGCAGACAGAACAGGTTGGCCAGCATCACCCACTCGTGGCTTAGATGCTCGAGCAACCCGGGAGCCCCGTCACCGGTCTTGAAGCCGGTATACGCCAGCTTATAGAGCGTAATGACAGACAAGCCGGTCAGGCCGACATAGAGCGTCTTGCCGTGGAACAGCATGACACCCAGGAGCGTCAGGGCGAACAGGAAGAATTCCGAGGGAATGCCGGCGATGGTCAAGCCGTCGCCGGCGTAGGCCGGTAGCGCGCTCAAGCACAGCAGGGTAAAGCCGAAGCGTCTCACGCAGTCTCTCGCCTTGGTGTCTGAGTCGATTCTATCAGACGCTGCCAGCCTGGAACGCTGCCGTAAGTGCTCAACGCGCAGAATCGGGCGCCGCCAAAATGACTTCGCGCCTGGCTCGAAAAAAACCCGGAGGCGCTGCCGCCTCCGGGTCGTTTTGTTACGTCCGGCGGGCGGGACACGGCGAACCGTGTCCCCGTCGGATGAGGCTCAGTAGACCCCGGTGAAGTGCACCGCCTTGGTGTCGGCGACCATGCCCGCCGAGTGACACACTAGGCACTGCTCCTGAGTGGCCAGGGCGGTGCTGCGCGGCGCGTAAAGCGAACCGCCGTTGGAGCGCATATGCGACATATCCACGGCGCTGTCATGGCAGGCGAAGCAGGCCGAGGCGATCGGCGAACTCACCAGAGTCTGGCTCAGCGTGCCGGTACAGGTCGCACTGGCAACCGCCGTGGTAGCCCCGGTAAGAGCGCCGGTAGCCGCTGCGACGCTCGGTGCAGCACCGTAGCAAGTGCCCGGGCCGGTCGATACGTAGGGCGACAGCGAAGCGGAGCCCGCCGTGAGGGTGCCTGCGGCCACCGTGCTGTAGAGCATGTTGCTGGCCGTCGTGCTGTTGTAAGCGGCGACCGTCGGCGCGGACGTGCTGGTCGCTTGCGTGTAGGCCGAGCCGAAGTTGTAGGTGTTCGGCAGATGGCACTGCTCGCAGTTGTCCAGATTGCCCGGATAGGTGACCTGCCAGTAGCCGCTTGTGGCAGAGTTGGCATGCCAGGTGAAGGGCACCGTGCGCTTGTTGGCGGCATGGATGGCATGGATGTGGGTCTTGGAGTCGTAGGTCCAGCCGCTGTCCTGGCCGTTGGGATAATGGCAGAGGTTGCAGCTCTGGCCGTCGTTGCGCTGACCGGCGTGGAAGGCTTCCGAGGTGAACACGCCGAGCTGGTAGTGGCAACTGCTGCAGCGCTTGTTATCGACCACGACGCGGCGCGAGGTATAGCCCGACATCACCGCCCAGACGTCCGGCGCCGCCACGATCAGGCCGCCGGCCCCGGTGGTGCTGTTATAGGCGTAGGGTGCCGGCAGATTGGTTTGGGTCAGCGGGAAGCTGGCAATCGTCGTGCCGTAGTTGTAGCCGAAACCGACCGTCACCATGGCGGCGTTAGCGGGAATCGCGATCTTGGTCAGCGTCGCGGTGTAGTTGCCGCTGGCGTCAGGCCCCGACAGCGTGCCGGCCGAACCGTTCCAGACATTCATGAGCGTGACGGAACTGTTGAGATTGAAGTCGACCGGCGTCGTGGCGTTTTCCTGCGGCACTCCGTAGGCCACCACGAAAGCTGGCGTTCCGGCGAAATTGGGAATCATGGTCGTCGAGCCCGCCGTGTAGGCGTTGAGCACCGCAGGTTTGCCTGCAACCATGATCCGGAACTGAACAACCGGGTTCTGGGCGCTGTTCTTGGTCACGCTGCCCAGGACATAGCTGATCGTCGAGGCGCCCGCCGGCAGATTGGCCTGGTTGGAGGTCACATAGCCGACATTGGTGTGCGTATCGCTGCCGTTGCCGGTAATGGGGTTGTTCGGGCTGGGCGGCGCCACCGGCACGTGGTAGGTCGACGCGATATCGGTCGCGGAATGGCAGAGGGTGCACTTGTTGTCGTCCGCCTGGGCGCCGCCGATGTGGCCGGGATAGGTGCCGCTGATGTTCATGCCGCCGCCGGTGGCGAAGTTGACGCCGTCGTGGCAGGCGCCGCAGGCCATCCGGTTGGGCACGTTCTTCCAGTTGTCGCCCTGGGCCGTCGGTGTCGCCGTGCCGCCCGTCTGTGCGCTGTGGCACTTGACGCAATTGCGCTGATCCTGCGGATAGGTGATGCCGTTCAGGCTGGTGATCCCGGCGACGCCCGGAACGCTGACCGAGTTGTAGCCCTGCATGGTCAGTTCGCTGCCCATGTGGATCTTGTGGATCCAGTTCGGGAAGACGTACATCGAGAAACCGTAAAGCTGGTTCGTCGCGATGCCCGGCGTGAAGGTGGTGCCGGTGTAGGTCGCTTCGGTCACGCCTTCCCAGTTCAGCTGGCCGGTATGGCAGGTCACGCAGAGCTTGGTGTCTACGCGCGAGCCACTGTGGATCTGGCTGAAGTTCTGGTGGCATTGATAGCAGTTCTGGTAGGCGACTATTTCACGCGACTGGCTCGGGTCGGACGCCGAGGCCATGGCACCGGTGGCGGGGATAAAGTCATAGACCGCATTCGCCGACACGACCATATTCACCGCAGGCGTCGTCTGGACGGCGGTGGGCGTGTTGGTGCCCGTGCCCGGCGCTGCGCCGGACAAGGACATGGTGAAGCGGTGCGATTTGCTGGCATCGTAGCAAAGATCGGCGCCCGGGCAGGTGCCCGCGCCCAACTGTGCCCAGCTATAGGGCGTCGCTGTCGGCTTGAGCGTCTGCACCAGCGTATTGACCTGGGTGATGTCGGTCCAGAACGTGTATTGGTAGCCGCCATTGCCCGTGGCGATCAGCGTACCGATGGACGATGGATCGGTGGTCGGATGCGAGGCCGGGGTCTTGGCCGGGTTGGTCGTGGTATCCGGGGAGATGACCATGTAATTGACCCACCGGCTGGGGCTGCCGTTGCTCGGCGGCATCAGCTTGACCACGTTGAAGGCGAAATTTGGATGGCCGACATAGTTCGCCGTCGAGGACTTGGAGGTAATCTGCTCGAGACCGAGAATGGCATTGCCGTTCTGGTCCGTCACCGTAAATTTGACCACCGGCGGTCCATTGGCGATGGTAACGCTGTTGATCGTGATCTTCGGTTGCAGCGCTGCCCACTGGGCGGGCGCCAGGCTCGAAACATTGACCACCGCAGTTGCATTCGTTCCTGCCGGGCCGGTCGCACCCGTTGCGCCCGTCGCCCCGGGAGCGCCCGGTGCGCCATCCGAGCCGCCGTTACAGCCGCTCAGCAGAATCGCCGCTGCGGCAAGTGTTGTCACCAGCAGCGACAGCCCTCTATGTGTTCCACCCTTGAATAACATGATTAACCCCCCAGTTAAATTTTGGTGCAGAGTTACCGCACATGGCATTCTCATGAAAGATGGGTAATCATTAGTTGACATAGATCAAGTATGTAAGAAAAAGCAAAAATGCTTGACAAATGTCGTTTGTTTAGGGCCTAGAATCAGCATCGACCATGATGTGATAAGTAACCCTCCGTCGTACATCGTGGTTTTGGCCGGGTTGGCCTTGCCGCCTTCCCGGCCTTCTTTCCCGCGACGATCAGACTAGCCAGCCGGATCCAGCCATTATCCTTTTCTCGGAAACCTCGGCGCCGGAGAGCCGCCGGCCTGTGCTTGCCCGTCATGCTCGCGGGTAAAGTATGGCGCCATATTGCGCAACGCCTTTGGCCTGGTCCTTGATTCAGCGCTGAACAAAGAAAATATTCATCGTACGGATCCGCCAAAACGCCGGGTATCAGCGGTGTTCAGCAATTCCACCCGGGCGGATGCACAATAATTATGTACGAACGACTCTTCTTCATGGACCGGCGGGCATCATCCTTGCCACCGTCTGGCTCTCGCAATGCTTTGAAAGTAATCGCTTTACAGCCAGTCCCTGGTTACCTGGCACGCCTGATGCTGATAGAAGCTCAGGAACGAAAGACATCAGCAGCCAAATGAACACAGCAACCAGGAGAAGATCATGAGCGCCCTACTTAAAATGGAAATCTACGAATCCGTCGTGGAAGCCGCAGTGCTGAAGAAGAGCGCTGCGTGGATACCCGAGATCATCGTCGCCGCTCGGTCGCCCGTCGCGGAAGAAAGGAAGATGAGCGGAATCGAGAGTGTTGCGCTGTTCCTGGTTTCGCCCTTCATCGGATTGGCCTACATCATGGCCATGCCCTTCGTGGCCGCGGGGATGATCATCTGGTTAGGCGCCAAAGCGCTGGCCGCCAAAATGCCGCCGAGCTTGAAGAAAGCAGGCATGATGGCCGCGGCGCCCTTCTTAGGTCTGGCCTTCATCGTGACGCTGCCGCTGGCCGGCGTCACTGCCTTGGGATACTGCGCACTCAAGGCCGCAACAAAGGCTTAGGCTCGTTCGAGTTTCACTCCCGCCGCCAGCGCCGCCAACAAGCCCTTTCAGCAGGGCTTGTTGCCTTTTTTTGCCCGCTTTTCGGGAGGGGGCGCCAGTTGGAGGAGAGCCGTTTCGCTGCAACGACGATCCAAAAATTCCGGTTCGGTAGGGGTCCGAAGATATCCGATGAGTAAGCGCGCACCGCAAGCGTCCGATGCTGCCGGTTTTGCCCCGGTCGGTTGCGCGTTCTAGCGGACCGTCGTCAGGCGCGCTCTAAGCGCTGGGGCGTCCGTAGTCCTCTGCGGATCATGCAGCTCCGGGAGGAACACTGCGAGCAGGCCGATCAGCGGAAGAAAGGAACAAAGTTTGTAGATGGTGACGATCCCCCAGTGATCGGCGAACTGACCAAGGACTGCGGCACCGATACCGCCCAAGCCGAAAGCAATCCCGAAAAACAAACCAGAGATCGTGCCAACCTTGCCGGGAATCAGTTCTTGCGCGTAAACGACCATGGCCGGGAAGGCCGAGGCCAACATGAAGCCGATAATCGCGGTCAGCGCTATGGAAGCCTCCAGACCGACGTAGGGCAAGGCGATCGTGAACGGAGCGACGCCCAGGATCGAGACCCATATCACCTGCCTGCGACCGATGCGATCGCCGATCGGACCACCCATAAGGGTGCCCAGCGCCACGGAAAACAGAAAGTAGAACAAATGGTACTGCGCGACCTCAGTGCCGACACTGAACTGATGCATCAGGTAGAAAATCAGGTAACTATTGATGCTGGCCAGATAGAAGAACTTTGAAAACATCAAACTCACGAGAACCACGAGCGTAACCACCAGTTTGCGCCGGGGCAGACGCGGAGCCATATCGGCTTCTGCTTTCCTGGGCAGACGATGCTGATGCCGATACCAGCGTCCAACACCGATGAGTACAATGATTGCCACCAAGGCAACCAGAGAAACCCAGGCGATACTGCCTTGGCCATTTGGCAGGATGAACCAGGCGGCCAGCAGCGGCCCGACCGCACTGCCTGCATTGCCGCCTACCTGAAAGATGGATTGCGCCAGCCCATGCCGCCCTCCCGAAGCCATTCGAGCGACACGCGAAGACTCGGGATGAAAAATGGAAGATCCAGTGCCGACCATGGCCGCTGCGAGAAGGACCATGGGGAAACTCGACGCCTCGGAAAGCAGGATCAAACCGGCAAAGGTGCAAGCCATACCGAAGGCGAGAGAAAAGGGCTTCGGATGACGGTCCGTGTAATAGCCGACCATCGGCTGCAAGAGCGACGCGGTCAATTGGCACGTCAGCGTGATCAGGCCGATCTGGGCAAAATTCAGCTGGAACTCCAGCTTGAACAGCGGATAGATCGCGAGCATCAGCGACTGCATCATGTCGTTGAGAAAATGTGAGAAGCTGATGGCGCCCAGTACCCTGAAAACGGTGTCGCCCGCCGGGTTGCCTATCGATGCCGGGACCGGAACGGTGGTTTCAATTTCCATTTGGAGTTCTCGTATAGATGAAGAAGGCCCGTTATCGGCCATCATTGCCGTTCAGTAGGGCAGCCGAAATCGGCACCACCTTCAAGGCTGGAAATGCGCTCGCCGGATCTTCCTTGCCGCGATGCTTGCGGGGACCGCGTGCCGCCGGTCGTCCTACGACAGCATTGAACAAGTCGGCAACAGAGTAGACTAGCATCGGGGAGCGAGCCAAGAGCCGCTGGCTGAAGCAAATGAGGAAACACGATGCTACCACTGGTAATGCTTACGGTAAAAAAGACCATAACACTCTTCGTGTTAGTGGGCCCCGTCTCGATGATCCCTGTTTTCCTGGAGACTGTTGATGGGCTGGAGCTGAGCGAAAAGAAACGCTTTGCCAGAATACTAGGTTTTAGCGTATCGATCGCACTGCTCGCGGCAACGTTTCTTGGCTCATCATTCTTGAGTCTGCTAGGCGTCTCCATCAGCGCGATGCAGATCGGCGGCGGCATTATTGTCTTGCTGCTTGCCATCGCCATGGTGATGGGCAAGGAAACCTCCTTCAAGGGAGCCAACCCGCCATCCAGTGGCGACACCTGCCACGGGGCATCGCTTGTTCCGCTGGCGATCCCGCTGCTCGCAGGACCGGCCGCATTCAGCTACGTCATGGGCAACAGTGCCTGGAATACGAATTGGGATCTTGTCCACATCGTCGTACCGATCCTAATCGTTGGCTCAGCCTGCTGGCTTACCTTCAACATGGCGGTTAACGCGCAACGCAAGATCCGAAAATCCTCGCTGGAGGTGGTCGAGAAGATTGCAGGGTTCATCCTGTCGGCCATCGCCGTCGAGATGATCGCGACGGGACTTCGCGGACTGTTCCCGGCTCTTGCTGCCTAGTTTCTCCCCGTACTTGCCGCCTTTTCCGGTTCAGCAACAGTGGGACGATCCCTGCCGCGATTCCCCCTATGCCGACAATGTTCGTAACGGCGTCAAACGTGGGAATGCTGTAAGCGGCGATGAACAACAGGAAGGCTGCGCTGATGACCGGCCACAGGATCAGAAATACCAAGGCATGCATTGAGTAGAAACCTTGCTTCCGATAGTGCCAGGCGCAGGCGAGACTGGCCAGCCCATAATAGAACGCTACCTGAAACCCGATCGCATTAATAGAATCCTTGATTATCAGGCTAACCGTCGGGAAATAGGAAGAAAGAAACAATAACAGCGTCCCTAACAGCGCTATCACGGCGGTTGCGACCCAGGGCGTTCGCCAGGTCTTGTGCAAGACGGCATAGCGCGGATGGAGAACCCCATCTCTTCCCTTGGCGTACATGGTGCGGGTGAACTGCAAAATGGAGGTTTCCAGGGTTCCGATCGAACTCAGCATCACCGCGATGATCGCCATGTAACTCCACGGCTTGGGGAACAGTTTCTCGGCGACGGCGAAGACGATGTTGGTGCTCGACTGTTCTATTTCCCGGTCGGTCAGGACCAGCAAGCTGACGACGGCAAACGATATGAACAACAACAGCACTATCACCATCGCCCACAGCGCCCCCCTGCCCGGCGCATGGCTGGAATTCTTGGTTTCCTCGTTCAGGTTGACCGTTACATCCCATCCCCAGAAGAAGAACAGGGAGGTAAGTGCGCCAGTCGCGAAGAGTTGAGGCGTAAATTCCGCCGCGGAGAACCATTTCATTGAAAATGCATGCGCCGGCGTGGCGCCGTATTTGCTTACGGCTGCCAGCACGACCAGTACCAGAATGATAAGCTCGATCCCGGTCATCACGATCTGGGTATAGCTTGTCGGCTTGATCCCTTTGACGATGACGGCACTTACCGCAAGCAACCAGCCGGCGGCGACGAACGTAACCATCGCCGGACTGCTGGCAAGTCCGGGATCAATCAGCAACAGGGTCGCGGTGGCGGCCGGGATCGTGCCCGAAACCATGAATACCGCCGAAGCCACGAGCAAAGCCCATCCGGCAAGAAAACCCAGCACCGGGTTGAAGATGCTGCCTACCCACGCGTATGAAGCCCCGGCATTCTGGCTCATGCGGTTCAGGTGCATATAGGCAAAGGTCACGCCAAACATGATCAGTCCGCAATAAAGCAGACTTGCCGGAGCCAGCGTACCCACTGACGCAACCAGGGCGGATGTCGTTGCCGCAATGCTGAAGGCCGGTGCCGTTCCGGCAACTCCCATGATGATGGACTCACCGATTCCGAGAGCGTCTTCCTTGAGGCGCGTTTCTTTAGGCATGATAACCAGGCGCTAGATGTTCTCTATGCGGGAAAGACAGGCTGCCGATCTCGGCCGATGGCTCCTGTCCCGTATCTGGTCCACTCGCCGAGTCCCTAGTGTCCCCGGAGGATAATGATATGCACCCGATAGGGTCCATGCGCGCCGAGGACGATGGTCTGCTCGATGTCGCCGGTGCGAGATGGGCCGGAAATGAAATTGAGGGCGCGCGGCAACTCGGGAAGCTCGGCGCGCGCCAGACGCCACGCCTCCTCCATCCGGCTGACGATGCGCGCGGCCGGCACGATGGCGATATGCGTCTCCGGCAGCAGGGAGAGTGCCGCCGGCGTTTCCGGGCCGGAACAGAGCATCAGCGAGCCGGTTTCGGCGACAGCACAGAAGCAGCCGGTGATGCCGACCAGATCAGTACCCAGGACGCCGCGCGACTCGACATCGAGTCCTGCCTCGCGCCAGCCAAGACCACTGAATTCCGGCCAGCATACCGCCTGACGCGGCAGTTCGTGCCGCGCAAGATAACGCGCCACGGCGGGGGCCAGCGCTGCCGGTGTGAGCACTTCCTCGACCGTCGAAGACTGCGCCTCGGACTTCTCGCGGAAGTGCGCCACCCGGTCTCCAGCGATCCGGGGTTGGGGACCCTGATCGGGCGCGCCAAGGTAGCTATCGATGGCGGCCCGCGCGCTCGCGGCATTGTCGGGGTTGCGGCCGAGTCTGGCTCTGATGCGTCCGAGGATATCTTCGCGAGAGCTCATTTCGCCTTCTCCATGTTCATGCCAAGCGATTCTTCGGCGCACCGTGCGCATAAGCTTCAATGTTGTCGATCAGTTGATCGGCCAGGATCTGCATCGCCGTGTCGGAGGCCCAGCCGACATGGGGGGTCAGAATGAAGTTGGGCAAATTGAGCAGCTCCGCATCGAGCAGCGGATTGCCCTCACTCGGAGGTTCCCCGGAAAGCACGTCGAAGCCTGCGGCAATCCGCCCGGACTTCAAGGCGCCGGCTAGCGCGGCCTCGTCCACCAGACCGCCGCGCGCGGAATTTATCAGGATGGCGCCGTACTTCAGCGCGGCAAGTTCACGCGCGCCGACCATGCCCCGCGTCTGCGCCGTCAGCGGGCAATGCAGCGACACAATATCGGCCTCCTCGATCAGCGTCTCAAATGCCGCATAGCCTGGGCGAACTGCAGCCGCACCCTTGTGCTCGCCCCAGAGCACGCGCATGCCGAAGGCTTCGGCCAGCTTCGCCACGCCCTGGCCGAGCGAGCCGCGGCCGAAGAGCCCGAGGGTGCACCCGTGGAGATCGCGGATCGGATGGTCGAAAAAGCAGAACATTGGTGCCGCTTGCCATCTGCCGGCGAGGACGTCGGCTCGGTAAGACAGAAGCTGCCTGCGCAGCGCCAGGATCAGCATCATCACATGCTCGGGCACGGTATGCCCGGCGTAACCACGAATATTGCTGACAACGACGCCGTGTCCGCGGCACCAGTCGAGGTCGATATTGTCGGCACCGGTGGCGGCTCCGGCGATCAACTTGAGCTTTGGCAGCCGCTCCAGGAGTTTGCCATTCATCACCACCTTGTTGGTGATGGCGATGGTGGCGTCCTTGAGTCTTGCGTAGATCTCGTCCGGGGCGGTGAGCGCATACTCTTCCCAGACATGCTGAAAGTCGGGGCGGCGCAGCTTCGCCCGGATCGAGTCACGCTCGAGAAAGACAATGCGTTCCATATTGCTAGTGTTTCTGAGCGTAGAGTTCGCGAAAAGTCTTGCCCTCAGGTGCCGGGAAGTCCCGGCCCAGGGTCCATTCCGGGGCCAGGCCGAGCACGCGGATGCGATCCTCGCCTCCTGCCAGCCATTTCAGGTAGCGCACGCCGATCCTGGTTGCCAGCGCATAAAGTGCCGGGTGCCTTGCCAGCCAGGCCCAGGCGGTGAGGGCCAGACGTTCGGCGGTCGGACGCAGGCGTTGCTCGACCTGTTTCTCGCGCAGGCGGCGCAAGAGATCGGGAAGCGGGATTTTCACCGGGCAGACGACGCCGCACTGGTTGCATAAGGTCGCCGCCTGCGGCAGATCGACGGCATTCTCGATGCCGGCGAATAACGGTGTCAGGATCGATCCCATGGGACCGGGATAGACCCAGCCATAGGCATGGCCACCCACAGCCTGATAAACCGGACAATGGTTCATGCAGGCGCCACAGCGGATGCAGCGCAGCATCTCCGCAAACTCGCCGCCGACCAGATCGGCACGGCCGCTATCGACCAGCACGAAGTACATATGCGCGGGGCCGTCCTGATCCTCCGCATGTTTCACGCCGGTCAGCAGCGAAAAGTAGTTCGAGATCGATTGGCCCGTTGCCGAGCGCGGCAGCAGTCGCATCAGCGTGGCGAGATCCTCCAGGGTCGGGATCACCTTCTCTATGCCTGTGACGACGACATGCACGCGGGGCAGGGTGGTGACCATCCGGCCATTCCCCTCGTTGGTGACAAGCGCTACCGATCCGGTTTCTGCGACCAGGAAATTGCCGCCGGAGATGCCCATATCGGCGGAAAGGAAGTGGGGGCGCAGCACCTCGCGCGCTTCGCGCGTCATCGCTTCGATGTCGGTCTTGGCTGCGAGTTTGTGCACGCGCGCGAACAAAGCAGAGACTTCCTCCTTGCGCTTGTGGAAGACCGGCGCGATGATGTGGGACGGAGGTTCGTTGTCGTTGATCTGGAGGATGTATTCACCCAGATCGGTCTCAACCGGCTGAATGCCGGCGTCTTCCAGCGCCTGGTTGAGGCCGGCCTCCTCGGACAGCATCGACTTCGACTTGGTCACCTTCTTGACGCCGTGGCGGCGGGCAATATCCACCACCCGCTGGCACACTTCGGCGCCGTCCTTGGCCCAGAGCACGGTGGCGCCGCGCCGGGTCGCCTCCAGTTCGAAGCGCTCCAGCCATAGGTCGAGATCGTCCAGGGTGCGGTCGCGCAGGACTTTCGCCGCTTCGCGCGTGGCTTCGAAATCATCGAGTTCGGCAATGGCCCGCGCGCGCATGTCGACGAACTTGCTCTTGGCCTTCCTGAGATTTTCCTGCAGCACGACATCGGCCAGTTTCTGGCCGGCGCGCGCCTTGAAATGCATCGAACGGATCTCCATCAGGCCTTGCCCCCCGGGTCGCCAGCCAGCACTTCGGCGACATGCATCACCCGGGTCTTCTCGTCGCCCATGCGCCGCAGCTTGCCTTCAATGTTGAGCATGCAGCCGAGGTCGCCCAGGACCACGGCGTCGACATTCGCCGCACGAATACCCTCGCACTTTCTCTCGGCGATCGCCGCGGAAATCTCACCGAACTTGACCGAGAAGGCGCCACCGAAACCGCAGCATTCCTCGGCGCCGGCCATTTCCGTCAAGCGAACTCCGGGCATCTTCGCCAGGAGCGCGCGCGGCTGGGCCTTCACGCCGAGTTCGCGCAGGCCGGCGCAGGAATCGTGATAGGCGATGCTGCCCCGGAAGTTGCCGGGAACGGCTTCGAGTTTGGCGATATTTGCCAGGAAATCGGTCAGTTCATAGGTCTTGGCCGAAAGCCTCGCCATGCGGCCCGCCAGCGCATCGTCGCCCTTGGCAAGGTCGGCGTAATGCGTGCGGATCATGCCGGCGCAGGAGCCGGAAGGAACAACGACGAAATCGCAATTCTCGAACTCGGTCAACAGTTTCTCCGCCAAGCCCAAGGCACCGGCCCGGTCGCCCGAGTTGTAGCCAGGCTGGCCGCAACAGGTCTGAGCCGCCGGCACCGTCACCTCGCAACCCGCTGACTCTAGGAGCTTTAGGGCCGAGAAACCGATGCGCGGCCGCATCATATCCACTAGACAAGTCACAAACAGTCCGACGCGCATCGACACCTCGCTATTCCCCCCGGCAAATGAGGCCGGGCGGGGAAAGTTTCATGATCTGATATAGTATTCCCATCCTCGCAACAGCGAAAGTCTCAACGTGACGCAGACCGTTCAAGCCGAGGCCAAGAGCCCAATCCAGGTCATCGAGCGGATGATGAGACTGCTCGACGTGCTTTCCTATTACCACGATCCGGTCAGTTTGAAGCAGTTGGCGGCGGAAACCGGCCTTCATCCCTCGACCGCCCACCGCATCCTCGCCGCCATGAGCGTCAGCGGCTTTGTTGAAAGGGCGGAGCCCGGCACCTATCAGCTCGGCATCCGCCTGCTCGAACTCGGCAATCTGGTCAAGTCGCGCATCAATATCCGCGACTCTGCGATGCCGTTGATGCAACGCCTGCACAAAGAGATCGGCGAAAGCGTCAATCTGGGTGTGCGTCAGGGGGACGAGATCGTCTATGTCGAGCGTACCTCGAGTGGTCGCTCTTCGGTCCGCGTCGTTCACCTGGTCGGCGCCCGGGCGCCGCTCCATGTCACCGCCGTGGGCAAGTTGTTCCTGGTCGCCGACGGCCCTCAGAAGGTCCGCGAATACGCCAAGCGCACGGGACTTCCTGGTTCCACGCCGACGTCACTGACCACCTTGCCGGCGCTCGAACGCGAACTAGAACGCGTACGGCGTCATGGCGTCGCCTTCGACAACGAGGAAATCGAACAGGGCCTGCGCTGCATCGCCGCGCCCATCCGTGACGACTCGGGCGAGCTGGTGGCCGGGCTGTCGGTGTCAGCGCCCGCGGAGCGCCATAACGCCGACTGGGCGCCCATCGTGCGCCAAGCCGCCGACGAAATCTCCGCCGCGATCGGTTACGTCAAGCCGGAGAAATAGCGGCGACGCATGGTCGCCGGACCGCTCCCAGGCAAGGCGGTCCATAGGAAGAGGGAAGGCAGCAGGTATTCAGCCGGCCGCCTGACGCTGGGCAGGCAAGTCGGAGTTCGCCGGCGGCACCAGCATGGCGCTTTCTACCCAGCGCTTGATACGGTTGGCGTCGCCAATCCGCGTCATCTTGCCCAAGGAGTCCAGCAGCACGATAATGGTCGGCTTCTTGTTGAACCAGGCCTGCATCACCAGGCATTTCCCCGCCTCGTTGATAAAGCCTGTCTTGGACAAGCCTATATCCCAGGAGGAGTTTCTCACCAAGCTGTTGGTATTATGGAACATTTGCGGATGGCCGACCACGGCGACCTGGTACTCGGCGGTCGTGGTGAATTCGCGGACCAGGGGATACTGATGCGCCGCAGCAACCATCTTGACGAGATCGCGGGCACTGGAGACATTGGTCGCCGTAAGGCCGGTCGGGTCATCGAAGTGGGTCTCGGTCAGGCCAAGTTCCAGCGCCTTGCTATTCATCGCCGCCATGAAAGCGACGCGTCCTCCCGGATAATTCCGCGACAGGGCCGAGGCGGCCCGGTTCTCGGACGACATCAACGCCAGGCGCAGCAGGTCTTCGCGCGGCAATCGGGTGCCGACCCTGAGACGTGAATGACTGCCGCGCAGAGTATCGACGTCATCCTCCGTGATGCTGAGCACCTCTTCCATATTCGGCTTGGCGTCCAGAACGACCATCGCCGTCATCAACTTGGTAATCGACGCGATCGGCAGAACCGCGCTAGGGTTCTTTTGGAACAGGACGACGCCGGTGGCTTGGTCGATCACCAAGGCTGAAGCCGATCCCAACACCAGTCTTTCTGTGGCATGAAGGCCGGCGTTGCCGGCATGAACCTTCTTCACATGCTTGTGCTTCTTGACCGCGGCTGGCTTCTTCCTGTGCACCGTTTGCGCCGAAGCAGGGACGGCACCGATGGCCAAACCAAGTACCGTCAACAGCAGCATCGTGATTTTCTTCATATCCAACTTCTCCCAAACAGGGCTCCTGGCCGGCTGCCAGTTTAGCAGGGGATTGTCCTACCGCCAACAGGGATAACGACGCTCTTGCCAAATTGATTAGGTGTTTGCTCTTGTTTATTGATGTCAGACCTTAAGAAATTCGAGCACTTCTTCGCGTCTGGCCAAAGTGTCCTGACGACCGAGATCGATCAGGGCGCTGGTATAGGGTCTCTCGAACAGCAGGTAACTAGTGAGTGCACCGCCTTTCTTGTTCATCGCGCCGATTCCGCCCAGCAGGGCACGTACCGGCCAGGGCAGACTCTTCGCATGAATGGCGGCAAGGTGATCCAGGCGCTTCGACGGGGCGATCACCAACACCTCGATCGGCCGCAACGACATCCCCTGTTCCAGCCGTACCTGTTCCGGGATCAGACCCAGCGTTCGATTGATACGATTGGTGCGCTCAAGATCTGCCCTCAAGCTGTCTAGAAATATGCTGGACAAGGCATGTCCGGCAATTTGCGCGAGCGAGGGATAGCCGCCGTCCGTATCCCGGAACCCCTCGGGAGTGGACATGCGGCCTGCGCCGACGACCAGAATCTTGTCGGCGCCGAGATGGATCGCTGGCGAAATGGGGGCAACCTGACGCATCGAACCATCGCCGAAATATTCGCGATTCACCTTGATCGCCGGGAAGATGAAGGGGATGGCGCTCGAGGCAAGCAGGTGATCGATGCCAAGATTGGCTCGCGCACCGAAGCGTTGCGAGCGTTGCCACGGCTCGACGCTGCCCCCTCCCTGAAAAAAACTGACGCTCTGGCCGGAGGAATAGCCTGAGCAGGTGATGCTGATCGAGTGCAGTTCACGCTTCCCGATAGCCACCTCGATGCGGGAAAAATCGATATGCCGCATGAGCAGCTCCCGCAACGGCGAGTTGTCGAGCAGAGAGCGTGGGCTCATCTTCAGCAGCCAGCCTCCCGCCATCGCCGCAAGCCAGCTCAGTGCGGCCGTGCCCATGCCCAGGGGGTCGGCCCGATATACGTCCCTGGCGTGGAAATTGCGCCAGAGATGGAGCAGCTGACCGACGCCGGAACCGAAATTTTCGGTCCTGGTCGCCAGATAGACGGCGTTGAGCGCTCCGGCCGACGTGCCGCAGATGATCGGGAAGGGGTTGGTCTTCTTGTCCCGAAGAAGATCGCGTATCGCCGCCAGTACACCAACCTGGTAGGCGGCGCGCGCGCCGCCTCCGCTCAACACCAACGCGGTCTTGGCTCCCGGGACAAGCATTACTGCCTTGCCCTCGCCTGCTGGTTACCTGCTTCCACCGAAAGCAGTGCCGTCATGTTTACGATGCGCCGCACGGTTGCGGTGGGCGTCAGGATATGCACCGGCCGGGCGGCGCCGAGCAGCAACGGTCCTACGGTGAGGCCATCGCCGGCCGCCGTCTTCAAGAGATTGAAGGCGATGTTGGCGGCATCCAGGGTCGGCATGATGAGCAAATTCGCCTGGCCCTTCAAATGCGAATTCGGAAAGACCTTGGCGCGGATATCTTCGGAGAGCGCCGCATCCCCATGCATCTCGCCGTCGACTTCGAGCTGCGGCGCCCGTTCCTGGAGCAGCACCAGAGTCCGGCGCATCTTGATGGCGGTCGGCGTGTCGGCAGAGCCGAAACTCGAATGAGAGAGCAAGGCAATCTTGGGCAGCAGCCCGAAGCGCTTCACCTCCTCGGCAGCCAGCACCGTCATCTCGGCCAGTTGCTCGGCTGTCGGATCGTAGTTCACTTGGGTGTCACCGATGAATATCGTCCTCGTAGGAAGGATCAGCATGTTCATCGCGTAGAAGCTCTCCACCCCCGGCTCGAGACCGATTACATTGGCGATATAGCGCAAATGCTGCGAGTGATTGCCGAAAGTGCCGCAGATCATTCCATCGGCATAGCCGTGCTTGACCAGGAGCGAGCCGATCAGTGTGGTGCGTCGGCGCGCTTCGCGTTTCGCGTACTCGATGCTCACGCCACGGCGCGCCATGATCTGGTGGTAGTCGCCCCAGAAATCGCGATAGCGGGGGTCGGAATCCGGGTTGACCAGTTCGAAATGCTCGCCCGGGCGGATGCGCAGGCCGAACTTGGCGATGCGCATGTCGACCACACTCGGCCGACCGATCAGGACCGGGTGGGCCAAGCCCTCGTCAACGACTGTCTGCACGGCCCGCAGTACACGCTCTTCCTCGCCCTCGCAGAAGACGATGCGCTGCGGCATTCTCTTGGCGGCACTGAAGATCGGCCGCATCTGCAAACCTGAGTGATAAACGAACTCGTTCAACTGCTCGCGGTAGGTTTCGAGATCGGCCAAGGGGCGCGTCGCCACGCCGGAATCCATCGCCGCACGGGCCACCGCCGGCGCGATCCTGACGATCAGGCGCGGGTCGAACGGACTGGGGATGAGAAACTCTGGGCCGAACTTGACGTCCTCTCCGCCCAAAGCCGTCGCCATCACGTCTGACTGCTCGGCATGGGCCAGATCGGCGATGGCATGCACGGCGGCGAGTTTCATCGGCTCGTTAATGGTGGTGGCGCCGACGTCCAGCGCCCCGCGGAAGATGAACGGAAAGCAGAGGACGTTGTTGACCTGATTCGGATAATCGGAGCGACCGGTGGCGATGATGGCATCCGGACGAACCGCCTTCGCCTCTGCCGGCAGGATCTCCGGAACCGGGTTGGCCAGCGCCAAGATCAGCGGTTGCGGCGCCATGGTCTTGACCATTTCCGGCTTGAGAACGCCGCCCGCGGAAACGCCGAGGAAGATATCGGCACCCGGCATGACATCGCCCAGGGTGCGCGCCGACGTCTGCCGCGCATACTTCGCCTTTGACGGCTCAAGCTTGGCATCCCGATCGACATACACCACCCCCTTGCTGTCGCAGATGAATATGTTCTCAGGGTCGAGGCCGAGACTCACCAAGAGGTCGAGACAGGCGATGGCCGCCGCACCGGCGCCGGAACAGACCAGTTTGACCTGCTCAATCTTCTTGCCGACCACGAACAGCCCGTTCAAAATCGCGGCGCCGGCGATGATCGCCGTGCCGTGCTGGTCATCGTGAAAGACCGGTATCCTGAGCCGTTCCCGCAACTGCTTTTCAACAAAGAAACATTCCGGCGCCTTGATGTCCTCGAGATTGATGCCGCCGAAGGTCGGTTCCAGCGAGGCGATGATCTCCACCAGCTTCACCGGGTCGGTCTCGTTGATCTCGAGGTCGAACACGTCGATGCCGGCGAACTTCTTGAACAGCACTCCCTTGCCTTCCATCACCGGCTTTCCCGCGAGGGCGCCGATGTTGCCCAAGCCCAGCACTGCGGTACCGTTGGTGATAACGGCGACCAGATTGCCGCGCGACGTGTATTTGTAGGAGTTCGCCGGGTCGGCGACGATCTCGTCGCAGGCAGCGGCGACGCCCGGTGTATAGGCGAGAGCAAGGTCCTGCTGGTTGGTAACGGTCTTGGTCGGGGTCACCGAGATCTTTCCAGGTTTCGGCAAGCGGTGGTAATCGAGCGCTGCAGCGCGGATTCTTTCATCCATTTCAAGTTTCCTTTTATCAGTTTCAGTCATGAGTCTCTTCAGGGCCCGCATCACAGCCAGGGCGCCGACCACTGTAGCGTGGCTTGGAAGTTTGCTCGCTACTGACGGAGATGGCATAATAAACTTTTTTGGGCAGAGCCAAGCGCTCGCCCCCTTGCGCGCAAAGTGGGCCTACCCGAGCCCCGGTTGCACGCGGATCGCCGAAGGCCTCCGATCACTACCCCGCCGATCGAACGTCTTTCAGGCACTTCACCTTTGTCCTGGAGAGTTCGAAATCATGAGTCAGAGCTTTGCGCCGTCAACCGCCCCGGATTATGTTCGCAACCTTAAGCTGAAGAACTGGGTCGCCGAAATTGCTGCGCTGACCCAGCCTGACGACGTCGTATGGTGCGATGGCTCGGACGAAGAATACCAGCGTCTATGCACCGAGATGGTCGCGGCCGGAAGCATGATCCGGCTGAACCCGGCAAAGCGCCCCAACTCGTTCCTCGCCCGCTCCGATCCTTCTGACGTCGCGCGCGTCGAGGACCGCACCTTCATCTGCACTTCCGACAAGGAAGACGCCGGCCCCAACAACAACTGGGAAGATCCGGCCAGGATGAAGGACATACTGCGCGGCCTGTTCAAGGGCTGCATGCGCGGTCGGACCCTGTATGTCATCCCATTCTCGATGGGCCCGATCGGCAGCCCGATCGCCCACATCGGCGTCGAGATCTCCGACTCGGCCTATGTCGTAGTCAACATGAAAATCATGACTCGCATGGGCCGCAAGGTTTTCGATCAACTCGGAGAAAATGGTGCGTTCGTCCCCTGTCTGCACTCGGTAGGGTTGCCTCTCGAAAAAGGCCAGAAGGACGTGCCCTGGCCATGCAGCAAGGAGCACAAGTACATCGTGCATTTTCCCGAGACGCGCGAGATCTGGTCGTTCGGTTCTGGCTACGGAGGCAACGCCCTGCTCGGCAAGAAGTGCTTCGCCCTGCGCATTGCCTCGACCATGGCCCACGAAGAGGGCTGGCTAGCCGAACACATGTTGATACTCGGCGTGGAAAATCCACAGGGCGAAAAGAGCTATGTCGCTGCCGCCTTCCCCTCCGCCTGCGGCAAGACCAACTTCGCCATGCTGATCCCGCCACAGTCTCTCGGCGGCTGGAAGGTCACCACGGTCGGCGACGACATTGCCTGGATCAAACCTGGCAAGGACGGTCGCCTTTACGCCATCAACCCTGAAGCAGGCTTCTTCGGCGTCGCGCCGGGTACCTCCGAGAAAACTAACTTGAACGCCATGGCGACGCTCAAGGAAAACGTAATATTCACCAACGTGGCGTTAACCGACGATGGTGACGTTTGGTGGGAAGGCATGTCCAACGAAGTACCGCCACACCTGATCGACTGGACCGGACAGGACTGGACACCTGCGATCGGCAAGCAAACCGGCAAAAAAGCTGCGCATGCGAACTCCCGCTTCACCGTCCCGGCCAGCCAATGCCCGTCGATCGACCCAAACTGGGAGGACCCGGCCGGCGTACCGATCTCGGGCTTCATTTTCGGCGGCCGCCGTTCTACCACCGTACCCTTGGTGTATGAAGCATTCAACTGGAACTTCGGTGTCTATATGGCGGCGACGCTCGGCTCCGAAACCACCGCAGCCACCACGGGA
This sequence comes from uncultured Sterolibacterium sp., assembly GCA_903904605.1. Classification (GTDB taxonomy): domain Bacteria; phylum Pseudomonadota; class Gammaproteobacteria; order Burkholderiales; family Rhodocyclaceae; genus CAIYYX01. The sequence goes on from CAIVDC010000001.1 coordinate 130,680, forward strand.
CAGACCGGGGTAGTTCGCCGGGATCCGTTCGCGATGCTGCCGTTCTGCGGCTATCACATGGGCGACTACTTCAACCACTGGCTGAACATCGGTCACAGCATCGAGCACGCACCGCGAATATTTACCGTCAATTGGTTCCGCCAGGACAAGGACGGCAACTTCATGTGGCCGGGCTTCGGCGAAAACATGCGAGTGCTGAAATGGATCGTCGATCGGGTCAAGGGTCGCGTCACGGCTCGCCAGACCGCGCTGGGCTGGATGCCAAACTTCGAGGATATCGACTGGGCGGGCTTCAACGGGCTGACCCGGGACCAATTCAACGAACTGACCACCGTGGATACTGCCATGTGGCGCGAGGAACTCAAGCTTCATGCCGAACTGTTCGACAAACTCAAGAGCCGCCTGCCACGCGAACTCATGTTGAAGCGAGAGCTATTCGAACTGGCCTTGGTCGACTAAAACGCCCATCGGGAAGGCATCACACGCTGGCAAATAAAAGGCGGCGCCGAACAGGCCGCCGCCGAGCATGCGAACCTGGGGGATGCGAGCGGAACTAACAAGCCATCCGTTCGCATCCACCCAAGGTGCGACTCAAGAGGGCCGCGAACCCGTAGGAAACGGCCATGCCGCCGCCGGATTCAGCGACGACTTCAGGCCCGGCGTGGCCGCAGTCGAAGGCTGAGCAACTGGAGTCTCCGCAGGCTTGGCAACGACCTTCTTCGCGGCTGGCTTCTTGACGGCCGGCTTCTTGGCGGCAGGTGCCGGCGCCTTCACCACCGCCTTCTTCGGTGCAGCCTTCTTGACAGCCGGTTTCTTGGCAGCAGCCTTCTTTACGGCCGGTTTGGCAGCCGCCTTCTTGGCGGCCGGCTTCTTGGCAGCGACTTTCTTCGGTGCAACCTTCTTGGCGGCCGGCTTCTTGGCAGCGACCTTCTTTACGGCCGGCTTCTTGGCAGCGACTTTCTTCGGCGCAACCTTCTTGGCGGCCGGCTTTTTGGCAGCAACCTTCTTTACGGCCGGCTTCTTGGCAGCGACTTTCTTCGGTGCAGCCTTCTTTACGGCCGGCTTCTTGGCAGCGACTTTCTTCGGTGCGGCCTTCTTTACGGCCGGCTTCTTGGCAGCGACTTTCTTCGGTGCGGCCTTCTTTACGGCAACAGCCTTCTTCGCTGCTGGCTTTGCTGCGGGCTTCTTCGCTGCCGGCTTCTTGGCTTTGGGTTTGGCAATAGCCATTTTGAATCTCCTTAAGTCGTCAAATTAACAGGAATAACACATCAACTGCTGACTGCAACCCGCCTTGACCAGCACGGACTATCCAAGACTGCGGCAAGCCGCGGCCAATGAATTCCTTACATTGAATCGATCATCGCCACATGCGGCGACAGGCTGCGGGAATTCCTCCAGCAGCTCATTCATGTATTCGATTTCGGTACTGCCACCAGGGAATCTCCCGTCGCGCTCGCGCCGGGCAGGCGCGCCACTGCGGCGGGCGAAGGTGAATTCCGGATTTAAGGAAAAGGTGCAGACAGAGAAGGGAACGACGGGAGCAGCTTCGAGAACGCGATCAGGCAATGTGGGCTTGGCGGCGGGATCCGAAGCTAACTGCATTAAGCTCTCCAGTTGTTGTGACTCCGTGTTGTGACTCCGGAAGACGCCGCAAGTTGTGTTTCTCGCGTTTCGCTAAATCAGCCTGACCTACTACATATAGTGTTCTGGCGACTTCCTCCGACTAATTCTAGTGGCTCGAAATAAAACTTGCAAGAATTATTTAATGCTGGTTGTGCTTTTTCGCCACTTCGAAGAATTGGTCCGCCAACGGAAGACAAGGGAATCAGGTTCCGGCATCGGAAGCAAGAAGCCCGGTCAGGCGATGCCACTCGAAATGAGGTCCCGGATCTGTCTTGCGACCGGGTGCGATATCGCTGTGGCCGACGACATCCCTGATGGCGTAATACCGCCTCAGCACTCGGATCAGATGCGTCAAAACCTGGTACTGCGCATCTTCGAACGGCTGTTCGTCGCAGCCTTCCAGTTCGATACCGACCGAGAAGTCATTGCAGCGCTCTCGACCACCCCAGCGCGAAACCCCGGCATGCCAAGCGCGCTTGGTACAGGGCACGAACTGGGTTACCGCGCCGTCGCGGTCAATCAGGAAATGCGCCGAAACACGCAACGCATGGATGTCACGAAAAAATGAATGGGTGTCCGGATCGAGTCGGTTGGTGAACAAACGCTCAATGGCGTCGCCGCCGAACTCGCCCGGCGGCAGGCTGATGGCGTGAACGACGGCCAGGGTGATCGCCGCTCCCTCAGGACGTTCATCGCAATTCGGCGAGCAGATGAAACGCGCGCCTGGCAGCAGGCCATCGGCATCGAGCGACTCGCCGAGGGCCGCGCCGTTCATTCGTTGAGGCCTAGGCGCTCCATGCGATAGCGCAGGGAACGGAATGTCACGCCGAGCAACTTGGCGGCGGCTGTACGGTTAAAGCGGGTCTTGTCGAGCGCATCGAGAATCATCTGCTTTTCGACCTGGTCGAGGTAGTCCTGGAGCGGCGCGGTGCCGTCCGAAGGTTCCTCGTCCGATGGGTACTGAGTGAGGCGAAGATCGACGAGATCGATTTCCGTTCCTGCCATCAGCGCCAGGGCACGTTCGAGGATATTCTCCAGTTCGCGGACATTGCCGGGGAAGGGGTAGGCGGAAAGGGCCTCCTGGGCGGCCCTTGTCATCGTCGGAATCGGCACCCCGTTGGCGCCGGAGAGGCGCCGAAGTATACTCCGCGCAAAGAGCGGAATGTCTTCCCGGCACTCGCGCAGGGAGGGCATGGTCAGCTCGATGACGTTAAGCCGGTAGAAGAGGTCCTGGCGGAACTTGCCCTGGTCGACCAGGAGTCTGAGCTTGTGATGGGTTGCGCAGATGATCCGGACATCCGCTTCTTCTTCGGCGGTGGCGCCGATCCTGCGTACGCGCTTTTCCTGGATCGCCCGCAGCAGTTTGACCTGCATCGGCAGCGGCAGATCGGCGACCTCGTCCAGGAACAGCGTACCGCCGTCGGCGGCCTGGAAGAAGCCTGCGCGATCCGAGTCTGCGCCGGTGAAAGCGCCCTTGCGATGGCCAAAGAACTCGCTCTCCATCAGGTTCTCGGGAATCGCCCCGCAATTCACGGCAACGAACGGTGCATCGCGGCGCCCTCCGAGGCGATGGATGAGGCGAGCCGCCAGTTCCTTGCCGCTGCCCGATTCGCCGGAAACATAGATTGGCGCCTGGCTGCGCGCGACACGTTCGATCATGTCGCGGACCTGGCGTATGGCTGGAGATTCTCCCAACAACGACCGCGCAATCGAAGCGTCAGCGCTATCATCGCGCTTAGGCAGTTCGAGTGCGGAGTTCACCAGAATCCGCAATTGATCAAGAGACACAGGTTTCGCCAGATAGTCGAAGGCCCCTGCCTTGAGCGCGGAAATGGCATTCTCCATGCTGCCGTATGCGGTAATCACGGCAACCGGCAGGTCGCGGCAATGCTCGGAGACATAGCGCACCAGATCAAGCCCTTCGCCGTCGGGCAAACGCATGTCGGTCAGACACAGCTTGTACGGCCTCAGCTCGAGCATCTGCTTCGCTTCGGCGACCGATCCTGCGCAGTCGGCCGCGAGTCCCATCCGTGCCAACGTGAGATCGAGCAACTCTCTGATGTCCGCCTCGTCATCGACGACCAGGACGCGCATCATTTCGCTGCGGGTTCTGCGTTCGCTCTTCACCGACATGCCGCCCCCTTGATAGAAAAATGCGCGCCTGGCGCATTGGTGAGGATTTCCAGTACCGCGCCGTTGGCATCGCACAATTCGCGGGCAATATACAGGCCGAGACCGGTACCGCTGCTGTGGGTGGTGAAGAACGGTTCGAATACCTGGGCGCTCAGCGAAGTATCGATCCCTGGTCCGTCGTCGATAATATGCAGTTCGGCGCGTTCCGGGTTGGACGATGTCCGCGCTTCAAGTCGGATGCTACCCGTCTCGCCGGAGCAATAGCGCAACGCGTTGTCAAGCAGGTTCCAGAGTACGCGGTTGAGGTGCCCCCTGTCGAAGTGCAACACCGGATGCCCAGAGACCGACAAGTTGATGGTCCGGCCGACACGCTTGTCCTGTTCGGCATATTCGGCGACAAAAGACTCGAGGAAATCCGACATCCGCAGGGCCTCGGCTTGGACCCGGTCACGCCGGCCCAACTCCAGCACTTCACCGATGAGGCGGTTGATGCGCCGGGTGTTGTCTCCGATAATGCTGATCAAACGCTTCTGCATTCCGCCCCGCTGCTCCTCAAGCAATAGTTCGGAGGCGTGGCTGACCGCAGACAGCGGATTGCGTATCTCATGCGCGATGTTCGCGGTCAACCGCCCGAGTGCGGCGAGCTTCAGTTGCTGAGCCTGCTCCTGAACCCGATCCATGTCCTCGATATAGATCAATGCGTTCCCCCCCTCGCCGGCGGGCAGGAAGCGGGCGCGCAACAACCGTCCGCTCGCGGCTACCCGGAACGACTCCGCAGCTTCCACCGATTGCTCGCGCCAGCGCTCATAGAGTCCGACCAGCACCGTTGAAAATGCGGCGAGATCGGGGCCGGACGGCACGCGCACCCCCAGCAGAGCCTCGGCCTTGGGATTGTGCTGGGTCACCCTGCCCTCGCTATCGACGACCAGCACACCATCCTGCATATCGCGGATGACGCGCTGGTTGATGCGCAACTGATCGGCCAAGGCGATTCCGCGCCGGTGCGCCAGTTCCTCGTTCGCGACCACCCGCCGGGCAAGCAGATGCGCGGTTATCGCTGCGGCGAAAAAGCCGATGCTGGTAAAGCCTGCCTGGACAAAGTCGGCAGGGTCGGCGCCGAAAGCCAGAATGCGATAGCCCTGCTCGAGTTGCACGGCCACCGCGGCCAGCGCCGCGTAGAACAAGGTCAGGCGCCCCTGACCGACCAACCCTGCACCCGCCAGCACCACCAGCAGCATGAAGGCGAGGCCGCTCTTGGCGCCACCGCTGGCATACATCAGCAGCGTCAGTGCCAGGATGTCAGTAGCCACCTGAAGCGAGAAGTACAGGTTGAAGCGGCTCCGGATCTGCCCGAGCGTTCCGAAAAACAGCAGGGCCAGCAATAGATAGACGATGCTGACCCAGAGAAACATGCTCAAGTTCTGGGAACCGAAGCTGAGGGTGCTGCCATAACCGAAGACGGCGAACACGAAGACGCCCGCCACCACCATCCGGTAGAGATCGAAATAGAATAGCGATCGCCAGAAAACCTCTGACGGCTCCCGAGATGGCATCGCCCCGCCTGGGCCCATCAGGGTCTCACGACCTGGGCTCGATCGGGCCGAGTACCCGGTGCCGTTCGCAGCAGTAGCAATACTTGCCCGACCTTAAGCATTCCCCCTCAGGCAGGTGAACTCCGCAGTGCGCGCACATCACCATCCTTTCCGCCTCGCGACGCCCCCTGGGGCGGGGAGCGTTCGGCCGCCCCATGCCGCGAAGAACAAGATAGGCGACCAGACCGAGCAGCCCGAACAGCAGCAGCTTAGACATGATGCGGGTGGCGTCCCTTTTGCACAGCGAACCCGCGTCCGCCCGCCGCAAACTCGATCGCCAAGAGCCATAGATTGTGCATATTCCATTACCCGCAGCCGAAAGGCTGTGCGCCATTGTCGCAAGAATTTGGTATCAGTTCCAGACCGGATTGGACGATATCCCCGCTGTTTCAAAAGGAGGACCTAAGCCGCCGATTGCGCCGCTATGTCCCACGGACCGATCGTCAAAACCATCGAAGCTTGCCCTGGAGCGGGCACAACAGGCAGCGACATGTGCCCAGACAATTGCGGCACATGTTAGCTGATGCTGACCTTATTGGTCGGGGTGAGAGGATTCGAACCTCCGACTCCTGCGTCCCGAATTTCGACCTCGCGTTAATCACTATTTACATTCAA
>CAIVDC010000002.1 GCA_903904605.1 uncultured Sterolibacterium sp.
ATGCCATCGGCCAGCATTGCACAGCGCGTAGCACGGTTAACTTCTGAAACTTCCCGTTCAAGAAGTAATCGAATGCCCCAGCGCTCGTAATCTTTTGCCGCAGCAAGGAAGGATGGGAGCGTCGTGGGATCGGCCAGCATATCCTTGGACAAGGGGGGACGCTCATAGGGTGCCAAGGACTCCGCGCCGATCAGTGTGATGGGACCCGGATAACCGCGTTGCGCCAGCAGCATCGCTGCCCGTCCACCGGCCTGCCCTGCCCCGACGATCACTGCTCCCGCCGTCATTTCGTCCTCCTGCAATCCGCCTCATTGGTGGCATCTGTGTGCCTTTCACGGGCGCCGACGAAACCCCCAACTGATCGCTCAGTATTGCTTATTATAAAAGAGATAACACAATATGCAACATCAATCACCTGCAGCAAGGGAACGACACGGTCATGCCCATCGCCTTCCCGTGACGCGCAACAGCACGATCAGCGTCGACAAGGTGCTCTATACCGTGCCGTCCCGCCTCTGATCGGCCAGAAGCTCAAGATCCACCTGCACGACGACCGCCTGGAAGACTTCCTCGGCGCCACCAGCGTCATCACGCTGGAGCGTGGCCGCGCCAGCGGCAACCGGGGTGCGTCATCGACTTCCATCACGTCATCGGGACGCTCAAGCGCAAACCGCAGGCTCTGCGCCACCTGATCTACCGCGACGCCCTGTTTCCCCGCCCGGTGTACCGGCAGGTCTGGGAAGCGCTCGATGCCGAACTGCCAGCCCGCCACGCCTGCCGTGTCATGGTTGGGCTGCTCGCTCTGGCCGCCGATGGCGGCTGCGAGGCGGCCTTGGCCCAACGCCTGGAGAACCTTCTGGTAGCCGGTGATCTGCCCGACCTGGAGGCGTTGACGGCGACGCTCCGGCCCAAACCGCCGGCGGTGACCGACGTCGCCATCATGCCGCCCGATCCGGCCAGCTATGACCGCCTGCTGCCCGCCGCCACTCGGGAGATCCCCGCATGAGCGATGCCAACACCGCCACCCTGCCGGTGCTGCTCAGCGCGCTGCGCCTGCCCAGCATCGCCCGGCACTGGACCCGCCATGCCGAGACTGCCGACCGCGAGGGCTGGCCGGCGGTGCGCCTGCTGGCCACGCTGTTCGAGTTGGAGATCGCCGACCGCACCGCCCGGCACATTCAGCCAGGGCAATCGCTTGAAAGTTATCCTGCTGCCTGAGTGATGGCCTTTCGGAGGTAGGCCCGGCGGTGTCGTGCTGTCGCAGCCGGTTCACCCGAAACCGGCGGCAGCCGACGCAGCCGGCCATGAATGCCGGCCAGCCACCGCTCGACCATCTGGCGCCCATTTTGGAGCAGATGCCACCGATCGGCCACTTGAGCCGCGGCCGGGGCACCCAAGGCACTGCCACGGGCAACTCGGTTGAGCGGTCGCGGGCGATCATGGTGACCGTATCGCGTTCCTTCAGCCAATCCGCCAGCGTCTGGGCGGTGCGGTCAGGCAACAGATCCACCACGCGCCGCGCCTCCAGATCAACCAGGATGGTGCCGTAGGTTTGCCCCTTCTTCATGGCCCAGTCATCCACGCCCAACACACGGGGTGACCGGTTCTGCGGCAAAGGAAGGGCACGCACCAACCGTAGCACAGTGTCCGCACTGGCCGACATGCCGAGCCGAACCAGCAACCGCGCGCCGGCTTCCCCGCCGCAGGTGACGCCGACCCGCCCCTGAGCCTCGGCAAGCCGCCGAGTGCGGCGCGCTCGTGGGGGCAGCAGTTCCGGCAAACGCTCGGCGAAGGTTCGACGCGGACAGGCCGCGTTGCGGCAATAGAAGCGGCGGACGAGAAGATTAATGTGAACGACATTCCCCAAGCTTGGAAGATCGGATGGATGGCGATGGTACCGGCTATGGATGGACTGGCTCGGACGATGACAAGATGGACAGGATGCGCTTAGGTGTTTGACCTGGGCGGTAACATGGAGATCGGTTGGTTCTTCATACTCCGCCTTCAAGACATGACAGTCCGGGATTACGAAAAGCTCTTGCATGCTCTATTATATGGGAGCTTACAAGAGCGTTTTCTTCAGCGGCGGTCGCCTAATTCACGCAAAGTGCGGGAGAACCAAACAAACGGGGCCACCTCGTAATTGCTCAGGGGGCTGGTCAGGCGAGGATGGGCTGGCCGGCAAGGGCGCGTGAAATGGCCTGATGGGCGGAGAGGCCGTTGAGGCGCCCGGTGCCGATGACGGAGCGGATCAGGGCGTGGACGTCGGCGCCCCAGAGCGACCGGAAGCCGTTGGTCACTTTGCGGAAGATGACGCTCGGACGCAGTGCCTGCTCGGAGGCGTTGTTGGTCGGCGGCACGGCGCGGTCCGTGAGGAAGGTGAAGAATTGGGAGCGCCAGCGCTTGGTCTGGCGCAGCACCTCGGCTCCCGCCCCGGTGACGGTCGGCATACCCAGCAGGTGATCGAGCCGCCGCTCGGCCTTGGCGCGATACTGGGCCAGCGTGCTGTCCTTCAAGTCCGGCCGTCGTCGCCCCACCGCAATGGCCCAGCAGAGCGGCCGGCGCAGGGCCGGAGCGAAGCAAACCTCGCCGGCATCAATGGCGTACTGGACGTCGCGCAGGACATGGGCGAGGCAGACCTGGTGGGTATCGGCGTGGCCCTGCTGGGCGCCCCAGCGATCCGACACCCAGCAACGCGGCCGATGCTCGCCCAGCACCTCGGTGATAACCTCGCGCCCCCGCGAAGGGTGGATGCGATGCAGGACGGCGGTGTCGCTGACCAGCACCCATTCCCACCCCATGCGCGTGCCGAGATCCGTGGTGGTCAGCCGCGCCCCGGTTTCGTCGCAGCCGATGACGTCTGCCCGGCGCAGCCGCTCCACGATGGCCATTTCGGCTTGGTCGAGCGGGTGGTTCACCCGGCGCAGCGCGTTGGCGATGGCGCCCTCGCTGATGCGCAGCCCAAACAGCTCGGCCATGAGGCGGGCCAGCCGATCGTAGCCGACGGCGTGCTGATGATGCAGATAGGCCAGCATCGCCACGATCGACGGGCCGAACGGCGATCCAGGCGGCATCGTTTCGGGTGGCGTGGCGCGCACCCGGCGCCGACAGGCGGGACAGCGCTGCCCGAACAGCCGCACCCGCGTGATCACCGGCCGGATCGGCGGCAGGTCGATGTGATCGTAGGCGTGGCGCAGCCGCTGGGTCTCGGCGGTCACCGCGGTGCCGCAGTGGGCGCAGGCGTGCGCATGGCAGTCCACGAGCTGATCGGGAGCGGCGGCCAACGCGCGCGTCACCCCAGGCCCCTTGCGCTTGCGCCGCGGCTTCTTGGGACGTGGCGGACGGTTCGCCTTCTGGCCGCGTGAGGGTGGCAGGCTGGAGTTGCTCGGCGTCTTCGGGGGCTGGTTCAGCTTCGCCTCGAGCGCCGCGACGCGCTCCAGCAGCGCCAGGATCAGCGCGTCCTTCTCCTCCGGGCTCAGGCGGGACAGGTCGGGGCGAGTCATGGATAGGTTGACTCATATCCCAGTCCCTCGAGCAACGTCCCGTTAGGGGCACCTCCAACCCGATCCGGTCCCGACCGCACTCATCACCGGCCAGCCCCGTGAGCAATTACGCCACCTCTAACAAGGCAAGAGCTCGTCATAGAAAAGCACAGAAAAGCGTACTGGCGACAATTCACCTGTATGTCCGTAACTTCCCAAAGCGGAGCAGTGGTTACAACGGGACGATGAGCTTGAGCCAGAACTTATCGCCCATCGGCCGGTTGTCGGCAACATAGTCGTGCTGCCACTTGCCGATCATCGACACTCCTTTGAAGTCGTACTTCAGCCCCGGACCGATGGCGAAGGCGCGAGCCCGGTTATCGACGGTCACGCCCGCCCGGTTGTCCTCGGTGGTCTGAACAAAAACATAACCCACCACGCCGAAGGACAGATTGTTCCAGTGCTGAGTCACCGCGTAATCCATATGGAATGCTTGACCAGAACGATAGTCGGTATCCTCGTTGCGCGTGTTGATATCGTACATCAACTTAGCTGATACTTCAAAACCGCCGTCAGTGATGTAGGTGGCTGCCAGTACTGGTTCGAAGCCCCAATAATTGGCACCGATATTCAGCGGCAACGCTTTATCGTACTTACCAGTCGGCGCAAAAATGTCGAGGGAAGCGGCAACGTGCAGATGCTGCCAATGCCACGACAGGATGGCGGGGCTAAGAGTCACGTCGCCCAGACCGAACTGGTGGTGAGACGCGCCGGCCACCTTGTAATCCAGATTGACCATCGGAGCGATGACCTGCATGCCCCAATGCGCACCAAACACTTTATACGGGCTGGTCCACACCAAGCGCGCCACTTCCGCCGTCGCCCGCAAGCTGAAGTCAATCGGCAGCTTATTCCCGCCGGAATCGTTCAGCCGGTCAGCCGAATAATGAGTGACGTAATTGAGGAAGTAGAAACCCGGCGGCGGCACTGCCCCGGCCATGAAGCTTTCTGCCCCGTCAGGGTATTGCGAAGCCCCCTCGGTCGCCAAGGCGGCGGACGAGGCGGCACACAGGATGAACGCCGCAAACGCGGCAATACGCAGATGATGCAAGATCATCGGCCGGCTCCCCCAATTTTGCAAAATGATAGATTGCAGCTCCAGCCGAAACCCCGTTTGGCCGGGGTCTTCGGCCGTACCGATCATTCGGCCGGCGGCCGTCCGGTCTCAACCGACAGCCGGCGCTGCACAGGAAGCGGCTCGCGGGTTTTCATCACCTCGAACTCGAGTCATGCCGCCTTCATCTCAAGATAGCCACAACCACAAACCCATTCCGGCACGGCTTCGTAAGCAATGATTTCGCCACGGCAATCACCGAGAGCGCCCATGGCGCAGATCCAGTTTTTGATCTCTAGGCCTCCATTTCCGCCATCGCGCGACGTTTCCTCATCGCTGATTCTGATCAACAACTCGACATCGCCGTTTTGCACCATGGCTATGATCTTGCGATCCCACTCTTCATTGACTTTGCCCATCTCGGCCATTCCGGGCCAATGACTAAGTCCCCCCGTTCCAAATATCGCTACGCGCTCCCCGCCACGCCACGTGGCGATTGCGGAGCCGATTGATTGACCAATCTGGAAAGCACGAAGGCTCGAAATGAGTGGCTCAACACCCGAATTGATATAGACAGGGATAGTACGCAATTTGCTATTCGGACGAATAGCGTAATGTACTGGAATAGTGACGGAATGATCGAGCAAAAGCGCCTTGGACACGGCCCAGTCCACGCCATTGTCGAAGCCATATTGCATAATATGATGAGCAAGTGGTTCGTTATTCGCAATCTTGGCGCGTGGAATTCCGAGCCAAGGCTCGAACGGTCCCTCAACGTCTCCGATGCCGATCAGGCATTGCGGAATGCACGCCGGACTATGGATTGTGTAATGATCGTCTCCGATTACAACCACCGTATCCACATCCAAGCGCTTCAGGCGTTCCGCAACGGCTGCGAAAGCATTCATGCAATTATCCCGTTTCACAAGCGGTGGAGCATCGGGGATCGCTGCAATGAGGGGGTCGTGTGGCATCATGAAGCCACCAACAATCTGAGCCATTTTTCTTTGTCCTTTCGACGAAACCGTGACAGACAGGTTGGAATCTTTCAGTGTGAGATTTTATTCATCCGCTGCATGTATTCAGCGCCGCCTGCTGGGCCATTTAGCGCCAGCCAGGAGATGAAAAGCAGCATCTGGCTCACACCCCGGTCGGCCATGGCTCGGACGTCCAGGGATTGCATCATGGCACGCTCATCATCCGTCAAAGGATAAGCATTCAAGACTGCCTCCGCATCACGCCGAAAATTCCCAGCAACTTCCGGCTTTGCATGCAAATCCCACAACACGCGTTCAAGCGTATATATGCTCACAGAAGGTCTCCTCTCTCAGTTTTCTTAACTAGATCTTTCGGAAAAGTGGGCTACGAACCTGTTGAGCATCCGCTTCTGAATAGAATTTTTCCGTATAGATGTCGCGTTCAAACAATCGCCCCTGTATCAGCGCCGTTATGCAAGCATCTATCATTGGAGGAGGACCGCATAGATAGGCCTTCCAGCCACGGAAATCGCCTTTGAAGTAGTCCTTCGCCGCATCATGGACATAACCTCTAAGACCTTGCCAATCTGATGCTTTGGGCTCGTCAGACAATACTGCCCTGTAGACGAAGTTCGGATAGATCATCGTCATGTGTTCGAGGTCATCATGGTAGTAAAGCTCACACTGTGTTCTGGCTCCATAGAATAGAGTAATAGGCAATGTTTCTCCCTTCTCCAGCAAATCCAATATCATTGATCTCGGACTTGATAATCCAGACCCTCCGGCAAGAAACAACATGGGCAAGGCCGCCGACTTCCGAACGAAAAAGCGGCCATAAGGACCCGAGAGCTTGACAGCATCGCCCTCCTTCAAGCTTTCGTGGATCCAGGTCGTCACCTTTCCGCCTGGTACGAGGCGGACGTTCAATTCCAGGAATCGTGCTTGAGAGGGTGGGTTGGCGAGAGAAAAGGCCCGCGCTTCCTGTTCGCCAGCCGCTAACAAATTGACATATTGCCCCGCCTGAAAGCGGATGCCCGCCTCTTGATCGAGGCGAATACCAATGCCTTTGATGGTCGTCGTCAAATTCCATATGCGAGTCACGACTCCAGAAAAGTCATGG
>CAIVDC010000003.1 GCA_903904605.1 uncultured Sterolibacterium sp.
CGGGCGGAGCAGGCACGGGCGGAGCAGGCACGGGCGGAGCAGGCACGGGCGGAGCAGGCACGGGCGGAGCAGGCACGGGCGGAGCAGGCACGGGCGGAGCAGGCACGGGCAGAGCAGGCACGGGTGGCGGAACTGGCTCGCGCCAGCCAGGGGGCGCAAGACGGCGGCGGGCAGGACCGCGCAGGGCGCCCGGAACCGCAAGGGGCGGACCTTGCCAGGCGAGCGCTCGACCAGGCGCGGCGCAATCTCCTGGGAGCTCCGGTGAGTATTCGATCCGAGCCGGACCGGCGGCGCAGGGCGGGCATTCTCGGCGCAGACCCCAGGAACATACAACTGGCTTTCTACGGTGAGGGCTGGCGGCAAAAAGTCGAGCGCATCGGCAGCCTGAATTACCCGAGAGTGTCCAAGGAGCGCTTCTACGAACCGCTGGTGGTCACCGTGAGCATCAACAGCGATGGAACGCTGGCCGGCATACACATAGACAAGAGCAGCGGCTATAAGGACATGGACGATACGGTACGGCGGATTGTCGAGATGAGTGCGCCGTTTTCAGCCTTTCCGCCCGATCTCAAGCGAAATTACGATGTCATCGATATTACCCGCACCTGGACCTTTGACGAGCGGCCGAGGATGATCAGCCAGTGAGGTGGCAAGGAGGTGTTGCACTTCAAACAGGGATGCAGCAGAATCGCGATCTTATAAACTATATAGACATCAAAGGAGGAATTGGCATGGCTCGCCTGACAATCAACGGTAAACCCTACGAGTTCGATGTCGACCCGACCACGCCGCTGCTTTGGGCGATCCGGGAGCAGGTTGGCCTGACCGGCACCAAGTACGGTTGCGGCATCGCACAGTGCGGCGCCTGCACCGTGCATATCGACGGCACGGCAGTTCGGTCCTGCTCCGTCCCAGTCAGTGCCGCGGAAGGCAAGAAGATCACCACCATCGAAGGCATCGCCGCCGGCGACGTGCTTTCCAAGGTGCAGCAGGCCTGGCTGGACCACGAAGTGCCGCAATGCGGCTATTGCCAGTCGGGCATGATCATGGCCGTCACCGCGCTCCTGCAGGAGAAGCCGAAGCCCACCGACGCCGACATCGACGACGCGATCACCAACATCTGCCGCTGCGGCACCTTCCAGCAGGTGCGCGAAGCCATCCACGCTGCCGCCAAGGCATAGGGAGAGGACCATGACCGATACCATGAATTTGAATCGCCGTTCCTTCCTCATCGGCTCCGCGGCCGCCGGCGGCGGCCTGATGCTCAGCCTGACCCTGCCTTTCCTTGCCTCGGCGGAGGCGAACGCCGCCGAGGCTGCCCACGGAATACCGCCCGAGGTCAATGCCTGGGTGGTGATCCGTCCCGACGACACCGTGGTCGTGCGCATCGCCCGCATCGACATGGGGCAGGGCACGCTGACCGGGCTGGCCCAGATGGTGGCCGAGGAGCTCGAGTGCGACTGGGCCAAGGTCACGACGGAATATCCGACCCCCGGCGAGAACGTCGCGAGGAAGCGCATCTGGGGGGACTTCGCCACCGTCGGCAGCCGCGGCATCCGCAATTCCCAGGACTATGTGCGCAAGGGCGGCGCCGCGGCGCGCATGATGCTGATCCAGGCGGCGGCCAATGAATGGAAGGTGCCGGCCGCCGAGTGCGTTGCCGCCAACAGCGTCATCACCCACAGGCCTTCCGGCCGCAAGACAAGCTATGGAAAGGTTTCTGATGCCGCGGGCAAGCTCGAAGCGCCCAAGGAAGTGCCCCTCAAGGACCCGAAGGACTGGAAGCTCATCGGCAAGTCGGTGAAGCGACTGGACACCCTGCCCAAGCTGACCGGCAAGCAGATCTACGGCGCGGACTTGAAGCTGCCGGGGATGCTCAATGCCACGATCAAGGATTGCCCGGTCTTCGGCGGCAAGCTTACGAGCTTCGATGCGGCGAAGGCCGAGGGCATGCCCGGCGTGAAAAAGGTTCTGCGCGTGGGGGACTCCGCGATCGCCGTCGTCGCCGACACCTGGTGGCATGCCAAGACCGCGCTCGACGCCATTGCCGTCGTGTGGGACGGCGGCGAAAACGCCAAGGTCTCCAGCGCCTCGATCGCCGAGATGCTGAAGGAAGGCCTCTCGGCGGAGCAGGCTTTCGTGAACAACGAGAAGGGCAACGCCAAGGCGGCGATCGTCGGCGCAGCGAAGAAGGTCGAGGCGGTCTATAGCTATCCCTTCCTGAACCACGCGACCATGGAACCGATGAACGCGACTGCGCTCTATACCGCGGACCGCTGCGAGGTCTGGTGCCCGACGCAGAACGCCGAGCAGGCGCTCGCCGTGACCGCGGAGGCCTCGGGACTCCCCATAGCAAAATGCGAAGTGTATCGGCTGAATCCGGGCGGGGGCTTCGGCAGGCGCAGCTTTAGCGACTACGTGGCCCAGGCCGTGCGCATCGCCAAGGAGATGCCCGGGATACCGGTGAAACTGCTGTGGACGCGCGAGGAGGATATGCTGCACGGCCGGTATCACCCCATCATGCAGGCAAAACTGACCGGAGGTCTGGATTCGGCCGGCAACCTTTCCGGCTTGCACATCCGGCTGTCGGGGCAATCCATTTTTGCCTCTGTCCATGCCGCTGCGCTGGTGAATGGCATGGACGTCGCCACCTTCCAGGGCTACTGGCCGAAGGGGGAGGCGTCGCTGGAGTACACCATCCCGAATCTGCTGATCGACCATGCCATGCGCAACACCCATGTGCCGCCGGGATTCTGGCGCGGCGTGAATATAAACCAGAACGCCATTTTTCTAGAATGCTTCATGGACGAACTGGCCCACGCCGCCGGACAGGATGCGCTGGCATTCCGCCGCAAGCTGATGAAGGGCCATCCGCAGTCCCTCGCGGTGTTGAATGCCGTCGCCGAAAAGGGCGGCTGGGGAAAGCCGGCGCCCAAGGGGCACTACCGCGGCCTGGCCCATTTCAGGGGTTTCGGCAGCTATATCGCAGCCTGCGTCGAGATCTCGGTCAAGGACGGCAACAAGGTGAAAATCCACCGCATCGTCGGCGCCACCGATTGCGGCCATGCCGTCAACCCGGCGCAGATCGAGCGGCAGGTGGCGGGATCCTTCGTCTATGGTCTGTCCGCGCTGTTCGAGGAGGAGTGCACGGTCAAGGACGGGCGCATGGAACAGACGAATTTCGACAGCTACGACTCGATGCGCATCGCGCAGATGCCCAAGGTGGAAGCCATCGTCCTGCCCTCGGGCGGTTTCTGGGGCGGGGTCGGCGAGCCGACGATCTGCGTCGCCGCGCCCGCGGTGTTGAACGCCTTCTTCGCAGCGACCGGCAAGCGCATCCGTACTTTCCCGCTGAAGAACCACGGTATCGAGTTGGTCTAGGGACGCGCTGGATAAGCCTGTCATCGCGAGGTCGCAGGCCGTGGCGATCCCTTTGGCTTTTGCCCGGGATCGCCGCGCCACGCGCGCGATGGCGGTTGCCATGGCCATCCTGTTCCTCGTCGCGCCAGGCGCAGCCGAAGCCGGTGACGACAATGCGTTGCCGGTTTCGCTCACCGGCTCGACCGGCGATCCGGTCCGCGGCCGGGCGATCGTCGTCAACCGGCGAGTCGGCCTTTGCCTGCTTTGCCATAGCGGGCCCTTCCCGGAGGAGCGTTTCCAGGGAGATCTCGCCCCCGATCTTGGCGGCGTCGGAGGCCGCTTGTCCGAAGGTCAATTGCGGCTCAGAATGGTCGACAGCAGCCGCATCAACCCGACGACGATCATGCCGGCCTATTATCGGACCGAAGGGCTGACGCGGGTCGCCCCCGGCTATCAAGGGAAGCCGATATTGACGGCGGCGCAGATCGAGGATGTGGTGTCGTTTCTGCTGACCTTGCGCAAATAGGTATAGCCATGACGGATCGCAAGCGCAATCGAATTTCCCGCCGGCAATTCCTGCTGGCGGCCAGCGGCGTCGCGACTGGTCTCGCGTTCGAGCCGGCCGGCGCGACTGTGGCCGAGATGCGCGCAGCGATCAGCAAGCTCGTCGGGCCGGCGTCAGTCACCAACGGCAGGGTGACGCTGGAATTGCCGCCACTGGTCGACAACGGCAATGCCGTGGCACTTGCGGTCAGGGTCGATAGCCCGATGACCGAGGCCGACCATGTGAAAGCCATCCACGTGTTCACCGAGAAGAACCCCCAGCCCTACGTCGCGACCTTCCGCCTCGGACCGCGTGCCGGTCGGGCACGGGTCGCCACGCGGGTAAGGCTTGCCGATTCGCAAACAGTGGTCGCCATCTGCGAGATGAGCGATGGCACTTTCTGGTCGGACAGCGTGAACGTCGTGGTCACTCTCGCGGCCTGTCTGGAGGAACAGTGACCATGGCACGCGCGCTCATCATGGTTCCAGCGACCGCCCGGCGCGGCGAGATCGTCGAGATCAAGGCGACCGTCGCTCATCCGATGGAGTCCGGGTTTCGCCACACGCAATTGGGTACCCTGATCCCGCGCGACATCGTGACGCAGTTCGTTTGTACCTATAACGGTGTCGAAGTGTTCAGCGCGGAATTCTTCCCGGCGATCTCCGCCAACCCTTTCATCAGCTTTTCAACGGTCGCGACCGAAAGCGGCACGCTCGTCTTCAACTGGATCGGCGACAACGGCTTCTCGGTCACCGAGAGCGCGGCCATCAGCGTCTCTTGAGCGCGTTCGGCCATCAACGACTGGCGGTCTTGTCGCTGTGTCTCGCGGTATGGCTCCTTGCCCGCCAGGCGCCCGCCACGGAACTGCCCGCCCCGGAGCGCCGTTCGGGCTACGACTTCATGAGCCGGGAAACGCGCGCGATGCAGGATGACGATACTGCCAATCCCGGCATGCTCTGGGTAAAGGACGGCGAGGCCTTATGGAACACCAAGGCAGGCGAAGCCTCGCTCGCGTGTTCCGACTGTCACGGCGATGCGCGCGTAAGCATGAAGGGTGTCGCGGCGCGCTATCCTGCCATCGACGCAGCCCTGGCAAGGCCCGTGACCCTGGAGCAGCGCATCAATATCTGCCGCACCGGACAGCAGAAGGCACCGGCGTTCGCTTTGGAGGGCGCGAATTTACTGGCGCTTTCGGCGTATCTCGGGCGGCAATCGCGCGGTCTGCCGATCGAGGTCGTGATCGACGAACATGGCAAGCCGTTTTTCGAAGCCGGGCGGGAAATCTTCTATCGCCGCCAAGGCCAACTCAACTTGTCCTGCGCAGAATGCCATGAAGACCACTGGGACAAGCGCTTGGCCGGCAATCCGGTAACCCAGGCCAATCCCACCGGATATCCGCTGTACCGCCTGGAATGGCAAGGGCTGGGGTCGCTGGAGCGGCGTCTGCGCAATTGCCTGGCCGGAACGCGCACGCAGGTCTACGACTTCGGTTCGCCGGAATTCGTCGATCTTGAACTCTTCCTGATGTGGCGAGCCCGCGGGATGAAGATCGAGACGCCGGCAGTGCGGCCATGAGCCGGCCTGCTTCGGAAGCCCAGCCGGCTGCTTGGCGGCGCAAGAGGCCGGGCTCAGGATTGCCGATGTCTCGGCAGCAGCCACCGCAACCGAGCGGTATTTTGAGGCCACAATGCATCCCTGGCTGGGGCACAATGTCTGCGCGGCCATATTCAACTGCACGATATTGCCCTGACTCGGCGAGGTAAACTTTCAATGGCTGCAATCCAGGAACAGGCGAAGGAAGAAATCACCGGGAAGGAAGCTGCGCCGGAGCAAGCGCCGGGAGCCGACAGTGGTCAGGGGTAATCAAGCCGAGCCCGACTCGGACTTCGAGGCAGAAGCCCAGAAGCAAAAAACCGCCTTGCTCTATCGCAATGCCGGCGTTGCGCAGTCCGTCAATATTGTCAATGCTTCCCTGCTGGCCTACGTCAATGCCACGCTTCAAGTCTCGGCCGGCGCAGCCTTCGTTTGGTGGAGCTTGGTCGTGGTCATCGCTGCGGGACGATACGAACTGGCACGGCGTTTCCATGCGGCGAAGCCTGATGCCGCTGCGACGCCGATATGGCAGCATCGCTACCTTTTGGCCACGGCGATGGCTGCAGCCACATGGGGAACCGGGGCCCTATTGTTCATGTGGGGCGCCTCGAATGGTGCGGGCCTGTTTACGGGCCTCGTCCTATGCGGAATGGTGGCGGGATCCGTTCCCATCCTGGCGCCGGTACCGGCAGCCTTCAAGCTGTTCGCGCTGCTGGTCGGCGTCCCGATGTCCGCCGCCATATTGCTGCAGGCTGATTCTTCGCTCCAGTGGGCATTCGGGATCATGTCCATCGTATTTCTGGCGGCCATGCTGGTCAGCGCGCGTTTTCTGCATCAGACGCTCGACGTCGCGATACGTTTGGGACTGGAAAAAACGCGCCTGATGGATAATCTCGAGCAGGCCCTTGATGTGGCGAAAGCCGCGAGCCTCACCAAGAGCACCTTTCTGGCCAACATGAGCCATGAAATCCGTACGCCGATGAACGCCATCATCGGCCTCACCCATCTTCTCAGCCGCTCGGATCCCAGGCCGGAACAATCCGAACGGCTGGGCAAGATCGACAGCGCCGCGACTCACCTCCTGTCGGTCATCAACGACATCCTCGACATTTCCAAGATCGAGGCCGGCAAGCTGGAACTGGAACACATGGACTTTGATCTGGGCGCCGTTCTCGACTTTGCACGTTCGCCGATTTCCGATCAGGCCCAGGCGAAAGGCCTGGCGATCGAGGTCCACCGCGACGGAGTTCCAGCGTGGCTGTCGGGCGACCCGACCCGGCTGCGGCAGGCGTTGAACAATTACACCAGCAACGCGATCAAATTTACCGAGACGGGTTCCATCGTTTTACGAGTCCTTCTGCTGCAAGAGCAGGGGGATGAGATGCTGGTCCGTTTCGAGGTGGAGGACACCGGCATCGGCATCGATCCTGAAAAAATCCCCGGCCTGTTTCACGCATTCGAGCAGGCCGACACCTCGACTACCCGCAAATACGGCGGCACCGGACTCGGGTTGGTGATCACCCGCCGGCTCGCCCAGCTCATGGGAGGCGATGCCGGGGTCGAGAGCAAACTGGGCAAAGGCAGCATCTTCTGGTTCACTGCCAGACTCGGTCGCGGCCGCGGCGCTCTTCCGGTTGTCGGCGACAGCAACGAGAAGGATGGCGAGCTTCGACTGCGCCTCATGCACAGCGGCGCACGGATCCTGCTGGCGGAAGACAACGAAGTGAATCGAGAAGTCGCTCTGGAACTGCTGCACGAAACGGGTTTGGCGGTGGATACCGCGACGGACGGGGTCGAGGCAGTGGCCAAGGTGCGCACCACCTGCTATGACCTGGTCCTGATGGACGTGCAGATGCCGAACATGGACGGACTGGAAGCAACCCGTGCGATACGATCCCTGCCTGGAAGGGCGTCCACGGCGATCGTCGCCATGACTGCCAATGCCTTCGACGCGGATCGGCGTGCCTGCCAGGAGGCGGGCATGAACGACTTCGTGGCCAAGCCCGTGAATCCGGAAGACCTCTACGCGACCCTGCTGAAATGGCTCCCCAGGGCATCCGGGAAGGCACAGCCGGCACCGATGAGAATGGCTGTTCCGGCCGAAGAGCCAGGCGAACTGGAGCATCGGCTGGCAAGTCTTCCCGGTCTGGACCTCGATCGCGGCCTGGCGCTTGTGCGGGGTGACAGGGCGAAATATGCGAAGTTTCTCGTCCTCTTTGCCGACAGCCATGCTCAAGACGTGGCTCAGCTCCGTGCGGGACTGAAATCGGGCGACCCCGCTGCCGTCAAGAAACTGGCTCACACGCTGAAAGGTTCGGCCGGCACGATAGGCGCAACATGGGTAGCTGAAGCGGCGGTTCTCTTGAACGCCGCGATCGTTCAGGGCGCGGGGCAGGACGAGATCGACGAACGCATCAACGCGCTGGTCGCTGAACTGACCGCCTTGATCGGCGGCATTCGGGGCGTTGCCCGTCCTGCGCGGGAGGTCCCCGGTCCGTAGGCTGACGAAGCGGTTGCAGCGGCGTATGACGTGTAGTATGGAGGTTCAGGTACCTGGAGCAATCGACATGAGCGAAAGAAATTTTGGCTCTATTGGCATGGATTACCAGACCATTTTCGATGCCAGCCTCGATGCGACTTTTATTCTTGACGCGAATGGCCAAATCCTCAATGCGAATCGCACTGCGGTACAGCGCTATGGTTACAGTCTCGATGAATTGAAGCAAAGGAGTGCCTCCGATCTGGCTGCCCGGGATCTGATCGGGGAGGTGCCGGCCCGGTTCGGCAAGCTGCTGAAGGCGGGCGAGATCTTCGAATGGAGGCACCGCTGCAAGGACGGCAGCGAACTGCCGGTGGAAATCTCTTCGGAACCCATCCTGCTCGGAGGTAAGCGGGTCATCCTTTCCAGGGTTCGCGATATCAGCCGGAGAAAGCTCCTCGAGTCGGAACTGCAACAGGAGAAGCATCTGCTTGACCGCATTCTGGAAACCGAACCGGGTTCGGTTTACATCTACGACCTGTCAAAAAAACAGAATGTCTATGTAAACCGTCACTGGCTCATAGCCTTTGGTTATACGGCCGAAGAGACGCAGGCAATGGGCGCCGAACTGCTCCTGATCTTTCATCGCGACGATCTGCCCAGAATCGCGGCACACCACGACGCATGGCGAGAAGCCTCCGACGGCGAAACTCGCACCATCGAATACCGGGTCCGGGACAGGGAAGGCGACTGGCACTGGCTGTTGAGCCGGGAAACTCCTTTCAAACGCGATGGGGAAGGCAAGGTAAGCCAAATTCTCGGTATCGCGGATGACATTACCGAGCGCAAGCGCGCGGAACTTCTCCTTGGCGGGCAGAACCATGTGCTGGAGATGATCGCGGCCGGAGCCCCCCTGGCGGAAACCCTCACTCGGCTGATCCGTCTGATCGAGGCCCAGTCGCCGGGGATGCTGGGATCCGTGCTTCTGCTCGACAAGGATGGCGTTCACGTCCGCCACTGCGCGGCGCCGAACCTGCCGGCCGAGTTTGTCGCCGCGGTCGACGGCCAGCCGATCGGCCCCAGCGCCGGATCCTGCGGCACGGCAGCCTACCGCAGGGAGGCGGTGTTCGTCGAGGACATTGCCACCGATCCGCTTTGGGCCAAGTACAAGGCGGCGGCGTTGCCGCACGGCTTGCGCGCCAGCTGGTCCACGCCGGTTTTCGACGCGCAGGGGCGCGTGCTCGGTACGTTCGCCCTGTATTACCGCCAGCCGGGGCTGCCCAAGCCGGAACATCTGAGGCTCATCGCCGCCGCCGTTCACCTCGCTGCCGTTGCCATCAGCCATTCCAGGGCGGATCAGGAGTTGAGGGAGAGCGAGGAGAAGCTGCGCTTGTTCATCGACCATGCGCCGTCGGCCATCGCGATGTTCGACCGCGAGATGCGTTACCTCGCCTTCAGCCGTCGCTGGCTGTCCGACTACGGCCTGGCTGAACGGGAGCTTGCCGGGCGCAGCCACTACGACGTCTTTCCCGATATTCCCGAGCGCTGGAAGGCGGTTCATCGGCGAAGCCTGGCCGGCGAAACAGCCGCCGCGGACGAAGATGAGTTCGTGCGCCGCGACGGATCGGTGGATTGGGTGCGCTGGGAAACCCATCCCTGGTGGAACCGGGAAGGAGGAATAGGCGGCATCATCATCTTTTCCGAGGTCATCACCAAGCGGAAGATTGCCGAGGCCAGAGTGCAGCGATTGTCCCAGCTGTATGCCGCGCTCAGTCAGTGCAATCAGGCCATCGTGCGCTGTTCCAGCGAGGCGGAGTTGCTGCCGCAGATCTGCCGCGACGCGGTCAATTTCGGCGGCATGAAGATGGCCTGGATCGGGATGGCGGACGAAGCCGGAAAGCGGGTGACACCGGTCGCGTCGTTCGGTACCGGCACCGAGTATCTCGATGAATTGAACATTTCGATTGCTGCCGATGTCCCGGCCGGAAGCGGACCGACCGGTACGGCGATCCGCGAGAACAGGCCGTTCTGGTGTCAGGATTTCCAACATGACCCGGCCACGGCTCCCTGGCGCGCGCAAGGCGCAAAATTCGGCTGGGGCGCGTCAGCCTCGCTTCCGCTGCATCGGAAAGGCCTGGTCATCGGCTCCTTCACGCTGTATACCCACGCAGCGAACGCGTTCGACGAGTCGGCACAAGACCTCCTGGTCGAAATGGCCTTGGACATCAGCTTCGCGCTTGATCGCTTTGCCAGCGAGGACGAACGCAAGCGGGCAGAAGAGGCCTTGCGGGTAAGCGAGCAGCGCTTGCGGACTATCGTCGAAACGGAGCCCGAAGGCGTGATGGTCATCGACAGGAACGGCAAGCTGCTGGAGATGAACGCTGCAGGCCTCGCCATGCTCGAATTGGCTTCGCTCGATGAAGCCAGAGAACATGATTTCCAGAATTCCATTCTGCCCGAGTACCGCGATGCCTACCTTTCCCTGCACCAGCGCGTGATGAACGGTGAGACCGCTACATTGGAGTTTGAAGTGACGGGACGGAAAGGGTCACGGCGCAGGCTGGAAACCCACGCAGCGCCGATGCACGACGCCGACGGCCGGGTGTCGACCCTGCTTGGCATTACCCGGGACATCAGCGAACGGAGACGCGCCGAGGAGCGCATTCAATATCTGGCGAACTTCGATGTGCTGACCGGACTGCCCAACCGGCTGCAGCTGGCCGATCACCTCAAATATGCGCTGAGCCTGGTAAAGCGCGGCAACGGACACCTGGCGGTATTGTTCATCGATATCGACCGCTTCAAGGATATCAATGACACGCTCGGCCACAGCGTCGGCGATGCCCTGCTGGTCAAAATTGCCAAGCGCATACATAAGGTCTTGCGCGAGGAAGATACGGCATCGAGATTGGGCGGCGACGAATTCATATTGATGTTTCCCGGCTGCGATGCCCAGGGCGCCTCACAAGTGGCGCAGAAGTTGCTGCAGGTCATCGCGGAACCTTACCGGATCGAGGAATTTGAATTGGCGGTGACCGCATCGATCGGTATCGCCATCTTTCCGGAGGACGGCGTCGATCTGGAGTCACTGTCCAAGAGTGCCGATACCGCCATGTATCGGGTGAAACAGGAAGGTCGCGACGGCTACCGGTTCTTTACCGCGGAAATGCAGGCGCGTGCGACACGCAACATGCAGTTGGTCAATGCGCTGCGCAACGCTTTGCTGCTCGATCAATTCCGGTTGCATTACCAGACGCAAGTGTCCATCAGCGATGGACGCATAGTCGGGACGGAAGCTTTGCTGCGCTGGACGCACCCGGAACTCGGCCCGATATCGCCGTCGGAATTCATTCCCGTTGCGGAAGACTGCGGACTGATTTTACCGATCGGGGAATGGGTGCTGCGCACTGCGGTAACGCAGCTAAAGCGCTGGCTGGACAGAGGCCACCCGCCCATGGTCATGGCAGTCAACCTGTCTGCGGTGCAATTCCGTCATCCCCGCTTGCCCGATTTGGTGAGCCGCATCCTTGATGAGGCGCAGCTGCCTGCGGAATATCTGGAGCTGGAACTGACCGAGGGGGTGGCGATGCATGACCCGCAGGGCGCGATCTCCGTGATGAACAATCTGCATGACCGGGGCATCCGCATGTCGATAGACGATTTCGGCACCGGCTATTCGTCGCTGAGTTACCTGAAGAAATTCAGGGTCTACAAACTCAAGATCGACCAGTCGTTTGTGCGCGACATCAATACTGATCTGGAAGACAAAGCCATTGTTGCGGCGGTTATCAGCATGGCCAACAGCCTCGGCCTGCAAACCATTGCCGAAGGCGTGGAGACGGCGGAACAACTGCAGTTCTTGCGCGAGCATGGCTGCAATGAGGCACAGGGCTACTACTTCAGCAAGCCGTTGCCGGCAGATCAGATCGAAGCACTATTCATTGGCCCCAACGCGTAATCAGTCTATTTGCGGGCTTCCTCACGACGTCGCCCGGCACCGGGATTGCCGTTTTCATCGGTATTTTCTCAGGTATAGCCGTTCGAACCAGCGCTTGATCCAATGAAACAGGCGCGTGGAAGGAAGGATGACGTTGCGCTCCGCCGTGCGCCAGACCAGCGTGCCGTGGTCTATGGCGTCGATGATGCAGATCAGTTCCACTTTGAACGTGGCATTCGCTTCCCGGCCGTCAAAGTCCCCGAGCAGATTGGCGGCGGCTGCCTTGGCCTGCAGGTCGGCCATGTGCGCTTGTTTGGGCATCCACTCGGGACCCGGGAAGCTGCCAGAGTCGCCAACCACATAGACGCGCTCATGGTTGGTCACGCGGCAATGCCCGTCGGCCTGGACGAGACCTCCCGGCGAGCGGGGTAAGCCGGTATTATCGAACCAGGCGTTGCCGGTCATGCCGGGCATGAACAGGATCAGGTCGGCGGGAAACTCGCCGCCTTCGCTGACCACCTTGTCCGCTTCGAAGCGCTTCAGCTTGTGGCCGAGATGGGTACGGATTCCCCGCCGTTGCATCTCTGCCAGCAGATGCCGGACCGCCTTCATGCCGAGGCGGTTGCCGGGTTCCTTGGAAGGATTGAAGAACGTCAGTTCGAAGCGCTCGCGCCGTCCTTCACGCCGCAACTGTTCGTCGATACCGAACAGGAATTCGAACATCGGACCGCCGCGTACCGCGGAGGGTTCGTTCGGATTGCCGGCAAAGCCGCAGGCGATAGCCCCGCCGGACATCCCGCGCAGGCGTTCGCGGATCCGTTCGGCTGCGGCGATGCCTTCGCAGGGCGTGATCGCATGCTCGATGCCGGCCAATTTCCTGATGAAGCGGCCGCCGGAAGCGATGACCAGCGCATCGTTGGCGACTTCGCCGGCGCTGGTTTCGACCGTGCGGCCGCCGTCGCGCATGCCGGTTGCCTCGGCAGGGTGAAAGCGCACCTGCATTCGACGCAGGAAGTTGTCCAGCGGAATGACAAGGTCTTCGCGGCGGCGCAGACCGATCGGGATCCAGATGATGCCCGGCAGGTAATGCAGTTCGGCGCGCGGCGCGACCAGGGTGATCTCCGCCCGGGCGTCGCGCTTGCGCAGTTCGCGAATCGTTGCCAACCCGCCGAAGCCGGCGCCAATCACGGTGATTCGCGGGGCCTTGTTCGCCGTGCTCACAAGACGGCCCTCGCGGCGGTGGGCAGGCCTTTGCGGGCCCTGTCTTCGGATGCTGCAGGCTCAGCGATGCGGGCGGCGGGTGGCGTCATGAGGATCTCGAAATGATCGGGAAAGGGGCTAGGCGGTGGCGTCTGGCGTTGTCACGCGCGACAGGAACTCATCGCGACTGACGACACCTGCAAACCACGGGTGCCAGCGGCGCTGCTCGAGTACGTTGCTGACCGCTCTGGCGCGATGCGCATGGTTGCTGAACAACAGGGTTTCGGAGGGCAGCGTGAATACCTTGTGCACGACACTGTCCCACAAGGCCTCGGGCAAGGCAGGGCGCGCCTGGTAGGGGCAGGTATCCACCGCCATCAGGCCGCCGCAGAAGAGCCGGTCGCGCCAGAGGAAGCTCAGGCATCCGGGAGTCTGGCCAGGAGTGGCGATGACTCGCATGTGTTCGCTGCCAAAGGCCAGAAATCCGTCGTTGTCTTCGGGGGCGGCCTGGGAAACGCATGGAGCACCCAATGTGCGCAATGCATCGGCTTCACGGGTCATCTGGCCGTCGTGCTCGTGGGTGCGCAGCACCCAGCGCAGAGTCAGCCTGTGTTCATCGAGCATGGCGCGAAGGACCGGCAGATCCGCACTGCGCGGGTCAATCAGTACCGCGGAGCCGGCGTCGAGGTCGGCCAGCAGGTAACTCATCGTGTCAGCAACTTCGTCGTGGAGGATACGGAAGTACATAGGCGGTTCAATGCAGCAATTTGATCGCACCGGCCAGCGAAAGCGCCGCAGCGCAGGCCCATCCGGAAAACAACCAGCGCCAGGGCGGCGCATGGGGCGCGAAGCCGACGCCGCGCACGAAGCCTGCGCTCATCGCCGAAAGCAGGGCCAAGGTGGAACCATGGTCGACCTGCCCCTCAGCGTCTGTCAGCAGTGGCGGGTACAAGGTGCCCACCAGCATGATGACAAGCGCAGTTGCCAAACTAGGCAGGTGCAAGCGCGAGGACGGATCCCTAGGCCTGGTCACGTCCGGCGTCCGCCCGCGCAGCTTCGTTTTCCCCCCATATGGCATTGAGAATGGCCAGCAACACGGCAAAGCCGACTCCCAACATCCAGGCGAAATACCACATGTTTCGGCTCCTCTCAAGAAACAAAACTGAAGGCGTCGGTTTTCATGCGGGCACCGACGCCGGATTAAGTTGAAAGCCCAGAGCAGCGGCACGGCGCTTAAGGGCGGCGATACTGCGCTGGCGCTGTTGCTCTTCGTAGTGTTGCTGGCC
>CAIVDC010000004.1 GCA_903904605.1 uncultured Sterolibacterium sp.
CATGCACCGCTTCGGCTCAGACAAGCCCGATCTGCGCGTGACCCTTGAACTCGCCGAACTCACCGACGCCATGAAGGACGTCGACTTCAAGGTTTTCTCCAGCCCCGCCAACGAACCGGGCGGCCGCGTCGCTGCCTTGCTCATTCCTGACGGCGCGTCGATCTCGCGCAGCGAGATCGACGCTTTCACCGAATTCGCCAAGATCTACGGTGCACGCGGGCTGGCCTGGATAAAGGTGTACGAGATCGCCAAAGGCCGCGACGGCCTGCAATCGCCCATCGTCAAGAACCTGCACGATGCCGCACTGGACGCCATCCTGGAACGCACCGGCGCGGAAGACGGCGATCTGATCCTTTTCGGGGCCGACAAGGCCAAGGTGGTCAATGACGCCTTGGGCGCCCTGCGCAGCAAAATCGGCCACGAGAGAGCCTACGTCACTGGCGAGGCATGGCAACCGCTGTGGGTGGTCGACTTCCCGATGTTCGAGTATGACGAGGAAAACCGGCGCTGGGCCGCCTGCCATCACCCGTTCACCGCCCCCAAGGATGGTCACGAAGACCTGTTGGAATCCGACCCCGGCGGCTGCCTGGCCAAGGCCTATGACCTTGCATTGAACGGCTGGGAAATCGGCGGCGGTTCGGTACGGATCCATTCGGCCGCGATGCAGTCGAAAGTCTTCCGGGCCCTGGCCATCGGCGAAGAGGAAGCGGAGCTCAAGTTCGGCTTCCTGCTTGACGCCCTCAAATACGGCGCGCCTCCCCATGGCGGACTGGCCTTCGGCCTTGATCGCATCGTCACCATGATGGCCGGTGCAGAATCCATCCGCGACGTGATCGCCTTCCCCAAGACGCAGCGTGCCCAGTGCCTGCTGACCGAAGCACCCTCGGCAGTG
This sequence comes from uncultured Sterolibacterium sp., assembly GCA_903904605.1. Classification (GTDB taxonomy): domain Bacteria; phylum Pseudomonadota; class Gammaproteobacteria; order Burkholderiales; family Rhodocyclaceae; genus CAIYYX01. The sequence continues at coordinate 893 of CAIVDC010000004.1, forward strand.
GACGAAAAGCAGTTGCGCGAATTGCACATTCGCCTGCGGCAGAAGGTGGACACACAGGTCGAAGTCACCAAGTAGCAGACGTGCGCCGCCTGCTGCTCGCCCTTGGTCTGTTCTGCGCCGCGCTGTCAGGCGGCGCTCTCGCACGGGAAGCTTCAGTTGACAGCATCGCCCGCGCCGAACTGCCCGATGAAACACAACAGACATTGCAACTGATCAGACGCGGCGGACCCTTTCCGTACCGTCGCGATGGCATTGCCTTCGGCAAATTCGAAGGACACTTGCCGCCTCGCGCCCGCGGCTATTACCGCGAGTACACGGTGCCCACGCGGGGCAACCGCGACCGCGGCGCCCGGCGCATCATAACGGGCAGGGCAGGCGAGGCCTTCTACAGCAGCGATCACTACCGCAGCTTCCGGAGAATCAGGGAATGAGCGAGCCGGGCGGTTACGAGGCGGTGTTGCGCGACATTGGCCGGACCGGCGTCTACCACCTGCCGCTTGCCGGCCGCGAGGAAATCATCGCAGCGGCGAAAAACTGCGGCTTCGCGGTATTCCGCGTCGACCTCGCCGAAATTGGCGACAAAGCCGGTCTGCTCGCGGCGCTGGCGCGGGAAATGGCCTTCCCGGACTGGTTCGGTCAAAACTGGGATGCGTTCGCCGACTGTCTCGCCGACTTGAGCTGGCGCCCCGCCGAAGGCTATCTGGTGCTGCTCGAACACTGCGATCTTCTGCATGCGCGCGCCCTGGACGACCATCTCAAGGTCCTGGAACTGTTCGCGGCAGCGGCCAACGACTGGCGCGAACAAGGCGTCGCACTATGGTGCCTGGTCGACATGCAGGCCGACGGCATCAACTGGTTGCCGGGCCTCTGATGCCCGGATCAAAGAAACCAGTCTCGGTGCTGGTGCTGATCCATACTCCACAACTGGAGATCCTGCTGCTGGATCGGGCCACCCGCCCAGGCTTCTGGCAATCGGTCACCGGCAGCCAGGAGGACGACGAAGCCCTGATTGAAACCGCCCGCCGGGAAACCCGGGAAGAAACAGGCATCGACGCCCCGCGCGGGGCGCTCAACGACTGGCGGCTAAGCAATCGTTTTGAGATCTTCCGCCAGTGGCGCCAGCGCTATCCCGATGGTGTCAGCCACAACGTCGAGCATGTCTATAGCCTCTGCGTGCCGCGCGAAAGCGAAATCATCATCTCGCCTCAAGAGCACCTCGCCCATGTCTGGCTGCCCTGGCGCGCAGCGGCCGACAAGGTGTTCTCATGGAGCAATCGCGACGCCATCCTGATGCTGCCGCTGCTGCAGGACGAATGGCAAGCCGGCTGATTCACGATCGCCAGTTTCAGCCGGGCAGGCAATAGCAGCCATCTAATGGCCGCCTCCGGAGCGGCAAGCTGCCGCCACTTCGATCGGTGCGACGGGTAGAATCACAGCCTTGTCGAATTACCGCCGAACCCATCATGAGCGACAAGCTTCCAGCCACCGTCAAGACCGGCATCCTCGCCGAGGCCTTGCCCTATATCAAGCGTTTTCACGGCAAGACCATCGTCATCAAGTATGGCGGCAATGCCATGACCGATGAACATCTCAAGCAGTGTTTCGCGCGCGACGTAGTACTGCTCAAGCTGGTCGGCATGAACCCGGTGGTGGTTCATGGTGGCGGCCCCCAGATCGACGAAATGCTGAAGCGCGTCGGCAAGAAAGGCGAGTTCACGCAGGGTATGCGGGTCACGGACGCCGAAACGATGGACATCGTCGAAATGGTATTAGGCGGCCAGGTGAATAAGGAGATCGTCAACCTGATCAACCAGCATGGCGGTAAGGCGGTCGGTCTCACTGGCAAGGACGGGGCATTGATCCGGGCCAAAAAGCTTTTGATGGCGAATACGAGCCAGCCCGATGATCTGCTCGATATTGGCCAGGTCGGCGAGATCGTCTCGATCGATCCGGCATTGATCTCCCTGCTCCATTCCAGCGATTTTATCCCGGTGATCGCCCCGATCGGAGTCGGCGCCGACGGCGAGACATACAACATCAACGCCGACCTGGTCGCCGGCAAGATGGCCGAGATTCTCAAGGCGGAAAAACTGATCATGCTCACCAACACCCCCGGCGTACTCGACGAGAACGGCAATCTGCTGACCGGGATCACGCCCAAGCAGATCGATGACATGGTCGCAGATGGCACACTCTCCGGCGGCATGTTGCCGAAGATCGGGTCCGCGCTGGACGCGGCGCGAAGCGGCGTGAAGAGTGTGCACATCATCGACGGCCGGGTCGAACATGCCCTACTCCTGGAGATTCTGACCGACGAGGGCATCGGCACGCTGATCAAGAGCAAGTGATGGTCGATGCTGAGCTCTCGAGAGGGGGATCATCACGCGTCTGGCTGTTCGATCTCGACAACACCCTTCACGACGCCAGGCCGCACATCTTTCCGCACATCAACCGCTGCATGACCGCCTATCTGGCCGAGGTCCTCGGGCTGGCACCAGAACAGGCAGGAATCCTGCGCATCGACTATTGGCATCGCTACGGCGCAACCTTGACCGGAATGATGCGCCACCATGGCACCGACCCCCGCCACTTTCTTCGGCAAACCCACGCGTTTCCTCATCTTCCCGGCATGTTGGTGTTCGAGCGTGCCGTCAAGGCCATGTTGCGCCGTTTGCCCGGGCGAAAGATCGTTTTCTCCAACGCTCCGAGGCACTACGCTGACGCCGTGCTCGGCTTGATGGGGGTGCGGCCGCTATTTGACGCGGTCTATACGATCGAGCACGCGGGCTTTCGGCCAAAACCCGATATCCGGAGCTTCATGCGCCTGATCAAGGCCGAGCGGCTGACCCCCTCGCGCTGCGTCATGGTCGAAGACACTGCCGCCAATCTCCGAGCGGCCAAAGCGATGGGGATGAAGACCGTGTGGATCAGCCGTGCGGCGAAGCTGCCCGGTTGGGTCGACCTGCGGCTACAATCCGTGCTCGAACTGCCGCACAGGCTCGGCAAACTCTAGGAAGAGAACCCCCATGGCGAAAAAACCAGGCGAACGCAAGCTGCAAATCCTGCAGGTGATCGCCGAGATGCTGCAAGACCCTTCGGGTGAGCGGATCACCACCGCCGCACTGGCGAAAAAGCTCGATGTCTCCGAGGCGGCCCTGTATCGACATTTCGCCAGCAAGGCCCAGATGTTCGAGGGACTGATCGAATTCATCGAGGAAAGCCTGTTTACCGTCATCAACCAAATCGCCGCCGCGGAGGAGGCCGGCCTGAAGCAGGCGCAGATGATCGTCGCCCTGGTGCTCGGCTTCGCCCAGAAGAATCGAGGCCTGACCCGGGTCCTGATCGGCGACGCCCTAGTCTTCGAGAACGAGCGGCTGCAGGCGCGCATCAACCAGCTGCTCGACCGCGTCGAGGCTTCATTGAAACAGTCGCTGCGGGTGGCCGCCACCCAGGGCGCACTCCCGTCCGACCACGGCTTCGCCGCCCACGCGAACCTCCTGCGCTGTTACGCGCTCGGCCGCTTGCACCAGTTTGCCAAAGGCGGCTTCAAGGATGATCCGCTTGCCCAGTGGCCACAGCAATGGCCGCTTCTGGCCGGATAGCAGGACATTCCCCAATCCCTAGCGGCCGAAAGCAAGGATAGCACTTCCCAGAGGGACTCCTGGCCTATGCCGCCATGGCTTTGGTATCGCCCGATGGACTTTTCGGGGCTAGGGCCGCTGCAGCAACTGCGCCGCTTCCAAGGCGAAATACGTGAGAATGCCATCGGCGCCAGCGCGCTTGAAGGAAAGCAGCGCCTCCAGCATGCAGGCTTCGCCATCGATCCAGCCATTAATGGCGGCCGCTTTCAACATGGCGTATTCGCCGCTGACCTGATAAGCGTAGGTCGGTACACCGAACTCGTCCTTGACCCGGCGCACGATGTCCAAGTAAGGCATGCCGGGCTTCACCATCACCATGTCGGCGCCTTCCTCGAGATCCAAGGCGACTTCGCGCATGGCCTCGTCCGTATTCGCGGGATCCATCTGGTAAGTGTATTTGTTGCCCTTGCCCAGGTTGCCGGAAGATCCGACCGCATCCCGGAACGGCCCGTAGAAGGACGAGGCGTACTTGGCCGAGTAGGCGAGGATGCGCGTGTGAATCCGTCCGTCGCCGTCCAACTCCGCACGAATGCGTTTGATCCGTCCGTCCATCATGTCGGAAGGCGCCACCACGTCCGCGCCGGCCTGGGCGTGGCTGAGCGCCTGCTTCGCCAAGGCTTCGAGAGTCTCGTCGTTCTGCACATAACCCCGCGGATCGCCGGGATCGATCAGACCGTCCTGACCGTGGCTGGTATAGGGATCGAGAGCGACATCGGTGATCACACCGAGTTCGGGAAACTCCCGTTTGAGTGCGCCAACCACTCGCGGCACCAGACCGTCGGGGTTCCAGGCTTCCTCCGCGCCCTGACTCTTCTTGTCGGCATTGATCACCGGGAACAGGGCCAGTGCCGGCACGCCCAAGGCGAACGCCCGCTCGGCCACCGGCAAGAGGTGATCCAGCGTCAGCCGCAGCACTCCCGGCATCGAGGCAACCGCCTCTGTCTTGCGTTGACCTTCGAGCACGAACACCGGATAGATCAGGTCGTCGGCACTAAGCCTGTGTTCCCGCATCAGGCGCCTCGAGAAATCGTCGCGGCGCATTCTACGCATCCGGACCGCCGGAAATACACCTTTTGTAATCATGGCTTACCCAATCAAAATTGAATATGTTGCGGAACTATTCGCCAATTCGAATCTCCCACGCAGCAGATGGTAAAAATCCGTCTCCCGCCTAACCTCCGCGAGCGGGGGCCTTGACGCTCGTTAAGGCCGCGCGCCCCCGGTTCCCTCCCCTTTGACCGGGGGCTTTCTTTGCCTATTTCGCGGCTAGCCATCCACCGACCACGCGCTCGGCCTCCTCGACACCGGTTTTCTTCAAACTGGAAAACAACTGCGCCGTCATCTGATCACCGTAGCCTGCAACCGCCTCGCGCACCTCGCGCAGGGTCTGCGTTGCCACCTGCCTGGACAGTTTATCGGCCTTGGTGAGCAGAACGTGTATCGGATTGCCGGTCGGAACGAACCAATTGATCATCTGAACATCGAGCTCGGTCAGCGGTCGCCGGGCATCCATGATCAGGACCAGACCGATCAGGTTTGGACGCCTCGTCAGGTAATGCTCGAGCAGATTCCGCCACTGCCTGCGGATCAGTTCCGGCACGGCGGCATAACCGTAGCCGGGCAGATCGACGAGGTAGACGCCGCTGGGCAGCCGGAAGAAGTTGATGAGTTGCGTGCGGCCCGGCGTCTTGCTGACGAAAGCGAGCCGGGTATGCCCGACCAGGGTGTTGATGGCGCTCGATTTCCCGGCGTTGGAACGGCCCGCAAAGGCAATCTCCGGAGCCGCGGACGGCTGGAGATCCGAGGGCTTGGCAACAGAAATCTCAAAAACCGCATGACGGAACAACGGCATGGTACGGGCACGGCGAGCGTGCAGAATGCAAAGGGGTTGATATAGAATAACAGGTTTGGGCAGTCTGAAGCTTCTAGGAGTTGGACAATGAAACTGAAACGCATCCTGATCGCCGGTATCGGCTCAGCGCTCGCCCTGAGCGTCTTTGGCGCACTTGCCGCAGATCCGGAGGCCGCCAAGGCAGATCCCGCAAAGGGCAAGGCAATCGCCACGACAGTCTGCGTTACCTGCCACAATGCAGACGGCAACAGCGTCATTCCGGGCAATCCCAAACTGGCCGGCCAAACCGACTCCTATATCTACAAGCAACTGAGCAACTTCAAGAGCGTAGGCGACAAGAAGCCGGAACGTGTCAATCCGATCATGAACGGCATGGCGGCCGGCCTGAGCGACGCCGACATGAGGAACCTCGCTGCCTATTTTGCAGCGCAACCGCGCAAGTCCGAGGTGGCGAAAAACAGGGAGACCGTCGAGTACGGCCAACGCCTCTATCGTGCCGGCGACGCAGCCACGGGCCTGCCTGCCTGCGCCGCCTGCCACGGGCCGACCGGCGCCGGAATTCCGGCGCAATTTCCACGTATCTCCGGCCAGTTCTCCGAATATACAGAAGCGCAGTTGAGAAGCTTCCGTTCAGGAGAACGCAGCAACGATCCGAACAAAATGATGCGCATGATCGCCCTCAAAATGACCGACCCGGAGATCAAGGCCTTGTCGGACTACGTCGCGGGATTGCGCTGATTCACTGATTCAGATAGTAGCCTCATAAACAGGATGGTGCGACCACCCTGTTCCTGGCCAGTTCGCTTCCTTTTCCTTGGAATAAAACGACGTCGCCGGCTGTTGACACAGTGTCCGGGTATACGGCAAAAGTCCAGGGTGAATTCTTCAAGCTTCCAGGCAATGCCTTCGACGCCGGCCCGTCTCTTCGGCGACAGGCGTTTTGACGGCATGAACAAATGCTGGCGCGTCGCCAGGCGCTAAATGTTCGGTCGCGACGCCATCGTCACCGAAATTCCCCGCCTGCGCCGCTATGCGCAGGCCCTGGTGGGGGATGCCGCTCGCGCCGATGACCTGGTACAGGACACGCTGGAGCGCGCCCTGAACAAATGGCTTCTATGGCGCCGCGGCAGCGATCTGCGCGCCTGGCTGTTCACAATCATGCACAACGTGTTTGTGAACCAGATACGCACGCCGCCGCTGGTCGAGTTCCGCGCCGACGAAGCCATGCCCGAAGCGCAGACGCGTGCGACGCAAGCTGACGGGCTCGCCCTGCGCGATCTGGATAGAGCGCTGGCGGAACTTTCCGCCGACCAGCGCGAGGTGCTGTTGCTGATCGGCCTGGAGGAGATGTCCTACGCCGAGGCATCGCAGGTGCTCGGCGTCCCGCTGGGTACGGTGATGTCGCGCCTGTCGCGCGCCCGGGTGCGCCTCGGCGCTTTGCTCGACGGCCAAACCGGCGGAGCCTCGCTGAAAGTCGTCAAATGATCTCTCACTCCGTTGAAGAACAGGAACTCCACGGCCTTAGCGACGGGCGACTGATCGCCTCCCGTCGTACCGAGGTCGAGATCTGGCTCGCCAGCCATCCTCATGAAGCGGCACAAGTCGAGGCGTGGCGTGCACAGAACGCGTTCCTTCACCGCGCCTACGACCCAATCCTGGTTGCCCCCTTGCCGGCACGCCTGCTCGATGCTATCAGGCGCCCTGGGCGGTTTTCCTTGTTGCGGGCGGCGGCGGCCCTCGCCTGGCTTGCGCTTGGCGGCATCGTCGGCTTCCAGGTGCGCGGCGAATATCCCTCCACCGAACGCCAGACAACGCTGCCGTACCAAGCGGCACTGGCCCATGCCGTGTTCAGCCCCGAGGTGCGCCATCCGGTCGAAGTCGATGCCACACAGGAGGCCCATCTCATTGCCTGGCTGTCGAAGCGCCTGGGAGCGACGCTGAAACCGCCGCATCTGGAAGCCGCCGGTTACGCCCTGCTCGGCGGACGTTTGCTGACGGGCGAAGGAGGCAGCGGGAACGGTGCCGTCGCCCAGTTCATGTACCAGGACGGGCGCGGCGCCAGGCTTACGCTGTATGTGCGCAACGACGCCAGTGGAAACGGGTCCGGCGAGACTGCCTTCCGTTTTGCCAGAGAAGGCAACATCGGCGTTTTCTACTGGCTGGATGGCCGCTTCGGCTATGCACTCTCGGGCAGCGCCGAAAAAGCCGAACTGTTGCGCGTCGCCACGATAGTCTATCGCCAGCTCAATCCCTGAGCACCTTGAGGAAGCATCATGCTGATCCAATTACCCGCAGACACCGTGCCTTCGGAAATCACGCCGCGTGCCGTATTCGACAAGCGCCGCGAATTCCTCAAGGGCTTGGCCGGCACGGCGCTGGCCGCAGCACTTCCCAAGTCGGCCTGCGCCGGAGAGAAATTTTCCGCCACCCTGAAGAGCCCCTGGAGTACGACGGAAACGCCCACGCCCTACAAGAGCGTCACGACTTACAACAACTTTTATGAATTCGGCACCGAAAAGACCGATCCTGCGCAACTGGCACAGCGCATGAAGACGCGTCCCTGGCAAATCAGCATCGAAGGCCTGGTGAAACATCAGAAGTCCTTCGCCATCGACGACCTGATCAAGATGGCGCCGCTCGAGGAAAGGATCTACCGCATGCGCTGCGTCGAGGGCTGGAGCATGGTGATTCCCTGGCTCGGCCTGCCGCTGGCGACACTGCTCAAGCACGTTGAACCGCAAGGCGCCACGAAATATGTCGAGTTCATCTCCGCCGCCGACCCGAAAACCATGCCCGGCGTCGCGAGCGCCGTGCTCGACTGGCCTTATCTGGAAGGCTTGCGCCTGGACGAGGCGATGCATCCGCTGACCATCCTCGCCGTAGGACTCTACGGCGAAGTCCTGCCCAACCAGAACGGCGCCCCGCTGCGGCTGGTGGTGCCTTGGAAGTACGGCTTCAAGGGAGCCAAGTCGATAGTCAAGATCCGGCTTACCGACCGGGAACCCTGGACCGCCTGGATGAAGGCGGGGCCGCGCGAGTACGGTTTCTATTCCAACGTCAATCCGGCGGTCGATCACCCGCGCTGGTCGCAGGCGACCGAGCGACGCATCGGCGAATTCGCGAAAAGAAGGACGCTGCCCTTCAACGGTTACGCCGAACAGGTGGCCGGACTCTATACCGGCATGGATCTGCAGAAGTTTTTCTGATGGCGGGACCGGCCACTGCGCGGCAACTCGCCGCGCTGAAGCGAATACTTTTCGTCCTCTGCCTGGTACCGCTGCTGCGGCTCGCCTGGGGAGCATGGGACGACGCCCTCGGTGCCAATCCGATTGAATTCATCCAACGCTCGCTGGGCAGTTGGACTCTCAACTTTCTGCTCATTACCCTGACGGTGTCGCCGCTGCGCAGACTATCCGGCTGGCACTGGCTGCTGCGCTTGCGACGTATGCTCGGACTCTATGCCTTTTTCTACGCAATGCTGCACCTTGTCAGCTACCTCTGGCTCGATCAATTCTTCGACTGGCAGGCGATCGCCAAGGACATCCTTAAGCGGCCCTTCATCACGGTCGGCATGTCCGCATTCATGCTGCTCCTGCCGCTCGCCGCCACTTCCAGCGATGCCATGATCAGGCGCCTCGGAGGCAGGCGTTGGCAGCAGCTTCACCGTTCGGTATACGCCATTGCCACGCTCGGGGTCGTGCACTACTGGTGGCTGGTGAAAAGGGACACCACCTTGCCGGCGCTTTACGCAGCGCTCCTGGGGTTGCTGCTGGGCATCCGCGCGCTCTGGCGCGAACTGGAACGGCAAAGGCAAACGGCGGGAGCCGATCTGGGCAAGAGAACTCTCCGGAACACGCCCTAAGGTCGCCTGTTCTCGAAACGGATGATGGCTCGGCCGTCGGGAGCCACGGTTGCCTCGGGCTTCCAGGCGTGGCCGTAGACCACCTCGAAGCTCGCCGGCAGGCGCCCGGATTCGCGCCGACGCTCGTAGGCGCTGAAGACTTTGCGCCAGTCGCGCCAAGGCAAGACGCCGAACAGACCATCGCGCGCCCCCAGATGGCGCTGGTCGGCAAGCAGGCCGCGCCCCGTCCGGTAGGTCAACGTCACCATCTCCATGTCCATCACCGGGTCGGCAAAACCGGCAGCCAGCAGCATGTCGCCGACGTCATGCATGTCCTGAAAGCGCCGCAAGGGGGGCGTAATGCCGGCATCGAGACAGGCGGCTCTCAATTCTTTCAGTGTGTCCGGACCGAGCATGGAAAACATCAGCAGACCACCGACCTGAAGCACGCGACGGAGTTCGGCGAAGGCCGGCAGGGGATCGTCAAGCCAGTGCAGCATCAGATTCGACCAGGCGAGGCCCAGTGAGCCGGGCGCCAGCGGCAAGGCGCGCACATCGGCATTGATGAGGCGCGGCGCCCGCCCGAACACGCGCCCGATGAGCGGCGTGCGCGAACGCACCGCATTGAGCATCGGCCGGGCGAAGTCTATGGCCAGCGGCAAGGCTGCGGGAAAACGCCGCTGCAGTTCGCGCAAGCCGTCGCCGGTGGCGCAGCCGACGTCGGCGATGCGATCCGGCGCGATCCGGACAAAATCGAGGCGCTGGGCCATGCGCAGGCCGGTCTCGCGCGAGAGCACCGCGGCCGAATCGTAACTCCCGGCGGCACGGACAAAATCTTGCCTCATCTCCCCCTGCTACATCGCCTTGAGGCCAAGCCTGGAAAACAACACCTCGTCGCGCCCGGCTTCAGGATTTTCTGCCGTGAGCAGCTTGTCGCCGTAGAAGATCGAGTTGGCTCCGGCCAGAAAGCAAAGCGCCTGGAGTTCGTCGGACATCTGCTCACGGCCGGCGGACAATCTCACCATGCTGGCCGGCATGGTGATTCGGGCGCAAGCGATGGTGCGGACGAACTCGAAGGGATCGAGGTCGGCGACATGTTCCAGCGGCGTTCCGGGAATCGGTACTAGGTGGTTGATCGGAACCGACTCGGGCGGCGGGCTCATATTGGCGAGTTCAGCGACAAGAGCGGCCCGTGCGCGCCGGCTCTCGCCCATGCCGACGATACCGCCACAACAGACGTGGATACCCGCGTCGCGCACCTTTTCCAGAGTGTCGAAGCGATCAGCCTGGCTGTGGGTAGAAATCACCTGGCCGTAGAACTCGGGGGCGGTGTCCAGGTTGTGGTTATAGTAGTCCAGGCCGGCTTCCTTGAGCTGCTCCGCCTGGCCCTCCTGCAACATGCCCAGCGTGACGCAGGTTTCCAGGCCCAGGCCCTTCACTGCGCTGACCATTTTGCTCACCTGCTCGAGATCCTGCTTTTTGGGACCGCGCCAGGCAGCGCCCATGCAGAAACGGGTGGCCCCGCTATCCCGCGCAGCTTTCGCTGCCGCGACCACTTCCTCAAGCGGCAGCAGCGACTCGCGTTCGAGACCCGTATCGTGATGCGCCGACTGCGAGCAGTAACCGCAATCTTCAGAGCAGCCCCCGGTCTTGATCGAAAGCAAAGTGGAGCGCTGCACGGCATTGGCGTCGAAGTGTTTGCGGTGCGTCTCCTGCGCGCGATAGAGCAGATCATTGAAGGGCAGCGCGAACAGCGCCTCGACCTCGGCGGTGCGCCACTTCGGTGCTGTCTGAGTGGTGTTTGAGGCTTTTTCGGGGGAAATGGCTGACATGGCGGATCCTAGTCTGGCAAATAAACGCCTAAAATGCGGAGGGCAGATCATCGATGAAGGAGCGGTACTTGTCAATTCTTCATGCCGCGGCGCCGGTTTTGAGGGCAATAGGCGCCACGCTGTTGCCGCAGGATTGCCTGCTCTGCGGCGCCGCGGCAGGCGCCGAGATCCTTTGTCCGGACTGCGCCGGTACCCTGCCGCTTCTGCCGGCGGCGCTCTGCCCGGTCTGCGCGCTGCCGTCGCCTGCCGGGGAAACCTGCGGTCGCTGTCTCGCCTATGCACCTCACTTCGACGCGACTCTCGCCGGATTTCGCTACGGTATTCCCGTCGACCGGCTGATCCAGGCACTCAAGTACCAGCACCGGCTGGCACTTGCCCCATGGTTCGCCCGGGCGCTCCTGGCAGCTCCCCGACCCAGCGGCGACTTGATGCTGGCGCTGCCGCTGGCCGGGCGACGGCTAGGGGAACGCGGCTTCAATCAGGCGCTGGAAATCGCCAGACCGCTGGCGCGCGCGCTCGGGCTGGGGCTGCCCCTGGGTGACTGCCTCCGGGCGCACGACACTGCGCCGCAGGCAAGCCTGCCGTGGCAAGAGCGGCACAGGAATGTTCGCGGGGTTTTCGAGTGTCGGCGGGACCTGACAGGAAGATCGGTGATCGTCGTCGATGATGTGATGACGACCGGAGCGACGCTGAACGAATTTGCCCGCACCCTCAAGAAGCACGGCGCCACCCGGGTCACGAACTGGGTCGTGGCGCGAACCCTGATGCCCGACCATTGACCGTCCATGAGCTTCGACATCATTCTTTATCAGCCGGAAATCCCGCCCAACACCGGCAATATCATCCGTCTTTGCGCCAACGTCGGTGCGCGGCTTCATTTGGTCAGGCCGCTCGGCTTCGAGTTGAGTGAAGCACGGCTGCGCCGCGCCGGACTGGACTACGCGGAACTTACCGAGGTTTGCGTCCACGAGGACTGGGCGGCATGCCAAACGCTGCTTGCACTGTCGGGAACAAAGCGCCGTCTGTTCGCCCTGTCCACCAAGGGCGAAACCCGCCATGACCAGCCACGCTACCAGGCCGATGACGCCTTCATCTTCGGGCCAGAGACGCGCGGCCTGCCTGCCGAAATCCTTGCCCACATTGCCGTTGGACGCTGCTTGAGACTGCCGATGAGACCCGGCAACCGCAGCATCAATCTCTCCAACACGGTAGCGATAGTGGCCTTCGAGGCCTGGCGCCAGTTGGGCTTTGCCGGTGGAGGCTGATCATTCGTCCTTCGTGTCGCGTCCCATCAATTGCTCCACGGCAAAGGCGGCCGTCATGTCGCCAGCGAGCACCGCGCAAACCACCTGGGTGATCGGCATATCGACGGCAAGCGTCGCTGCCCGGCGCGACACTTCCTGTGCACACAACACGCCTTCGGCAACATGGCCTAGTTCGCGGGTGATCGCTGCGAGGGGCCTGCCCGACGCCAGCGCCAGTCCGACGCGGCGATTGCGCGAAAGATCGCCGGTCGCAGTCAGGATCAAGTCGCCCAAGCCGGCCAGCCCCATGAAGGTCTCGCGCCGGCCGCCCAATGCGACGCCGAAACGGGTGATCTCGGCTAGCCCGCGCGTAATCAGCGCGGCGCGGGCATTGGCGCCCAGACCCAAGCCGTCGGAAATGCCGGTGGCAATCGCCAGCACGTTCTTGACCGCTCCGCCGACTTCGGCGCCGACGACATCGTCGTTGGCGTAAAGACGCAGGCGAGGCCCGGAGAGGGCATGAACCCATGCGTGGGCGAAGCCGCTGTCATGGGAAGCAAGGGTCAAGGCAGTAGGCAGGCCGCGCGCCACTTCCTGTGCGAAGCTCGGCCCGGTCAATGCGCCGCACGGCACGTCCACCCCGATCTCGGCAGCAACCTGGTGCGGCAGCAGACCGCTGCCGGCTTCCATCCCTTTGCACAGCCACAGGAAGGGCAGCTTCGGAGCCGTCTTGCGCAAGGCGGCAAGCGTCGGCCTCAGACCGGCGAGTGGCACGGCGACAAGCGCCAGATCGACCGCGGCGACGGCGGCTGAAAAGTCGCCAGCCACATCCAAGCCTTCCGGAAAACCGAAGCCGGGCAGATATCGCTCGTTCTCCCGAGCCCTCGACAGCACCGCCGCCTGCGCCGGATCGCGCGCCCAGAGTGTGACCGCCTGCCTTCCCGCAAGGGCGATGGCCAGTGCGCTGCCCCAGGCTCCTGCGCCGAGAACGGCGAGTCTCATCTTTGCTGGCGAGTTACCCCATTCCCCGGGACTAGGCAGGGAATTCGGCGAGCATTGCCCGCGCCGCCGGTCCGGCGACGGGGCAAAGCGAGGGGGGCCGGATAGTCCACTACAATCCCCACACCTGATTGGCCCTGACAAAACCGGTCTGACCGTCACGGTGCCTCACTTTGGCCCAACCGGGCGGTCCCGCCTCGACGAGTTCCAGTACCACGCCCTTCTCAGCTACAAACACCAAAGGCGCGTCCGCTTCCGCTAACGAGAGAACCCGGGCCCGCGCCGCGCTCACAATCAGGGTGCGGTTTTCGCTAACGACCCTTTTCTCGACCCAGGCCAGGCTGCCTGTTGCATCGCGCACCTTGAGCCAACCCTCTAGTGCCACCACCACTTCCACCGGGGTGTAGCGGGCAACGACAAAGAGCGGTTGGGCCTTGGCTGATGGGGCATCGTACATCACTGCGGGCTCGGCCAACGAACGATAATCCAGCGCGGCTGCGGAGCCCGAGACCAGCAAGAAAAAGACCGCCGCGAGGCCGCCCCGGCGCATGGCGATCACTGGATCGGGACTTCTGTCGATCCAGGCATCTGCTGCTGCGCCACCTGCCGCTGCTGGTACATTGCCTCGAAATTCACCGGCGAGAGCAGGACTGGCGGAAAGCCGGCGCGCACGACGAGGTCGGAAACGGTTTCGCGTGCGTAGGGGAAGAGAATATTGGGGCACGCCACCGAGAGGATCGGATCGATGTCTTCCTGCGGCACGTTGCGCAACTGGAAGATCCCGGCCTGACCTGCTTCGACCAGGAACAGGGTCTTTTCGGCGACCTTGGCGGTCACCGTCACGGTCAGCACCACCTCGTACAAGCCTTCGTCGATGCTGGCGGCCTGAGTGTGCAACTGCACCTCTATTTCTGGCGCCTCACGTTCGAGGAATATCTGCGGAGCATGGGGAATTTCCAGGGATAGATCCTTGGCATAGATCTTCTCGATATTGAACACGGGGGCTTCGCTCATGGTGAACCTTGTCGGTGGAAAGGGGGTGGGGGTGGGAGTGCTAGGTGGCTCAGGCGGCCGCCAGCAGCGGGTCAAGGCCGCCAGCGTGATCGAGGGCAGCGAGATCGTCGAAACCGCCAACGTGCGTATCGCCTATGAATATTTGCGGCACGCTGCGGCGGCCGGTGAGCGCCATCATCTCCTCCCGCCGTGCGGGCTCAAGATCGACGCGCACCTTTTCGATACTGAAGACGCCTTTCCTGTTCAGCAGTTGTTCCGCGCGAATGCAGTACGGGCAGACGGCGGTGCAGTACATCAGAACTTTGGCGGTCATGGCAACATCATTTCGCGGTGATGGGCAGGCCAGCTTCTCTCCAGGCACCGATGCCGCCGGCGAGGTTATGTACTTTTTCAAAACCCTGCTTCTTCAAAGTGCCGCAAGCAGACGCAGAGCGGTTGCCACTCTGGCAATTGACTATCAGCGCCCGAGTCTTGAATTTTTCGAGTTCATGAATGCGCTTCGGAAGTTGGCTAAGCGGGATATGGCGAGAGTTGGGAATGTGCCCGGCCGACCACTCGCTCGCCTCACGCACGTCGAGCACCAGCGCATCTTCGTGATTCATCATCAGCGTCGCCTGGAGCGGGGTAAGTCCGCTGCCGCCGCCTGCGCCGCTAAAGATCTGCCAGAGCAGCATGCCGCCGCTGGCGGCGGCCAGACCGACATACATCAGGTTATTCTCGGCAAATTGCAGCAAGTTTGATTCCATCAAGACTCCATCAATTCTTCAGGTTGGGAATGCCGCAAAACACCTCGCGCATCAGCACGATCAACTGCAGGGTGCGGGCATCGGCGACGCGGTAATAGACACGGTTGGCGTCCTTGCGCGTCTGCAACACGCCCTTGTCCCGCAGGATGGCGAGATGCTGCGAGATGTTGCTCTGCGTGGTGCCGACCGCATCGACGATATCCTGGACGCAGACCTCTTCGTCGCCGACTACGCAGAGTATCTTGAGCCGCAACGGATGCGATATCGCCTTCAGCGCACGTGCCGCCGTCTCGATTTGCTCCTGCTTCTCGATCAGATCGTGGATGGCATTGTCCATCGTATTGTCAGGGTGGCGGCTTGGATACAGTCTGCAGTCGAACAAGATCGTGGAATATTATAGAATACTTCCTTGGCAGTGCCCAATCGGCCTGCGCCTGATCAAGCTTCCGGACCCCAATGAAGAAAATCGTCCTTCTGCGTCACGGCGAATCGACCTGGAACCAGGAAAACCGCTTTACCGGCTGGACCGACGTCGGCCTTACTGAAAAGGGCCTGGCAGAAGCCGTTGCCGCCGGCCAATTGCTCAAGCAGCAAGGCTATAGCTTTGACGTTGCCTTCACCTCGGTGTTAAGACGCGCCATCAAGACCTTGTGGACGGTACTCGAGGAAATGGATCGGATGTGGATCCCGATCCACAACTCCTGGCGTCTCAACGAGCGCCACTATGGCGCCCTGCAGGGGCTCAACAAGGCGGAGACCGCGGAAAAGTTCGGCGAGGAACAGGTGCTCATCTGGCGCCGCGCCTACGACACTCCACCTCCGGCCCTGGCCGACGGCGATCCCCGACTGGAAACCGGAAACCCGCGCTATGCAGAGTTGGCGCCGGGGGAATTCCCCAAGACGGAATGTCTCAAGGATACCGTGGACCGATTCCTGCCTTATTGGCAGGAGACTATCGCGCCGACAGTAAGGTCGGGCAAAAGCGTTGTCATAGCCGCTCATGGCAACAGCCTGCGCGCACTCATCAAGTATCTGGACGGCGTCTCCGACGACGAGATCGTCGGCCTCAACATCCCCACTGGCCAGCCGCTAGTCTATGAGCTCGACGACGATCTCAAGCCGCAGAAGCATTACTATCTCGGCAATGAGGAAGCCATCAAGGCAGCCATGCAGGCCGTCGCCAACCAGGGCAAGACCAGGTAGGCTGCTCGCCTACGCCGCTATTCTGCTGGCGCTGCTGATTGGCACCAGCAGCGCGCTGGCCGCGTCAGCACCGGTTGCGCAGGAAAAACGGGCCCAGTTGAAGGACCTGCAACTCCGCATCGAGACCCTGCGCGGTCACCTCGCGAAAAGCGAGGAAACCCGCGCCGAAGCAGCAGACCAGTTGCAGAAGGCCGAGTCTGCGATTTCCGACACCAATCGCGGACTGCGCGAACTGAGCGAACTGCGCGAACAGACCCAAACGCAGATTGCCGGATTGGGCGAACAGTCCCAGCGGCTGGCAAATAAGATCGCCGCACAACAAGCACAGCTGGAACACCTGCTCTACCACCAATACGTCAATGGCGACGCCGACGCACTGAAGCTGCTGGTGGCCGGCACCGACCCCAACCAGGCGGCGCGCGATCTCCGCTACCTTTCGCTGCTGTCGCGCGCCGAGGCAAAGCTGTTGCGCCTGCTGCATAACGCTCTTGCAGAAAAAAGGCGTCTAGTGGAGGCGGCACGCGCCAAGCGGGACGACCTGGCTGCCATCGAGCAACGGCGGCAGCTGCAACGTGCCGCACTGCTCAACCAGCAGCAGCAGCGCCATCGGGTCTTGACCAGACTGTCGGGCAAGATCCAACTGCAACGGCGCGAGATAGACACCTTGCAGCGCAACGAAAAGCGTCTGGGCATCCTGATCGCGGGACTGTCCCGCATCGTTGCGAAGCGGCCTGCCGCCAACAGACCCCGTCCTCGGCATGCAGTGGCGCCGACCGGGGGCAAGGAGCGTGACGTGGGCGACTTTGCCGGGCAAAAGGGCCGCCTGCACCTGCCCACGCGGGGACAATTGGCCAATCGCTTCGGCTCGCCCTATGCTGAGGGCGGCGCGACCTGGAAAGGTCTGTTTATTCGCGCCCCCGAAGGCGCCGATGTTCATGCGGTAGCGGCCGGCCGGGTGGTCTTCGCCGACTGGCTGCGCGGCTTCGGCAACCTGATCATCGTGGACCACGGCGACGCCTATCTCAGCGTCTATGGCAACAACCAGTCCTTGTTCCGCCAGGTCGGCGATACGGTGAAAGGCGGTGAAGTCCTGGCCTCCGTGGGCAACAGCGGCGGCAACCCCGAATCCGGTTTATACTTTGAACTCCGGCATCAGGGAACAGCGATTGACCCGCTCAAATGGGCCGGCTTTAAGTGAATCTCGGAGTATACATGCGCAGCAAATTGCAGAAAATCGGACTGATCTTCTTCGGACTGGTCGCAGGCATTCTCGTCAGCCTCAATTTTTCCGCCGTCGCCGGCAAGGATGAGACGACGACGCTGCCGGTGGAGGAGTTGCGTTCCTTCGCCGATGTCTACAATGCCATCAAGCAAGGCTACGTCGAGCCGATCGACGACAAGAAGCTGATCACCCATGCGATCAGCGGCATGCTCTCGAACCTCGACCCGCACTCGGCCTATCTCGACGCGGATGCGTTCAAGGACCTGCAAGTCAGCACCCAGGGAGAGTTCGGCGGACTGGGCATCGAAGTCGGTATGGAGGATGGTTTCGTCAAGGTGATCGCGCCGATCGACGACACCCCGGCCTTCAAGGCCGGCGTCAAAGCTGGCGATCTCATCGTCAAGCTCGACGACACGCCGGTCAAGGGCATGACGCTCAACGACGCCGTCAAGCGCATGCGCGGCAAACCGAAGACCCAGATCACCCTGACCATCGCAAGAAAAGGCGAAACCAAGCCGATCGTGATGACCCTGACGCGCGAAAAGATCAAGGTGCAAAGCGTCAAGTCGAAAATGCTCGACCCTGGCTACGGTTATGTGCGCATCTCCCAATTCCAGGAAGAGACCGCCGCCGACCTCGTCAAGCAACTCGATGCGCTCTACAAACAGGATAAGGATGGCCTGCGCGGCCTGGTACTGGATCTGCGCAACGACCCGGGTGGATTACTGAACGGCGCAGTCGGCGTAGCCGCCGCCTTCCTGCCGGAGAAGGCGCTGGTTGTGTCCACCGACGGGCGCAGCGCGGACGCCAAGCGTAAATTTATCGCCAGCCCGGAAGACTATCTGCGCGGCAGCCATGAAGACTACTTGAAAAATCTCCCGCCCGGCATCAAGACGGTGCCTTTGGTCGTGCTGGTCAACGGCGGTTCGGCTTCGGCTTCGGAAATCGTCGCCGGTGCCCTGCAGGACCACAAGCGCGCGGTCATCCTCGGCACCCAGACCTTCGGCAAGGCTTCGGTGCAAACCATCCTGCCGCTCTCCAACAATACCGCGATCAAGCTCACCACCGCGCGCTATTACACGCCGAACGGGCGTTCGATCCAGGCCAAGGGCATCACCCCGGATGTGGTGGCGGAAGAAACGGCCAACGGCGGCTCGCACGAGCAACTGCGAGAAGCGGATCTGGAGCGCCACCTCGAAAACGACAAGGAAAAGATCGCCGTGCCCAAAGCACAGCCGAAGAGCGGCAAGAGCGAAGGCGAAACGGAAACCAAGCCGGCAGTATTCGAGCTGGCCTCGAAGAATGACTACCAGCTGAACCAGGCGCTTGGACTGCTCAAGGCCTGGCAGATCATCCAGAAGCGCTAGGTTTCTTGTAAGCAGCGATGAACGATGAACAGCTGCTGCGCTACAGCCGCCACATCCTGCTGCCGCAGATCGGCGTCGAGGGGCAGGAACGGCTGCTGTCGGCAAAGGTGCTGGTGGTCGGCGCGGGTGGGCTGGGTTCGCCGGCCGCGCTCTATCTCGCAGCCGCAGGGGTCGGAACGCTCGTCCTGGCAGACGGCGACACGGTCGATCTGACCAATCTGCAGCGGCAGATCCTCCACAGAAGTCGCGGCATCGGCCGCCCCAAGGCCGAATCCGGGCGGGACGCGCTGGCCGAAATCAATCCCGAATGCCGGGTCATCGCGCTGGCACAGCGGCTGCAGGGTGCGTCCCTCGAAAGCGAGATCGCAGGCGTCGACCTGGTACTGGACTGTTGCGACAACTTCGCGACGCGCCATGCCGTCAACCGCGCCTGCGTCAGGTCGGGAAAACCTCTGGTATCCGGCGCGGCAATCCGTTTCGAAGGACAGATATCGGTATTCGACCCGAGAGACAGCGCCTCGCCGTGCTACCACTGTCTGTTCCCCGAAGGCGCAGACGTCGAGGAAGTGCGCTGCGCGGTGATGGGCGTGTTCGCGCCGCTCACCGGCATCGTCGGCAGCATGCAGGCGGCAGAGGCGCTGAAACTATTGATCGGCTGCGGCCACAGCCTCGCCGGGCGCTTGCTGCTGCTCGACGGGCTGGCGATGGAGTGGCGCTCAATTGTTATCCCGCGCGACCCTGGTTGCGCCGTGTGCGGCACTCGCCCGGCCGGGCGAGTATTCTGATATCTTCGCCGACGCGCGCAAGGTCGACCAGTTTCAAGTCATAGCGCCCGGCAAGGTCGGCCAGTTCCGGCAGATCGAACATGCCGCGCGCGGCGTCGCCCAACAGCATCGGGGCGAGATAGAGCAGCAGTTCGTCGACCAGCCCCTCGCGCAGCAGCGAGCCATTTAATTTCAGGCCGGCCTCGGCATGGATTTCGTTGATGCCGCGGCGCGCCAGCTCGGCCATCAGGCCGGCCAGATCGACCTTGCCCCGACTGTTCGGCAGCACCACCACCTCGGCGCCCCAGCTGGCGAGTGCCTCGATCTTGGCTGCATCGGCGCTCGCCGCTGCGACTAGGGTATTGCCGCCCTCCAGCACCTGGGCCGTCAAAGGCAACTCCAGGCGGCTGTCCACCACGACCTTGAGCGGCTGCCTGTTCGTTTCAACGCCTCTGACCGACAGCCTTGGATCATCTTCCCGGACCGTTCCGATGCCGGTCAGGATGGCGCAAGCCCGGGCACGCCAGCGATGGCCATCGAGGCGGGCCGGGGCGCCGGTGATCCATTGCGAGCGGCCGTTGTTGAGTGCGGTCTTGCCGTCCAGGCTGGCGGCAATCTTCAGCCTCAACCACGGCCGGCCGCGGGTCATGCGCGAGACGAAGCCGATATTCAGTGCCTCCGCCTCGGCCGCCATCAGGCCGCAAGCGGCGGCAATGCCCGCGGCGCGCAGCTTCTCCAGACCCTGGCCGGACACCAGCGGATTGGGATCTTCCATCGCGGCAACGACGCGATGAATTCCGGCACCGATCAGCGCCTCCACGCACGGAGGTGTAAGGCCGTAGTGGCTGCAGGGTTCGAGCGTGACGTATGCGGTGGCCCCGCGTGCATCTCCGTGGCGCGAACTGGCATCGGCGAGCGCCTCGATCTCGGCGTGATTCTGTCCTGCGGGCTGCGTGAATCCCTCGCCGATGATGTCGCCGTCGCGCACCAGCACGCAGCCGACGCACGGGTTCGGCGTGGTCTGGCCCAGGCCGCGCCGCGCCAGTTGCAGCGCCTGCGCCATGAAGCGATGGTCCTCGGCGCTGAACATTGTGAAGTTCAGGCAGGACTGCGGGGGCGCCGCAGACGCGGCTTCCTGACCTCGCGGATGGCATCGGAGAACTCCTCGACATCCTCGAAATTCCGGTAGACAGAAGAGAAACGGATATAGGCGATCTTGTCCAGCTTCTTCAGCTCGCGCATCACCAGTTCGCCGATCTTGTCGCTCGGCACTTCGCGCTCACCCAGCGTCACCAGCTTTTCCTCGATGCGGTCGATCGAGGCATCGACGCTCTCGGTGGTGACCGGGCGCTTTCTCAGAGCCAGCATCATGCTCGCCAGCACTTTTTCGCGGTCATACTCCGTGCGACTGCCGTTCTTCTTCACCACCAGCGGCAGTTGCAGCTCGACCCGTTCGTAGGTGGTGAACCTTTTGTCGCAGGCGAGACAGCGCCGCCGACGGCGCACGGTATCGCCGTCCTCGTTTTCCCGGGTATCGACGACCTGGGTAGCGGGCTCAGCGCAATAGGGGCATTTCATGGCTCAGCGATCGGCATGGTCCAGCGCCCTCAAGCGCCGTAGACGGGGAATCGCTTACACAACTCGCCCACCTCGATCTTGACCCGTTCGATCACCGACCCGTCCTCAGGGGCATCGAGTACGTCGGCGATCAATCCGGCGACCTGTTCGGCCTCGATCTCGGTAAAGCCGCGCGTGGTCATCGCCGGCGTGCCGATCCTGATGCCGCTGGTGACGAAAGGCTTCTGCGGATCGTTTGGGATGGCATTCTTGTTGACCGTGATATGGGCCTCGCCCAAGGCAGCCTCTGCAGCCTTGCCGGTGATGCTCTTGCTGCGCAGGTCGACCAGGAACATGTGCGACTCGGTCCCGCCGGATACGATGCGCAGCCCGCGGGACGAGAGCACCTTGACCATGACCAGGGCGTTGTCGATCACCTGCTCCTGGTAATCGCGAAACTGTGGCGTCATCGCCTCCTTGAAAGCCAGTGCCTTGGCGGCGATGACATGCATCAGCGGACCGCCCTGCAGGCTGGGGAAAATCGCCGAGTTCAGGGCTTTCTCGTGCTCCGCTTTCGCCAGGATCAGTCCGCCGCGCGGACCGCGCAGGGTCTTGTGGGTGGTGCTGGTGACGAAATCGGCAAGCGGCACCGGATTCGGATAGAAGCCGGCGGCGACCAGGCCGGCATAGTGCGCCATATCGACGAACAGGAGGGCGCCGACGGCATCGGCGATTTCGCGGAAACGCTTGAAGTCGATCTTCAGCGAATAGGCCGAGGCGCCCGCGACGATCATCTTGGGCTTGTGCTTCTCGGCGAGAAACAGGACATCCTCATAGTCGATCGCCTCGGTATCGCTGGTCAGGCCGTAGGCGACGGCGTTGAAAAGCTTGCCGGAGATATTGACGCTGGCGCCGTGGGTCAGATGACCGCCATGGGCCAGAGACATACCGAGGATGGTGTCCCCCGGGGCGAGCGCCGAGAAATATACCGCCTGGTTCGCCTGCGAGCCCGAGTGCGGCTGCACATTGGCATATTCGGCGCCGAACAGCTTCTTGGCGCGATCGATCGCCAACTGCTCGGCGACGTCGACAAATTCGCATCCCCCGTAGTAACGCTTGCCGGGATAGCCCTCGGCATACTTGTTGGTAAGTTGCGAGCCCTGCGCTTCGAGCACGGCGTAGGAAACGTAGTTCTCGGAGGCGATCAGTTCGATATGGTCTTCCTGGCGAAGATTCTCGGACTGAATTGCCTGCCACAGTTCGGGATCAACTTTGGCCAGGGTCATTTTCTTGGAAAACATGGGCGCGGTCTGCAACTGGGTGTCAAACGGCGATTTTAGCACCATGCCGCCCCGGCAGCTTTCCACAATGTTCTGGAAAATCCGGCGATTCCAGATTAAGCTACGCCCGCTTGGCGCCTCGGCAAGAAGCGCCGCCTAATTTCGATATTCGGGTCGGAACCCCGAAGGAGACTGACTGATGAAACTCCTGTTGCAACTCTCGCGGCTGATCGACGCCATGACCGAACGCATCGGCCACGCAGTCTATTGGCTGGTCCTCGTTGCGGTGCTGGTCAGCGCGGTGAACGCCGTTGTCCGCAAGCTCTTCGACATGAGTTCGAATGCCTTCCTGGAATTGCAGTGGTATCTGTTCTCCGCCGTCTTCCTGCTCGGCGCCGGCTATGCCCTGCTCAAGCAGGAGCATGTCCGCATCGACGTCGTCTACGGCAAGTTTCCCAGGCGCGTGCAGATCTGGATCGACATCCTCGGCACGATCTTCTTCCTGATGCCGATGGCGCTGCTGGTGCTCTGGCATTCCTGGCCGGTGTTCGTCACCGCCCTCGAGAGCCATGAGCGGTCGTCCAGCGCCGGCGGCCTGATTCTCTGGCCGGCGCGCCTCTTGCTGCCGGCAGGCTTCGCCCTGCTGATCGTTCAGGCCACCTCCGAAATGATCAAGCGCTTCGCCTTCCTGCGCGGGCTGGTCCCCGATCCGGGCGAGAAGGAGCACCACAAGACGGCCGAAGAGGAACTGGCCGAGGACATCAAGGCGCGCGCCGCGGGAGCCAAGCCATGAGCGCATTCCTCATCGCCAATTTGGCGCCGATCATGTTCGCGTCGCTGATCGTCTTCCTCCTGATCGGCTACCCCGTCGCTTTTTCCCTCGCCGCCAACGGCATTGTCTTCGGACTGATCGGCATCGAACTAGGCCTGCTCCACCCGGCGCTGTTCCAGGCGCTGCCGGACCGGATCTTCGGCGTCATGAGCAACGACACCCTGCTGGCGATCCCCTTCTTCACCTTCATGGGGCTGATCCTGGAGCGGTCGGGCATGGCCGAGGACCTGCTCGACACCATCGGCCAGTTGTTCGGCCCGGTGCGCGGCGGCCTGGCCTACGCCGTGGTGCTGGTTGGCGCCATGCTTGCAGCCACTACCGGCGTGGTGGCTGCCTCGGTGATCTCCATGGGGCTGATCTCGCTGCCGATCATGCTGCGCTACGGATACGACAAGCGGCTCGCTTCCGGGGTCATCGCCGCTTCCGGCACCCTTGCGCAGATCATCCCGCCCTCGCTGGTGCTGATCATCATGGCCGACCAGTTGGGCAAGTCGGTCGGCGACATGTACAAGGGCGCCTTCATTCCCGGCTTCGCCCTGACCGGCCTGTACATCCTGTTCATTCTCGGCGTCACCTTCGTCAAACGCTCCTGGGCCCCGGCCCTGCCCCCGGAAGCGCGGGTCTTCAAGGAAGCTTCCGGCAGAAGCGGGGCCATTTCCCTGCTCGTCCTGACGATCGTCTCCGTCGCCAGCGCCTGGCTCTTCGCGCACAACTACGACCCCGAGTCGCCGCTCGACGAACTGGTCGTCGCGACCCTGTCGGTCGGCATCGGCGTGGCCTTCGTCCTGGCGGTGGCCAACCGCCTGCTCAGACTGCATCTGCTCAGCAGGATGGCGGAAAAAGTCACCTTCGTCCTGATACCGCCGCTGGCCCTGATTTTCCTGGTGCTCGGCACCATCTTCGTCGGCATCGCGACGCCGACCGAAGGCGGCGCCATGGGTGCCACGGGCGCCCTGATCATGGCGCTGGTCCGCAACCGCCTGAGCTGGAGGCTGCTCAGGCAGGGCATGGATTCGACGGCGAAGCTCACCGCCTTCGTGATCTTCATCCTGGTCGGCGCCCGGGTCTTCAGCCTGACTTTCTATGGGATCAACGGCCACGTCTGGGTCGAGCACCTGCTCTCCGCGCTGCCGGGAGGCCAACTGGGCTTCCTGATCGTGGTGAACCTGCTGGTCTTCGTGCTGGCCTTCTTCCTCGATTTCTTCGAACTGTCCTTCATCATCATTCCGCTGCTCGGGCCCATCGCCGACAAGCTCGGCATCGACCTGATCTGGTTCGGCGTCCTGATGGCGGTGAACATGCAGACCTCCTTCATGCACCCGCCCTTCGGCTTCGCCCTGTTCTTCCTGCGCTCGGTGGCGCCGCCGACGGTCAAGACGACGCAGATCTACTGGGGTGCCGTGCCCTTCGTGCTGATCCAGATCGTCATGGTGGGCCTCTTGATCGCCTTCCCGCAGATCGTCAGCGTGGGCCTGGACAAGACCGTAAAGGTCGACACCTCCAAGATCCAGATCATGATTCCACCGCCCATCGACGCCTTCCCAGGGCCTACGGGCGACGGCGCGCCCGCTCCGGACGATGCGGCCCAGGCCATCGAGCGCGAAATGCAGAAGGATGACGGCGGAAAGTAGCCGCCGGCTCAGCCAGCAAAAAGCCCGCGTTGCGCGGGCTTTTTGTTGCTTGCTGATTGCTGATTGCTTACTTCTTCTTCGCCGGCGCCCGCTGCGCTGCGCGGGCAGCGGCCTGCATGAAGTCGTCGAAGCGCCCTTCGGCGATGCTGAACCACTGGATCTCCTCGTCGCGGAATTTCTTCCACGGCTCGTAGATCTTCTTGAACTTGGCGTTCTTCGCGGCGGTCTCTTCGTAGAACTCGTTAGCGGCCTTGTAGCAGGCGGCCATGATGGCATTGGAGAACGGCCGCAGTTGCGTGCCGCCGCCGATCAGGCGCTTCAGGGCCGGCGGGTTCTTGACGTCGTACTTGGCCTGCATGTCGACATGCGCCTCCCAGCAGGCAGCCTCTAGGATGGCCTGGTAGTCCTTGGGCAGGCTATCCCACTGCTTGTGGTTCACGTACATCGACAGCTGCGGGCCACCTTCCCACCAGGCCGGATAATAGTAGTACTTGGCGACCTTGTTGAAGCCGAGCTTCTCGTCGTCATAGGGGCCGACCCATTCCGCGGCGTCGATGGTGCCCTTCTCCAGCGCCGGATAGATGTCGCCGCCGGGGATCTGCTGGGCGATCACGCCGAGCTTGGCCAGGACATTGCCGGCCAGGCCGGCGATACGCATCTTCAGGCCTTTCAAGTCGGCGACGGTGTTGATTTCCTTGCGGAACCAGCCACCCATCTGGGCGCCGGTGTTGCCGCAGGGCATGTTGTAGATGTTGTATTCCTTGAAGAACTCTCGCATCAGTTCGAGGCCGCCGCCGTGCATCATCCAGGCGGTCTGCTGGCGGCTGTTCAGGCCGAAGGGAATGGCGCAGTCGATGGCGAAGGTGGGATCCTTGCCGACGAAGTAGTAGCTCGCCGAGTGGCCGATCTCGACCGTGCCGTCCTTGACGGCATCGAGCACCTGGAAGCCCGGGACGATCTCGCCGCCGGCGAACACCTGGATCTGGAATTTGCCGTTGGTCGCAGCCGCCACGCGCTTGGAGACCAGTTCGGCCGCGCCGTAGATGGTGTCCAGGCTCTTGGGAAAGCTGGATGCCAGGCGCCACTTGACCGTCGGCGCGGTTTGCGCGATCGCCGGTGCAGCGATCGCGCCGGCGGCGAGGCCCACACTCGCCTTCTTCAGAAACGAACGTCTTTCCATGAATGATCTCCTTTAAAGTATTACCGTTAGGACTTCTAGGCTGATGCTTTTGCTGTGGAAATCAAAGCCCGATGTGCAGTATTTATCAACGATAATACTCCACCTCCCCAATACCCGCACTCTACACGCGGCCTTCAGACACCGGCCACCTTCATGCGCTCGACCAGGATCGAGCCCACCTGCTTAGAGCCGCGCACCAGGACATCGTTGCCGACGGCGACAATGCCGGCAAGCATCTCTTTCAGGTTGCCGGCAATGGTGATTTCCTGCACCGGATATTGAATCTCGCCGCCCTCCACCCAGTAGCCTGCGGCTCCACGCGAGTAATCGCCGGTGACATAGTTGATGCCCTGGCCGAGTAGTTCGGTAACGAGCAGTCCCGTGCCCATTTCCCGCAACAGGCCCAGGAAGTCGAGACTGCCCGGCTTGACGATCAGGTTGTGGCAGCCGCCGGCATTGCCGGTGGTCTGCATGCCCAGCTTCCGCGCCGAATAGGTCGACAGGAAGTAGCCCTGGAGCACGCCGTCCTGCACCACCTCGCGGTCGGCGGTCGCCACGCCGTCGTCGTCGAAGGGGCTGCTCGCCAGGGCGCCGGGCAGATGCGGCCGCTCGCTGATCTGAAGATGCGCAGGAAATATCCGCTGGCCGAGACGGTCGAGCAGGAACGAGGACTTGCGATAAAGCGCCCCGCCACTGGCGGCATGAACGAAGCTGCCGATCAGGCCGGAAGCCAGAGGCGCCTCGAACAGCACTGGCACGGAGCGCGTCTTCAGCTTCTTCGCGCCGAGGCGCGACAGGGCGCGGCGCGCAGCATAGTCGCCGATCGCCTCGGGGGAGGCCAGGCGGGCCGGATCGCGACTTGTCGTATACCAGTCGTCGCGCTGCATCCCTTCGTTTTCTCCGGCAATCACCGAGCAGGAAAGGTAGTGTCGCGAAGTCGGGAAGCCGCCCATGAAGCCCAGGCTGTTGGCCGAGATGAACTGCGACTGCTGCACCGAGACGCTGGCGCCTTCGGAATTCCTGACCATCGGGCTGACCGCGAAGGCCGCCTGCTCGCAACGCTTGGCGATGGCGATGGCATCCTCCACCGGCAGAGTCCAGGGGTGATAGAGATCCAGATCCATCGCCTGTTTGGCCAGACGTTGTTCATCGGGCAGGCCGGCGCAGGGGTCGGGCGCGGTGAAGCGGGCGATCGACAGCGCCGCCTCGACCGTGGCGCGCAATGCCTTCTGCGAAAAATCCGAGGTGCTGGCATGGCCGCGCTGCTGGCCCAGATAGACGGTGACGCCGATGCCCTTGTCGCGGTTGTACTCTATGGTCTCGACCTCCCCCCGGCGAACCGTCACGGACTGCCCGAAACTTTCGGAAACGTCGGTTTCGCAGGCGCGGGCGCCGAGTTCCTGGGCATGGTGCAAGACGTCCGCCGCTAATTGGCGCAGCGCTTCAAGGGGGTAGCTGAATTCTGATGCTGACATGGGTAAGAGGATCCGCCAGTGACAAAGCTATAATGATACCCGTGGACACCCCAGATAAACCCGAGCCGCCCAGCAAATCGCAGAAGAAGCGGGAGATGAGCGCATTACAGGTTCTCGGCCAGGCACTCGTCGATATGCCTGCCGAGCGGCTGGCGAAAATAGACATGCCGGATGCATTGAGGATCGCGCTCGCCGACGCGCGGCGCTTTACCAAGCACGAGGCGAAGCGGCGGCAGATGCAGTACATCGGCAAGCTGATGCGCACCATAGACCCGGCGCCCTTCCTGGCCGCCCAGGAAGCGTTGAACGGTGCCTCCGCCGCTGAAAACGCCCGCTTCCACCGTATCGAGCGGCTGCGCACGCTGCTCCTCGCGGACGAAGCCGCGGCCCTCAACGAGATCGCCGCGGACCACCCCGGGGCCGACATGC
This sequence comes from uncultured Sterolibacterium sp., assembly GCA_903904605.1. Taxonomy (GTDB): domain Bacteria; phylum Pseudomonadota; class Gammaproteobacteria; order Burkholderiales; family Rhodocyclaceae; genus CAIYYX01. The sequence goes on from CAIVDC010000004.1 coordinate 29,002, forward strand.
AACACCTGCGCCAACTGCGCCGCAACGCACAGAAGGAGCAGGAGCAGGGGCGGCCGCCGCGCGCCTTTCGCGAAATCTTCAGGATCTTGCGGGAGCTTGAAGAAGCCGGTTCACCATCGGAAGGCGTTTAAGATGAAAGACGAGTTGCTCATCGGTTTGGTGTCGATCTCGGACCGCGCCTCCAGCGGCGTCTACCAAGATCAGGGCATTCCGGCGCTCACGGAATGGTTCTCGGCCGCCATGGCCTCGCCCTGGCGCATGGAGACAAGGCTGATTCCCGACGAGCAGGCCGAGATCGAGAAAACCCTGATCGAGCTCTGCGACGGGGCCGGCTGCCACCTGGTGCTCACCACCGGCGGCACCGGTCCGGCGGTGCGCGATGTCACGCCGGAAGCCACGCTGGCCGTGGCGAGCAAGGTGATGCCGGGATTCGGCGAAGAGATGCGCCGGATCAGCCTGCACTTCGTGCCGACCGCGATCCTCTCGCGCCAGGTCGGCGCCATACGGAATCACCCGCGCGGCGCAAGCCTGATCCTGAACCTGCCCGGCCAGCCCAAATCGATCAGGGAAACGCTCGAGGGCGTCAAGGACGCGGAAGGCCGGGCAGTCGTGACCGGCATTTTCGCCGCTGTTCCCTATTGCATCGATCTGATTGGCGGACCCTACATCGAGACGAACGGGGCAGTGGTCAAAGCCTTCCGCCCCAAGTCGGCGCTACGGCCAAAAGCCGGCTGAGTGCCTAGGGCTCCTCGACCCGATAGCGGCCTCGAACGAAGTCGGCGCCGGTCTCGGCCAGCGCCAGCGGCTGCAGGCGCATCGTGACACCGTCTAGTTCAAAAGTGATCGGCTCGGTTTCGTCGAAGGCGCCGTGCGCCAGCACCAGGCTCACCGTATCGCCGACATGCGGCGTGTCGAGCAAAGTCGCCGCGCTGTCCGCGCCGCTGCCGGCTGCAACGATGAGGCGCGGCGCCTTGCCCACCGTCTCGACGCCGACAAAGCTCAAGGTTTCGGTCTCGCGGTTGTAGCGGCGAATCACGCCGATCAGCCAGTTGTCGCCGCCTTCCGGCTGGATGCCGACCAGGGCGCCGATACGGATCCAGTCGCCGGCCGCAAGGGGCCGCTTGGCACCCACGCCGTCCTGGCTGACATTCTCTGCGATCCAGTCTTCACTCGTGTCGCCACAAAGCTCGACCTTGCCGGCGAGCCGGAGTTGGATCGCGGCAAGACCATTGATCACCACCAGACGCGAATTGACCTGATGACGGGTGTTGCTGCGCTCAGGCGGCGTCGGCCCCCAGTGGCGGGCTAGGTGGTCGAGCACCGACAACACGCTCGCCGCGGAAAAATGGCGACCGATCCCGACATCGGCGGGCACCTCGCCCGCCCGTTTGATCTGCAGGCGCAGTTCGGCAACGGCCTTGAGCGCCTTGCCGGCACTGAAGAAACGCAGCGTCGGCGCGAGTTCCGGCCGCCTGGCCAGCCTGGTCGGCGGCAGCGGCTTGGCCGCATCGACCCAGAAGACGTTGCCATGCCGCAATTCTTCGGTGAAAGTGAAGTAAGACAGGAAGTAGCTGATCAGTTGCAGGGCCACCTCGATTTCGGTCGGCAGCAGATTGTCCATCGACGAGGCGTGGAGCATCAGCACTTTCAGGTATTCGCGCTCTGGCGATGTCTCTTTGCCGGCGCCAGGGAATATCGACAGGGGAATGGCCGCGAGCCCGGCATCGACTGCGCCGAGGTAGGCGTGCCCCGCGCCTGACCAGAGTCGGCCGCCGATCGGCCCGTAGCGGAAACGCGCCCATTTGTGGCAGGCCACGTAGGCGCTCAGCAGACGGGCATACAGCAGGGAAGCGGGGATACCGTCGGCGCCCGTCTCGCCTGCCGAATATCGGTCCAGGCAGTTTTCGTAGGCAGCGACCAGCCGCATCCGATAGTCGTTGTTGATCTGCCACAAGCGGTACTCCTGGCGGCGGCCAAGGCGCGGCGAAATCAGGTAGTCGTCGACCAGGCGGCGCTCCTGCGGCCGGGCAACTTCTTCGAGCCGCAACACCTGCTCGAGGCGCAACGACAGCGGAAGGCCTTCCGGCAATGCCTCCAGCCAGGCGGCGGCTTCGATGATCGCCGCTGCAGGCGCCTTGCCCAACAGTTCGTCAGGCTCCGGCAACGAACCCGGTGGCTGATGGCCGGAAAACGGCTCCGGCGTCACAACGGACAGGTTTTGCATGATCTTTGCCTCCTCCGGGAAGGATAGCTCAAGGCCAACTATTTTTGTATGGCAATGATCATATTTCGCCGATTTCCAGCCACTGCGCCAGAAGGCCGGCGCCCCAGGCCACGCCAAAGCCGGTGATGTCGCTGCCGACCGCGCCGAGGCCGCCGCTGCAATTGGCCGAGGAAAGGTCGACGTGGAGCCAGGGCCGGTCGAGCGTGAAGCGCTTCAAGAAGCGCGCGGCGAGAATGTGGTCGGCCGCTCCCTCCAGCGTGCATTGCTTGATGTCGGCAACCTTGCTCTCGAGTGCAACTTCATAATCCCCGTCCATCGGGAACACGCAGACACGTTCGCCCGACTGGCGCCCGGCACCGACCGCCAGAGCTGCCAGGGCATCGCTGCTTGCAAAGACACCGGCGTAACGATTGCCCAGTGCCGAGGTCATGCTGCCGGTGAGCGTGGCGAAATCGATCAGCAGGTCGGGTTGCCTCCGGGCGGCCAGGGTCAGGGTGTCGGCCAGGACCAAGCGGCCTTCGGCGTCGGTGTGCACGATTTCTATACTGGTGCCGTCGAGGGCCTTGACGACATCGTTCTGCTTATAGGCTTCCGGCGAGATATGGTTCTGCGCGATGGCCAGCCAGACATCCACCGCCACCGGCAATTTGAGCTCCGCCACCGCCAGGAAAAGCGCCAAGGCCACCGCCGAGCCGTTCATGTCCTCGTGCATGCCGGCCATGTACTTGGCCGGCTTGAGATTGTGGCCGCCGGTATCGAAGCAGATCCCCTTGCCGACCAGCGCCACGCTCCGCCTGGCGCCCTTCGGACGGAAACTCAGGTGGACGATCGCCGCATCCTTGTCGCCCGAGCCCTGAGCCACGGCGCAGAAGGCGCCGGCGCCCATCTTCTTGAGGCGCCTGAAGTCGTATTCCTCGATCTTCCAGCCGCGGTCCTTGGCCAGATCACGCACCCGTTCGCGGTAGTGCGCCGGGGTCAACTGGTTCGGCGGCAACGCGGTCAGTTCCCGCGCCAGGGTGTTGGCGCGGGACAGCGCCTTCACCGCAGCGAAGTCTGCCGGATTGAATTCGCCATAGACGACGATCCGCGCGAGCGGCTTGGCCACCTTCTTCTTGCTCTGCGGCAGGACGGCGCCATTGATCTGCAGGACGAAAACGGCCTCGCGGGCGAGTTGGCGCGCCGCTTCGCCTTCGGCACCGCAGACGGCGAGCGCTATGCTGCGCGGCCTCTCGTCCAGCAGCAATTGCACGGCCTTTCTCAGGGCGGTCAGCTGTTCGAAGCGCGGCTTGGCCGCGTCGATCATGGCGAAGGCGCAGCGGCAGCCGGACGGAAGATCCGCGGCGAGCGGCGTCCCGGCCAGTTCTTCGACCTTCATGTCGCGCCGTGTGAGCACCGCCTGCAACTGGGCCAGGCCAGGCAGATCATCGGAAAGAGCCTTGGCGGCGGGCATCACGACGAGAACATGGGCATGCCGGGCAAGGGCGGCTGCGTCGAGACGCCCGGAAACGATCTGGAACCTGACGAGGGACATGACGGTAAATTCCATTAATATATCGGTCGATTATAGCAACCCGGCAAGCGCCACCCGATGCAGCCCTATCTCGACCTCGTCCAATCCATCTTCGACACCGGCAACTGGCAGGAGAACCGCACGGGGGTGCGGACTCTCAGCATGCCCGGGGCAATGATGCGTTTTGACCTGCAACAAGGGTTTCCGGCCGTCACGACGAAGAAGCTCGCATTCAAGTCCGCCATCGGCGAACTGGTCGGCTTTCTTCGGGCGACTCGCAGTGCCGCGGACTTCCGCGCGCTCGGATGCAAGGTGTGGGACCAGAACGCCAACGAGAACCCACAGTGGCTGACAAATCCCTACAGGCTCCAAGAGGATGACCTGGGGCCCGTATACGGCGTTCAATGGCGGCAATGGCCTGCGTACAAGCTCATCGACGTGAACAAGCCGGGCAGTGCGGCACAGATCGCCGACGCTGTGCGCCGTGGCTACCAGCAACTCGGCGTCGTTGCGAATGCCGACGGCGAGGGCAAGACCGGCAGCGTCCTGCTGTACAAAGCCATCGACCAGCTTCGGCAGTGCCTGGACACCATCATGAACCATCCGGGCGACCGGCGTATCCTGTTCCACGGCTGGAACTGGGCCCAGCTCGAGGAGATGGCCCTGCCGCCATGCCACCTGCTGTACCAGTTCCTGGTCAGCGAATCGACCCGTGAAATATCGCTTTGCCTGTACATCCGCAGCAACGACATCGGCTTGGGCACGCCATTCAATCTCACTGAAGGAGCGGCGCTGCTGCATCTGGTGGGACGCCTGACCGGGTATGTGCCGCGCTGGTTCACCTATTTCATCGGCGACGCCCACATCTACGAAAGCCACGTTGACATGCTGCAGGAGCAACTCAAGCGCAAGCCGTTCGCCGCCCCGAAACTTGTCTTGTCCGAGCGGATTCCCGCCTATGCGCTTACCGGAGTGTACGAGCCGGAGTGGATTGAAGAAATCGTACCGGGCGATTTTTCGCTTGAAGGCTACCGGCACCATGCGCCGCTCACGGCGCCCATGGCAGTGTGAGGGTCTGCTATAGTGCGCCGACCCTGCTGAACACCCGGCGCGCCTTCAGCGTGGGAGCTCCACGGAAACATTGCCTGGCGACGGCCGCCCGATGCGGAAGTCGCTGATTTCTACATCTGCAATCAAGGAACGGTGTCGAGGAGGAAGGTCGCTATGTTGGCAAGTCTCAGGATCGGGACGCGCTTGGGCTTGGCGTTTGGCGCCATTGCCCTGGTCGTCATCATCTCGATGGGCGTCGTGATGCAGCGCCTGTCGGACGTCAATGGAGAGTTGCGGGTGATCGTCGAGCAGCGGCTGCCGATCGCCGCGATGATCAATGCCAGTGCGCTCTCGCTCGCCGTGGCCCAACTGGTGCAGCGCGATTCCATGCTGACCGGAAATCAGGCCGATACCGAAAAGTATGCCGAGGCGTCCAAGCAGGCCAGGACGCTCAATCAGGCGAATATAGACGCCATCGATAAATTGGAGGACACGGCCAAGGGCAAGGCGTTGCTGAAGGAAATTGCCGAGGTGAGAAAAGTCTATATTGCCAGCAACGATGAACAGAAGAAGCTGATGACCGCCCAGAAGATCGATGAGGCCAAGCGCTTTCTATCCGAATCAGTGCGTCCGAAACTGCTGGAGTACCAGAAGGCGCAGCAAAAGCTTGCCGACTATCAGGGCGATTTGATTCGTCAAGCCAAGGATTCTTCGGCCCGGGTCTATCGAAATACGCAGCTCATCCTGCTGGCCTTGACCCTTGCCCTGCTGCTGCTGATCGTCAGCGGCGGCTGGGCGCTTACCCGCAGCATCACGCGACCCCTGGGCGGCGAACCCGAGCAGGCGAAAAGGGCGGTGACCGAGATCGCCGGCGGCAACCTGAGCATCGAGATCCCGGTGAAACCGGGCGACGACGACAGCCTGCTGGCGGCGCTGAGGGAAATGGGTCGGCAACTGACGACGATGATCGTGGAAGTGAAGGGCGGCGCGGACAGTCTTGGCAAGTCGGCCGAAGCGCTGTCGGCCGCTTCGAGCAACGTGGCGCGCGGGTCGGCCGATCAGAGCGAGGCGGCGGCATCGATCGCGGCGGCCGTGGAGCAGATGACCACCAGCATTGCCCATGTCGCCGACAGTGCCGGCGATGCGCGCAAGATCAGCGCCGAGTCGGGCGAGCGGGCGGAAAGCGGCAAGCAGTTCATGGAACGCACGGCCGCCGATATGGCAGGCATCGCCGAGACCGTGGGCGAGGCATCGCAATCGATCGGCGCGATGGGTGAAAGTTCCCAGCGCATCACCAGTATCGTCCAGGTGATCAAGGACATCGCCGACCAGACCAATTTGCTGGCCTTGAATGCCGCCATCGAAGCGGCGCGGGCAGGCGAGCAGGGTCGCGGTTTCGCCGTGGTCGCCGACGAGGTGAGAAAGCTGGCCGAGCGGACCGCCGCCGCGACGACCGAGATCGGCGAGATGATCTCGCTGGTCCAGTCCAATGCCAATAGCGCGGTCGGCGCCATGGACCGCATCGTCACCCAGGTGGGGGCGGGCGTGAGCCAGGCGCAAGAGGCGAGCAAGGTGATGGACGAGATCACCGCCAGCAGCCGCACCGTGGTGGCCTCGGTCAATGAAATATCCTACGCCCTGGAGGAACAGAAGACGGCCGGCCACCTTCTGGCCGGCAACGTCGAGAAGGTGGCCCATCTGTCCGAGGAGAACAGCCGCGCCACCCAGAAAACCGCCGGCACGGCCAACGAGATACAAAGCCTCGCCTCCGGCCTGCGCCAGAGCGTGTCGCGCTTCCGGACATAGATGGCGGCCCGCCCCCGCCTCACCCTGATTGCCGCCGTAGCGCAGAACGGCGTCATCGGCGACCACAACGCGATGCCCTGGCGGCTGCCGGAGGATCTGCAGCGATTCAAGGCGCGCACTCTCGGTCATCCCGTGATCATGGGACGCAAAACTTTTGCGTCGCTGGGACGACCGCTGCCAGGGCGCAGCAACATCGTCATCACGCGCGACCGGAGCTTCCAGGCCGCCGGCTGCATCGTCGTCGACTCGCTCGCTGCGGCGCTCGACGCCTGCGCCGGCGCGGAGCAAGCCTTCGTCATCGGCGGCGCCGAGATCTACGCCCTGGCGCTGCCGGTGGCAGAGCAACTGGAGATCACCGAGATCCGGCGCGATTTCCAGGGGGACACGCGCTTTCCTGCGCTCGACTCGACCGTCTGGCAAGAGGTTGGGCGCGAATCGCATGTCGGCGCGAACGGGTTGTCCTACGACTTCGTCACCTATCGTCATACATAAGAGGAGGTCCGCATGTCAGAAGGAGGCTTTCACGTGCATGGTCCGCACGACCATGCCGTCGAGCACGGCGCACAGAGCGGCGACAGCCTGGCCTCGCGCGTGGCCGTGGTCACGGCGATCCTGGCCACGGTCGGCGCCGTTGTCGGCTACCAGGGGGGCGCGACCCAAAATGAAGCCATGCTGCTCAAGAATGAGGCGGTGCTGAAGAAGACCGAGGCCGCCAACCAATGGACCTACTACCAGGCCAAGAGCAACAAGCAGAACCTTGCCGAACTGGCCCTGGCTATTGCCCCCGCGGCCAAGCACGAGTTCTATCAGCAGGAAGTCGAGCGCTACAAGAAGGAAAAAGCCGAGATCAAGGTATTGGCCGACAAACTGGAGGCGGCATCAAGCCGCGCCAACGAATCCTCCGAGGCGACGATGCATCCTCATCATCGGCTGGCCCAGGCGCTGACCATGATCCAGGTAGCCATCTCGCTCGCCTCGATCACCGTGCTGACGAGAAAGAGATGGCTGTTCGCGGGCGCGCTCGGCACCGCCGCGGCGGGCGGCGCGATGTGGATATCCACTTTCTTCATCCACTAGGCAGATTTCACGCAATCCACGTAGTACCGGGTTCTGCCATTCTCCCCGCCTTTCACCAGACCGTGAATATCGGTCTCGAAGCCGGGGAATTGTTCGTTGAATTCGCGCGCGAATTTCAGGTAGCGGACGATGGTGCCATTGAAGATTTCCCCGGGAATCAATAGCGGGATGCCCGGCGGGTAGGGCGTCAGCAGCACGCTGGTGATGCGCCCTTCGAGTTCGTCGATCGGAACCCGGTCGATTTGCCGGTGCGCCATCCTGGCGAAGGCGTCGGCCGGCTTCATCGCCGGCTCCATGATCGACAGGTACATTTCGGTGGTCAGCCTGGCCACGTCGTTGCTCTTGTAGATGCCGTGGATCTGTTCGCACAGGTCGCGCAGGCCGATCTTCTCGTAGCGCGGATGCTTGGCGACGAATTC
>CAIVDC010000005.1 GCA_903904605.1 uncultured Sterolibacterium sp.
GGCGATGGCCATGGCCGGCGTCCAATAACCCGTGCGCCAGCAAAGACCGAAGCCGCTCTTGGCGACCAGGCCGCGGCCATCGACCAAATAAGCCGATGTATCGACCGTCTCGGCAAAGGCGGATGCGCTGATGCCGAGCAAAGCCGCAACCAGCAAGGAATATTTAGTGACTTGTTTATTCATGATCCCCTCGTTCGGATGCAAATGGACTGGATTGGACTAAATTGGACTGGACTGTTGTTTACCCGCTGTGAGGCTGACCCCACCTCAAATTCCGATTCTATTATGCCACGATTTCACGATGTCAAGCAATTCTGCTGTGTCAATTCCGACCAGTTGGCCTTCGTGTACCCGCTCCACTCCTGCCACCCAGACGTGGCTGACGTGTTCTCGCCCGGCGGCATAGACAAGATGCGAAGCCGGATTGAAACAGGGTTGCAGGCTGGTGTCGTCTAGACGAATGGCGCACAGATCGGCCTGTTTTCCGGCGACAAGAGAGCCTATGCTGTGCTCCAATCCTAGCGCTGCGGCGCCTTCCAGGGTCGCCATGCGCAATGCCGCATGGGAATCCAGTACTGTGGCATCACCGCGCGTCACCTTGGCCAGCAAGGCGGCCAGGTGCATTTCTCGGAACAGGTCGAGGCGGTTGTTGCTGGCCGCGCCGTCGCTGCCTAGGCCGACCCGGACGCCGCGCTCCTGCAGATGGGCAACCGGAGCAATGCCGCTCGCCAGTTTCAGGTTCGAGGTGGGGCAGTGGGCGACGCTGCTCCCGTGCAAAGCGAGCAGAGCGATCTCCTCCGGCTCGAGATGAACGGCGTGCACGGCGATCAGGCCCGGACCGAGCAAGCCCAGGCGCTGCAGGCGCTCAAGGGGGCGGATGCCGTAAAGCCTGATGCTGTCTGCGATCTCGGCGCGGGTCTCATGCAGGTGTATGTGGATCGGCAGATCGAGCTGGTCCGCCAGCGTGGCGATACGCTCGAACGTCTTGTCGGTGACCGTGTACGGGGCGTGCGGTGCCATGCAGAAGGAAATCAGCGGCTGGTCGCGCAGGGCATCACGCGCCGCGAGCCCCTTTGCCAGATAGTCATCGGCATCGGCCGCGTAGGCCGAGGGGAATTCGATCACCAGCATCCCCAGCGCGGCGCGCATCCCCAGCCTGATGGCCGCCTCTGCCGCTGCCTCCGGGTAGAAGTACATGTCATTGAAGCAAGTGATGCCTCCGCGCAACATCTCGGCACAGGCGAGCTGGGTGCCATCTCGGACGAAGGCCGGCGAAACATGCCTGTTCTCTGCTGGCCAGATGTGCAAATTCAACCAATCCATCAGTCCAATGTCGTCGGCATAACCGCGGAGCAGGGCCATGGCGGCATGGGTGTGCAGGTTCACCATGCCGGGCAGCAATACGTGCTGGCTCAGGCAGAGATGTTGTCGCGCGACGAAGCGCCCTCTGGCGTCCTCGGTCGGCAGCAGCGCGACGATCCGGCCTGCTTTAACGGCCAGGGAATGATGCTCGAGGCACAGGCCGCCCGGCTCGATCGGGATGATCCAGCGTGCCTCGATGAGGGTGTCTATGGATTGCTCTGGTTTCATGGAAAAAACCCCGCACTGGGCGGGGTCTGACGTGGGCCTAGGCGCCGATCACTTGGCGCTGCCTTGAATTTCGATCACCACGCGGCGATGGGGTTCCAGGCATGCGATCAGCTTCTTTCGGGGCAGCTTGTCGTCGCATTTCGCCACGCCTTGGGCCGGCTGGGTCTTGCCATAACCGAAGGTCTCGATGGCATTACCGTTCAGGCCCCTGGTCACGAGATAGTCCTTGACCGCCTCGGCGCGCTTTTCCGACAGTTTCTGGTTATACAGGGCGGAACCGAGACGGTCGGTGTGACCGGATACCACGATGAGCTTGATCTTGCCGATACCGGCCAGCTTATCGACCACTTCCTGGTCGATCTGCACACGAGCGGCCGGCTTCAGCACCGCCTTGTTGAAATCGAACAATGCCTTCGACGCGATGGTGATGACCTTGGGCGCCGCCGGCGCGGGTGCCGGCTGCGGCGCCGCCGCAACTGGACGGACCGGCTCTGCTGCCTTGGGCAACGGCGCTGGAAGTACATCCTTCTTGAATAGTTCCGGGTCGCATTCGGCAATCGCCATGGCGGGGGTCCAGAAGCCGGTCCGCCAGCAAAGTCCGAAACCGCTTTTGGCGACATCGTTTCGGCCATCGATCAGGTATCCGCCGGCAGTTTGTGCCTGGGCGACAGCGGCAACGCTCAGGATTGCGACCAAGGTCGCCTTGACGGCAGGGATGCTCAAGATGAACTCCTCCATTGGTTGGGATGCGGCCGCGAAGCCGGGCCGATTTAAGCACAAAACTCAAGTAGATACAAACGCAAGCGGGGCGCTTTGGAGCGGCTTTGCAATGTGCCGGGAGCCGGGTGCCTTGCCATGATAAAATCGCAGGCTTTTGCACGGGCTGTCCTGTTGCAAGGATTTTTTCCGCGGTAATTTTGAAGATGACGATTCCGTTCGCCAAAGAAACACTGCCGATCAGCCTCGAGGAGGAAATGCGCCATTCCTACCTCGATTACGCCATGAGCGTGATCGTCGGCCGCGCGCTGCCCGATGTACGGGATGGATTGAAACCGGTGCATCGGCGCGTGCTGTTTGCCATGCACGAACTTTCCAACGACTGGAACAAGGCCTACAAGAAGTCGGCGCGCATCGTCGGCGACGTCATCGGCAAGTACCACCCGCACGGCGATACCGCGGTCTATGACACCATCGTGCGTATGGCGCAGGACTTCTCGCTGCGCTACATGCTGGTCGATGGCCAGGGCAATTTCGGCTCGGTGGATGGCGACAATGCCGCCGCGATGCGATACACCGAGATCCGCATGGCCCGGATCGGCCATGAGTTGCTCGCCGACATCGACAAGGAGACGGTCGATTTCGGTCCGAACTACGACGGATCGGAGCATGAACCGCTGGTCATGCCGGCGAAGATCCCCAATCTGCTGATCAACGGATCCTCGGGAATCGCCGTCGGCATGGCGACCAATATCCCGCCGCACAACCTTTCCGAAGTGGTCGATGCCTGCCTGGCGTTGCTCGCCGATCCCGCGATGGCCATCGAGAAACTGATCGAGATCATGCCTGCCCCCGACTTCCCGACGGCCGGCATCATCTATGGTCTTTCCGGCGTGCGCGAGGGCTATCTGACCGGCCGCGGCCGGGTCGTGATGCGCGGCAGGACGCATTTCGAGGACATGGAGAAGAGCGGCAAGCAACTGATCATCATCGACGAATTGCCCTACCAGGTGAACAAGAAGACCCTGCTGGAGAAGATCGCCGAGTTGGTCAACGACAAGAAGATCGAAGGCATCTCTCACCTCCAGGATGAGTCCGACAAGTCCGGGATGCGTGTGGTGATAGAGTTGAAGCGCGGCGAAGTGCCCGAGGTGATCCTCAACAACCTCTACAAGCAGACGCAGTTGCAGGACACTTTCGGCATGAACATGGTGGCCCTGGTTGACGGCCGGCCGAGGCTGCTCAATCTCAAGGAGATGCTGGTCGCCTTCCTCGCCCATCGGCGCGAGGTCGTGACCCGGCGCACGGTATTCGAACTGCGCAAGGCGAGGGAGCGCGGTCATATTCTCGAAGGCCTCGCTGTGGCACTGTCCAACGTCGACGAGATCATTGCCCTGATCAAGGCGGCGCCTACGCCGGCCGAAGCGAAGCGTGGCCTGATGGCGAGGACCTGGCGCTCGACCCTGGTCGAGGAGATGCTCCGGCGCGGCGCCGCCGAGGCGTCGCGCCCCGACGGCCTCGGCCCGGAGTTCGGCATGTCCGGCCGCGGCTATCTGCTGTCGGACGCTCAGGCACAGGCCATTCTCGAGTTGCGCCTGCAGCGCCTGACCGGTCTCGAACAGGACAAGATCGTCTCGGAATACAAGGACGTGATGGCCGTCATCGCCGACCTGCTCGACATCCTGGCGCGACCGGAGCGCATCAACCTGATCATCGTCGGCGAACTGACCGCGATCAAGACCCAGTTCGGCGACAAGCGCCGGTCCGAGATCGTGAGGCACACCCAGGATCTGGGCATCGAGGATTTCATAACCCCGCAGGACATGGTGGTGACGCTCTCCCACGGGGGCTACGTCAAAGCCCAGCCGCTGGCCGACTATCGCGCGCAGAAACGCGGCGGACGGGGTAGGCAGGCGGCGACGGTGAAGGAGGATGATTTCGTCGACCATCTGTTCGTGGCCAATACCCACGATTACATTCTCTGCTTCTCCAGCCGCGGCCGGGTCTATTGGCTCAAGGTGTACGAGGTGCCGCAGGGCAGCCGCAACAGCCGCGGCAAGCCGATCGTGAATCTCTTCCCGCTCGAGGAGGGCGAGAAGATCACGGCGGTGCTGCCGGTCAAGGAGTTCGACGAAGAACACTTCGTCTTCATGGCCACCGCCTTGGGCACGGTGAAGAAGACGCCGCTGTCGGATTTCTCCAATCCGCGCAAGGCCGGCATCATCGCCGTCGGCCTGGATGAAGGCGACTTCCTGATCGGAGTCGAGATCACCGACGGGAGCTATGACGTGATGCTGTTCTCCAACGCCGGCAAGGCGGTGCGCTTCGCCGAGGGCGATGTGCGCGCCATGGGCCGAGGTGCCCGCGGCGTGCGCGGCATGATGCTGGAGAAGGAGCAGACGGTGATTTCGATGCTGGTTGCGGCGACCGAGGAGTTCTCGGTGCTCACGGCGACCGAGAACGGTTTCGGCAAGCGCACGGCCATCGCCGAATACACCCGCCACGGCCGGGGCACGAAGGGCATGATCGCGATCCAGACGGGCGGGCGCAACGGCCGGGTGATCGGTGCCGTGCTGGTACAGCCGGAAGACGAACTGATGCTGATCTCGACCGGCGGCGTGCTGATCCGCACCAAGGTCGGCCAGATCCGTGTGATGGGCCGTTCGACGCAGGGAGTGACGCTAATCAATCTCGATGATGGCACCAAGCTCGCCGGCATCGAAAAAGTGATTGAAACCGAAGACGCAGATCCAAACCCAGAATCAGACCAAGGAGAGTGAATATGGCACGTGCAATCAACTTCAGCGCCGGCCCCGCAGCGCTGCCCGAGGAAGTCTTGACAATAGCCGCCGCAGAAATGCTCGATTGGCACGGCAGCGGCCAGTCGGTGATGGAAATGAGCCATCGCGGCAGGGAATTCATCAGCATCGCCGAGGCCGCGGAGCGCGACCTGCGCGAACTGCTGGCCATCCCGGCCAACTACAAGGTGTTGTTCCTTCAGGGCGGCGCCACGCTGCAGTTCGAGATGGTGCCGATCAATCTGCTGGCCGGCAAAGCCAGTGCCGACTATGTCCATACGGGCGAATGGGCGAAGAAGGCGATCAAGGAGGCCCGCGCCTTTTGCCAGGTCAATGTCGTCGCTTCGAGCGAGGATAGGCAGTTCACGTACGCTCCGGCGCAGGCGGATTGGAAACTCAACAAGGATGCGGCTTACGTCCATTACACGGCGAACGAGACCATCGGCGGCGTGGAATTCCACTGGGTTCCCGACACGGGGGATGTGCCGCTGGTGGCCGACATGTCCTCCAACCTCATGTCCAAACCGGTCGATGTGGCCAAGTACGGCCTGATCTATGCCGGCGCACAGAAGAATATCGGCCCGGCGGGCCTGACCATCGTCATCGTCCGCGACGACCTGATCGGCAAGGCGGTGCCGACGCCGCCGGCGATGCTCGACTACAAGATCCAGGCCGACAACGAATCGATGTTCAATACTCCGCCGACCTATGCCATCTACATCGCCGGGCTGGTCTTCCAGTGGCTGAAGAAGCAGGGCGGACTTGCCGCCATCGAGCAGCAGAACATCGCCAAGGCAAGCCTGCTCTATGATTTTCTCGACGCCAGCCGCTTCTTCAAGAACCCTGTCGCCAAGGCCGATCGCTCGCGCATGAACGTGCCCTTCACGCTCGCAGATGCCGCGCTGGACGAGGAATTCCTGAAGGGTGCCAAGGCGCGCGGCATGGTCCAACTGAAGGGTCATCGCTCGGTCGGCGGCATGCGCGCCTCGATCTACAATGCCGTCTCCCTCTCGGCTGTGAAGACGCTAGTCGACTACATGGCCGAATTCGAGAATAGCCATGGCTGAAAAATTCAGGATTCAGGTTCTGAACCAGATTTCTCCCCTGGGCTTGAAGCGCCTGCCGGGCGAACGCTATGCCGTGGCCAAGGAGCAGGCGCAGCCCGATGCGATCCTGGTCCGTTCCGCCGACATGCACAAGCTCGATATCCCGGCCAGCGTCCTGGCGATCGGCCGGGCCGGGGCAGGGACCAACAATATTCCGGTCCCGGCCTTGTCTGCACGCGGCGTTCCGGTGTTCAACGCGCCCGGCGCCAACGCCAACGCAGTCAAGGAACTGGTCATCGCGGGCATGCTCCTGGCCTCCAGGAATCTGCGCGATGCGCTGGCTTTCGTCGCCGCCCTCGATCCAGCGGATCCCGACATGGAAAAAAAGGTCGAGGACGGCAAGAAAACCTACGCCGGCATCGAGTTGGCCGGCCATACCCTCGGGGTCATCGGCCTGGGCCAGATCGGTTGCCTGGTCGCCGATGCCGCGATCAAGCTGGGCATGGAGGTTCATGGCTTCGATCCGGAGATCACCATCGATGCCGCCTGGCGCCTGCCGGCGCAGGTCAAGCGGGCAAACAGCGTCGTTGAAGTGCTGAGGAGCGCCGACTTCGTCAGCCTGCACGTGCCGCTCTTGCCCAACACGCGCGACCTGGTCAATGCCGGCAATGTCGAGCAGATGAAATCAGGCGCGGTGCTGCTCAATTTCTCGCGCGACGGCGTGGTCAGCGAGGCGGCGGTGCTCCAGGCCCTGGATGCGAAGAAGCTCGGCGCCTATGTCTGCGACTTCCCCAGTCCGGCGGTCAACCGCCACCCTCGGGTCATCGCCCTGCCGCACCTGGGCGCATCGACGGCGGAAGCCGAGGAGAACTGCGCGGTGATGGTCGCCGATCAATTGCGCGACTATCTCGAACATGGCAACGTGCGGAACGCCGTGAATTTCCCCAATCTGGTGTTGCCGCGCGAGTCGAACTACCGGGTCGCCATCGCCAATGCCAATGTCCCCAACATGCTCGGCCAGATCTCGACCGTGATGGCCAAGGCGGGATTGAACATCCATACCATGATGAACAAATCGAAGGCCGACATGGCCTATACGGTGGTGGATGTCGATAGCACCGTGCCTCGGCAGACCATTGATGCGATCGCGGCCATCGCGGGCGTGCTGATGGTGCGCTATCTGCCGCTGGAGGCCTAGGCGATGGCCGACGAGGGGTCCGCGGCTCCGGAGGGCAGCGAGGAACTGGCTAGGCTTCGTCAGGGCATAGACGCCATCGACAAGGAGGTGCTCGAACTGATCAACCAGCGGGCGCGCCTGGCGCACCGCATCGGCGAGATCAAGCAGGGCAACCTCTATCGCCCCGAACGCGAGGCGGCGGTGCTGCGCGGGATCGTCGAGGCCAATCCGGGTCCGTTGCCGGCCTCGTCTGCCCACCACATCTTCCGGGAGATCATGTCGGCTTGCCTGGCGCTCGAGCAGCCGCTTTCCATCGCCTACCTGGGCCCCGAGGGAACATTCTCCGAAGCCGCCGCGCAGAAGCATTTCGGTTCCGCACCGAAGCTAACCCCCTTTGCGGCGATCGACGACACCTTCCGCGCGGTCGAGTCCGGCAACGCCGATTACGCCGTGGTGCCGGTGGAGAACTCGACCGACGGGGCCATCGGCCGCACCCTCGACCTGTTGCTCACCTCCCCCCTGAAGATCTGCGGCGAGGTCAATCTGCGCATCCATCAGAACCTGCTCTCCTCGGCGTCTTCGCTGGAATCGGTGCGGCGCCTTTACGCGCACGCCCAGTCCCTGGCCCAGTGCCACGAGTGGCTGAACAAGCATCTGGCCCAGTTGCCGCGTGTTCCGGTGGCGAGCAATGCCGAAGGTGCGCGCCTGGCGGCCGAGGATCCCGAGTCGTGCGCCATTGCCGGCGGCGCGGCGGCGATCCGCTATGGCCTCAAGGTGCTGGCGGCGAACATCGAGGACGACCCGAACAACACCACGCGCTTCGTCGTCCTGGCGGCCCATGACGCCAGTCCCTCGGGTCGCGACAAGACTTCGCTGATATGCTCGGCGCAAAACCGTCCCGGCGCGATGCACGCCCTTCTGGCACCGCTGGCGCACCATGGCGTGTCCATGACCCGCTTCGAGTCGCGGCCGGCGCGCGGTTTCGGCGGCGGCCGCTGGGAGTATGTATTCTATGTCGATGTCGAAGGACATCGGCAGGACCCTGCGGTTGCTCTCGCCCTCGAAGCACTGGCCCAGCATGCCGGTTTCGTCAAGATCCTCGGCTCCTATCCAGCCGCCGCACAATGAGGAAAACGCCATCATGACCATTGCAGAATTCGCCCCGCCCTATGTTCGCGCCATTTCCCCCTACCAGCCGGGCAAGCCGATCACCGAACTGGCCCGCGAGATGGGCATCGCGGTCGACGGCATCGTCAAGCTCGCCTCCAACGAGAACCCGCTGGGCATGAGCCCGAAAGCGCGCGCCGCGGTGATGGCGGCCGTCTCCGGCGTCGAGCGCTATCCCGATCAGTTCGATCTTTCCCGTGCCCTGTCCGATCGTCTCGGCCTGGCCATGGAGTGCATCGTGCTCGGCAACGGCTCCAACGATGTGCTCGATCTGGCCGCCAGGGCCTTCCTGGCGCCGGGACGCTCTTCGGTCTTCTCGCGCCACGCCTTCGCCGTGTATCCGCTGGCGACGATGTCGGCGGGCGGCGAATGCATTCAGGTGGCGGCCAGGGATTTCGGCCACGATCTCGACGCCATGCTGGCCGCCGTGCGACCGGACACGCGCATCGTCTGGATCGCCAACCCCAACAATCCCACCGGCACCTTCCTCGCTTATGCGCCACTCAAGGCCTTCCTGGCGGCGCTGTCACGGGACGTCCTGGTGGTACTCGACGAGGCTTACAACGAATATTTGCCGCTGGCGCAACGCGAGGATACGGTGGCCTGGCTCGCCGAATTTCCCAACCTGGTGATCACCCGGACCTTCTCCAAGGTCTATGGCCTGGCAGGCTTGCGCGTCGGTTACGCGCTTGCCTCGGCCGAAGTCGCCGACATGATGCACCGGGTACGCCAGCCCTTCAATGTGAACAACCTGGCATTGGCCGGTGCGCTCGCCTCGCTCGACGACCATGTCTTTCTCGCCGAGAGTTTCGACGCCAATCGTCGCGGCATGGAACAGCTCCTGGCGGGCTTGAAGCGTCTCGGTCTGCCGCACATTCCAGCGCACGGCAACTTCGTCACTTTCCGCGCCGGCGACGCGGCGGGCGTCAATCAGCGCCTGCTGCGGCAGGGCGTGATCGTGCGCCCGCTGGCCAACTACGGCATGCCCGAGCATCTGCGCGTCACCGTCGGGTTGGAAGGCGAGAATGCGCGCTTTCTCGAAGCGCTGGAAAAAAGCCTGTGATCGCCTGTGGCCGGTCTTCATAAACTCCTGGTCTGCGGCGTCGGCCTGATCGGCGGCTCCTTCGCGCTGGCGCTGAAGGCTGCCGGCGACATCGAGGAAGTCGTCGGCATCGGCCGCAGTCGGGCCACCCTCGATGAGGCCGTCAGGCTCGGCGTCATCGACCGCAGGGCGGAGGACTGGAACGACGCCCTGGCGGATGCCGACCTCGTTCTTCTGGCCATGCCGGTCGGCCAGATGGAGGCCGTCATGCTCGAAATCGCGCCGCGGTTGTCTGCGAGGACCCTCGTCACCGACGGCGGCAGCACCAAACGGGATGTCGTTGCCGCCGCGTACCGTGCCCTCGGCCACAAGGTCGCCCAGTTCGTGCCCGGCCATCCGATCGCAGGCGCCGAGAAGAGCGGTGTCGCCGCGGCGGCCGCCGATCTCTACCAGGGCCGGCGCGTCGTGCTCACGCCGCTGCCCGAGAACGCGCCTGACGCTGTCGCCCGGGTGCGGGCTGCCTGGGAGGCCTGCGGCGCGGAAGTCAGCGAGCTGGCGCCGGATGCGCACGACCGGACTTTCGCCGCCGTGAGCCACCTGCCGCACCTCCTCGCCTTCGCCCTGGTGCACGAATTCGCCGGCCGCCCCGACTCCGGGCAACTGTTCGGCTTTGCCGCCGGCGGCTTCCGCGATTTCACGCGTATTGCCAGCAGCCATCCGGAGATGTGGCGCGACATCTGTGTCGCCAACCGTGCGCCGCTGATCGAGGAACTCGACGCCTATCTGGCCGAACTGCTGCGCGCCCGCGTGCTGCTGGCCGGCGCCGACGGCACTGCGCTCCAGGCCATGTTTGCCAAGGCCCGCGCCGCGCGCGACGCCTGGCTGGAAGCCGCGGAGCCTCCCGGCGAATGATGGACGCCCTGTCTCTTTCCCCGGCCAGCTGGGCCGCGGGCACAGTCCGGCTGCCGGGGTCGAAAAGCATTTCCAACCGCAGCCTGCTGCTCGCCGCCTTGGCCAGCGGAGAGACCGAGATCCGCGGCCTGCTCGACTCCGAAGACACCCGCGTGATGCTCGCCGCGCTGGCGACTCTGGGCGTTTCGATCGTGCCCTGCGGCCCCGATGTCCTCCGCGTGACCGGCGGTGCCGGTTCCTTTCCGGTCAAGGAAGCGGACCTTTTCCTAGGCAATGCCGGCACGGCTTTCCGCTCGCTCACCGCGGCGCTCGCGCTGTCCGGCGGGCATTACCACCTGTCCGGCGTGGCGCGCATGCACGAGCGGCCGATTGCCGATCTGGTCGATTCCCTGCGCGGCCTGGGCGCCGATATCCGCTACCTGGGCGCCGAAGGCTTTCCGCCCCTGGCTATCTTTCCCGCCCGGGAGACGCCGAGCGGAGAACTCAGGATAGGGGTGCGCGGCGACGTCTCGTCGCAGTTTCTGACGGCGTTGCTGATGGCCCTGCCGTTGATGGGCAGGACAACCCAGATCGAGGTGATAGGAGAACTCATCTCCAAGCCCTATATCGAGATCACGCTGAACCTCATGGCGCGCTTCGGCATCGACGTTACCCGTTCCGGCTGGCAGCACTTTTCCATTGCGGCCGGACAGGGGGGCAAGAGTCCGGGCCTGTTGTACGTCGAAGGCGATGCCTCGTCGGCTTCGTATTTCCTCGCCGCGGGGGCGATCGGCGGCGGCCCGGTGCGCGTCGAAGGCATCGGCAGAAACAGCATCCAGGGCGATCTTCGTTTTACCGAGGCCTTGCAGCAGATGGGCGCGGACGTCGAAATGGGCGACAACCACGTCGTGGTCCGCGCGCCGCGGAGCGGCAAGCTCAAGGCCATCGACGCCGATTTCAATCACATTCCGGACGCTGCGATGACCCTCGCGGTGCTCGCGCTGTTCGCCGACGGGGTGTCCACCCTGCGCAATATCGCCAGCTGGCGCGTCAAGGAGACGGACCGCATCGCGGCCATGGCGACCGAACTCGCGAAACTCGGCGCCACGGTGGAAGAAGGCGCGGATTACCTCTCGGTGACGCCGCCTGCCAGGCTGAACCGCGATGTCGCCATCGACACTTACGACGACCACAGAATGGCGATGTGCTTTTCGCTCGCCGCCCTGGGCGGAGTGCCGCTCGTCATCAATGATCCCGGCTGCGTGGCCAAGACCTACCCGGGCTATTTTGAAGACTTCGCCCGTATCGCGGCGCCGGTGATCGCAATCGACGGTCCCTCGGCTTCGGGCAAGGGCACGGTCGCCTCGCTGGTGGCGGGGCGCCTGGGTTTCAATTGTCTCGACAGCGGCTCCTTATACCGCCTGACTGCACTGGCTGCCGCCCGCGCCGGTTTGCCGCTGGACGACGAAATCAGGGTGGCGCAGGTCGCTGCGACCCTGCCCGCGCAATTTGCCGCAGGACGCGTCATGCTCTCGGGAGAGGACGTGACCGACGCCATCAGGGCAGAGGAATGCTCGCAGGGTGCTTCGATCGTCGCGACCTTGCCGGACGTGAGGAAGGCCCTGCTCGAGCGCCAGCGGGCCTACCGTCGGGCGCCGGGACTGGTCGCGGAGGGCCGCGACATGGGCTCGATGGTCTTCCCCGACGCGGTGCTCAAGGTGTTCCTGACCGCCTCGGCCGAAGCCCGCGCCGAACGCCGCTATAAGCAGTTGATCGAGAAAGGGATGTCTGCTAACATCGCATCCCTTTTGCAGGATCTTCAGGAACGGGATGCGCGCGACGCCGCGCGTAGCGTGGCTCCCCTGCAACAATGCGCGGATGCCCTGCTGCTCGATACGACGGACCTGTCCGTCGAACAGGCAGTGGCGGCAGTGCTGGAGTGGCAGGAAGCGCTCCGTCGTCCGCGCGCAGCAAGCGGTTTGCCCTGATCGGCGAACCGGGCAACAGGTGTCGAGGTGTCGTCGTGCGCGCCAGCGCAGGCGGCTTTTTCAACGTACAGCCGCTTCAATATCTGCGGCGCTCAGGCTCAAACTTAGGTTCAAACTATGACTACCGCTACCATCGAAACCATCGAAAACATCCCCGCCCCGGACAGCTTCGCCGCCCTCTTCGCCGAGTCCCTCGAGCGCCAGGAAATGCGTGCAGGCGAAGTCATCACGGCGGAAGTGATCCGCGTTGACCACAACTACGTGGTGGTCAACGCCGGATTGAAGTCCGAGAGCTTCATCGCCCTCGAGGAATTCAAGAACGAACGCGGAGAACTTGAAGTCAAACCGGGCGACTACGTCATGGTCGCCATCGAGATGCTCGAAGATGGCTACGGCGAGACCCGCCTCTCCCGCGAAAAGGCCAAGCGCATCGCCGCCTGGAACGATCTCGACAAGGCCATGGTCGACGGCACCCTGGTCAAGGGCCTGATCACCGGCAAGGTCAAGGGCGGCCTTACGGTCATGCTGAACGGCATCCGCGCCTTCCTGCCCGGTTCACTGGTCGATATCCGTCCGGTCAAGGACACCGCCCCCTTCGAAGGCAAGGAATTCGAATTCAAGGTCATCAAGCTCGAC
>CAIVDC010000006.1 GCA_903904605.1 uncultured Sterolibacterium sp.
AGTCGTTGACATGCACGACGTTCGCCTGCCAATCCAGGGGCGAATGCGCCTGGCCGAGCAACGCGGCGACACGGGAGAGCAAACCAAAACGGATCGCATTGTCTTGCCTGTCATGGCCGGTGGCGTCCAGATAAGGATTCCCGGCGTGGCCGTATAGTTCGGGGCAATCCAGCAGCAGCAGCGGCAAGCCGGCAGCCTCGGCAGACAAAAGTCGGGCAGGCGGCAAGGCCGGCGCAAGCGAGGGCAGATTGGCGACAAGAGCCGCCTGGGGAAACGCCGCCTGCAACGCCGGGTAATTGGGAAGCAGGACCCGGACATCGTGCCCGGCATTGTGCAGGTCGGCAGGCAGGGCGGCTGACACATCGCCCAGACCGCCAGTCTTGACCCACGGCGCCATTTCGGACGTGACGAAAAGAATGGAGAGCCGGCTCATTCTGTCCTCAAGTCGGCGATTCGTTCGCGGATTAAAGAGCCTCGGGTGGCCGCGTGGGGCTTTCCGGTCATGACGTCCTGGGCTCGATCGAGAGTTGAAGTCGCAGGCTGCAGTCGTTGTCCGGGATGGTCCAGGCAATGATGATTTCGGCCGCCTGCATGATTTTTTCAAAGCCAGCTTCGGATTGGGATACGGTGTGGTGCGCACGGCAGCTGATACCGACCGGGTGGGACGCGCGCAACTGCAGCAGGCCACCGAGCATGCCGTCGTCCAGGGTCAGCAGTGTGGTGTCCGTCAGGTGCAGCTCCTGACCAAAACCGCAAGGTATGCTGCCGTCTGCCAGTAAATAGCGGCCCAGGACGCCATCGCAGCTGGGCATGGCGAGGTTGAGTGTGGTCGTGAACGCCTGGCCGGCAAGTTCGGAGAACGCCCAGCCTATGGTGACGCGCTCGTCGGTCAGCGAATAGCGCTTGCTGATTCCGGTGCGCAGGAAGTGCAGTTGACTGGCATCGGCCAGGGCGTAGTCGGTCAACTGTTGGCCATTGAGCGCATCCAGCCACAAGGCCCGTGGTTGGGGGTCGGGAACGATGTCGGCCTCGGTAATGGGGTGCTTGAAGAGAACCCTGTCGTGTGCCGAGGCAATGCCTGCGCCGTCATGCTGCGAGGGGCCTTCGCCGATCTTGTCGTGATAGTGCTCGTGGTAACGGCGCAGGGTGTCGCCAAAATTGTGGCCCAAGGGGTAGCTGCTTAGCTCGTGAGCGGCACCAAGGCCGTCGTCGCGCAGTGCCAGCTGCATTTTCTGCGAGCACGCCAGGATCTCGGTCTTTCCGTCGAAATCCAGGTCGGCTGCAACAATCGGCGACCGGGGGTGAATGGCATCAAGGCCAGCTTCAAGTGCAACGATATTGTTCCAGACGGCGCGCCGCAGGTGGGGAAGGTAGATGCCGCCGAACAGGCCGTGCCAGTAGGCATCATTGGCCTGGGCGCGGTAAAGGTTCTCGACCAGTTCGGGCGGCGGCGACGGGATTTTTGCCAGGCGGGCTGAAAGCGCCTGCGCTCGCTTGTGCATCCAGTTGGCTTCCGGGTAACGCGACATGAAATTTCGCCAGATGCCGCCACGCATGAAGGGGGCGTGCAGATCCCCGCGCCTGGCGTCTTTTTCCGTGGCCACGAATTGTGCATAAACCCCTGCTGCCGGCATCGGCAGCGTCCACTCGTTCATTTCGCTATAGGAAACG
>CAIVDC010000007.1 GCA_903904605.1 uncultured Sterolibacterium sp.
CGATGTACTTGCGCTTGCCGCTGGTGAAGTAGCGATAGGCTACATCGATGGTGATGCCCTGCTCGCGCTCGGCCTGCAGTCCGTCCGTCAGGAGCGACAGATCGACCGTTTCCAGGCCGCGTCGCTGGGAGGTTCGCGCGATGGCGGAAAGGGTGTCGGCGAGGATCGCCTTGCTATCATAGAGCAACCGTCCGATCAGTGTGCTCTTGCCGTCGTCGACGCTGCCGCAGGTCAGAAAGCGCAGCAGGCCATTGTCGAATTCAGGCAATCGTTCAAAGGCAGACATCAGAAATATCCCGCTTTCTTTCGTTGTTCCATGGCGGCTTCCGAAGCCTGGTCGTCGAGCCGGGTAGCGCCACGCTCTGTGACGCAGGAGAGCGCCGTCTCCGCGATGATGGCCGCAAGGCTGTCGGCGATCGATTCCACCGGCGCCGTGCACGTGATGTCGCCGACCGTGCGAAAGCGCACGGATATTCGCTCGATCGTCTCTCCCTCCCTGGCCGGTGTCAGCGCTGTTACCGGGACGATCGCGGTGCCCTGGAGGCTTCGCCTCCTGACGACCGGACGTACATGAGCGAAGTAGATCGACGGCAGGTCGAGTTGTTCGCGCTCGATATACTGCCAGACGTCCAGTTCGGTCCAGTTGGAGATCGGGAAGACCCGGACGTTTTCGCCCTTGGAGGTTCGCGCGTTGTAGAGGTCCCAAAGTTCGGGGCGCTGGCTTTTGGGGTCCCACTGACCGAACTCGTCGCGGACGGAAAAAATCCGTTCCTTCGCGCGGGCCTTCTCCTCGTCTCGGCGGGCGCCGCCGATGCAGGCATCGAACTCGAACTCGGCGATGGCTTCGAGCAGCGTCACCGACTGGTGTTTGTTGCGCGACTCGCCCGCCGAATTCTCGACCACCGTGCCGCGCGCCAGGGAATCCTCCACGGAGCGGACGATCAGCCGTTCGCCGATTGCGGCGGCGTGCCGGTCGCGTGCCGCGATCACTTCCGGGTAGTTGTGGCCGGTGTCGATATGCATCAGCGGAAAGGGAAATCTTCCCGGGCGAAAGGCCTTTTCGGCCAGCCGCAGGAGACAGATCGAGTCCTTGCCGCCGGAAAACAGCAGCACCGGGTTGGCGCACTGGCCCGCCACTTCGCGCAGGATGTGGATGGCCTCGGATTCGAGCCAGTCGAGGTGGGAGAGTGTGTGCCGCCTAAGAACAGCTTTCATGGGTTTCCTCCTCGCTGAACCGCACTGGAATACGGTGCAGCCCACATTCCTTGGTGCCCGCGCTTTCCCACCACCAGCGGCCGGCGCGGTGGTCTTCGCCGACCGAAACTGCGCGGGTGCATGGGGCGCAGCCGATGCTGGGGTAGTGGCGGTCGTGCAAAGCGTTGCGCGGCACGTCGTGGCGGCGAAGATAGGACCAGACTTCCTTCGCGCTCCAGTCGGCCAGCGGGTTGAATTTCTCCAGGCCATTCACCGCGTCGAACTCATGCTGCGGCAGGGCACCGCGGGTCAGCCCCTGCTGCGCGCGCATCCCGGTGATCCATGCCTGCTTGCCCGCCAGTGCCCGACCGAGCGGTTCCACCTTGCGCGCCTGACAGCAGGCGCGGCGCAAGTCGACGGACTCGAAAAATGCATTGATCCCGTATCGGCGCGTGTAGTCCTCGATCAAGTCGTGGCGAGGGTAGTAGAGCTTCAGCTTGAGGCCGTAGCGGCGCTGTACGTCCTGCATCAGCGCGTAGGTCTCCTGCGGCAGGCGCCCGGTGTCGAGCGAAAAGATCTCGATGGAGAGGCCTAGGCGCCGGATCAGGTCGGTCAGCACCATGTCCTCGGCGCCCAGGCTGTTGGCAAAGGCAGCCGGGGCATGGTCCCGCGCGATCTCGGTGAGGAGCTGCGAGGCGGCCACGACCCGGTCGCCCAGCAGTGCCTCGGCTGCGTCGAGTCCGAAGGGCTTGTTCATGATCCCGCCGGTTTCATGCGGCCAGGCGCGTCGCGGTGGCCCGACGCTGCAGGCTCGACGAAAGGTCGGCGGCGCTCTGGTAGGCCGCGGTGAAGTCGGCGAGGCTCGCCTGGGCATCCTCGCTGTTCTTGTCGGCGCGCAACGCGAAGGCATCGAAGCCGACGCGCTGAAGATAGAACAACTGGTCGCGCAGCACGTCGCCGGTGGCGCGCAGTTCGCCGCAATAGCCGTAGCGGGTGCGCAGCAGGCGCGCCGTCGAATAGCCGCGGCCATCGGCGAACCTGGAAAACTCGACGGCGATGACGGTGAAATCGTCCACGTCTGTTGCGATGGCCTCCGGACCCTCTTCGGCAGTGAGGCGGACTCCGAGCGCCCAGCCGTGTTCGTACTCGCGGCCGATCAACTCGGCGCGACGGGCGCGCCAGACCCGGGCCGGTACCAGCAGACGACCTACCGGCAGCTTGATCGTCTCCGGGGTGTCGTCGCCGGTGAGGGTAACGGTTTTCCAGTCGTCATCGATGACGATCCCGTTCTTGATGATGTTAGGCATTTGCAATCTTCCTTTCTTCGTGTGGCGTCGCGTAAACGCGCGACTTGAATGGTGCGACGCCGATGCGGCGCAGCGTGTCGATAAACTGCTCGTCGGCGTGGCGGTGGGAAAGATAAGTCTCTACGAGGCGCTCGATCACGTCGGCCATTTCGTCTGCGGCGAAGGATGGGCCGAGCGTCTCACCGATACTGGCGCCGTGACCTTGGCTGCCGCCGATCGTGACCTGGTACCACTCCTCGCCATGCTTGTCGACGCCGAGCACGCCGATGTTGCCGACATGGTGGTGGCCGCAGGCGTTCATGCAACCGGAGATGTTCAGCGACAATTCACCGATGTCGTGGAGGTAATCGAGGTCCTCGAAGCGGCTCTGGATCGCCTGCGCAATAGGGATCGACTTGGCGTTGGCCAGCGAGCAGTAATCTCCTCCCGGGCAGCAGACGATGTCGGCCAAGTGACCCACGGTCGGCGTCGCCAGGCCGGCCGCGCGGGCTTCCTGCCACAGCGGGTACAGGTCGCGCTGCCGGACGTCGGAAAGGATCAGGTTCTGCTCGTGCGAGACGCGCAGTTCGCCAGAGCTGTAGTCATCGGCCAGTGTCGCCACCGTCTCCATCTGCGTTGCCGTGATGTCACCGGGGGCGAGACCGGGCGCCTTCAGCGACAGGGTGACGACGGCGTAGCCGGGCACCTTGTGGCCATGGACGTTGCGTTCGACCCAGCGACCGAAAGCCTTGTCGTCGCGCTTCCTGACTTCGAACAGCGCGTCCTTGTCCGCCAGGAGTTGATAGTCCGGCGTCGTGAAATGCGCGGCGATGCGCCGGACTTCCTCGGCGCACAAGTCTTCAGGGCCGTCCTTGAGCGTTTCCCATTCGGCTTCGACCTGGCGCGCGAATTCCGCCGTGCCTAGCGATTTGACCAGGATCTTGATCCGCGCCTTGTAAATATTGTCGCGCCGTCCGTGCCGGTTGTAGATGCGCAGGATCGCCTCGCAATAGCTGAGCAGATGCCGCGACGGCAGGAATTCGCGGATCACGGGGCCCAGGATGGGCGTGCGTCCGAGTCCGCCGCCGACCTGCACGGTGAAGCCGAGTTCGCCGGCGGCATCGCGCGTCAGATGCAGGCCGATGTCGTGCGCGGCGGCCACGGTGCGGTCATTCTTGGTGGCATTGACCGCAATCTTGAACTTGCGCGGCAAGTAGGCGAATTCGGGATGGAAGGAGGACCACTGGCGGAGGAGCTCGGCCCACGGTCGCGGATCGGCGATTTCGTCGGCTGCCACCCCGGCGAAGTGATCCGACGTGACGTTGCGGATGCAGTTGCCCGATGTCTGGATGGCGTGCATCTCGACCTCGGCCAGTTCGGCGAGGATATCGGGGACTTCCGGCAGTTTTACCCAGTTCAACTGCAGGTTCTGCCGGGTAGTGAAATGCCCGACGCCGCGGTCGTAAGTCCTGGCGACGTGTGCGAGCTTCGTCAGTTGACGGCTGTTGAGCATGCCGTAGGGTACGGCGATGCGCAGCATCGGCGCGTGGCGCTGCACGTAG
The DNA here is from genome assembly GCA_903904605.1 of uncultured Sterolibacterium sp. Lineage (GTDB taxonomy): Bacteria > Pseudomonadota > Gammaproteobacteria > Burkholderiales > Rhodocyclaceae > CAIYYX01. The sequence goes on from CAIVDC010000007.1 coordinate 4,043, forward strand.
AGACCGTTCTGCAGGCGCAAGGGGCGGAACTCGTCCTCCGAGAGTTCGCCGATCAGATGGCGTCGGGTCTGGTCGCGGAACTGGGCGACGCGCTCGGCAACCAGGCGATGATCAATTTCGTCGTAGCGGTACATGGGGTTCTCCTCGGGTCTTGTCTATTGAGCGACCAGGCGGCCGGCGACCAGGATCAGCATGGCCGCCAGGGTCGGTCTCAGGACGCGTTCCGGCACGCGGCTGCCGAGATGGCTGGCGATGAAGATGCCGGGCAGCGAGCCGGCCAGCAGGCTGCCGAGCAGCGCCCAATCGACGCTGCCGAGCCACCAGTGGCCGAGACCGGCCGCCAGGGTCAGCGGCACCGCGTGGGCGAGGTCCGAGCCCACGATGCGCTGCGTCGTCAGCTTCGGGTAGAGGAACAACAAGGCCGTGATGCCCAGCGCCCCGGCGCCGACCGAGGAGACCGACACCAGGGCGCCGAGTGCGGCGCCGACCGCGACGGTCAGCCAGTTCCGGCTCAGTCCGCTCACGCTCTCGGTCGTGGTGGATTTGGCCAGGGCTTGCAGGCGGCGGCGGAAGATCAAGGCCAGCGCGGTCAGAAACAGGGCTGCGCCCAGCGAAATCGAGATCAGATGGCTGGCATCGCCCAGGGCGCCCCAGGCGCCGGCTGAAAAATGCCTTGCCACCAGCGCCAGGGTGAGTGCGGCCGCGGGCAGGCTGCCTGCGGCCAGCAGACCGGTGACGCGCCAGTCCACGTTGCCCTTCGCGGCATGAACCATGGTGCCGCCGGACTTGGTGACGGCGGCGTAAAGCAGGTCGGTGCCCACCGCGGTGGCCGGGTGGATGCCGAAGAAGAGAACCAGGAGCGGCGTCATCAGCGAGCCGCCGCCGACGCCGGTCAGTCCGACGATGGTGCCGACGGCAAATCCTGCAAAGCTGTATCCGAAGTTCATGATCCTTCCCCCAAGTGCTTGAGGCGCATCGTAATGGCCTCGTATAGATTTTAAAAATACTTTTATGTTAGTATTTAATAACCACTGGTTATTATGGATCGCCGATGAATCTGCAGCAGATGCGCTATGTCTTCGAGGTGGCGAAGCGGGGCCTGAACGTCTCCGATGCTGCCGTTTCCCTGCATACTTCACAGCCCGGCGTTTCCAGGCAGATCCGCGTGCTGGAGGCGGAACTCGGCGTCGATATCTTCGTGCGCCAGGGCAAGCGCCTGACGGGCGTCACGGCACCTGGCCGGGAAATCCTCAAGATCGCCGAACGGATGCTGCACGACGTGGACAATCTGCGCGGCGTCGGCCGGGAGTACTCCAACGAATCGAGCGGCAGCCTCTCCATCGCCACTACCCACACCCAGGCGCGCTACGTCCTGCCGCGCGTGATCGAGCAGTTCATGCGGCGCCATCCGGCCGTGCGCGTGAGCCTGCACCAGGGCAGTCCTGCCCAGGTCTGCGAGTACGTCCTCGCGGGAGAGGCGGACATCGCCATCGCCACCGAGGCGATCGGCCTGCAGGAGGAACTCGTCATGCTTCCCTGCTACCAGTGGAACCGTTGCGTCGTGGCACAGACCCGGCATCCCATCCTAAAGGCCAGGCCGTTGAGCCTGGAGGAGATCGCCCGGTATCCGATCATCACCTACGATTTCGCCTTCACCGGGCGCTCTCAGATCAACCAGGCCTTTGCCGCGCGCGGGCTTGCGCCCAACGTGGTGTTGACGGCAATCGATGCCGACATCATCAAGACCTATGTCGCGCTGGGCCTGGGCGTCGGCATCATGGCGGCGATGGCCTATGACGAAAAGGGCGATCGCGGCCTGCGTGCGCTCGATGCAGCGCACTTGTTCGAATCGTCCACGACCCGCATCGGGGTGAGGAAGAATGCCTACCTGCGCGGCTACGCCTATGCCTTCATCGAGTTGTTTGCGCCTCATCTCACGCGCCGCGCGGTGGCGGCGGCGTTGTCCGGCACCCAGGGAAGCGATCCCGGACTTTAGATTCGGTCCGTGTTATCGGGGCGAAGGCATGCTACATTTCGCCTCAAATGAAAACCGACAAGCCGCCAACAATTTTCCTGCCCGGACTGCTCTGCGACGAAACGGTATGGCGGGCGCAGATGGCTGCGTTCGCCGGACGCTCGGACTGCCGGGTAGCCGATTACGGAACGCTCGACTCCTTGCCGGACATGGCCGCATCGGTGCTCGGGCAGGCACCCCCTGAATTCGTGCTCGTCGGGCATTCGATGGGCGGACGCGTCGCGCTCGAAATGCTGCGCCTTGCGGAAGAGCGGATCAAGGGGCTCGCCCTGCTCGACACCGGATACCAGGCGCGTGTTCCGGGCGCAACAGGGGAGCAGGAAGCCGCTTCGCGCATGGCGCTGCTCGCGCTGGCGCGCAACAGCGGCATGCGCACCATGGGCGCACAGTGGGCGAGCGGCATGGTCCATCCCGATCGCCTGGCCGACGTCCCGCTGATGGCGGCGATTCTCGACATGATCGGGCGGAAACCGGTGACCGTCTTCGAGGCGCAGGTGCGCGCGCTTCTGGCAAGACCGGAGACGGGTCCGCTGCTGCCGCTGATACGCTGCCCGACGCTGCTGCTGTGCGGGCGGGAGGATGCCTGGAGTCCGCCGGCAAGGCACGAAGAGATGACCCGGTTGATTCCGGGAGCGAGGCTTGTGCTGGTCGATGATTGCGGCCACATGTCCACCCTGGAGCGGCCCGGGGAAGTCAATAAGGCGCTGCTCGCCTGGCTGGATGTGATTGCCGGCTGATGTCCCGCAACGGCTGGATCGTCGGAAGCACTGGAACGGAATATTCGCCATGTCGTGCAGCAATAGGTTCAGGACCATCGTCGAATTCGGAGACTGCGATCCGGCTAGGAAAGTTTTCTATCCGAACTATTTCAAGTGGTTCGACACCGGCACCCGGCATTTCTTCGTTGCCCACGGCTTTCCGCTCTGGCCTTCCTTGCGGCTCTCCAGCGGCATAGATGGAGCGCCGCTGGTCGATGCCGCGGCAAAATTCTTCGCCTCCCTGACCTATGGCGACGAGATCGAAATCGAAACCTCCGTGCTGGAGTGCGGCGGCAAGAGTTTCACCATGCGTCACCTGATCCGGCGGGGCGACAAAATAGTCGTGGACGGTCGGGAGGTGAGGGTTTTCGTCGCCGCCGATCCGGAGGAGTCCGGTCGCATCCGTGCCGTGGACGTCCCGGCGGAGGTTCGGGCGCTCTGCGCCGCGCATTCCCAATAGTTCAAACGTGAAACAAACAAGTGATAGACTGGCCGCGCAGTCCGGAATCGTTTCAGAGCGACTCAAAAAACCACTTTGGAGACAAGACGTGAAACTTTTCACTCGCATCATTCTGTGCGCCTTTGCCTTGCTGGGCCTGCAATCCGTAGCTGTCGCCAAGACCATGCCCGACGCGATGAACCTGCGTCTGGTGGGTCACTCGGATCTCGATGGTGCCGGCAAGGGCGGCGAGGGATTGGCCTTGAAGCAGGCCGGCGCCAGCACCATTCTCTTTCTGGCTCATGAATCGGGGCCTCAATGCTTTAGCGTCATCGATGTTACGTCTCCGGCCAAACCGGTGGTGTTGAGGCAGGTCCCGGTCGAAGCCGACTTCGTCCGCTGCAATTCCCTGGCGCTCTCCGGCAATATCCTGGTGGTGGCAAGGCAAAGCGAGAAGGTGGGACAAGCCCACGGCGGCATCGTGACCTATGACGTCAGCGACGCGGCGAATCCCCAAGTCCTTTCCTATTTCGACCTGACGGGACCGAATTCGCGCGGGACGCATTACCTGACTTTTTCCGACGGCAAGTACGCCTACCTTTCCACCGGCGCGAAGGACTTCGTCCCCAAGAATCCGCTCGACGATCAGATGCTGATGATCGTCGACATGCAGGATCCGAAAAGCCCGAAGGAGGTGGGGCGTTGGTGGATGGCCGGTACCCGGGTCGGGGACGAGGCCCCGGCACCTGCCCGAGTCAAGCCCTTCGACAGCGGCTTTCGCCTGCACACCCCGCTGATCCCGGTCGAGCGGCCTGACCGCGCTTATGTCGGCTGGATCGACGGCGGCATCGTGGTCCTCGATATTTCGGACAAGACCAAGCCCAGGGAAGTCTCGCACATATCCTGGCAATCCCTGAACGAAGGATTCATGCATACCGTCCTGCCGATTGTCGACCGCGGCCTGCTGATCGCCTCTCAGGAGTCCACCAAGGAAAATTGCAAGGATTGGCCGATGCGAATCACCGTCGTCGACATTCATCAGGAGACCCGGCCCTACCCCTTGTCAGTCCTGCCGCCGCCGGCCAATATGGGCGATCTGTGCAAGGACGGAGGTCGCTTCGGCGCCCACAACATCAACTTGAACAACATGCCCGCGGTCTCGCAGGTCTTGAAAAACACCGTCGTGACGGCGCAGTTCGCAGGCGGCTTGCGGATCTACTCCATCAAGAATCCGTCGGAGCCGAAGGAGATCGCCTACTTTGCGCCCAAGGTGTCCGGCAACAAGGGCGGCGCCATCCAGATCAACGATCTGATCGTGGGCAAGAACGGCCTGATCTATACCAACGACAGATTTACCGGCGGCCTGTACATTCTCAAGTACACGGGCAAGACGCCTTTGAATTGAGCGGAGGGGTGCCGGCAATCGGCGCCTGACGCCGCCATCCCTCTTGCGCCTGCATCCGCTAGATGATATTCAGGATATAGCCGCCCGATTTCTCGTCGCGCTGCAACTTCAGGAGTTGGCGCTTTTCCGCTTCCTCGAGCAACTCGCTGAAGGAGCGGAAGCCGTAGTAGGACTCGGTGAAGCCCGGCTTTCGGCGCTTCAGCGCCTGTTTGACCATGGAGCCCCAGATCTGCTCGCCTGCGCCGCGCTCGGCGACCAGCGCCTCGATGGTTTCCAGCGTGAGGTCCAGCGCCTCCTGCTTCTTGTCTTCCTCGTCGCTCTTCTCCTTCGGCTTGGCTTTGCTCGATGCGGTCGCCTGGGCTTTTTCCGGGCGCCTCTTCGCGCTCTTCCTCTTCGTTTCCTCCTCGCGCACCAGGTCGTCGTAAAAGATGAATTCGTCGCAATTGGCGATCAGGAGATCGGATGTGGAGTTTTTCACGCCGACGCCGATCACCAGCTTGTTGTTCTCGCGCAGCTTCGACACCAGCGGCGAGAAATCGGAGTCGCCGCTGATGATGACGAAGGTGTCGACGTGGGACTTGGTGTAGCAGAGATCGAGCGCATCGACCACCATGCGGATGTCGGCCGAGTTCTTGCCGGACTGGCGCACGTGCGGAATCTCGATCAACTCGAAGGCGGCTTCGTGCATGCCGGCCTTGAAGTCCTTGTAGCGATCCCAGTCGCAATAGGCCTTCTTGACCACGATGCTGCCCTTGAGCAGCAGGCGTTCCAGCACTTTCCTGATGTCGAACTGCGCATATTTCGCGTCGCGCACGCCCAGGGCGACGTTCTCGAAATCGCAGAACAGCGCCATGTTGTTGATCTCGTTTTGTGCCGCCATATTTGTACCCCTAGTGGTGCAGAATTTTCGATAGGAACTGCTGCGCCCGCTCAGAGCGCGGCGTGCCGAAGAAGGCTTCCTTGGGCGCATCCTCGACGATGCGGCCCTGGTCCATGAAGATGACCCGGTGCGCGACGCGCCGGGCGAAGCCCATCTCGTGCGTGACGACCATCATGGTCATGCCGCCTAGCGCCAGGCCGACCATGACGTCGAGCACTTCATTGACCATTTCCGGGTCCAGCGCCGAGGTCGGCTCGTCGAACAGCATGCAGATCGGGTCCATGGCCAGCGCCCGGGCGATCGCGACGCGCTGCTGCTGGCCGCCGGAGAGCTGGCCGGGAAACTTGTCGGCCTGAGCCAGGAGACCGACGCGATCGAGGAGTTTCAGTCCCCGGTCGACGGCCTCCTCGCGGCCGCGGCCGAGGACCTTGATCTGGGCAATGGCGAGGTTGTCGGTGACGCTCATGTGCGGGAACAGCTCGAAGTTCTGGAACACCATGCCGACATGGGCGCGGAGCTTGGACAAGTTGGTCTTGGGATCGCCGACGGAGATGCCATTGACCAAGATCTCGCCTTGCTGGAAGGGTTCGAGGCCATTGACGCACTTGATCAGGGTGGATTTCCCCGATCCCGAAGGACCGCAGACGACGATGACCTCGCCCTTCTGGACGTCCGTCGAGCAGTCGGTGAGAACCTGGAAACTGCCATAGTGTTTGCTGACTTTGCGGATGGAAATCATGCGATCACTTTCTTCTGGAAGCGTTTGACCAGCAGCGACGCTGAAAAGCAGATGAGGAAATAGACGGCGCCGGCAAACAGCAGCAACTCGACCAGGCGGCCGTCGCGGTCCCCCACCTTGTAGGCGGCGCCGAAGAAGTCGGCCAGCGAACTGACATAGACCAGCGAAGTGTCCTGGAACAGGATGATGCCCTGGGTCAGCAGGAGCGGCACCATGTTGCGGAAGGCCTGGGGCAGCACCACCAGACGCATCGCCTGGCCGTAGCTCATGCCCAGTGCCAGGGCCGCGCCCATCTGACCCTTATGCACGCTCTGGATGCCGGCGCGGATGATCTCGGCGTAGTAGGCTGCCTCGAACAGGGCGAAAGCGACCATCGCCGAGGCGAGCCGGGTGTCGGAGGTGCGGGGGATGCTGAATACGCTCTCCATCAGCGCCGGCACGATGAGAAAGAACCAGAGCAGCACCATGACCAGCGGAATCGAGCGGAACAGGTTCACGTAGCCGGCGGCGAACCAGGACAGCAGCCTGATGCCCGACATCCTCATGATCGCCAGCAGCGTCCCCCAGACGATGCCGACGGCGACGGCGAGCGCGGTGATCTCCAGGGTCGTCTTCATGCCTGCCCAGAGGAAGGGCAGGGCGCCGGGTATCGAGCTCCAGTCGAACTCGTACATCGTCAGCTGCCGCCGCCGATGTAGCCGGGAACCCTCGTGCGCCCTTCCACCCGGTGCATCAGGACCATGACGAGCGCATTGAGCATCATGAAGGTGAGCGTCACTGCGATGAAGGATTCGTAGGGCTGCGCCGTGTAATCGACCAGCTGCCGACCCTCGGCGGCGAGCTCGAGCAGGCCTATGGTGGAGGCCACCGCGGAGTTCTTGAAGATGTTGAGGAACTCGGAGGTCAGGGGCGGCACGATGATGCGGAAGGCCATCGGCAGCAGCACATGGCGATAGGTCTGGGGCAGGCTGAAGCCCAGCGCCAGACCGGCATATTTCTGCCCGCGGGGCAGGGAGTCGATGCCCGAGCGGACCTGCTCGCAGACGCGGGCGCCGGTGAACAGCCCCAGGCAGATCATCGCCGCCGTGAACTGCTGCAGCATGGGGTTGATTGCCTTGTAGGCGTTGCCGATGCCGGTCGGCAGGATCTCGGGCAGGACGAAATACCAGATGAACAGCTGCACCAGCAGGGGTATGTTGCGGAACAGCTCGACATAGAGTGCGGCGATGCCCGACAGCCAGCGGCCGGGCACGGTGCGCAGCACGCCCATGAGCGAGCCGACGGCAAGCGCGATCAGCCAGGCCGAGAGCGACAGCGCCAGCGTCGTCGCAAGGCCGGAGAGCATCCAGCCGAGATAGGTGGTCCCGCCCGACGGAACCTGGGCGAGAAAGACGCTCCAGTTCCAGTGGTAGCTCATGTTCCTCCGCCCCCCTGCCGCTTATTCAAAGGCCCTGTCGTTGGGGTGCTTGAAGATCTGCGCCACGTCCTCGCTCATCGGGAAGTTGAGGTTCAGCCCTTTCGGCGGGATCGGCGACATGAACCACTTCTTGTAGATCCTTTCCGCTTCGCCCGACGCCATGACTCTGGCCAGCGCGCCATCGACCAGCTTCTTGAAAGCGGGGTCATCCTTGCGCATCATGCAGCCGTAGGCCTCGCGCGACTGCGGCGTACCGACGATGACCCAGTCGGCCGGGTGCCGGGCCTTGGCCATTTCGCCGGCGAGCAGGGCGTCGTCCATCATGAAGGCGGCGGCCCGTCCGGTTTCCAGCGTCAGGAAGGCTTCGCCGTGGTCCTTGGCGCTGATGATGTTCATGCCCATTTTCCTGTCCTCGTTCAGCTTGCGGATCAGTCGCTCGGACGTCGTGCCGGCGGTGGTCACCACGTTCTTGCCGGCCAGATCCGCGAAGTCCCCGATGCCGGAACTCTTCTTGACCAGCAGGCGGGTGCCGATGACGAAGATGGTATCCGAGAAGGCAACCTGCTTCTGCCTTTCGGCGTTATTGGTGGTCGAGCCGCATTCGATGTCCACGGTGCCGTTCTGCACCAGCGGGATGCGGTTCTGCGAAGTCACCGGGGTGAGCTTGATCTGCAGGTTAAGCAGCTTCAGATCGGCCTTGACGGCGTCGACCACCTTCAGCATCAATTCCTGCGAATAGCCGACCACCTGTTGCTTGTCGTCATAGTAGGAGAACGGAATCGACGACTCGCGATGGCCCAGCGCGATGGTGTTGCTGTCCTTGATCTTCTTCAGCGTTCCGCCGAGTTCCTGGGCCAGGATTGGACAGCTGACGAACGAGCAGACGAGGGCGGCAGCGAACAAGCGACGGCTCTTCATGGAGGCTCTCCCGTTATGGATGATGGTCGGAGTTTACGCTAGAACCGCCCGCTCTGAGCGCGGAGCCGGCCTTACCGGCTGCTGGCCGGAAAATTCATCCGGCCGGAGTTTTGCTCCGGCGCATGCCGACGTCAATCTGCCTCGGTATTCACCCGAACGGGCGGTTCGGCAGTCGCATTTGCGCGCCGGCCCGTCTCGACGAGCGGCTGAGTTGAAATGGGCACGGTGAATTCAAAGACCGTTCCCGTGCCGATTCGGGAGCGGCAAACGACCTCGGTATTCAGCAGTTTTGCCAGGCGTTTGACGATGGCCAGGCCGAGCCCGAGACCCTTGGTCCGGTCCCGCTCGGCGTTTCCGATCTGCACATATTCTTCAAATATGCTGTCCATGTGCTCCGGCGCGATGCCGATGCCCGTGTCCCAGACCTGAAGCAGCGCCTCTGCCCCGCGGCGTCGAATCGCCACGAGAACTCCCCCGCGGGAGGTATATTTGATCGCGTTCCCGACGAGGTTTCCCAGCAGTCTTCGGAGCAGCCTGGAATCAGCAACGATCGCCAGTTCACGGGAAGGGAAGAAGAGCTTGAAGCGCAAGGACTTCGCCAATGCCAATGGCCCATATTCGGCGTCGATGCTGCGCAGCAATGTCTCAGTCCATATCACCTTGGGCGCTGCAATGACAACGCCGGAATCGAGTCTCGAAATATCCAGCAGCGTATTCAGGATGTCGCTCAAAGATTGCGTCGACTGGGCAAGGTATTGATTGATTGTCTTTTGCACCTCGCTCAGTTCTGTTTTGGACAGGGCGTCCCGAAACAGGTTGATGGCCATGATCGGCTGTCGTAAATCGTGGCTGGCGGCGGCCAGGAATTGGGATTTGGCGCGGCTTGCGACTTCGGCGTCATGCAACGCTGCGGCGAGCCGCCTGAATACTCTGTCACGTTCGGTGAGATCGCGCCCGATGGCCAGGTAGCGGTCGCCCGGGAGGGGCTGCAAGACCAGGTCGAGCGGGACAGTTGAGCCGTCCGCGCAAAGCAGCAGCCAGCGTTTTTCCACGGCCTCGCCGGCGTCGCGTTGAGCCGGTTCGGGTCCGATGCGCGGCACCTCCTTCTGGGTGAGGATGTCGACCTTGCGCAAGCGGAGAATTTCCGCGCGGCAGTATTTCGCCAGACGACAGGCTTCCGCATTGACGTCGAGTAGATTGCCCTGCCTGTCGCTGACGAAGATGGCCTGCCTGGCCGTGTCGAAGATCTGTTGGGCCAGTTGCGCCCTCTCTTCCGTCCTCTTTCTCTCCGTAATGTCGCTTTGGTAGCCGATCACCTGGTCGCCGCCTGCCGGCTGGTCGAGGAGGAAGGCGTGCGCATGGATCCAGCGGATTTCGCCATCCGGACGTGCGATGCGAAATTCATAGGAATAGCTTTCCTCGCTCCGATGCTCGCCGACAAACCGCTCTACTGCGTCGCGATCCTCCGGGTGCAGCCAGTCCAGCCAAAGCCCGGGGTTTTCCATCAGCAGCGAACGAGGGCGGCCCCAGATCCTATCGGCGGCCGGGCTGATGTAATGGAAACGGCTGTAGTCCCGGTTGGCTTTGAAGAAGACCTGATCGAGCTTTCCGGCCATTTCCCGCAATAGATTGTCGCTTTCCCTGAGCGACTTCTCCGCCTGGCTGCGCTCGGCGATTTGCTCACGCCGCCGCTTTTGCAGGAGCAACAGCCCCAGAGTGCCGAACAGGCAAATCCCCGCGAACAATACGGCCTGCTGGTAGCATCTTCTCAGCCAGTCGGCGAACACGAGGTCCAGGTCCCGGCTGACGGCGATCACCAGGGGCCTGTCCATCGGCGGGGCGTTGAGCTGGATGGTGCGCAAGGCGACCATGCACATTTCGCCTGTTTGATAAATGCGCCCGGTATAGAGGCTGGCTGGCTGGTGGCTGTCCAGATGGCGGGTCAGCAAACTGCCCGCCTTGGCCAGGTTCATGCCGTCTATGCCCGGTATTTTCGGCGAGATCAGGAATACGCTGCCTTCACCCACCGTGATGGAGGAGCGCACATCGGCTGCGTAACGGACGGAATCGAGGAGCGTGGAGAAATACCCGGGGACGACGCCGGCAATGACGATGCCGGCAAATTCCCCGTTCGGCCCGGGAATCGCGCGATACAGGCTGATCACGTACGAGTCGAGGACGGTAACGAATGGGGTGCTGACGTGCAGGATGCCGGGATCGGGGTTCTTAAGGGCAGTCTGGAAGTAATCCCGGTAAGCGAAGTTCTTCCCGACGAGTTTCTCGTCGCTGGACGCGATCGTGGTTCCGTCGGCCTTGATGATCAGAATCGGCCGAATCCCGATCAAGCTATTGTTGATGATCCGGAGCTGACGATCGGCGCTCTGGAAACCGTTGTTTTCCGCCTGCCAGGCGGGCAGATTCTGGAGCATGCCTTCGAAGATCCGGTTGGCCAGGAGCAACTGGGGGGTTATGTTCTTTTCGATGATCTCGGCTTGAGTCGCCAGTCTTTCGCGCTCTCTGCGGTCGATCCGCTGGCGCTCCCGCAGCTGCTGATAAGCCATGAGACTGCCGAGCACCAGCAGTGCGATGGATAGAACCAGCCACTTGTGGAAGAATCGAAGATCGCCGGATCGTCTTGGAATGCTCATGGCCTGCTTTCGTTGAACACGGGCGGCGTCGGTCGAACCGGCCAGCCTATGATCGCGGCGTTGCTGCGCCGAGTCGCGGCATGGGCGCAGGGCGGCCGTGGATACCGCTGCCTGGCGCCGCCATCCCGTTACGCCGGAAGCGCCGGCTCGACCTCGGGCTGTGCTTCGTCCTGTTGCTGCTGCAGAGCCCACATCTGGGCGTAGCTGCCGCCTTTTTCCAGCAGCGTGCGGTGGCTGCCGCGTTCGATGATGCGGCCCTGCTCGAGAACCAGTATCTCGTCAGCATTCATCACCGTCGACAGGCGGTGGGCGATCACCAGCGTGGTGTGGCCGATCGCCACCTGTTCGAGCTGGGCCTGGATGGCCTTCTCGGTCTTCGAGTCGAGCGCCGAGGTCGCCTCGTCGAAGATCAGGATGGGCGGGTTCTTCAGTAGCGCCCGGGCGATGGCGACGCGCTGCTTCTCTCCGCCCGAGAGCTTCAGCCCGCGCTCGCCGACGCTGGTCTGATAGCCGTCCGGCAGACGCGCGATGAAATCGTGCAGTTGTGCCGCGCAGGCGGCGGAGATCACTTCTTCGTGCGTCGCCTCGGGCCGCCCGTACTGGATGTTGTAGTAGAGGGTGTCGTTGAACAGCACCGTGTCCTGCGGCACGATGCCGATATTGGCGCGCAACGACGACTGGGTCAGCGCCCGGATGTCCGAACCGTTGATGCGGATGGCGCCGCCGCCGACATCGTAGAAGCGGTAGAGCAGGCGGGCCAGCGTCGACTTGCCCGAGCCGCTGTGCCCTACCACCGCCACCGTCTTGCCGGCGGGGATGGCAAAGTCCACGTCGAACAGGATCTGCCGCTTGGCATCGTAACCGAAGCTGACATGAGCGAAGGCGACGGAGCAAGGGCCGGCGTCCAGCGGCCGCGCGTCGGCGGCGTCCTGCACCTCGCGATGCTGTCTCAACAGGGTGAACATCCGCTCGATGTCGGTGAGCGACTGGCGGATCTCGCGGTAGAGGACGCCGAGGAAGTTCAGCGGAATGTAGAGCTGGATCAGGAAGGCATTGACCAGCACGATGTCGCCCACCGTCATGCTGCCCCGGGCCACGCCGGCAGCCGCCCGCCACATCATCAGCGCCACGGCGCTCGATACGATCAGCGCCTGGCCCATATTGAGGAAGGAAAGCGAGCGCTGGCTCTTCACCTGGGCGGCTTCCCACTTCTGCAACTGCAGGTCGTAGCGCTGCGCCTCGTAGGCCTCGTTGTTGAAGTACTTGACCGTCTCGTAGTTGAGCAGGCTGTCCACGGCCCGGATGTTGGCTGCGGAATCCAGTTCGTTGGCCTCGCGGCGCAGGTGGGTGCGCCAGTTGGTGACGATCACCGTGAAACTGATGTAGATGCTCAGGGCGGCCACGGTGATCAGGACGAAGCCCCACTCGTATTTATAGGCCAGGACGCCCAGCACCATGGCGATCTCCACCAGCGTCGGCAGAATCGAATAGAGCGTGTAGCTGATCAGGGAGCCGATGGCGCGCGTGCCGCGTTCGATGTCGCGGGTCAGTCCGCCGGTCTGGCGCTCAAGGTGGAAGCGCAGGGAAAGTGCGTGCAAGTGTTCGAATACCTGCAGGGCGATGGCGCGCACCGCCTGCTGCGTCACCCGGGCGAACAGGAGTTCGCGCAATTCGGTGAACAGCGAGGTGGAAAAACGCAGCGCGCCGTAGGCAGCGAGCAGGCCAAGCGGCACCAGCATCGCCGCCTTCTCCGCAGGCATGCCCAGGGTATCGATGATGCTCTTGAACACCAGGGGCACCCCGACATTGGCGAGCTTGGCCCCGATCAGGCAGACCAGCGCGAAAATGACGCGGCCCTTCCATGCCCACAGGTAGGGAATCAGAGTCTTGACGGTTTGCCAGTCGTGACGCTCTTTCGGGGCCGGGCCCGGCAGGGCGACGGCATTTTGGCTTCTGCGCATGACGGGATTCTATCAGGACGGGTCGCAGGAACCCCGGCGAGGCTTTATCATGGCAGCTGGAAGACTCTTGGGGTAGCTGCGTGAGCGAAGAAAAACTCTGTCTGCCTGACATTCAGCCGACGCTGCGCGTGGTGCCGATGCCCGCGGACGTCAATGCCTCCGGCGACATCTTCGGCGGCTGGGTGATGTCCCAGGTGGACATCGCCGGCGGCTTTGCCGCCATGAAGCGTGCCCGCGGCCGCATCGCCACCGTCGCGGTCAATGCCTTCCAGTTCAAGCAGCCGATTTCCGTCGGCGATGTGGTGAGCTTCTATGCCGAGGTGATCCGCGTCGGCCGCACCTCCATCACAGTCGATGTCCAGGTGTACGCCGAGCGCCACCCTGCGGATCCAGTAGTGGTCAAAGTCACCGAGGCGACCCTGACCTACGTCGCGACCAATCTGGACGGAAGCAAGCGCGACGTCTCGCTCCTCCCCTGAAGCATCAAGCCCCGGGAGCGGCGCTGTCCTCGGCCTTGGCCTTCTTGGTCTTCACCGTCTTCGGATCGACCGTCAGCGGCGCGTAGATCTCAACGCGATCGCCGTCGGCGAGTTTGGCCTCCAGGGCAATGATCTTGCCGTAGACGCCCACCTTGTTTTTGGTCAGGTCGATCTCGGGAAACTGCCCGAGCAGCCCCGAGCGCTCTATGGCGTCCTTGACCGTGGCGCCATCGTCGAGTTCGACGGTGAGCCAGGCCTGGCGACGCGCGTTGCCGTATGCGACTCCGATCTTCATGCTCACCTCCCTACGCGGCGCTGTGGGCGCCGCCCATCTGGATGGCCTTGCCGGCGCGAACGTCGAAGATGCGCTTGACGACGACGAGAAGCCCCGCGACCAGGAAACCGCCCGGCGGCAGGATCATCACCAGCACGCCGGTATTTTCCGGCAGGAAGCGCATCTCGAGGAACTTGAAGCCCGGGCCGAGCAGCAAGGAGGCGTCGGCGAACAGCGTGCCCGAACCGATGATCTCGCGCACCGCACCGATCGCGGTCAGCGCGAGGGTGAAGCCCAGGCCCATGAAGACGCCGTCGGCCAGCGACTTCAGCACCGGCTCCTTGGAAGCGAAGGCCTCGAGGCGGGCGAGCGGCAGGCAGTTCGAGACGATCAGGGCGATGAACAGGCCGAGCACCTTGTAAAGTTCATGCATCCAGGCGTTCATCATCAGATCGACCAGCGTCACCATGGAGGCGACGATCAGGATGTAGACCGGAATCCTCACTTCCTGAGTGATCTTGTCGCGGAACATCGCCACCAGCAGACCCGAAGCGGCCATCACCGCGGCGGTCGCCAGGCCCATTCCCAAGCCGTTGGTGGCGCTGGTGGTCATGGCCATGGTCGGGCACATGCCGAGCAGCATGGACAGGACGCCGTTGTTGTCCCACAGGCCGTCCTTGACGATACGCCGGTATTCGGTCGCCATTATTTCACCTCCATCATTTTCGCCTTGTTGGCGGCGAAGAATTCGAGACCGCCGCGCACTGCGCCGACCACGCCGCGCGGCGTGATCGTGGCGCCGGAGAACTGGTCGAAATAGCCGCCGTCCTTCTTCACCTTCCACTGGTCCGCCGGTGGATTGCCGAGGAAAAGGCCGGTGAACTTGAGTATCCAGCCGCTCTTCTTCTCCTCGACCTTGTCGCCCAGGCCCGGCGTTTCCTTGTGCGCCGTGACGCGCACGCCGAGAATGTGGCCTTCGGGGTCGAGGCCGAGCATCAGCTTGATCGGGCCGCCATAGCCGATGCCGTGCACTTCGTAGGCGACGCCGGTCACCCGGCCTGCCTTCATGGCGCGGTAGATCGTCAACTCCTCACCTTGCCCGTCCTTCATGGCGATGGCATCGGTGACCGGGTTGTTGTCGTGGATCGCGGCGGGGATCACCTGGGCCAGCGAGGCCAGCCGGTCCTCCATGGCGCGCTCCTTGATGGCCCCGACCGTGAGGCGGTCGGTGACCGCGAGGACGAGGCCGAAGCCCAGACAGAAGACGCCGAGGATCGTCGCGTGCTTGAGCGAGCCGTTCTTCATTTCTGCCCCACCTTGTCATTGAGCGGCAGCGGCTCGCCGCGGCGCGTGCGGCCGAAGCCGCGCGGACGCGTATATTGATCGATGATCGGCGCCAGCGCATTCATCAGCAGCACGGCGAAAGCCATGCCTTCCGGATAGCCGGCGAAATTGCGGATGATCCAGGTCAGGACGCCGACGCCGATGCCGAACCACAGCTGACCGAGCTTGGAGACGGGCGAGGTGACATAGTCGGTGGCGATGAAGAAGGCGCCGAGGAAGGTCGCGCCCGAGAACACATGGAACAGGCCGCTGGTGAAGCGCTCCGGATTGACCGCGTGGAACAGTGTGCCCATGATGAACAGCGAGCCGATCACGGTCAGCGGAATATGCCAGGAGATGACCCGCCGAACCATCAGGAACAGGCCGCCGGCAAGGATCAGCAGCGCCGAAGTTTCACCCAGGCTGCCGGCTCGGAAACCGAAGGCCATGTCCATCATATCCGGCACGTGCTGCATCGACGCGGAGACGGGGATGCCCCGCGACAGTTCGGTCTTGATGTAGCCCAGGGCCGAGGCCGCGCTCATCGTGTCGGGCTGCTTGCCGCCGAAGGTGATGTTGATGGCATCGGCGAGTCCCGGTGCGCCTGCTGAAAACAGGGGATGGGGGTTGACCCATGCGGTCATGACCACGGGGAAGGAGACCAGCACCGCGACCCGCGCCACCATGGCCGGGTTGAAGACATTCTGGCCGAGACCGCCATAGGCGTGCTTGGCCAGGGGGATCGCGAACACCGCGCCGATCACTCCTATCCACCACGGTGCCCAGGGCGGCAGGCTCATCGCCAGGAGCCAGCCGGTCAGAACTGCCGAGCCGTCGCTTAGAGTCGAGGCCGCCGGCCGTCCCGCCGCCATTACGCACAGCGCCTCGGCGAAGCAGCAGGCGCCGACGGTGACCGCGAAAAGCAGGATCGCCGGCCAGCCGAAGAGGTACAGGTCGCACAGGGTGGCGGGCACGAGCGCCCAAAGCACCGCGGTCATGGTTTTCTGAACGGTGTTGGCCGTATGGGTAAACGGCCCGCTCCTGGTCTGGATCGCGGTAGTCATGCGCTGGCCTTCTCTTCTGCGGCGGCGCCGCCCTTTTCCTTGCCGGCCGCGAGCTTGGCGGCCATGGCAGCCTGCTTGGCCGCGGCCGCGCGCTCGATGCGGGTGGCGTGCTCTTCGGCCAGCGTCTTGGTGCGCTCGATCTTGCGCTCTTCGCGGTTCTGTTCCATGAGCATGCCCTTGGCGTAGTTGAAATAGTGCACCAGCGGAATATGCGAGGGACAGATCCAGGAGCAGCTTCCGCAGGAGACGCAATCCTGCACGCCCAGCCGGGCCGCGGCGTCGAGCTTGTCATTGCGGATGAAGGCCGCCATTTCCAAAGGCGACAGCCCGCAGGGGCAGATGGTGACGCACGTGCCGCAGCGGATGCAGGGACCGGGCGCGGCATCGTTGACCTCTTCCGGCGTCAGGGCGAGGATGCCCGAAGTGCCCTTGACCACCGGCACCTCCAGGCTGGGCAGGGGCTGGCCCATCATCGGTCCGCCGTTGACCAGGCGGCTGGGTTCGCTGTTGAAGCCGCCGCAGAAGGCGATCAGTTCCGATACCCGGGTGCCGATCGGCACCTCGATGTTCTTCGGCTCGCGCACGGCGCCGCCGCTCACCGTCAGCACGCGCGACAGGAGCGGCCGGCCGAGGCGCACCGCGTCGCGCACGGCGCGCGCCGTGGCGACGTTATGCACGACCACGCCGAGGTCCGCGGTGAGCTTCTTCGCCGGCGTCTCGCGTCCGGTGATGGCCTGGGTGAGATGTCTTTCGGAGCCCATCGGATACTGCACCGGCACGCCGATCACCTCGACGTTGCCGTAGGCGGAGGCGGCCCGGGCCATCGCCGCCAGCGCCTGCGGCTTGTTGTCCTCGATGGCCACCACGACCTTCGGCGCGCCCAGCGCATGGGCCATGATGCGTGCGCCGTCGACCACCTCATCGGCATGCTCGCGCATGACGCGGTCGTCGCAGGTCAGGTAGGGTTCGCACTCGGCGCCGTTGATCAGAAGGATTTCCAGCTTGAGCTGGATGCCCAGGTTCAGCTTCACCGCCGAGGGGAAGGCGGCGCCGCCCATGCCGACGATGCCCGAAGCGGCGACCCGGTCCTTGATCGCTTGCGGCGTGGCCGCGAAGGGATCGGCGATCGGTTCCGGCAACTCGGCCCACTCGTCGCGGCCGTCGGCTTCCAGGATGATGGTCAGTTGCGCCAAGCCGGAAGGATGCGGCGCCGGCGCATTGGTCACCGCGCTGATCCGGCCCGAGGTCGGCGCATGCTGCGGCGCCGACACCGCGCCCTGGCTGCGGGCGATCATCTGGCCCTTCTTGACCAGGTCGCCCGCTGCGACCAGGGTCTCGGCCGGGGCGCCGATATGCTGTTGCAGCGGGATGAACAGTTCCGTCGGCATGGGCAGGACGACGATGGCCTGCTCGCTCGCCAGTTCCTTGCGGTAATCGGGATGGATGCCGCCGCGTATGGGAAATAGTCTCATGTCGAATCAAGCCTCAGTGCAAGTACTGCCCGACTTCGGGCTTGGCCCAGTGCCAACTGGACAAGGTTACCGGGACCCGGCACATCTTGATGGCGTCGGTCGGGCAGACCTTGAAACACTTGGCGCAGCCGTGACACGCCTCGTTGATGACGACGTGCATCTGCTTGGTGGCGCCGACGATGGCATCGACCGAGCACTCCTTGATGCAGCGGGTGCAGCCGATGCACAGGTTCTCCTCGATGACCGCATATTCAGGCCCCTTGTCCTGGTGGAGGGAGAGGTCCGCGGTCACGCCCAGTTTCTTCGCCAGGCTCTCGGCAACCGCGCGGCCCCCGGGCGGACATACCGTCACCGGCGCCTCGCCCTTGGCCAGCGCCGCTGCCGCCAGCGCGCAGCCGACATAGCCGCATTGGCCGCAATTCGAACCGGGCAGCATGGCCTTCAGTTCTTCCTCCAGCGGGTTTTCCTCAACCGCGAGCAAGCGCGCGGCGATGCCGAGCAGGCCGCCCAGAGCGACGCCCATTACCGTAAGACTACCTACCGCGACCAGCATTGTTGATTCTCCTAATCCCTAGTGCGCACTCATGCCCGAAAAACCCATGAAAGACAGCGCCAGCAGGCTGGCGGTGATGAAGCCGATCGGCGGACCGGCGAACAGGCGCGGCACCTCGGCCAGCACCAGGCGCTCGCGCAGGCCGGCGAAGAGCACCATGACCAGGCTGTAGCCGATCGAGGAAGCCAGCGCGAAGACCGTGCTGCCGATGAAGCTCATCTTGCCCTCGACGAGGAGCAGGCAGACGCCGAGCACGGCGCAGTTGGTGGTGATCAGCGGCAGGTAGATGCCGAGCATCTGGAACAGCGAGGGCGAGATCTTGCGCACCACCGCCTCGGTGAACTGCACCGAAGCGGCGATGACCAGGATGAAGGTCACCGTACGCAAATAACCGAGACCGTAGGGTTCGAGCAGGTAGTGTTCGACCGCCCAGTCGATCATCGCCGAGACGGTGATGCAGAAGGTCGTGGCGGCGCCCATGCCGACCGCGGTGTCGATGCGCGTGGTGACGCCCATGAACGAGCACAGGCCGAGGAAGCGCGCCAGGATGACGTTGTTCACCAGGGCCGCGCTGACAGCAATGAGCACATATTCCATCGTTCAATCTCCATCTAAGCGCCCGCAAGGAAGCGACGGGCGCCGGCTGTTTCTTTACGTTGCGTAAGTGGCCGTTGGGAAAATCTCGAACACGTCTTTCATGTCTCAACAGCCCCTAATCGATCCGGCAGGTTTCAGCGGGGCCGGCCCGGCGCACGAACACCGGCGTCATGGCTCCGCGCGCGGAGATGTGCCGCGAGCCCAGCCAGGTGCCGACGAAACCGAGCACCAGTCCGGCAGCCATGCTGATCATGGTGACGAAGTCGCTGCCGTAAAGCGCCTGGGCACTCAGGCCGGCGGCGAAGGCGATCGCCAGCGGCAGCACATAGACGGTGAGCGAAGCCTTGACCAGCGCGTTCTGGGCGATGCCGACGACGACACGTTCGCCGACCACCATGCCGGAGCGGTTGATCATGGAGAAACGCCGCATCTCCAGCCGGCTCTCGATCGTGCCTATGCCCTTGGCGCCGCAGGCGCCCGATGAAGCGCAACTGCCGCAGCCGCCGGTCTGCTCGGGCACCAGCCAAGCCAGCGTGCCATCGACCTCGACGACGCGGGCGATGCCCTCGACCAGGTGCGAAGCTTCGGCAGCCACGGGGTTGGCGGCGGAAATGTTCACGGAACTTACGCCGTCACCGTCGCGACTACGCCGTCGGGGGTGACGAATATCGCCTTGTCGCCGCCGCCGGCCTTGAGTATGGCCTGGCGCCGTTCGACCGGCGCCATGAGCATGGCGGTCGACAGGCCATCGGCGGCGATGCCGGTATCGGCCACCACCGAAACGCCGACCATGGCCTTGGCCGTGGCGCCGGTGCGGGTGTCGAAGATGTGGGTGAAGCGCCCGGCTTCGTCGAAAATCGTGCCGTAGCCGCCGGAAGTCGACACGCACTTGTCGACCACTTCCAGGGTGGTGATCGCCTTGCTGTTGTCGGCCGGATTGGCGATGGCGATGCGCCAGGCCGAGCCATCGGGCTTGGTCGACAGGGCGCGCGGCTCTCCCATGTCCACCAGCATGCGTTCGAAGCCGTGGGCGCGCAAGAGATCGGCCACGCGATCGGTGATATAGCCCTGGGCGCCGCTGTTCAGGGTCAGCCCCATGCCTGGCCGGGTCAGGACGATGCGGCCCCCGGCGCGGTCGATGTCCACGGCACGCCAATCGACCAGTGCCAGGGCTGCGGCGCGATCCGCGGCCGAGGGTCCGGCCGGATCCGGCTTGGCTGCGGTGAAGTGGCTGAAATACAGGTTCCAGAGCGGCTGCACGGTCGGATCGTAAACGCCGTCGCTCAACTTGGCCAGGGACAAGGCCCGCTCGAGCATGGCCATCAGGTCGGCCGATGCATTCTCGATCCTGCCCTGGCGGTTCAGCACGGAGATGTCGCTGTCGGCACGATAGACGCTGAATACAGCCTCGAGGCGCTGCAGTTCGGCCAGCGCCGCGGCGATGGCCCTCTGCGCGAGCCCCTCGTCGGTGTGGTAGAGCTGGATC
Organism: uncultured Sterolibacterium sp.; assembly: GCA_903904605.1. Lineage (GTDB taxonomy): Bacteria > Pseudomonadota > Gammaproteobacteria > Burkholderiales > Rhodocyclaceae > CAIYYX01. The sequence goes on from CAIVDC010000007.1 coordinate 24,491, forward strand.
GAGGCCGGGGCGCCCAGCGAAGTGCCGTCCCAGCGCGCCAGTCTGGCCTCGGATCCGCCGGCTTTGAGCAGCAGCGGCAGGCCGACGGCGGCGGCAGTGAAGGTGATGAAGCGACGACGGGACAAGGTGATGGACATGGTGGAACCTCGACTAAGCGACCTTCGGCCAGCCCGGAAGGTGCGTGACTCCGATGAGTGCAATAAATTTCATTATGCGAAATCGTCTCTCACGTTGCAGACGATACAGGCGGGAATGTTATTACTGGCGTCCGGCGCTGATTTGACGCATGTCAAAGGTAACCGCTGACAGGAGGAAAAAGGCACCCAGGACTCCACGCAACGGCCAATGACAAGGGGTAAACCCTGCTCTGCTCGGTATTTACCGGAACGCCGGCATGGTTATTATCGCCTTTTGGACAAGACACGCGGCATCGTCGCCGAGACGCCCGATGATATCCTGTGCGATATCGATCAGGCACTCTTCGCGAGCTCGGCCTGAGGGAGCAGGAAGAGCATGGATTTCACTGCAATCGGCTGGCGCGGACTGATCATGGTCGGAGTGGCAATCGCTGCCCTTGTTCTGGGCGCCGCGCTGCTGCGCCTGAGCCGGCTCCGGCGCGACAAGCCGCGCCAGACTGCCGCGGCGACGGAGCCGATGCTGGCTCCTCTTCCGGAAGCGCCGGTCATCACGCCCCAGGCGTCGGACTTCGGCGAACAGCTGTTCCGCTCCGGCGTCGAAGCCGAGTTGCAGCAGTTGCGCAGCGAGGTGGCTGCGCTCAAGGAGGAACTGAAGCTGATCAAGGCGGCGCGTCGCGTTTCGCCGCAATACAACGAAGCGATGATGCTGGCGCAGCGGGGCATGGATGCGCAGAGCGTCGCCGACCAGTGCGGTATCTCCGTCGGCGAGGCAGAACTGGTTCTGGCACTCAGCCGAAACAAGCAGGAGTACGAAGACGATGGCGACAACGACACCCCCTGGCCGGCCGGCAGCTGAGCCGCCCGAAGGCGACGAGCTGAGTCGCCGCCTGTTGAAGCGTGCCGGGCTGGCTCTGGTGCTGATTGCGGCCCTGCTCGGCGTATTGGCGCTGTTCGATGCGCAGAATGCCTCGCCGCCCAAGGTCGTGATCGCGCCGCCCGCCGCGCCGCCGCCGCCCCCCCCGGAAGCCAAGCCTGCAGAGGCGCCGCCGTCCCCGCCGGCCGTCGCCGTGCCCCCTGCGAAGACCGCGGAAGCCCCGGCTCAAGCAGAGATGAGCGCCGCGCCAACTTCGCCGCCTGCGCCGCCTGAAGGGGTCAAGCGGCCGGCGGCCAAACCGGCTCCGGTACGTCCGGCGGCTAAGCACAGCGAGCCGGTGACGGCTGCCAAAACGAAGCCCAGCGAGCCGGTGGCCGCGGTCAAGCGGCCGGAAGCGGCGGCAGCACCGGTCCGGGGACCGCACGTCGGCGCTCCCGCGTCGCGGCCGCTGACCCGGGCCGCCGAGGCGGTGCGCGCCTTCGTGCTGCAACTGGGGGTGTTCAACGATACCGCCAATGCCGAGAAGCTCCGTGCGAAGCTTGAACTCAACGGCATCCCCTCGCAGATCGAGGCCCGCGTCCAGGTCGGTCCGTTCCGCACCCGGCAGGAGGCCGAAGCGGCGCGCGAAAAGCTGAAGGCGCTGGGCATGGAGTCCGGCGTGCTGATGACCGTGAAAAGACAACTTCAGGAATGAGCCCATGAATCGACAAATCATCTCGACCGCCGCCGCCCCCGCCGCTATCGGCCCGTATTCGCAAGCGGTGAGAACCGGCGCCACGGTCTACCTCTCCGGCCAGATCGGCCTCGACCCGGCCAGCATGATCCTGGCCGCCGGCATCGACGCCCAGATCGGACGCGTCTTCGAGAACCTCAAGGCAGTGGCCGAAGCGGCCGGCGCGACGCTCGACGACGCCGTCAAGCTCAACATCTATCTCACCGACCTCGCTCATTTCGCCAAGGTGAACGAAGCGATGGCGCGCTACTTCAGGGAACCTTATCCGGCGCGTGCCGCGGTCGGCGTGAAGGAGCTGCCGCGGGGCGCGCTGGTCGAAGCCGATGGCGTTCTGGTGATCGGTGAGCGGTGAAAGAAAGTCCGGCCCGGGCGGTGCATCCTCGCAACTCGCCGCCAAACTCGCCAAGCTGGGACTGAAGGGCGACGCCGATCTCGTCCTGCACCTGCCGCTGCGCTACGAGGACGAAACCCGGATCACCCCGATCGCCGACGCCCTGCCGGGCATGCCGGTGCAACTGGAGGTCGAGGTGCAAAGCGCCGAAACCGCTTTTCGCCCGCGCCGTCAATTGCTCTGCCGGGTGCGCGACGATTCCGGCATGCTGCTGGTGCGCCTGATCAACTTCTATCCGAGCCAGCAGAAGCAGTTCGCGTCGGGGGCCAGGCTGCGCCTGTTCGGAGAGGTGCGGGACGGCTATTTCGGGCCCGAACTGGTGCATCCGCGGGCCCATTCGGTGCTCGCCGGAGAGGCGCTGCCGCAGGCCTTGACGCCGGTCTATCCGACCACCGCCGGCCTCTCCCAGACCACGTTGCGACGCCTGATCGGCCAGGCGCTGAGCCGCGCCGATCTGGCCGACACCCTGCCGCAGGCCCTGCGCGCGCGCCTCGCGCTGGCCCCCTTCGCCGACTCGCTGCGCCTGCTCCATCAGCCGCCCGCTTCGCTGACCGGTGAAGAGTTCGCGGCGGTCAACGGCCAGGCTTGGCGCCGCATCCGGTTCGACGAACTGCTGGCGCAACAACTCTCCCTGCGTCGCGCCTACGCCGCCCGCCGCGCCCGCGGTGCGCCGGCGTTGGCGGCGACAGGCCGGCTCACCGGGCGCCTCCTGGCGGAACTGCCGTTCCGCTTGACCGATGCGCAGCAGCGTTGCTGGAACGAGATCGGCGCCGACCTCGGCCGGCCCCATCCGATGCAGCGCCTGCTCCAAGGCGACGTGGGCAGCGGCAAGACCGTCGTGGCCGCCTTGGCGCTCTTGCAGGCGGTGGAAAACGGCTGGCAGGGGGCGCTGATGGCGCCCACCGAAATCCTCGCCGAACAGCACTGGCAAAAGCTCAGGCAATGGCTCTCGCCGCTCGGGATAGAAGTCGCCTGGCTCTCCGGAAGCCTGAGACGGGCGCAGAAGTCGGCGATGCAGGCCGCCGTCAAGGAGGGCCGCGCCATGATTGTCGTCGGCACCCATGCGCTGATCGAGGCGGGAGTGGACTTCCCGCGCCTGGGACTGGCGGTGATCGACGAGCAGCACCGTTTCGGCGTGCACCAGCGCCTTGCCTTGCGCCAGAAGGGCATCAGCCCGCACCAGCTGATGATGACGGCGACGCCCATTCCGCGCACCCTGGCGATGAGTTATTACGCCGACCTGGACGTTTCGGTGGTGGATGAACTGCCGCCCGGGCGCACGCCGGTGCTGACCAAGCTGGTCGCCGAAGCCCGCCGCGAGGAGGTCGTGGCGCGGGTCCGCGCCGCCTGCGCCGCCGGTCGCCAGGCTTACTGGGTCTGTCCGCTGATCGAGGAATCCGAAACACTGCAATTGAAGACCGCCCTGGAGACCTTCGAGCGCCTCTCCGTCGAATTGCCGGAGCTTGCCATCGGCCTGGTGCACGGCCGCCTCAAGGCCGGCGAGAAGTCGCTGGTCATGGCGGCCTTCGTTGCCGGAGAAATCCAGCTGCTGGTGGCGACCACCGTGATCGAGGTCGGCGTCGATGTGGCCAATGCTTCGCTGATGGTGATCGAGCATGCCGAGCGTTTCGGTCTTTCCCAGTTGCACCAGCTGCGCGGCCGCGTCGGGCGCGGCGTCGCCGAATCGGCCTGTATCCTGCTTTACGCCGGACCGCTGTCGGAGGCGGCGCGGCAGCGGTTGAGAGTCATTTTCGAGAATTCCGACGGCTTCGAGATCGCCAAGGCGGATCTCGTCCTGCGCGGTCCGGGCGAATTCATCGGCGCCCGCCAGAGCGGCGCCCCGCTCCTGCGCTACGCCGACCTCGAGGACGAGGACCTGGTCGCGGCGGCGCGTGCCGCCGCCGAGCAACTGCTGAGCGAAGATGCGCCAGCGGCCGCGACGCATCTGGCGCGCTGGTTGGCCGGGCGCGAGGAGCTGCTCAAGGCCTGAGTTGGTCGATACAATAGGCGATCCGTCGTCTCGTGAGGCAGCCATGAAGCAGAAGAAAATCAAGGGGGTGCTCGCCCCGGTCATCACGCCTTTCCGGCAGGACCTGAGCCCGGACGGCGGGCGCTTTGCCGCGCACTGCAAATGGCTGCTTGCGCAGGGCGCGAGCGGCCTGGCGATTTTCGGCACCACCAGCGAAGCCAATTCGCTGTCGGTGGATGAGCGCATCGTCCTGTTCGACGAACTGCTCGCCGCCGGTGTCCCGGCCGAACGGCTGATGCCCGGTACGGGTTGCTGCGCGCTCACCGACAGCGTCAGGCTCGGCCGCCATGTCGTGGCGAAGGGCTGCGCCGGGGTGCTGATGCTGCCGCCCTTCTACTACAAGGGAGTGCCCGAGGCGGGCGTGTTCAGGAGCTTTGCCGAGACCATCGAACGGGTGGGCGACGCGCGTCTGCGGATCTACCTCTATCACATCCCGCAGGTGAGCCAGGTGCCGATCCCGATTGCCCTGATCGAACGGCTGCGCTCGGCCTATCCGACGGCCATCGCCGGAATCAAGGACAGTTCCGGCGATCCCGCCAACCTGCGCGCCTTGCTCGATGCCTTTGCCGGCACCGATTTCGACGTCTTCCCCGGTTCTGAACTGCTCCTCCTGGAAGGCCTGCGACACGGCGGCGCCGGCTGTATCACCGCGACCGGCAACGTCAATCCGGGGCCGATCGCCAAGCTCTACGACAACTGGCGCTCGGCCGATGCCGACGCGATGCAGGCCGGTCTCGATGCGCTGCGCCGCGCGATCCAGGCTTTCCCGATGATTCCGGCGGTCAAGGCGACCGTGGCGCATTGCACCGGCGATGACGCCTGGAGCCGGGTGCGGCCGCCGCTGGTGGAACTCGACGCCGGCGAAAAGGCGCAACTGGCGGCAGCGCTGCATAAGCTCGGTTTCGAGATGCCCGGCATCGCGTCGCTGGGCTGATTCAGCGCAAGTGTGACCATTCCGATTCACCGTAACATCAACCAATGAGGCACGACCATCATGGAATACGCAAGACGGCAGTTCATCAAATTGGGCGCTACGGTTGCCGCCGGCGCCGCGCTCTCAGGCAACGCGCTCGGCGCCCAGGAGGGCCGGGACGCCAATCCCATCCCCGGTGAAATACCGGCGATCAAGGGCCTGCGGCTGGTCAGCTTTTCGCCGGACGGGAAGGCGCCGGCACGGGTCGGCGCGGTACTGCCGAACGGCCGGGTGGTCGACCTCGCGGCCGAGGCCGGCCGGTCCGGCAAGAAACTGTCCTTCGATCCGCGCCAGATGCTGTCGTTGATCGCCGCCGGCGACAAGGGTCTGGCCGAGGTCAGCGCCCTGGTGGCCAAGGCGGCCAAGACCAAGGGCGCCCTGCAGGTGCAGGACGTGCGCCTGTTCTCGCCCATTCCCAATCCCCGCGCCAACATCTACTGCGTCGGCTGGAACTACCTGGAGCATTTCGAGGAAGGCAAGGATGCCCGCGCCGACAAGGCGGTGGTCAAACTGCCGGAACACCCGGTATTCTTTTCCAAGGCGACGCACACCATGAACGGGCCGTACGATCCCATTCCTTTCGATCCGGCGGTGTCCACGCTGATCGACTGGGAGGGCGAACTCGCGGTGATTATCGGTCGTCGCGGCAGCAATATCTCCGAGAAGGATGCCATGGACTACGTCTACGGTTACAGCACCTACAACGACACGACCGCCCGCGACGTCCAGCAGAAACGCCATGGCGGCCAGTGGTTCAAGGGCAAGAGCCTGGACGGTCACGGCCCCATGGGCCCCTGGATCGTGACGGCCGGCGAACTCGATCCGACCAAGCTGCATCTGGTGACGCGAGTCAATGGCGTGGTCAAGCAGGACGCCAGCACCGGACAGATGTATTTCAAGATTCCGCAGATCATCGCCGAATTGTCCCTGGGGCTCACCCTGGAGCCCGGCGACGTCATCGCGACCGGCACGCCGCCCGGCGTCGGGTTTGCCCGCAAGCCGCCGGAATTCCTGAAGCCCGGCGATGTCATGGAGACCGAAATCAGCGGCATCGGCCTGATCCGGAACACCATCCGGGCCGCGTGAACCGGACCCTGGCGTGAAGCTGGAAGCGCTGGCGGGGAGGCTCGGGCACTACGAGCGTCTGATGCGGCTGGACAAGCCGATCGGCACGTTGCTCTTGCTCTGGCCGACTCTGTGGGCGCTTCTGATCGCCGGAGCGGGCCGGCCTAGGCCCTTCGTGGTCTGGATCTTCGTGCTCGGCACGGTGCTGATGCGATCGGCCGGTTGCATCATCAACGACTATGCCGACCGCGACTTCGACGGGCAGGTCGAGCGCACCAGGGAGCGGCCGCTGGCGACCGGTGCGGTATCGACGAAGGAGGCGCTGCTCCTGGCCGCGCTGCTGGCGCTCGCCGCCTTCCTGCTGGTCCTGCCGCTCCACCCGCTGGTCTGGAAACTGGCCTTGGTGGCTCTTTTCCTGGCCGTCAGCTATCCGTTCACCAAGCGTTTCCTGGCCCTGCCGCAGGTCTATCTCGGCGTCGCCTTCGGCTTCGGCATCCCCATGGGCTTTGCCGCGGTGCTGGGCACCGTGCCCGCGTCCGGCTGGCTCCTGCTCCTGGCCAACATCTTCTGGGCCATGGCCTACGATACCGAGTATGCGATGGTCGATCGCGACGACGATCTGAAGATAGGCATCCGTACCTCGGCCATCACCTTCGGCCGCTTCGACTTGGCCGCCGTCATGGTCAGCTATGCGGCGATGCTGTTGATCCTGGGCTGGCTGGGTAGCCGGCTTCGCTGCGGGGTTCCCTATTTCGCCGGCCTCGCCATTGCCGCGGGCCTCATGGGCTACCACTACCGGTTGATCCGCGAGCGCAGCCGTGAGGGTTGTTTCAAGGCCTTTCGGCACAACAACTGGGTAGGGGCGGCGATCTGCGCCGGACTCGTCGCCGACTACTACCTGCGCTAGCCGGCCGGCCGATCTTATCGGGCCCCCGGGAGTTCAGCCGCGGGGGCGCTCCATCCACCTCAGCAAGGTGTCAAATAAGGAATCGGGATCGTAGGGCTTGGTCACGAAATCGTTCATGCCTGACGCGAAGCAGCGCGCCTTGTCCTCGACGAAGGCATTCGCGGTCATGGCGAGAATCGGAACCTGACCGCCACGGGCAAAATTTCGTATCTGCCGCGTGGCTTCCAAGCCATCCAGTCTGGGCATCTGCATGTCCATCAGGATCACGGCGTACTCTTTGTCCCTGGCCATGGCGACGGCCTCCACGCCGTCCGCGGCGCGGTCCACCTGCAGGCCGGGCCCTTCCAGCAGCATCGAGGCCACTTCAAGATTGATGGCGTCGTCATCGACCACCAGGACGGATTTTCCTGAATGATGCATGCGCAACAGGGCCTCGGCGTCGACCTTTTCGGATGCGGCTGGTGCTGCGGATGAAGTTGCCTTCTTGAGCCGCGCCGTAAACCAGAAAGTGCTGCCGACCCCCGGCACACTTTCCGCACCGGCCTTGCCGCCCATCAGTTCCGCCAGGCGCCGCGTGATGGCCAGTCCGAGACCGGTGCCGCCATACTTGCGGGTGGTCGAATTGTCGGCCTGCTCGAAGGTGCTGAAGAGCCGTGGCAGGGTCTCGGGCGCGATGCCGATGCCGTTGTCCTCGACCTCGAAACGCACCAGCACCGAGCCGGCGCTGTCCTCCTGGCTGATGGTGCGCAATCTCACCGAACCTTTCTCCGAGAACTTGATGGCGTTGACGGCATAGTTGAGCAAAGCCTGTTGCAGCCGCGTGCCGTCGCCGACCAGGTTGGGCGGCAGGGATGCGGTTTCGACCAGCAGGCGGATGCCTTTGGCATGGGCGCGCTCGGACAGGATCGAACTGACATTGGCCAGCAGGCTGTTGACGACGACCGGGGCTTCCTCCAGCACGAACTTTTCGGCCTCGATCTTGGAAATGTCCAGTATGTCGTTAACGACGGCCAGCAGGTGTTGCGCGGCGGTATTGATCTTGTCGAGGCGCTCCGCCTGCCTAGGCGTCACTCCTTCACGTCGGAGGATGCTGGCCATGCCCAGGATGCCATTCATCGGCGTGCGGATCTCGTGGCTCATGTTGGCGAGGAAAGCGCCCTTGGCGCGGTTTGCGGCCTCGGCGGCTTCCTTGGCAAGGACGAGCGACTGGTTCGCGATCTCGAGGTCGGCGGTGCGCTGGCGCACCCGCTCTTCGAGTTGGCTGTTGAGCAGCCTGATTTCGTCCTCGGCCATCTTGCTCTGCGTGATGTCCGACAAGGCGGCGACGTAATGGGTGATCTGTCCGTCCGGACCCACGACGGCCGTGATGGTCAGCCACTCGGGAAACACTTCGCCGTTCTTGCGCCGGTTCCAGATTTCGCCTTGCCAGTACTTCTCGCGAGTCAGGCTTCCCCACAATGCCTTGTAGAACACGGCGTCGTGGCGCCCCGACTTGAGCAGCCGCGGGGTCTTGCCGATGGCCTCGCAGCTGCTGTAGCCGGTGATCCGGCTGAACGCCTGGTTGGTCTTGAGGATGACCTGATCGGCGTCGGTGACGATCAGACCCACGTGGGATTCGAAGGCCGTCGCGGCAATCCGCAGTTCGGACTGGAGTTCGGTGACATCGGCGAAGGAAAACACCCGGCCGAAGACCAGGTCGCGATGCCGGGCCGGGCGCGACTTGCGTTCGATGATGCGGCCATCGCTCAGGTACAGGATATTGAAGGTCTCGCTATCGGTGTTTGGCTGAATGGCGGCGAGATCGTTTCGATAGGCGTCCGGGTCGATGACGGATTCTTCCATGAACGCGAAGACGGCCTCGTCCTCGTGCCGGAGCAGGAGCTCGTCCGACAGACCCCAAAGCTTCGAGAAGCGCTGGTTCATATTGACGATGCCGCCTTCCCGGTCGAGGAGCAGGATGCCGTCCGTCGTCGCCTCCAGCGTCGCACTCAGGCGCGAGGTGGCATAGATGAGTTCGTCTTCGGTGCGCTGCCGGGCACCCAGCGGCTCGGCGCGTATGACCAGCCAGGCATGGCCTCCGCTTTCGGCGCGCGCGACGGTCTTGGTCACCAGCAAGGTCTCGCCGTTTGCGCATCGATAGGAGCTCTCGGTGCCTTGAGCCTCGACGGGGCCGCCCTGGCGCACTTCATCCCAGAAGAATACATCCGAGAGGCCGCACTCGATCTCGGTGATCTGGCGACCCAGCAGTTCCTCGCGGCTGTAGCCGAGCAGCTTCAGGGTGGGCCTGCTCGCTTCGAGAATTGCCAGGGAAAGCGGGTCGACGAGCAGCAGGATTTCGCGGGTATGGTCGAGCAGTATGCTTTCGAATGCGGCGCTCAAGCGCGATCTCCCGCGTCAGCCGATTCGCTGTCGAAGAAATACTTGATCCGCTTGCTCGGGCTCAGATAGGCATAGACCGGGGAGGGGAGCATGGCCGGCCTGATCGCCTTGCCGATGTTCAGGTCGGTTTCCAGCTCCAGGTTAAGCAGGATGGCCTCTTCCCTGGGCACGCCGGCATCGTAGAGCAGCACCCAGGGCCGCAGCGACTTCTGGGGGTTGACCGAGACCACCATGGCGAACGCGTCGTTGGAAAGCTTGACGATGGTCCCGGGCGGATAGACCCCCAGGCAGCGGATCATGAGTTGCAGGATCTCATCGTCGAACTTCTGCTTATGCTGCGCGAACATCGCGGAAAGCGCCTCGTGCGGCGTCATCGCGCGGGCAAAGTCGACCGGGTTGCAGAGCTTGTCGTAGTAATTGACCAGGGAAACGACCCGGGACAGCGGCGCGATCTGATTGAGCTTGAGCGCCCTGGGATACCCGGAGCCGTCGGCCAGCTCGTGATGCTGGGCGATGATGGCGAGCACGTCGGGTGCCAGGCCCAGGCGCTTGCCCATGGCCACCCCGTACTCGATATGCCGGGCGCGCAACGCGCGCTCCGCCTCGTTGAACCTCTCGGGAGCTTTCTTCACGATGCGCTCGGGTATCTCTCTCAGCCCGATGTCATGCAATATGGCGCCCGTCCCCAGAGTCACGAACTGCGCTCTGTCCAGATGGAGATCCTTGGCCAGCATCATGCAGAGGATGGAGACGTTGAGGCTGTGGTAATAGGCTTCGTCGCCGCCGCACTTCTCGCCCATCACATGGAGGGTCACTTCCGGGCGATCGAGAAATGCGCTGGCGATATGCTTCACCAGTTCGTGCATTTCCTCCATGGCTTCCTTGGGCCGCGTGAAGAGGTTGTCTTCGAAGCTGCGCATCGCCGCCGCAGTCCTCAGAAATGCCTTCTCGGTCTGCGCCACGGCCCGGCGATGCTCGCCGAGTCGCTGGACGCGCGCATTCTTCTCGGCCATCACCGGGTCGCGACGGCCCTCAGCCACCGCCGCATCTTCAGGCTGCACCGCGTCGGGACCGACGTCGCTGAGCGCAGGATCGAAGCGAAAACGCGTCTGTTGGAGGGCGAGCAACTCGAGAAGCTGCTCATGGGTGGAAATCTTGAAGCTGCTCAGGGTGAACGGATGACTGAACCACGGCAGACCGACGTGGATGTACATCCCGATGCGCAATTGCTCGGGCAGCACCCAGTGGTCGCTGTCGCTATCGTTCGGTCCCACGACACCTTCCTTACGTTGAGCGAGGCGGAGTGTTGGTTACGGGAAGTGGCCCCGGGATTGTACGTGTTCTATGTCCTTGCCTCAAATGATTGGATTGGTCGTCATGTTGACGGTCCGCCGGATGCATTGAGGCAAATTCGCCATGGGTGGTGCAAATGGTTTTTCTAGGATAATGTCTCGCCGTCCATCGCATGCCCGGCCCCAACATGAAATATCAAGATCTGCGCGACTTCCTGCAGCAACTGGAAAAACTCGGCGAATTGAAGCGGATTGCCGTCGAGGTCGATCCCCGGCTGGAGATGACCGAAATCTGCGACCGGGTGCTGCGCGCCGGCGGGCCCGCGCTGCTGTTCGAAAAGCCCGCGGGGCATTCCATCCCGGTGCTCGCCAACCTCTTCGGCACGCCGCGGCGCGTGGCCCTGGCGGTGGCCCACGAGGGCGCGGCGGACGACTGGCGGACGGTGCTGCGCGAAGTGGGCAGCCTGCTCGGCCAGCTCAAGGAACCGGAGCCGCCCAAGGGCTTCAAGGACGCCTGGGAGAAGCTGCCGGTGTTCCGTCAGGTGCTCAATATGGCGCCGAAAGTGCTGTCCTCCGCCGCGTGCCAGGAAATCGTCTGGGAAGGCGCCGAGGTCGATCTGGCGCGCCTGCCGATCCAGACCTGCTGGCCCGACGATGCCGCGCCGCTGATCACCTGGGGACTGACCGTGACGCGCGGTCCGCAGGATGTGCCGCGTGCCCGGACGCGGCAAAACATCGGCATCTACCGGCAGCAGGTGATCGGCAGGAACAAGCTCATCATGCGCTGGCTGGCGCATCGAGGCGGCGCCCTCGATTACCGGGATCATCTGCTCGCCCATCCGGATCAGCCCTTCCCGGTGGCGGTGGCGATCGGCGCCGATCCGGCCACGCTCCTGGCGGCGGTGACGCCGGTGCCCGATGCGCTCTCCGAATATCAGTTCGCGGGTCTGTTGCGCGGCGCCAAGACCGAACTGGTGCGCTGCCTGGGCTCCGAGCTGCAGGTGCCGGCGTCCTGCGAGATCGTCCTGGAAGGCAGGGTCCATCCGGACGAGACAGCGCCGGAAGGGCCGTTCGGCGACCACACCGGTTATTACAACGAAGTCGCCCGGTTTCCGGTGTTCACCGTTGACCGCATCACCATGCGTCGCGAGCCGATCTACCATTCCACATACACCGGCAAGCCGCCCGACGAGCCGGCGATGCTCGGTCTGGCCCTGAACGAGGTGTTCGTGCCGCTGCTGCAGAAGCAGTATCCGGAAATCATTGACTTCTACCTGCCGCCCGAGGGCTGCTCCTACCGGCTGGCCGTGGTCTCGATCCGGAAGCAGTACCCGGGCCACGCCAAGCGCGTGATGTTCGGCATCTGGAGCTTCCTGCGCCAGTTCATGTACACCAAGTTCATCATCGTCACCGACGACGACGTCGATATCCGCTCCTGGACGGAAGTCATCTGGGCGCTGACCACCCGGGTCGACGCCGCCCGCGACACGCTGATCGCCGAGAACACGCCGATCGACTATCTCGATTTCGCCAGTCCGGTGGCCAGCCTGGGCAGCAAGATGGGCATAGACGCGACCAGCAAGTGGCCGGGGGAAACCAGCCGCGACTGGGGCCGGCCGATTGCCATGAGCGACGAAATCAAGGAGCGCGTCGATCTGCTCTGGGATCGGCTAGGCCTGTGATGGGCGGCGCGTCGGCGAGCCGGCTATAGATATGGAGAAGGACCAATCGATGTTTCAGGAAGCGGATGGGGACTTGGAATGGGTGCATACCCGGCAGATCACCTGCCGCGGCTTTCGGCGCCGGGACGGCCTTTGGCAGATCGAGGCCAGCGTCGCCGACGAGAAGGGCCAGACGATGGAATTCAAGTCGCGGCCGACGATCTCGCCCGGCGAACTGATCCATCATCTGACGCTCCGCGTCGTCATCGATGACGATTATCAGATTCGCGGCGCGGAGGCGAAGACCCTGGCCGCGCCCTGGCCGGAGTGCCCCGAGGTCGCAGCCGATTATCGCAAGCTGATCGGCTTGCGCATCGGCCCGGGCTTCAACCGCGCCGTCAAGGAGGTGCTCGGCGGCACGCTCGGCTGCACGCACCTCACCGACCTGCTCGGGCAGATCGGCAACACCTACATGCAGGCCTCCTGGCCGGATCGCGCGGCGCGGCAAAAGCTGCACGGCGAAGATCCGCGGGCCTGGCCCGACACGCGCACGCTGTCCTTCGTCGAGGGCTGCCGCGCCTGGCGCCGCGACGGGCCGGTGCTGGCCGGCGAGTATCCGCAGCTGGCGGGCGGGGAAGAGCCCGGCGCGGAGCCCGCTAAGGCATGACCTCGACGTACTCGTAGATCTCGCACTCGGTCAGTTGCCGGCGCAGCGGCGGCGACAGCCGGGCGAACCACTCGTGCGGCGCGTGGCGATCGATCTCCCGGCCGATGAAGCGGATCAAGGCGCAAATCGGCTCGACCACGTTGCGGCGATAGCGCGCGTCCTTCATGACATAGCCCAGGTGCAGGTTCTTCATGCAGTTGCGCCGGCACCACGGCAGCGCCTCGCAGTCGCCGCAGGGCATGTCGGCGTGGGGCAGCAGGGCGCTGGGCCGCAGCCAGTTGCCGGCGACGTCGCCTTGCTGCATGGCCGGCAGGTACATCATGTCGGGACAGGGAAAGATCTTCCCGTCCGGCATGACATTGAGCAGGTGGCTGGAGGCGCGGCACTGCGTCATGCCGGCATACAGCTCGGTCGCGCGGCTGGGCAGGAGCTTGTTGCGGACGATGCCCATCAGGGGAATGAACGGGTAGAGGGCGTCGCTGCCGGCGAAGAACCGGGCGATCAGCTGCGCCAGCACCGACTGTCGCCTGGCCGGGGAGTCGCCGGCGTATTTCTCGTCGGCAACGAACTGGAAATAGACGTAGTCGAAACTCCGCGTCAGTTCATCGAGTTCGGCGAAGCCGGTGCCGGCATCGCTCCAGGTGACGCGGGCGGTGATGCTGCCGCCGACCTGCCGCCGGACCTGCCGGATGTTCTTCAGCACCTGACGGTAGATGCCGCGGCCGCGGTAGCCGTCGGTGATCCGTTCGCCGCCGTCGATGGAGACGAGGATGTTCGACAGCCGGCGAAGGACGGCTTCGGGCAGCCTGTCGAGGAGCGTGCCGTTGGTCTGCAGCTGATAGCGGAACAGCGGAAAGCGCTGCATCACGGCAATGATGAAATCGCTGTTCAGGGTCGGCTCGCCGCCGTAAAAGGTGACGTAGATTTCCTTGCCGCCGAGCTGCGTGGCGACGAAGCGCTGCAGCTGGTCGAGGTCGTAGCCGACCTGGCGTTGCGAGCCGAGAACCTCGCCGACGCCGAGCGAACAGTAACTGCATTTCAGGTTGCAGTTGAGGGTGGTGAGCAGTTGCAGTTCGACGCGGCTGCCGGTGATGGCGCCGGCATGCCGGCCTGCGGCCCCTGGTCGTTGCCGGTGGCTGTTCACTCGCTGTCCTCTCAAGAAACAAAACTGAAGGCGTCGGTTTTCATGCGGGCACCGACGCCGGATTACTCAGCAGTCGCCAATATAGGCGACAGAAGGTGCTTGGAAGAATGAGCGAATCAGATTCGGCATTTGCTGTAGCAGAGATAGCTGCTCGGCGATTTTCTCTGCCAATTTTTCACCCTTTCGCAAAGGCCGCCTGGCGACCCCGGTGCGTTTGACGTGACTCCATACCAACTCGTCGGGATTCAGTTCGGGGGCGTACCCGGGCAAAAAGTGCAAAGTCAGGCGACCCTCCGTCGATGCGACATAGTC
>CAIVDC010000008.1 GCA_903904605.1 uncultured Sterolibacterium sp.
ATAAATCAGGAGATTCAAGACAAAACTCGTACACAAACTGAGCATACTGTGTCGCAATAGCACTTCTGGCTTGCTGATCATCCCTATGCGCTAACATGTGTTTGTCCCTGGATCGGCACACCCTATAGGCCGACTCAATGGCGGCACGGCTTCGTTTTCGGCTAAGGCTGCCAGGAACACTTCGGTAATAAACACGCGGCCCCGGTACAAACACCTGCCGGTTTGCCTGAAGCAAGACTCTTGTAAAGAATTCACCATCGTCATGTAAAGAGAGCGACTCGTCCCAAGGACCGGCATCTCGTAGCAGATCTCTGTGCGCCAGCCATGCCCCCGATTGCATCATGCCACCGCCACTGAGTGAGAAAACTAGCCATTCAACAGGATCTTCGACATTCCAAACCTCTTCCGTCCTAAATATTGCCTCATCAGGATTATTCCCAAACTTCAACCACGCACACGAAGCTATCGTCTTTGTGTCACCTGTTTGTAGAAGAACTTTGAGCTGCATCTCGATCTTGTCAGCAGAGAGAATATCGTCGGAATCCAGGAACTGGATATATTCACCTGCAGCCTCCATCAGTCCCCTGTTTCTCGCTGCACCCGCGCCTTGGTGAGCTGTCTCGATCAATTGTATGCGGTCATCATCGATATTCTTGATAATCTCGATCGTGTTGTCAGTGGAACCATCATCAACTATCATAACCTGTAGATTCGACCACGATTGGTTTAGAACGGAATGGATCGACTCGAAAATCCATTGTTGCGAATTAAATGCAGGAATAACAATTGAAACCTTGGTTTCTGGTAGGCCCCCATGTTGATTGCTCACCCTACTTTTCATATTGCTTGCTTCAATCCTCCAAGAAGCTCGGTAAGGGACAAACCTGAATTTCCAAACAAGGACAAAGCACGTTTCGGCATGCGCCCCTTAATCGCCATGGACAACAAACGGCGAGCATGACGGTGCGATAGATACTTTCGGGCCTCGCTCTTTTGACGAATTGAAAGGTGCTTGGTAGCATCGAGCATATCCACTTCCAACTGGTAGCGAATATTCAAGACCTCTGGCTTTGCCATTTCCAGTTGCATCTGCTGGCCCGCATGCCTACGCCACCAGACCAAAGCAGGTGGAAGGGATACAACAGCCCAGCGCTCTGCAAGTTTTAGCCACAGCTCCGAATCTCCGACAAATTGCTTACCGGAGAACCCACCAATAGCCTCAAAACAATCACGCCGGACGATTGCTGCTGAGGGCCCGACACCGAGGGGACTTCTACCAAGGTAATGGGACTGATACAGTTCCTCGGATGTATAGTGATGTGGGTAAGGCTCTACGGGATCGATGACATTGGAAGAAAGTGCCAGAGCGGCATCGGGGTGCCGATCCATAGCCCCGACCATTATTTCAAGACTGTGGCTGTAAATCAGGTCATCTGCGTCAAGATACTTTAGATATTTACCCCTTGCATATGCTGCGGCCATATTTCGGTTTCTGTAATCACCAAGGTTAACTTCGTTACGATAGATTCGCATTCGCCCATCACTCGCGGCGACTTTTTTGGCCAGTGACAGTGAATTGTCCGAGGAAACATCATCCACAACAATGATCTCGAAATCCTCAAAGGTAGATTCAAGAATACTCCTGAGAGTCGCCTCAAGAAATTGTTCTCGATTATATGTGGTAACAAGAACCGACAATGTCGGAATAGTCATAAATTAAATTGATTTCATTTACCCGACAATCAAGAGGGCTTTCGCCCTGCTTTGGCTATATTTGATCTGCAACCTAAATAGAATATAACTTGTTTCACTGTTATCCGTCGGTTTTAAGAATTCCTGCAATCTTGTTGAATACTGAGACATGATTGGATATATCAAGTCGACCATTCTTTGCCCACTTTTCATTCATAGCCCGGAACGTCTTGCCATTCATATTAAGTGCTGCACGAATAGCTTTATCAGGATCATTATCGTATGCAACTGGATCAACCCACTTTGCCCCTTTCAAAACCGTATCGACAAGGGATTCGTGGGCGTGATAGATGGGTATGCATCCTGCCGCGACAGCCTCGACAAACTTTTCGGTAAAATAATGCGGCTCCGTCATATTTTCCAGACAGATACACACTTTGTATCTTGCGAGCAGTTCGCGCTTCTCCCCGGCTGGCCAGTCACCAGGAATTTCGCCTTTATAGTTGTCTGGGACTTTTGGCAGTGCAAGGAATCTTTTCCTGTACTTAAGCCACGACGATCGTCCATACAAGTCCACAAGGGGGTTAGTGACGAAGCGATTCCTATAGCTAATCTGCGGGTGCCGACTCCTTGGTCCTCCGCCGAAATTTGAAACGACTGCCACGGCACGTTCCAACCTTTCGTCGTTATTATTTACTTCTATATCCGTAATGTGCGTTATGTGCGGCACCCGGTATTGCGGGCTATTGTGGTTGTGGAAAAGGAATTCGCTCTCTGCCAAGCGATTCCGTAACTTTGGCCACCGGGCGCTGTCGATGGCATTGAATTGGCATTCCGGCTCACAGCAGTACCAGGCTTTTGGGCCCTCAAATTTGAATAAGTCGTCCGAGGGTGCCCATTCGCTGAGTAGGGCGTCGGCGTCTCCCATTGAAATCTCGGTGGAAAATATTGCCGTTTCCGTTTCTACGAACCTGGTCCAGGGCGAGACCAAGCGAATCTGTGACTTTCTGGTCATTGTGTCCCTTGAGGTAGATCGCGAAGGCGGTGGCGCAAATCCGTGAAATCCCCCGGATCGATCTCATGCGAATGAAAACTTCCTCCTCGCGGGAAGTAATCCTTGGGTAGTATCAGCATGGACAAGCGCCTAGCCAGCCGCAAAACCAGATAGGCCCTGTTCCGGCATGTCTGAGCAACCCAGAAATAGCCCCGAACAATCAACCTTCGGATGAATGGGGGGCCGCATTCTGCCTGCCATGAGTCGATGACCTTGGTAAGCGAAACCCTGTGCAGCTCAACATTGAACAGCAAGAACTCACCCTCGACAAAATACTGCCCCTCCCAGATCTGCCGCAATTCATCAGTCGCGCCCGTTACCATGAGTGCTTTGCTGCCCTCGCGCAGCCGTGTCAGGCGCGATTGCAACAATGCCGGGTTCAGGCTGTTCGTGATCCGTGCCGCTGCGCTTCGGCGGACGAAGGCATCCGGCAGCGCACTTGGGTACTTGATGCAGCGCAGACGACCCATCAAGGCCCGGATGTGCAGGTCGGCATCATCGCCATACATCACAGCCTCATTGAAGCTACCGGCCCGGTTGAAAGCATCCCGGCGCCAGAGTGGCGAAGAAGTGTGCCACGGTGGGTCGGAACGCAAGAAACGCTCAAGATCGTGCTCCCCCTCCAGGCGGTTCCAGCAGACCGATAGATCGCCAGGAGTTTGCTCGAACAGCATCACCGGGAAAACCCAAAGATCCTGGTCCGGAAACGCTTCGGCACGCTGCACGCGCTGGGCCAGGCACCACGGGGCGAGCAGATCGTCCGAATCGAGAAACAGGATGTAGTGCCCACGGGCGCCGGCGACGCCCAGGTTTCGGCAACGGGACGGCCCTTTTGTGCCATCGGTGCGCCTGATGATATGAGTGCGCTCATCGGCGAGCGGCTGAATGGCGAGCCATTGCTGCGCATCGGAGCCATCGTCAACGACGATGACTTCCCAATCTTGATGCGACTGCCTTCTGACTGAGTCGATCGTCTGCGCAAGAAGGTCTGCGCGGTTGAAATGCGGGATGATGACGGAGACCAAAGCCATCAAGGATGTTTACTCAAAGACTCACCGAACCAGCCCTTCGACGCGCGCCAAATCTTGTTGACTGCACGCACCGGCAACCAACGGGCAAACTTGCGTCGATCGAACCGCCAAGACAAACGTGCATCCGGGTGGCGCAGGTTGTAAAGCACGGTGCGCGGCAAGGACCACAGGTTGTGCGGCCACAGGTAGGCATATGGTGGATCAACGGAATGCTGGAGATTTTCAACCGAATACTCTGGCCGCAGTCCCGCATGCAGATGATAGGTACGAACCGAAAAAGCAGGGTTGATGACCTCGTAGCCGGCTTGCTTCAGTTCGTATAAGAACCGATTGTCGCAGCGGGGCACGCCAACCCCAAAGTCTCCCCGAACCTCCTTCAGCGGCCCCCGGAAGACCCATACATCCTGGCTGTCGTTGCGGTCGAACAACGCAGGTGCGCCAGACGCGGTGATGTCCCACCGCGTAATAGCAGCACACTGGTGCGGCTTTAAGGCATGACACAGAGACCTGATGCTTTGATCGAAATAGATGTCGCTGTTGGCGATTATGGTCAGATCTACAGCGGCAACAGGCGATATGTCATCAACCCAGTGAAAGAAGTCGCTGTAGGTCGGTCTTTGCGAAATCTTCTTCGTCAAAACCGCGTCATGGTCAAAAGGCAAGGAATCCACGTTCTCGAGAAACAGATATACCTCGTCAATGCTTTTGTCATAGGTATTTCTTCTCAGGCATTTTGTTATTTCAGCATGACGACCGGCATTTGCTTCGTCGTAAAACGAGGATAATAGCCTTATCATAATCGGGATTTGAAGAGTATTTCCCGATACCAGTCGAGATAATTATCGATTTGCTTTGATAGGTCAAAACGACGGGCAGCACGATCGGCAGATGACTTTCCCATGTCAAAGCGTCTATCTTCATCTGCCAGCAACAAAAGAACTCTATTTGCCATCGCCTGTGCATCACCGGCAGGAACTAGAAATCCGGTTTCTCCCTCTATAACCTGTTCCGGAATACCGGAAACCGCGGTCGCAATGACCGGACAAGCGCAAGCCATCGCCTCCAGCACCGTGTTAGGGAAAGTGTCTTCCCTGGCGGCATGGAGGTATATATCCGAGGCCTGGTAATAACGTGCTACCTGTCGCTCGTCACCTTGATGAGGCACAAAGCGAATCTGGACCCTGCCTATTTGTTCGTCGGGCGCATCTTCGCCCAAGGCAATAAACCAGACATCTTGCGGTGTCTGCTCGGCCACCTTTGCCAACGTTGCACGCAACATCTCATAATCTTTGAATGGGTTATTCTTGCCGCCATTCGCCGCAAACAGCAGCAATTTGACATCCCGCGGTATTCCCAACGCTGCTCGTGCACTACCTTGATCGTCAGGCTTGAACACCGCCAGATCGAGCCCGTTGGGAATCACGCGCCAATCCACTATGGCGGGCGCAAGAATCGAGTCTCTGGCCCTTTCCAGTAACCACTCGCACGGGGCAGCGAGGTAGATTCGGCTCTTCTCGAAGATTCGCCGCTTGCGCCCCCAATTGAAGGCTGTTGCATCGCGCCTTATCCCTGGATAGATATTCAGGTCCGGGCAGTGTCCACACCCGGTACGCCACCGCTCGCATCCGAGAGAATGTGCGCAATGCCCGCTCAGAAGCCAGGCATCATGTAATGTGATAACCACCGGAACCTGATGGCTGAGCTGCGGCAAGTACCTCAGATCGAAATAGCCTCCGTGAAGATTATGCGCATGAACGATATTCGGCCGGACCTGTGGTAGATCCAGGATCTTGTGGCTTGCCGGAAAATCCATATTCTCGACACCGTACTTTGCCAGCACTAACCCTATCCCGCCTGCCAGCGTGCGGGCTTCGTTGCGCAAGCGTCCCACCCCCCGGATTCGACCATCCCATGGTTTCAGCGCGTCTCGAAATCCGTTTAGCAATGAAACACTTCGCCCCGATCTGGCTTCTTTAGGAATCTCCAGCACATCCGGGTCACCGGAAACCTTCCGCCCGACCGCCAACGATGACGGGAAACCACGCTTGCGATAGCCGTCAAAAAGGTTCCATGCGACCTTTTCTGCACCCCCGGACCGATCAAAGGTACCTAACTGCAAGATTTGCGGTGACAGGCTTTCAAGCGCCAAACAAACTCTCCAAGTGACGCGCGAATGTGTCGCCGTCCCAATCGCGAATCAGGTAACGAGGCAATTGGTAGGGGTCGGCCGCCAAGGTAACGGTGCCTTCAAAATTGGAACAGGCACACCTAAAACCGGCTGCTTTGACAATAGCGACACTGTCTCGCGTGTAGTCCGATTTGCCGCCATAGGGGTAGGCGAAGCTTGTGACGGGCCTACCCAACAGTTCTTCCAGCAAGCGCTTGCTGGAAGAGATCTCGCGAAGCTGTTCGGTCGACGACAGGGTTGATAACACAGGATGATTCACCGTGTGGGCGCCGACTTCAACGATCCCACCATCTGCAAGGCGTCCGAGTTCAGGTTCCGTTAGCGCCCTGGTCGATTCGTCCGCCGCTCTCAGCAATCCGGCCCATGAAAAAAGATAGTCCATGACCGATTCGCGCTCTGATGGCGGAAGATTTCGGATTAACGGTGCTATTTCAAGGTAGATCTGGTGCCTGACGGTGGGCGCGGTAGCCAGTAAGACATGCCAGCCCGGGTCAACGGGATGATTTTGCTCTTGCGGCAAATCCCAGTGAAATGTCTTACCGCCAATCGTCAGGTCCAGCGCCGGTGGGAGGGTTGTTTGACGCAGCAGAATGGCTTCCAACTCGTCCCACCAGAACCCCCGTCGGCTGCTCACTTTTCCGGCAGTCACGAAAACGGTGGCGGGTATACCGGCAGCTTCCAGACGCGGCTTGGCAAAATGAAGATTGTCGGCATAGCCATCGTCAAAAGTAAGGACGACCGAGCGGGCCCGCCACCGGTTCAGTGCAATCAGACGAAGATTGCGCAACCCGATAGGACTGAACCGCTGTCGAAGCACATGCAGATGATCAGCAAAGTTCCCCGTGGAAACGCAGAGCAACTGGGGATCGGTTTCAACGTCAGCGACCCGGTGGTATGCCAGAATCACAGCCCTCGGTAGGGGAATTATTCGTCCGGCCCACTGGCGCACACGGCCAACTCCGCGCATCAATCCGAGCCTTGCTTAATCGCCCGCACCGCAATTAGCACCTGGTAGTCGGGATCATGATAGTCAAGCTCTGCCCGGCTCAGTTCATGCGCGGCCAGACCATGCAGAAGGGCGCAGGCTGCAAGCACGTTGCCGAAAGTTTCTACGGTCACGTTCTGTTCACCAAAGAAATCGCCAAAAAGCCGCCGCGCTGATGCATCGGTGAAGCGCCAGTAGTCACCCCAGCGGTCCATGTCATACCTGCTGATCTGGCTGATGCCTGAAAGCGTGGCAAGCACTACGCCACCCGTCCGCAATTTCGAACGACAATGCGCGATTGCGTCCCGGACGTCAAAAATGAACGGAAGCGTTTGCGTCAGTATCATGCAGTCAAACGAGTCGTCAGGTATCCCCTCTCCGGTGGCAAGATTACCGACAAGGGTTGCTTGGGGATTACCTGGCTCGGCGTGCAATACATCCGAACGCGACACACGGGTTCCACCAAATTTCTTCGTGTATTCCGGGCCACCGATTTCGAGTACCCGAGAACGCACTAATTCGCTGTTCTGCGCAAGATAACGTTCGATGTAGTATCGATCAACCGGTTGACCGCGATCAAAGCCAAAGACTCGGCTGACAGGTTTGCGACTGGCCATGCGCCACATTCTGATGAGTTTGGCGGGGGATATCATCGCAGCGCTGGTGGGTCTGTTACCAGATCGCTGCGCTTCGGGTCGAGCAGGCAGAACCAGCTTGTAACCTCAGAAAGTGAGAACGGAGGCCTCGTTGCACCAAAGGTCTCAGCATAAAAACCATGAACAAAATGCCTAACAGCCCGTTTAGCTCGTAAATTGAGAATGTCTCCGAATCTCTGCTCTTGTTTGGGCCAACGATGATATTCCAGACCAAGTTCACGCACGTTACGCAGGGTGCCAGGTGCCGCGACCTCTTTTAACGCGCCCAGTTCAGCACCCTCGACGTTCAGTTTCGGGAAACCCACCGTTTCCCCAGGATATTTTGACGGTCGTTCCATCGTTACTTTGATCTTAACAGCTCTGGATAACTGCCCACCGGCCTGCCCACCAGGCGTAAAACTCGATTCACCATCTTCCGCCGCCAACCCCGCCTTGACGAGTTGCATATCAAGTATCTCGTCTCGCTCTAAGCTGTCGCTGAAACGTCGAAATATGGCGTAATCTGGTTCAATTTGCTTCAAAGCGCCTGCCGCACAATTTCTACAAATTCTTCCATTCGCTTTCCATAGGTATGGTCGTGCAGGGTTCTCTGCTGTCCAGCATGTGCAATCGCTTCAGCTTCATCCGGGTGATTCAGATAATACTGTATCAATTCGACGCATTCCTCTGTGGAGCGATATGCGACAACCTCCTTATCCACTGAAAAGATTTCGTGTAGATTTTCCTTCCAATCCGTCATCAACAAAGCGCCTGTGCCGGTTGCCTCGTATAGTCTATAGTTGTTTGCGTATGGTGGAATGTTCCCATGATGATTCAGGGTTATCCGTGAATCATGAATGATCTGGAACATTTCCGATCCCCACGCGCTCCCTGCATATGACCTACGAATATTTGAATTAGCAGCAAGATTGGCCAAATTGGGCGTCCAAACCTTAACGCTGAATTGTCGGCACAATTGCTCCAGCCATTCCGTTCTTGAATTATGAATAGGATGGAGTGAACCGATAAAGCTAATATCGATTGCCTTAGAAGATTCATTTAAAACCTGAAGAATTCGTGGTTCGAAGGCCAGACGCTGCAATTCGGCTCTTAAGCCCCTCGATCTGAAGTAATCAACCATCGGGGGAAAGGAAGATAGACAAAGATCGTAAGCACTAAAATCTTCAGATTCAGAAAGGGGCGTAGCAGCGTGCTGCCCAACCAATAAACGTATCCAAGGCTTCATCTCTTTGAAGAAGGAACTTGGGATAACGTCCATCGCCTGATTCAGCAGCACATCGGGCTTGTAGTATTTAATTTGCTCAATAAGGATTTGATACATCCACCGCGTACTTCTTCGACGTTCCATCCATGGAATAGTCTTCCTTCTTCGCGCAAGCTTCCATTCGAGGTCAGGGAAGATCTTAATACCGCGTTCAAGTGCCCAAGTCTTCTGCATTATTTCGTTATTTGTGTGGATATCCCATGCTTCGTGTCCTAACTGGCACAAATTATCAGAGTAAAAGTCTGCACCGCCGAACAGCGTAGCCATTCTGGCCTTCATCTGGATATCATATGGCTCTTGTTTTAACCCTGGATTCCGCTCATAAAAGAACTCCAAAAATTCGGGATAGTCTGTATTAACGACTAATATCTTCATGCCGATTCCGCTGACACGGCGGTGTGTTTGCTTTCCAGTAATTTGCTGTAGAAGGCAACGTACTGATCCGCGCATTGCTCCGCGGACCAATCTCGCAGGGCTTTTTGACGATTGAGGGGCCCAACCCGGTTACCTCGGGCTAACTCCATGGCCCGCTCAATGGCCGCAGCAGCCGTCTCTGGTCGATCTGGATCAAATACCACATTCCCCGTAGTCTTAAGTAAATGGCCCACATTCAATGAATCGGGACCGACCACTACCTTGCCGAAGGTCATGCCCATTATCAGATTTCCTGAATTCAGCACGTGAAAGCGAGGAATAAGCAGCACATCTGCCGCGTTCAGATAGATTTGAATGTCTCGCTCTTCGATAAACCCGTAGTTGAATCGATATTTCCGGTGCAACCGATAATATAGGCGGGTCAGGTCGCGCAACCAGTATTTCAACCGTATCCAGGACACCTTTGCCAACGTCTCCCTCCAGCAGGACGCCAGCAGCACCTTCCGAGGAACGCTCAAATCCCTGAAGCTCTTCAGAATGAGGGAGCGCTCGGAGTCACTTCTGATTGCCCCGAACACAAGCAGCACGCTGGCGTCTACGGAAAGCCCCAGTTGTCGCCTAGCTGCATTGCGGCTGATCCAGTCGGGCAGCGAGGCGTAATTTTGATGGGGAATGATACAGTGCGCCGGATGCCCATGAACAAACTCCGTGTTCGCATAGCGTACCTTGAACTCCTCAACACTAGGTTCCGCTAGATGCGCTACACCATCGACATGGCGGTAGACTGTTTCGTAAAGTCTTTCCCAGAGCGGGTCGGATACTGCATCGTGAGGTAGCAGGTTGTGTCGGGTGATCACGAGCACAGATCGCTCAGACCAATACTGGAGTCGCTTTTCAATCTCGGCGATCAGTTCATCACTAAGTGCATGGATATAGGCATGCTCAATTTCAAATGTCATGTACTCGGGGAAATGAAGATGTACGATGTCGTACTCTCCGGCCATGCCCCAAAATGCTTCATGGTCGTGGGTCAGGACCACATGCCGTTCCAGGGCGGCATTCAGGTCGACCATGAACCGGTTGCCGGTAAACGGGATGTTCGCAATCAGAATCTGCTTCTTGTCCATTGACCTCACTCTTCAACCGACCTGGAAATCAACACGCGACTATCTTTCTTAGCGCGCCAAGAAGCCGATTTTTTGCCGACGTCAAATGAAGCGTGAGCCAATTCCGACCGAACAACGCGAACAGATTCAAATCGAAGAAACCCATTGGTTGAAATATGAGTGACGGCTTCCTGCCGACATATGCCAATAACGCCCAGCATCCTTCCAATTTCGGTCGGCTTTCAACGCGATAGTGGCAGTATGCATGGAGAAACGCCATCCTGGCCCGCTTCGGAATTGCCGGTGTGTTGCTAAACCAATTAGCCAGATCCGACCACCAGTAGTCGACATACTTGGCCTGCTCTCTCTGATTTATCATTCGATTTTCGCCGTGCACGCCACGGATAGCCACAGGTTCGAGAATCGATCCTGCCGCAAGGCTGCCGACTGCGGCCATCCTGCGCCACAAGTGAATATCTTGTCGCAAGCGGAGGTTTTCGTCGAACATGCCCGCCTTGTCAAACAAGGATTTCCTAATCGTAATGGCATTCGTGTGAAACTCACCTACAATCAGCGGGTGGCAGCAAAACAAAACCTCACTAAGTTCCTCGGGCGTGACCATTCCCGTCAGAGTAAGAAATTCCTGGTAGCCATACCCTGCATCAAGAAATATCTTCCGCGCCTCATCAGACTCATACTTGACCCCGGTGGCCCCATATACCCCGTCTATAGTTGAACACTGAACAAAAATTGCCTTGTCTTTGATGAAGCGGTTCGGCAGATAATAGTCATCAGCATCCAGAAAAGCGATGAACTCAAACCGCGCCTGCCTGATTCCCAGGTTACGGGTTGCTCCTGCCCCATGATTGCGATGATCTGGGTGTCGAAACAGTTTGACCTTTGGATATTCCTGCTCGAGTCGTTGGCAAATGGCCAAGGAATTGTCGGGACCCGCATCATCAACTAGGATAATTTCGCCAACCTCCGGGAGGTTTACCGCGGATTCAACCGCCCGTCGGATATACCGTTCGGCGTTGAAGACCGGCATGATGAGGGAAACCTCAAAGTTCATGGCATCCATTTATGAATAGCTACACATTCGAAAGTTCTTTTGATTGCCTTAGCCAGAATGCCGCATGGATCTTCGACCATACTTCTCGTTCATCCAGACCTGAGTCACTTGCCGATTTCGAGCTCTCAAGAGTTTTCCGAATAGCTTTAGCGTCAACATCCGGCAGGTCGCGAAACTCTGATGTATCCGTGATATCCATCGCCCAAGACTTCAAGGGTCCTTGCAACCATTGACCAAAGGGTGCGTTGAACCCGGTCTTGATCCGGTTTGTTCTGACCGGCTCAATTAGAATATTTTTGACCGCATCACGCAGAACTCTCTTTGTGTATCCGTGGCCAATCCGCGACCGGAGTGGTAATGAAAAGACAAACTCCATCAGACGGTAGTCCATAAAAGGCATCCTGCATTCGACACCGCTAGCCATGGAGCAACGATCATACTGATAGAGTAAAAAAGGCAATGGCGACAGAAAGACTTGGTTTTGCAAAGCAGACTCAAGCCAGTTAGCGCCTCGTTGCGAACTGTGAACCAACCTCGGCGCAGGCGCTAATTTACGCAATCTAGAGGGACGCTTCTCATAGACGCCGAAAAAAGCTGCTAGCCGCTTTATAGGCTCCTTCACGCACTGGTCGCAGTGTTGAAGCGTGTCATGAAGGGCTGATCTGAGGTCATTATCGATCCACTCCTTTGCCTTTTCATTTATATTGCCGTATACGTCATAAAGGTCACGCAACATCGGTATGTTCAATTTCTGCATTGCACCACGCATTGCTGCATAACCCAAATAGTATCCACCAAGCATCTCATCCGCGCCTTGCCCATCCAGAGTTACAGAGACACCGTTGCGCTTGATATATTCATACAGGCGCCATATTGGGAAAAAAGCCATAGACGGCATAGGACCATCGCACGCGCGCATCCCCCTTTCGAGCTCGTCAGGACTGGGGGGACTCATTGTTACCTGGTTAAACTTCATACCACTGCTTTTTGCCACAGACATTGCAGCTCTGGTCTCATCCAGATAACTGTCGGGAAATTCCGCAGTGAAAGCTGTGTGACTGAAGTGATGAAACCTTGGTGATTCTGGTTGATTGAACTGCCCCAAAATTGAAACGATACTCCCGCTGTCGATACCTCCAGATAGACATGTCGCGACGGGAACGTCACTGCGCAGCCTGATTCTGCATGAATCGTGCAACAACGCGCTGAAGCTGGCGACCTGATCCTCGTAAGAGTTGGGTACTTCAATTCGTTGAAGCCAGTACCATTGCCTATGAGTAAGCATTCCGTCAGCCAAGCTCGCTACAAAACCGGCTGGCACAGCCCTGACACTATCTAGATATGTGTGCTCTTCACTGTAGACAGAAAAGTCAAACTGGCACATGCGGCCAAGGAACTTCCAGTCGGCGCCCAGTCGCGAAGGCATGAATCTTTGAATGGCTTGTATTTCAGAAGAAAAAACGAAGATGTCGTTATCGATATAGTAATAAAGCGGTTTGACACCAAATCGGTCACGAGACAGGATCAGTTTCCTTTCGACGGTGTCATAAATGGCAAGAGCCCACATGCCATTGAACTTTTCAAATGCCTTGACACCCCATCGTTCATAGGCGCTTAGAATGACTTCCGTATCGCTGTCGCTGCGAAACTTACGCCCCAGCTTCCTGAGTTCGTTACCTATCTCCAAAAAATTATAAACTTCCCCGTTATATGCAATTACATACCGACTGTTGTGCGACAGCATAGGCTGGGCCGCACCCTCCGTACGATCGAGTATGGAAAGTCTTGCGTGGCCAAGGCCTAGTGACTGATCGCCGCTGAGCCACACGCCGCTGCCATCCGGCCCACGATGCCGCAGAAAGCTTGTCAAGGATTCAATCTCTTCGCCCTTCACCTGTCCTGAGCGAAGCCTAACAATGCCGGCTATTCCGCACATGGGTCTATTTTTCCGGTTGCATCAGGGCTGTAAAGAGTTTGTTCCATTTTCCGCGCGCGGCATCAGCTGAGCAAAGAAGTTCGGCGCGATCAGTGGCTGACCGAGACAGTCTCAATCTGAGAAAAGGATCGCGCACTATCTTCGATGCTGCGTCACAAAGTGCGTCGACATCAAGAAACTCGACAATGGAACCGCATAGACCGTCTGTAACCAATTCTGCGTTACCACCAACATCAAAGGCTACACATGGCATGCCCATAGAAAGCGCTTCGAGTAATGCAAGGCTGTAGTTCTCGAGAATGCCGGGAGAAACGCATATATCGCAGGCAGAGAGATAGCGAATATTATCTGCGTGGCTGACCTTACCTGGCATGACTATCTTAATTCTCTTGGATAAATATTTTAATTCGATGGCAGTCAGGCAGTCGATCGGACCGGAGACAAAAAAGGCTATGTCCTGATGATCAGAGTGCAATCGGCGGATGATTTCTGGTGTGAATCTGGAACCTTTTACCCGTTCGCCGCCTGATGGAATGGCAACGAATATAGCGTTTTCTCCAACGCCCGCGTTATCTCTGAGTGTTTGTCTGTCTAAATGACGTCCATTTAGCTCAAAATAATTGTTTATAACTGTCCCCGGAATGTCGCTACCCAGAGTGTCGCGGAACACGCTTTCCATATATTTGGATACGAAAATGGCATGATCACATTTCCTTACAGCACGACGCTCTAACCTGTGTGCGAGGAATAGATCATAGTCGCAAGCACTTTCGACAAGGGGCTGGCTTCGGAATCTTTGATAGTTATGGTGAGCGATCCAGATCAGCTTGGTGCCATGCTTGCGCCTGAGGGCTAAAGCCGGAAGGCGGAAATCACAAACGATGATTATTTCCGGGTCGAACTGATTTATAGCCCGGTTCATGCCCAGAACGACTGCCGCCGTTTTGGCAATTTTCCGACAAGCGTCGATTGCGCCACGCGCCGAGTGTCTTTTCACTTTGGCTGCCAGCAAAACCTCAAACAACTGAGAAAGGATACGGTGCGCCTTTCCCCTTGTGACCAGCGAATCACTTGGCCGATCGCAATCGTTGAAAGCGAACAGCTTGACATTGTGATCGACGCCAAGCAGATGATAAAGGCAATAATGTGCCGTAGAGATTCCCCCGCCCAAGGGGGGGAAGTTTTCTCCCAGGATAGCAATCCTCAACGAACGGCAGAGGCTATGGTTGACATCATTCGCCATATTGCAATTGAGGGCGGTTATCTATTCTTTTGCGTAAGCAAATTTGAATAGATATTGTCTAATTGCTTTACTACTACGGGCCATGAAAACCTTGACTCTATGAATTGTCGTACAGCATCGGATGGAGTCGCATCGAATGCCTTCTCAATTTTTTCCCGTAAATCCGCAATATTGTCTTGGGAATATTTCAAGCCAAAGCTGTCATTAGTAACTACATCGTTACACCAATGAAGTGCTGGAACCACACAGAATTTACGCATTGACATAGCTTCAAGCAGGACCGTCGGTTGCCCCTCGCTGTAACTGGTCATAACAAATACTTTGCAGGCTGCCATCGCATCCATTGTTTGGTCATGCGGCAATGGACCTAAAAGCTTTAGATTCACTGGAATATCTAAATCAAAATATCTTTTCACCGCATCATTCGACAAATCAGTTCCGATCATGACGAACTCAATATCTGGGCATCTTCCCGCCGCTTCAATGAACGCCAAAGGATTCTTAATCTTAGAGAGACTACCGACGAAAAGAACAAAATCGGTAATGCCATATTTCTCTATGAAACGATCTCGATCTGCATGATCGCATGCTTTGAGGTCAACTCCGTTGGGGAGGAATTGAGATTCAATACCGTGGTTCTCATTCAGCCAGTCAACTAACCAAGAGCTAACGGATAGGCAAACATCGGCATGTCTTGCCTCCTGCAGCAAGCAGTCGTTGATCTCGATTTGCCAAGGTTGAAGCTTGTAGTCCCAATGTTCTTCAAAATACAGGGTATGGTAGGTATGGACCCACGGGATCCCATGTTCTTGAGCTTGCCGCGATACCCTGATAAATCGCGGATCGACATGACTGTGGAATACAGAGTGTTGTACAACTCGCATCTTGTCGAGGTTTTGTTGATAGATGCTTCTTTCCGCGCCGTCGCCGAGCAGGGTGCTTGCATAGTTGCTTGGGTAAAGAGCTACCGGGTATGAAGAGTATTTCTCAATTGATTCGAGATGGCGTCTGACACCACCAATATTCGGTGCCGGCCATGCAAAGCCCAAGGCAACTGACTGCTGCTTCCTAATGGCCTCGGCCCGTTTGCGTTCGTATCGCTTAACTTGCCAAAGTCGATAATTTTGAGAAATCACACTCATATTGCAGAATATTCCGAGAAAATTGGGGCCAAATTCCGCGTGCCGCCCCATGGCCCTGTTTGGCTCACGGCAACGCGGTCCAGATTGCCTCCCAGAAATGAAACAACGCGGACATACACCGGGGTGATGTTCTGCCTTGCCCTGTATCGGTATGCCAGCAGTCCGCCGCAAAGGACGACAAATTGCGGTTCAGCAAGGAGGGCCATTCACTTCTTCCGTGATTCCAGGTACAGGCTCAGCCACGCATCCAATCGCGAAAACATTCACGGAGCCGACCATCAGGACAGTGAATAGCAGAGTTGTATCTCGGACCGCGCATGACGGGATTGGCCGGGCCGTCTTTGTCGCAAGCGATGATGGCGGAAGTACGCGCGTTTGCTTAGGGCATGTCTTTCTTGGTTAATGCGGCCATTTCACTGTTGGACAGTTGTGCCACCCAATTCGCCATGGAGCGCAACCCGTCTTCCAGACGGACATGCGCTTGCCAGCCGAGTTGTCTTATCGCCTTGCGCGGGTCCGCGTACCAATCCGCCAGGTCCCAGAGCCGCCCTTCCATGCTCCCAAATTGCGGCTCTGCCGTCACATGAAAAACGCGCTTCGTTGTATCCACCAATTCGGCTATGGTGGTTTTAATGCCGGTGCCAATATTGAAATTCTCTCCATATAGCCCGGGATGCATCTTCGCGGCGGCCATGATGAATGCGGCGCAAACATCCTCCACGTGAATAAAGTCGCGTGAGGTGCGCGGATCGACCAAAGGCGGTAACTTGCCTGCAAGCGCCTGCCGCAACAGGTTTGGAAACATCCGGGAAGTATCTTCCAGCGGGCCGTAGACGGAATATAGCCTCAGGTTGACGCACGGGAACTCCCTCTGCTTACCCATGAATCGAAGGTAGCTAGCGATCGCAACCTTGGAAACGGAGTACGGACTGTTCGGCTCACACAAGCTGTCCTCAGGTGGCGCCGCACAATTGGTACCATATTCCGATGAACTGCCGGCATGAATGTAGGCTGCAAACGGGCGCGCTGCAAGCAAACTCACCAAATTGACGATTGCTTGAAAATTAGTCTGGTAGATCAGGTTTGTGTCTTCCTCGAACGAATACGCACCATAGGCGACACAATCGAATACGGTTTGCGGATTGACACTATTGACGAGGTTCTTGGCTGCCGCAAAGTCGTTTATATCAACGGAAATGACGCGCTCATCTTTTACATCAGCAAGCCGCCACCCTTTTTCGCAATACACCGCTGCATAGACATCATCACGAACCGCCGCAAGAATCTTATAAAGGTTTGCACCGATGAAACCCGAGGCGCCCGTTACAAGAACAGGCCCGCACAATGCGCGAATATAGGCTTGTGGTGCATCCATATTTAGCAAGCTTCCAACATCGCACGAATGCTATCGACATCAAGAGAAGATTGTCGCCGCAGATAGTTCTGAGAGCCGTATTTTTCATAGATGTGCGCGCGAGCACAGAGATATCGGAAGCGGCGCACTGCGACGTCTTTCTCGGCCAGGTGCAGTATCAGTTCCGAACCAAACCCACCGTGCCGGACGTGCTCTTCGGCGACGTACAAACTGGGGGACTTATCAATTTGGGCCAATAGTGCGAAAGGCAGCGGATTCTGTTCGATGGGAAGCTCAGTGACCACCCACAGATTGGGGCGCCTTTCAATGGGCATGGCGTCGAAAGTAGCGATATAGGTTCCCGCCAAGGGTCCAACGACGATAACGACCGGGCCGTTCCCGAAGGTCAGTTGCCGCCACGGCGCATAGCTTGGCACCGAGTAACCTTTGGGCGGCTCACCGCGCCCCATTCGAATATATGCGGGGCGATGTGAATCGCCGGCGCGTGCAATAACGAGGCTCATGTCTTCGTCAAACACCGGAACGTAAACGGACATGTTCGGTAGCGTCAACAGGACACCGTAATCCTCAATCGCATGGTGTGTCGGACCCATCACACCGTATCCATAACCCCCGCCGTTACCCACCAGCTTGACCGGCAAGTTATGAAAGGCAATATCGTTTCGAATTTGTTCAAATGGTCGTGCGTAACAAAATGGCGCGATGCTGTATACCCATGCCTCCATGTTCTGTCGTGCGATCGCTGCTGCAACCGAAACCATATTTTGTTCCGCCACGCCTGCATTGATGAATCGGGGTCCCAGCTTCTGTTGTAATGGTTCCAGTGCCATGAATCCCAAATCGCCGGTGAGAAAGACCATCTCGCGGCTTGCTGCACGCGCCGCCATGGCATCGCAAAATTGCTTTCTCATCGAGGTGATCCGTCGATTTCGTCGATGGCCATTTTGAATTGTGCTTCAGACATAGGAAGGTAATGCCATTCCATCCGGCTTTCCATAAAGCTAACACCATGACCTTTGACAGTGCGCAAAACGATTATCCGAAGGCGTTTTCTCTCACCTTCCATCGCCACACGGATGGCATCGAGATCATGGCCATCGATTACCTTGATGTCAGCATCGAAGCCCTGGAGCCTATCCCAGAGGGGCGACATGGATGCGACATCGCCGGTAGACCCAAATCCCTGCAAATTATTGTGGTCCACCAGTACCGTGAGATTGATTAGGCGGTGATGACAAGAAAAGATAAGCGCCTCCCATGTTGAACCCTCTTGCCATTCGCCATCAGAGGTGAGGCACACTACCTCGGCAGCTTCACCTCTCAATTTGAAGGAAAGCGCCGTACCGGCAGCAAGGGACAAGCCATGGCCCAGACTACCGGTCGCAAATGGAATGTCGGCGATGCCTTTCGCTGGCGGGTGACCCGCAAGCAGCGTGTTGTCCCTATGAAAAAGCCTCAAATCGTCATCCTGCAGGCGACCTAAACTCCACAACGCCGTGTAGAGCGCACCGGCTGAGTGACCTTTCGATAATATGAATTTATCCTCTTGATCGAGATACTCATGAAAGACAAACATAATCGCATCAAGCGCCGAGAGATTCCCACCAATGTGTCCGACACCACTTTCAAAATGCATCCGAAGTAGCCGTTTACGTGCAACGGAGAGTTTTTCTTCCGTTAATCTATTATGAATATTCATTATCACTGCTGTCCTGTTAAACGACAGGGTAAATCGCGGAAAGTCATCTGCGACCAGCCATTCGGCTCACCGGCTTTTAGCCCTCCAGGACTATCCCGGGCATATGCGGTGGGTTCAATTCAAAGATCCTGAGGTTCTGTTGCGCCAGTGGTCTCGTTCATGCAACGCTCTGCGACAGTAGCCATCTACCCTGCGAGCATTATTCAACTTTTCTTCAAGCTACTTGGCCACTTTAGACCAAAACCAACGTGCCGGGCGACAGCGGTAAAAGAGATATTGATAGGATGCGGTAACGGCTTCTCTCGCGCTTATAAACTGTCGCGCGAAGAGCGAAGATTCGGATTCAATAAAGCCTCGCCAAATTGGCCGAATTAAATATGGATACCGTAAAGACCGCCATAGTAATTTGGCCGTCAGTCGAGAGGCATTTCGCGGCTTTTCCCTGAAGAAATCGAGTGCCACTCGATACAGTTGAGATTTGCTGAACTCTTTTGCGCCGACTAGCTGTCGGTAAGCCAAACCTTGACGAGAAAAGTGCATTATTAAATCCGGCAACCCAAACACGTAAACCTTGCATCTTGTCAAGGTCGCCCCCCACGTCTGAGCGCCATTATAAATGGTGATGGTCGGGGCGCCGATATAATAGGATGGTTTATGAAATGACGTGCAAACGATCATATAGGTATGGGGGTACGTTGTAGCGGCGTCTACATAGTTTTCCTTGATGTAGGTGTCACCCCAAAATTCCTTCCAGATACCGCGCTTGACAATATGTGCGTAAGATTGAGTGCACACCGCACTACTGCCCTTGATCAGTTCATGCCAATGCTCTATCAATCTATCGTTGAACTCTTCGTTAGCGGGATAGGCAAACTCCTTGGCATAGCCGCCGACCGCAGACTTCGGCCAATGTTGCGGAAATTCGGCACAGCGAAAGTTCGCATAAAAAAGATCCAGATGCCGGTTATTTGCCAAAACGCCTAGAACTCTTGCCAGCGCGCCGGGGTAGATCAGGCAATGCTGATTCCATGCCCAGATATATTCGCCCGTGGCGTGCTTCGTGGCGGCGCCGATTTCATTATTGTTACCTCCCAAATTAAATTTGTTTCGAATGTACCGGAATGGGCCGTACTTTCGGGCTGCCTCCACGACCTCAGGCGTGTTATCCGGTGAAACATCGTCGATGACCAAAACTTCAACCTGGCTGCCCACATCACGGGCTTGGGGCAACAATGCCTCCAGGGTGACCTGCAAGAACCGGGCGCCGTTGTAGGTTGGTATACAAATAGACAAAAGAGGAGGAATCATTTGTTTGGTCAATATTTTCTTCAATCCAGGGGGCATATTCGTCGGTTCTAGGCACGATCAGCTTCAGCTTGTTATTCTTCACAAAATTATCCACTTCTGGCTTTACTCCAAATCCAAACTCGCTGCCTTCAATTCTGCCATCCGGATAATCATGCCCACCGATAAACCCACCTGGCTGACCTCACTGAGTCAGATGTCACCGACAAGCCGGGGGACTTACCTCTATGAGTCAATGGCCGCCTTTGTAGCCTTTTTATAATCGCCTCTTTCACCGCATCTCCAGATATAGCCACTGCGAGCGCTCTCGGCCTATCGTTTTAATTATCTGCTCTATATTTCCGCCGACCAGAACGGTGTCAGCAAAACATGGGCCCCGCTGGCCGAGGCGGTATGTACATTTAGGCTTACCAGGGCATCATGGCGGCAAAGCACCTTCTCATAGTCTTCATCGTTTATAACAGCACTGACTGAATATTTGCCACCGGATAAATTTACATTTTCAAGTGTTGTTTGAATTCGAACCTCGCCATTTTCAGTCGTCGTAAAGTCGAAGCCAGACAAATTGCGGTCCATAACATCCATAACCGGCGTTAACTCCATATTCCAAATTACAAACTGTAATTTTGCCTTTCTAATCGGTTGCTCCAACCTGATCACGATACTGATATCTATGTCATCCCCATACTGAACTTGGAGAATCTCCCCTGAATGGGCCACCTGATCGCCGGATCGCAATTCAACATACTGCACCTGCGCCTCTCCGGAGCCGGTGACGCCCTGCCTTTCGTTTTTGAAATGCGAGTAATATCGGTCGATGCCGGTTCCGATATCCCTGCCCTGATAGTCGCTGACCCCTTTGTGCAACAGCATGACTTCGTTACAAACTCGGTAGATTTGAGGCATAGAGTGCGATACAAAGATTACCGCGCTGCTTTTCATGATCTCTGCCATCTTGTTCAAGCATTTGAACCTGAAGCCGACATCGCCCACTGCCAGTACTTCATCCACCAGCAGAATATCGGGTTCAAGCTGGGCCGACACCGCAAACCCGAGTTTGACGCGCATGCCTGAGCTGTAATTCTGCACGGGCATGTCCAAAAACTCTTCAAGTTCAGAAAAGTCGACAAT
This sequence comes from uncultured Sterolibacterium sp., assembly GCA_903904605.1. Lineage (GTDB taxonomy): Bacteria > Pseudomonadota > Gammaproteobacteria > Burkholderiales > Rhodocyclaceae > CAIYYX01. The sequence continues at coordinate 21,255 of CAIVDC010000008.1, forward strand.
TGCGTCGAACTTTGCGTCGATTTCGCGCTGCGAGAAACCGAGTAACGCCGCCTGGTTATAGATGTTCTCTCGCCCCGACAGGATAGGATTGAAGCCGGCACTTAGCTCGATCAGCGCCCCAACCCGCCCACGCAGGGTGATGCGGCCGGCATCGGGTCGGTTCAGGCCGTTCAGGATTTTGAGCAGGGTACTCTTGCCGGCGCCGTTGTGGCCGATCAGGCCCAGGCATTCGCCGCGGCGCACCTCGAACGAAAGATCTCGGAGAGCCCAGAACTCGTCCGTTCGCAGCGAGGGCAGGGCAAAGCTTGAAGAATCGCCGTCATGGCGGGCATTATCCGGATTGGCCCAGGGGATCAGCGACTGCGTGACGCCTTTGGCGCCATACCAGAGGGAGCGTTTTAAGGACCTGCAGAATTTTTTGGAAACGTGTTCTGCGCGGATGAGGACGTCGTCATCCATGGATTGCCACACTTGGCTTGCAAGGACGGAGTTGGGGGGTGCAATGACGAGTCAGGACATTTGTCATTTGTTTCTGCATCAGGAGTTCATGCGCTCTATGACATGGGGCATAGCCACTTTAAAGGCCAGCGTCGCAAAACCGAGGATTAGGAGGCTGGCTACGCAGACCAGCATCATTTCTGGCACTAGCGGCGCTTCGCCGCCGGTCAGCCAAGCGCGGCTGGTGACGAGGGGGGCGGTCACGGGATTCCAGAGCATCAGGGTTCGGGTCAGGCCGCTAGGGGGCAGCGGGTAGACGACGGGAGTCACAAAGAAGCCGAAGCGAAGCGCGAACTGGATCCCGCGTCCGACATCACCGTACAGGGCACCGATGGGGGCGAAGAGGAGGCCCAGCGCGCTGCCCAGCAGCATGGCGGTGAGGAAGCCCACCGGAAATAGCAGCATCTGCGGTGTGAATCTGCCCCCGTAGAACAGGATCACGGGGAGCAGCAACAGGACGGGGGGCAGGCTGTCTAGCAGCGACTTTCCGAAAGCCGCAAGAATAAGGGCCTCGTGGGGAAAATTGACCTTTGATAGCGCTCCGCCAGCCCCCCCCATAATCCCCTGCATCGCCATCACCGAGCTGTTGAAAGCCGTCCACAGCACCGTGCCGGTCATGACGAACAGGGGATACGGAACTTTGCCGGTGTTGATGCTGACCAGGTTCTGCTTGTTCAAGAAGACCCAGACCAGCACCGTGGCCACGGGCGGCAGCAGTAGCCATAGGTAGCCAAGCAGGCTTTGCCGATACTGGGCACTGGTGTCGCGCACCAGCATGCGCCAAGCCAGGTTTCGACTTTTGGCAAAGTTGCTGACGATCGAAGTGACCGCCTCACCAAAAGCCTGGGCGCCGGAGTGCGGGGTGATGATGCGCACCGGCAGCTCGTCAAGAGGCTTGGGTGCGGGAGGCACGATATCAGTGCTTGCTTGCATCATCTATCCGGTCACCATTTGCCCTACTATTTGTTGGGTGCGTTGGGCAAATGCCCCGGCAGAAAATGTTTCCAGGCCCTGCGGTCGACCTTTTTCAGCAGATCGCAGGCGACGTTCTATCGTCTCGATCAATTCAACCGGGTTGCCGGGGTCTACCAGTTCACCGAGTTTGCCATTGAGCAGTGCTTCGCGGGTGCCGTCCACGCGGCTGCCGATGACCGGGATGCCGCAGGCCAGCGCTTCGAGAATCACGATGCCGAAGCCTTCGCCGCGACTGGGCATCACATAAAGGTCTGCCAACCGGTAATGGTCGACTTTTTCCGGTTCGGCAATTCGTCCGGAAAAGACTACTGCGGTGCTTATCCCCAATGCCTGTGCCTTGGCTTGGAGGCGCTGTCGGTCCGGGCCGTCGCCAACAATCAGGTAGACAAGATCGGGGCGGGTATTGAGGAGTTGCGGCAGCACTTCCAGTACTTCGTCAAAGCCCTTGTACCGGTCGCGCCCGGCCAGGCGGCCAAAGGTCATGAGCACTTGTTTGCCATGCAGGACGTAGCGGTCCATGAGGGTCTGCGATTTTGGCCCTGGCGTGAAACGCTGCAGGTCGACGCAGTTGGCCAGGATCGAAGTGCGGCCGTGCTTGAGCGGCGCCCATTGCAGAAAGCGTTGCCGGGTAAGGTCGCTGACGCTTATCAAGAGGTCGACGCGCCGCGCGAGGTAACGCAACCCCATGCGGTCGCTTGCCTGCTGGACGTCGATGCCATGCACGACCAGGGCCAGCGGGCTGCGGCAGCGCATCTGTGCCAGTCGGGCGAAGGGGAGCAGGTTGATGTGGCCACAGATGACCAGGTCGAAGGACTCGGCGAGCAGCATCAAGAGCAGGGTCTTCAGGTAGGCGGCTTTGCTGCCGGTTGCGTGATCGTCTTGGGTGAGTTTGGCTGGCAATTGTTCGTCTTGTTCTGCCAGGCGGGCTAGTACCTGGACGGATGCCACTTCTGGCATGGCTGCGACGGCGGTAAGGAAGCCCCGGTTGAAGGTGGCAATGCCGCCGTGCCCGCCGAAGGCGTCGCTGACGACGGCGAGGACCCGTTTCGGGGTCATGGATTGCCGCGCTTCGCTGGCAATGACGCAGCACCATGCCATGACGACCAGGCCCAGGCGGTCTGGATGATTTGCTCTATCTGGGTAAATTGAGGCTGCCATCCGAGCTGCTGCCGTGCTTGGTTGGCGTCTGCCACCAATGAAGGCGGGTCGCCCGGGCGGCGTGCACCCATCTTGGCCTCCAACAGCGTCAAGGTGCGAGCCACATTGTTGCGGTAGTACTTGAGGGGCTCGGTGACCGATTCGACAACATAGGCATAAGCATAGGCAGCAAAGTGTATGACGGCGCAGGCGGGTATGCCGATGACCATATCGCCCCGCTTCAGCAAACGCAGGATGAGTGCCGAGCCGATGAAGCCTGAGGAACAGGTGACCAGAATCATCATGGGTTTTGCGTTGTTCACGCTACCGCCATGCCCGTGCGCCAAGTCACACAGCAGCGTAGCAACGTTTCAGCCCTCCCGCTCATTCCCGCGAAGCGGGAAGCCAGGGTAACTTTCGACAGCACTGGGTCCCCGATTGCGCGGGGACGGCTAACTAGGGGAAGAATGGAGTCTGTCCGTTATTTTCCTACAAACATTCCATGAACCCGCAAAGACTGGATTGCCACGTCGCTGCGCTCCACGCAAGAACAGCCCTTTTTGACATCGCGAGCCCCTAAGGCGTGGCGATCCGGGTTTGCTTTTCCTGGAGAAACAGGGTCTGACCGCAATTTCTGCGCAATCACGTTGCCACCTTCTTCTTGACTTCGTCTTGCAGCTCTTCGATCTCGCCACGGATGGCTTCGTATTCGCCCAGCTTTCGCTGCAGGAAGGCCACGGTGATGCGCGCCTTTTCCTCTATGCCGTCGGGCGTCAGAAGGTAGGCATAGACGCGCTTGTCGGCGCTTCTCCGGAAGTTCTCCAGCTTGACGTATCCCTTTTCCACCAGCGCCTTGATGCAGTAGTTAACTTTGCCCAGGCTGACACCCATGGCCCGTGCAAGTTCGCGCTGGTTCATGTTCGGATCGGCTTCGATGAGCTTGAGCAGCCGGTAGTGATTAGTATCGGTGGTCATGACTCTGGCGTTATCGTTCAGCGGTTGAACTGAATTTTACAGGTATGCTATTCGAAATAGCAAGAAGGAGATACGCTGCGGCGTAACAGCCTATTGAAAATCACGGCCATGTGGCGGTCGTCGCGGGGAAACATGGTCTGCCCGCCCATTTCCCTTATTTTGCGCTCTATTTCCCGTTGGCGCCGTTGAAGTGGGCGATGGCTCGGACCAGCCCGTCTTCCAGCGCAACGCGGGGGTCCAGTCGAGGACGCGCCTGGCCAGGTCGATGACGGGTTTGCGCTGGGTGGGGTCGTCTGACGGCAGCGGCTGAAAGACCAACTGGGATTTCGAGCCGGTGATGGCAATGATCTTCTGCGCGAGTTCCTTGATGGTGAATTCCCCTGGGTTGCCGAGGTTCACGGGACCGGTGAAATCATCCGGCGAGTTCATGAGCCGCACCAAGCCGTCTACCAAATCATCGACGCAGCAGAAGGAACGCGTCTGATTGCCTTCGCCGTATATCGTGATGGGCTCGTCCCTCAATGCCTGCAGGATGAAGTTGGACACCACCCGGCCGTCGTTCGGATGCATGCGCGGACCGTAGGTGTTGAAGATGCGGGCCACCTTGATCTTGAGCTTGTACTGGCGGTGGTAATCGAAGAACAGGGTCTCGGCGCAGCGCTTGCCTTCGTCGTAGCAGGACCGGGTACCGATGGGATTGACGTTGCCCCAGTAGTCCTCTGTCTGTGGATGCACCTTGGGATCGCCATAGACTTCGCTGGTCGAGGCTTGAAGGATCTTGGCTTTTACGCGCTTTGCCAGGCCGAGCATATTGATCGCGCCGTGCACGCTGGTCTTGGTCGTCTGCACCGGATCGTGCTGGTAGTGGATCGGCGACGCCGGGCAGGCCAGGTTGTAGATCTCGTCAACTTCGACAAAGAGCGGGAAGGTGACGTCGTGGCGCATCAGTTCGAAATGGGCGCTGGGCAGCAGGTGGGCGATGTTGTCCTTGGTGCCGGTGAACAGGTTGTCCACGCACAGCACGTCGCAGCCATCGGCGAGCAGCCGCTCGCACAGGTGCGAACCGAGAAATCCGGCGCCGCCGGTGACGAGGACGCGCTTGCGGAGATTGTAGTTTCTCACCATTTCTTTTTCCGGTTGGAAAACGTGGTTTCGAATTTCCGCAATTTTTCGGTTTGAAGATCAGCCGGCGACCTGCAACTGGTGGTGGCTCAGGTTCACCCGGGTATCCTGACCCAGGAGCTGCATCAGCACGATGACTCTTTCCTGCGACACGCTCGAGATCAGCCCTTCCAGCCCGGCCAGCGGGCCGTCGACCACCAGGACTTTTTCGCCGTTGCGGAAAGGGCTGATCGCCTCCAGGCCGGCTTCGTTCTGGCGCGCCTCGAAATCCCGAATGCCGTTCAGCACCTCGTGCCGCAAGACGGCGGGGGACTCGCCGAAACGCACGATCGCCGTCACCCCCAGGGTGGAGCGTACCGGCGCGATGGAGTGCTCCGGCGTTCCGGGCTGGATGAACAGGTAGCGCGGGAAGAGCGGTTCGAACTGCTCTTCCTGACAGCGAAGCCTGCGGCTGCGCTTCAATACTTTAATGCGCGGCAGATAGACGGCGTAGCCTTGGCGGGCGAGATTGTCGCAGGCGAGTTGCTCTTGCTGCGGCTTGGTATGCACGACGTACCAGTGAGTCATTGTCACAATGACGATGCTACCGAGGCGCCGTTTGGCCGGCCGCATCACCCTCGATTGCCGCAATGGCACGTCGGGGTACGCTCTTTTGTCCTATCTTGAAGCGCACCAGCCGCCGGTAAAGCGTGACATAGACCAGGATGAAAAGGCCTGCGGCAGCCAGCAGCAGCGGCGTGCTGTCCCAGAACAGCACGGCCGGTATGACATTGGCCCCGCCGAGTATCATCAGCAAGGTCGAGGCGTCCGAGTTGCGGCGCATGCTGCGACCGCCGCCGATTCCCCCGCTGGGCGAAATCCAGCGCGGCATGCGCTGGTACAGCAGGGTATGCAGGTGCAGGCGGTCGGCGGAAGACGAGGATCGGCCGCGCACTTGCCGCCGGTAAGCGGAAAAGAGCGTTTCCCACACCGGATAGGCCATCAGCATGAGCGGGAACCAGGCCGAGACCTGGTCATGACGGCTGACCAGCAGCGATGAGAGTATGGCAATGTATATGCCCAGGAAATAGGCACCGCCGTCGCCGTTGAAGATCTGGCCGCTGGGAAAGTTCCAGATGAAGAAACCGAGCAGCGCACCAATCCCGAGCAGGGCCAGCAGCATGATTTCCCGGTCGCCGACATGCATGGCGACATAGCCCAGCGCGGCCAGGGCCATCAGGCAGATGCTGCCGGCCAGCCCGTTCAATCCGTCGATGACATTGACGGCATGGGCCACGCCGCCCAACGCCACCGTGGTGAGCAGCATGGCCGGCAGCGGATAGACGAACAGCAGGTCGAGCAGCGGGTTGTCGAGCCGGTTGAGGGTGGCGCCGAGGAGCCAGGCCCCGAGCGCCGCCGAGAGCAGCGCCGCGAGCAACCGGTCGCGCGGGCGCACCTTCTTGGTCAGGTCTTCGGTCAGACCCGCGGCGAAGACCACGGAGACGACGACCACCCAGGTCAAGGCGCGAAGCCAGGGAAGTTGGCCCACGGCCACCGCGACCACCAGGGCCGCCAGCCAGCCGGCGAAGATGCCGACGCCGCCGACGCGCGGCACCTCGATCTTATGGATCTTGTGGCTGCCGTCGGCGAGGCGGTCGGCGGTGTAGTGGGCATGCCAGTGCGCCCAGCGGATGGTGAAAAAGCCGACCACCGCGGAAACGACGAATGCAACGACCGCCAAGCGCAACATGACCATCACCGATACTCTTTAAGTTAGATGCAATTGTATAGATGATCATGGAATTTTGGTATGCCGAATGTTAAATCGACGGAAGATGGCTTAAATCGATGGCCGACGCTATCATGCGCGGGCGAGTATCGACTGCCCGCGCCCGACTCTCTTTCTTCATCGCAACGCCCCATGCGACAACGCAACCCCAGCTTGCCGGACCATGATCCGGAAATCCGCGATTCCGAAGTTTTCGTCGGCTTATTGGCCTTGTTGGTCTGGGCGCCGTTGCCTCTGGGCAGCAATCGGATCTGGGCGATCGGCATCCTGGTCCTCTGGGCCCTGTTGTTGTTGGCCGGGACCGCCTTCGCCTGGCGACACCAGGCCGATGCCGCGTTTGCGCGCCTGCGGCGCTTCCGCTGGCCGCTCCTCCTGCTCGCCGCATTCACGCTCCTGATCTGGCTGCAGACGCTGCCGCTGCCGGCATCCTGGCTGGCCGTCCTGTCTCCGGAAACACTGCGCGTCGAGCAGGGAGTATCGGTGCCGCGCTTGAGTCTCGACGTTTTTCGGACGCGGATTTACGCGTCGCTGTCATTCGTCTATTTCAGTTGCTTCCTGGTCGCCGTGCTGACGGTGAAGAATGGCCAGCGCCTCGACCGCATGGCGCAAGTCCTGGTGACGAGCGGTGTGCTGCAGGCGCTGCTGGGCGTGTTCCTGTTTTCTTCCGGCGCCAGCTACCGCCTGTTTTATTCCGAGGTAGCGCATGCCAATGTGGTCGGCAGCTACATCAACCGCAATCACTTTGCCGGCTACATGGAACTGTGTCTCTCGATCGGCATCGGGCTGATGCTGGCGCGACTGGGCACGGAGCGGACGCAGAGCGGCAATTGGCGCCACCAGCTGTCGCGGGTACTGGCCTTCGTGATCAGCCCGAAGATGCGCCTGCGGCTGATGCTGGTGATCATGGTCATCGCCCTGGTCCTGACCCGATCGCGCATGGGCAATTCGGCATTCTTTGCCGCGATGCTGGTGGTGGGACTGGTGACCATCGTCCTGGCGCGCCGGGCAGCGCCGGCCACGGTGGGCCTGATCCTGAGCCTGGTGATCATCGACGTTTTCGTCGTCGGCACCTGGGTCGGCCTGGAAAAGGTGGTTCAACGCGTGCAGGACACGAACATGACGATCTCGCAGGGCGGGGACGAGGAGTCTGTCGAGGCGCGGAGAGATGCCGCAAACCATGCGCTGCCCCTGATCCGCGATTTTCCCGTGTTCGGTACCGGCGGCGGCAGTTTTTACACCAGCTATATTCGTTACCGGACGCCGCGTCCCGGCTTTTTTGAGCACGCCCACAACGACTACGTCGAGATCGCCGCCGATTCCGGCGTGCCGGGGCTGGCGATATTGCTCGCGCTGGCGGCGTCGACCGCCTGGCAGGCGCTACGGATCCTGCGACTGCGGCATTCCAGCCTGCCTCGGGGCATTGCCTTCGGCGTCCTGATGGCCATCGTCGCGCTGGCGATTCACAGCACGGTCGACTTCAATCTGCAGATTCCGGCCAATGCCCTGACCCTGGTGCTGATCCTGGCCATGGGCTGGATCGCCGCCGACCTGCCGAGTTCAAGCCGGCCTCGCCGGGGCGCCGAGTAATTCCCCTTCCCGCCCTATGCCGTGATACTCGAGGCCGTGCGCCGCGACGCTGGCGGGCTCGTACAGATTGCGGCCGTCGAAGATCACCGGTTGCTTCAGGCGTGTCTTGATGAGGGAAAAATCCGGACTCTTGAAGACTTTCCATTCCGTCACGATCACCAGCGCATCGGCGCCCTGCAGCGCATCGTTCGGGGTTTCGGCGAAGCTAAGATCGGGACGCTCGCCGCAGATTTCCCGGGTTTCCGGCATCGCCACCGGGTCGAAGGCGGTGACCGTCGCGCCGCCGTCCCAGAGGCCCGCCAGCACCACCAGGCTGGTGGCTTCGCGCATGTCGTTGGTGCCGGGCTTGAACGCCAGGCCCCACAAGGCGAAGTGCTTGCCCCTGAGGTCCCGGCCGAATCGCTGGGTGATCTTTTGCAGCAGAACCGACTTCTGCGCTTCGTTGACGCTTTCCACCGCCTCCAGCACTTTCAGCGGCAAGCCGAATTCCTCGCCGGAGCGCTGCAGCGCGCGGATGTCCTTGGGAAAGCAGGAACCGCCGTAGCCGCAGCCGGCATAGAGGAAATGATAGCCGATCCGCTGGTCGGAACCGATGCCCCTGCGCACATGCTCGATGTCGGCACCGACGCGTTCGGCGAGATTGGCCAACTCGTTCATGAACGAGATGCGCGTCGCGAGCATCGCATTGGCTGCGTACTTGGTCAGCTCGGCGGACTTGATGTCCATCACCATCAGCCGGTCGTGGTTGCGCTGCAAAGGTGCGTACATTTCGCGCATGATCTTGACCGACTGCTCGTCGTCGGCGCCGATGACGATGCGGTCGGGACGGTTGAAATCGTCGATCGCCGCGCCTTCCTTGAGGAATTCCGGATTGGAGACCACGGCGAAGGAACTGCCGTGCAGGCCGCGCCGGTCGAGTGCCTCGCGGACGACATGCTTCACCTTGTCCGCCGTGCCGACCGGAACGGTGGATTTGTCCACGATGACCTTGTGTTCGCTCATATGCTCGGCGATGTTGCGCGCGGCGGCGAGCACGTATTGAAGGTCGGCAGAGCCGTCCTCTCCCGAGGGCGTTCCGACCGCGATCATCTGCACCAGGCCGTGCGCCACGCTGGCGGCGACATCGGTAGTGAAGCGCAGGCGCCCGGCCGCGACATTGCGCCTGATGACTTCATCCAGGCCCGGTTCGTAGATGGGCACTCCGCCGCCGTTGAGCAATTCGATCTTCTTCGGATCGACGTCCAGACACAGGACATCGTTGCCCAGGTCGGCCAGACAGGCACCGGACACCAAACCGACATAGCCAGACCCGATGACAGTGATTTTCATCCATTGCTCCGCAGTAGTGCACCATCGAAAATGCCGGCATCATGCCCGAACGGCAGCGAAAACCGCCGCCGCATTGCAGCCGCGGCTATTCCAGGGTGAATCCGATCTTCAGGGATACCTGCCAGTGCGCCACCTTGCCATCGACCACATGGCCCCGGGTCTCCGTGACGGTGAACCAGTTGATGTGCCGTACCGTCTCGTGCGCCTTGGCGATGGCGGTGCTCACCGCCTCCTCGATGCTGACGCTGGAGGAACCGGTCAGTTCCAGCAGTTTGTAGACTTTGTCGTTCATCGCCTTGCTCCCGGGAGTTGAGCGGCTTGGCTCACGGGAGCTTAGCCGCTTGAGGTTTCAGCTACAAACACGAGGCCACGGGCATCCGCCCGCTACGCCGCCGTTCCAGGCTTTCGTCCCGGGGTCGCGGGGGGTATCGATCCGGCGATCCGGCAGAGCATCCCTTCAACCGGGTTGCCGTCGTTGAATCGAGTCACGCTGCACCTGGATATTTCTCCGCGTGCCGACAGATCCGACAGCGAGAGGCGCACCTTCGGCAAGGGGATGCCCGTCGCATCGGCGATCTCAAGGTCGAGTCGCTGGCCGTGCGTCTTCAGGTATTGGAGGATCGGGGCGGCGTGCATGGCGAATTCCTTGACGAAGATGGCGATAGAAAAAAGGTCCCTTGCCGCGACGGACAGACATTTTCCGGACTGTGGGTGGCGTATGGCCGAAGCTTGCCTGCACCGTTCCGGAAATAACTCAAGGGCTTACAAGTTATCACCGGTAAGCCCTTGTTGCGTTGGTTGCGGGGACAGGATTTGAACCTGTGACCTTCGGGTTATGAGCCCGACGAGCTGCCAGACTGCTCCACCCCGCGGGGCGAATTATAGGGACAGTGCCGCACTGCGTCAATGCAATTCTGCTTTCGCGTCATTCAGCTTTGCCCGAAACCCAGGCTTCGTGGCGCGGCGGCCGAGCCATCGGAGGCTTCTCCGCCAGGCTCCCCAGGGCATCCAGCGCCGGGGCTCATGTATCATATTAGCCATGAACAGCCGATTCATCAGTCGATGGGTGGAGAGCTTCCTGGCCGAACGGCCGGTGCGCGCCAACTCGTTGATCATCACCGTCTATGGCGACTCGATCGCCGCGCACGGCGGCACGGTCTGGCTGGGCAGCTTCATCCGGCTGGTCGAACCCCTGGGTCTCAACGATCGCATGGTCCGCACCAGCGTGTTCCGGCTTGCCAAGGAAAAATGGCTGAGTTCGCAGCAGATCGGGCGCAAAAGCTACTACAGCCTGACGGCGATCGGACGGCGCCGTTTCGAACATGCCTACCGCCGCATCTACGACGATCCGAGGATCGAGTGGGACGGCGACTGGCAGCTCGTGCTCACCGGCGGCAATATTCCGCCGGCCCAGAAGGATGCCCTGCGCAAGGAACTGCTCTGGGAAGGCTTCGGCATCATCGCCCCCGGCGTGCTGGCACACCCGTCCGCCAACAGCGATTCCCTGATGGAAATCCTGGAGGACAGCGGCGCACAGGACAAGGTGGTGGTGATGCAGGCGCGCACCTTGGGCGCCCTCTCCAGCCGGCCGCTACAGGACCTGGTCCATGACTGCTGGGGCCTGGAAGCGATCGCCGAGGACTACCGGCGCTTCGTCGAACGTTTCCGGCCGGTGCTGCGCGCAATCAAGGCCACCCGCACCCGGGCCCCGGAACAGTGCTTCGTCGTGCGCACGCTGCTGATGCACGAATTCCGCCGGGTTCAATTGCGCGACCCGCAACTGCCGCAGCAACTGCTCGCGGCAGACTGGCCGGGCACCACGGCACGGCAGATTTGCCGCGATCTTTACGGGCTCACCCAGTGCGCCGCGGAACAGCATCTGATGGACGTGCTGAAAACCGCCGACGGTCCGCTGCCGGAGCCGGCGCCCTATTTCTACAGCCGCTTCGGCGGCATGCTCTCGAAGGACTGCGCTCAGTCCTGAGCCCGGCCACTCGCCTCATCGCGGTGGATAAGCCCGTTGTTCGGGAGCCCGCATCTGAAAACGTCCCGTTACGCACCGCCTATCCCATGCGCTGCCCTGGCCGCGCGCCGTCAGGGCAGCGCAGCACTCTGTCTCCTTCGGCATGTGTCTTAAAGACTATGCAAAAAGTACTCACAAAATCTGTGGACAAGTCTGTGCGTAGATGGCCTGAAACAAAACGGTAACAAGGAAATACCTGGGATGCTCAAAACGAGGCACCGGCATGAGGAGACCGGCAGGGTAACCGAGCGATCAGGCAAATCCGGGAAACTGCGACTCGCTCGCTGTAAGCCGCTCGTTTATTGGTGCCGGCACCAAGAATCGAACTCGGGACCTTCTGATTACAAATCAGCTGCTCTACCAACTGAGCTATGCCGGCCAAGAAGCGGGAAGGCGCAGATTATAGCCGCAGGGCCATGCTTTCCGCTACACTCGGAACGCTATTGCAATGCCTTTCCGAGAGATGGCCCCCGCCCAAAAAGCAAAAGACTCGCCGCTCCGCCTGCTCCAGGTCGACGATAGCGAAGCCGACGCCGACGCCCTGCTGGCCCACTTTCGCGCCGCCGGCCACGAGCCGCAGTCGGCGCGCGTCGGCAGCGCCGGGACGTTGCGCGCCGCACTATCGTCCCAGGCCTGGGACGCGATCCTCTGCAAACATCGCGTGCCCGGCCTGTCGGCCCTGGCGGCATTGAAAGTGATGCAGGAGATGGCGTTCGACCTGCCCTTCATCATCATCGCCAACCACATCGACGACAAGTCCGCGGCCCGGGCGATGCGCGCCGGCGCCCACGACTGCTTCGCCCGCGACGGCCTGGAGCGCCTGGTGCCCGCCGTCGAGCGCGAGGTCCGGGACGCCCGCCACCGGGCCGACCACCGCGCCGCACTGGAGATGCTGAAGGAGAGCGAAGCGCGCTTCCGCGCCCTGGCGTCCAATCTGCCCGGCATGGTCTTCCAGTTGCAGCGCGAACCGGACGGCGCCCTGCGCTTCCTTTACGTGAGCGAAGGCTGCCACAAACTGTTCGGCCTGAAGCAGCACGAACTCCTGGCGGGTCCCCGGCGCTTCCTGGAAGCCATAGACCCCGACGACCGCGCCGCGCTGGAACGCGCCATCGAGGAATCCGCCGCCTGCTTTTCAACGCTCAACTGGGAAGGCAGGATGCGCAACAAGGCTCAGGCGAAATGGATCAACCTGCGCTCGACGCCGCACCGCATGGAAGCCGGCGGCATGGAGTGGCAGGGCATCGCCACCGACATCACGCGGAGCAAGGAGATCGAGGCGGCGCTGCGCCGCTCGCGGGAGCAGCTCTCCGAACTTTCCTTCCATCTCGAGAGCGCCAAGGAGGAGGAGCGCGAGCGCATCGCCCGCGACATCCACGACGAACTGGGCAGCACCCTGGTCGCCCTCAAAATCGAGACGGCGCTCCTTTCGGGCAAGCTGCCGGCATCTGCCTCCCCTGCGCCGGCCGGACTGCGCGACAAGGCGCAGGCGATCGAGGCGCTGATCGACCGCGCCATGAGCACAGCCAGCAGGGTGGCGCGCGAACTGCGCCCGGGCATCCTCAAGGAATTCGGCCTGCCGGCGGCGCTCGAATGCCAGGCCGAAGACTTCAGCCAGCGCACCGGCATCGTCTGCCGGGTGCATTGCGACGACGACGGCATCGAACCCGACGAAAAAACCTCGCTGGTGCTGTTCCGCGTGCTCCAGGAAGCGCTCACCAATGTCGCCAAGCACGCCCATGCCTCGCTGGTGGTCGTGAGGCTGCGCCGCGAAAAGGGTAGAATCACCCTGGAGATCCGGGACAACGGCCGCGGTATTTCCGACGCGGACCTCAACAAACCGAAATCCTTCGGCCTGCGCGGCATCCGGGAGCGGGTGAGCAGCCTGAACGGAGAGTTCACCATCGCCCCGGGCGAGCAGGGCGGCAGCCACCTGGCCCTGCGCGTTCCCGATGTGCACCCGACCGAGACCGCGCCGCCCGCCGAAGAAGAGCCGCAACGAAGACTGTTTTAGTACCCGCCGATGAATGAGAAGATCCATGTACTGATCGCCGACGACCACGCCATCGTGCGCCAGGGCCTGCGCCAGATCCTGTCCGAAACCGAGGACCTGATCGTCGCCGGCGAGGCCGACGACGGCGTCGAGGCCATGCATCTGGCCAGAAGCCAGGAATGGGACGTGGTGCTGCTCGATGTCTCGATGCCCAACAGGAACGGCATCGACACCCTGAAGATGCTGAAGAAGGAGTTCCCGCGCCTGCCGGTGCTGATCCTCAGCATGCACCCGGAGGAGCAGTATGCGGTGCGCGCCCTGAAGGCCGGCGCCTCGGGCTATCTGACAAAGCAGAGCGCGCCCGAACTCCTGGTCACCGCGATCCGCCAGGTGGCCAGCGGCCACAAGTATGTCAGCCCCTCCCTGGCGATGAAGCTGGCCGATCTCATCAGCGAGGACAGCGACCGCCCGCCGCATGAAACGCTCTCCGACCGCGAATACCAGATCCTCTGCCTGATCGCCGCCGGCCGGACGCTGACCCAGATCGCCGAGGAACTCAATATCAGCGTCAAGACCGTCAGCGAATACCGCAAGCGCCTGCTCGACAAGATGCGCCTGGAAACCAATGCCGAATTGATCCACTACGGACTCAAGCTGGGTCTTGTGGAATAATGTTGCCCTCGCATCCAAGGCGCCGTCCCTGATTCCATGGCAGAATTCAACCAGCCCGCCGAAATAGCCCGCGAAGTGCTGAAGCGCCTCGCGATGAAGCGTACCCAGCCGACGCCGGAGAATTACATCTCGCTCTATCACGAGATTGCCGGCACGAGCGCGGCCGAGATCTTTCCCGAAAAGGCCCTGAAAAGCCTGGCCGTCGCCCTGCCGCGAAACACGGCGGAACAGTTGCGCTTCGCCCGGCAGTTCGACAACGCGGTCGGCGAAAAAAGCTGGGAGGTCCTGAAAACCTCACTGCTCGGCATTGCCACCGCCGCGGGCGCCGAGCCGCCGCAATGGGCCACGCTGATCCGCGACCTGGTGCTGCAACTGGAAAGAAGCCGGGCAGGCCTCACGCCGGCAAAAAAGCGCGAGGTTCTGGAGCATGTGCTCAAGTCTTCGTCCGCCCCCGATCTGCTCTTCTCACGCCTGCAATCGCTGATACGCTCCTGGTCGCAAGGACAGGCCGGCGAGCCGGATCAAAGCCTGGTCGAAGGCGAAACGCCCGCCCTGCCCACCGAAGACGGCAAGAAGCCTGCCCCGCTCGCGGCCGCAGCGCTGGCGAGCGCCCCGTCGGTCAATGGCGAGTTGCGCGAACTGCTCGCGCAACTCATGGAAAACAGCGTCACCCAATTGCTTGCCGACAACCCCGGCATGGTCGAGGAGACGACCAAGCTGGCCGCCGAAGTGCGCAGCGCGAACAGCAAGGAAGACATCGACAAGCTGGCGGTACTGATGAAGAAATTCAGCTACCGGCTGAACTTCGTCGCCGAGGACCAGGCCGAGCTGAAGACCGGCATGCTGAACCTGTTCCATCTGCTCATCGACAACATCAGCGAGCTGGTGATCGACGACAAGTATCTGCACGGCCAAATCGCCGTCCTGCTGGAACTCTCCAGGCAGCCGCTCGACCTGCGCCGGATGGACGATGTCGAACGGCGCCTGAAGGAAGTGATCTTCAAGCAGGGGGCGTTGAAGAAACATCTCAACGACGCCCAGGACCGGTTGAAGGCCATGCTGGTCACCTTCGTCGATCGGCTCGGCGATTTTTCGGAATCGACCAGCAGCTACCACGACACGATAGAGCGCTGCGTCGAGAAGATCAGCCAGGCCAGCGACGTTTCCCAATTGTCCGACGTCCTCGCCGAGGTGATGCGCGAAACGCGCACGATCCAGCTGAGCGCACAGCGCTCGCGCGACGAGCTGCGCGAGATGAAGGCCCGCGTCGACGAGACGGAGAAGGAAGTCGATCGCTTGCAGCGCGAACTGGCGGAAACCAGCGAGATGATCCGCATCGACCCGCTCACCGGCGCCTTGAACCGCAGGGGCATGGACGAAGTCCTGGAGCGCGAGGTGGCGCGCGCCACGCGCCACGAGGCGAAGCTATGCGTAGCGCTGCTCGACATAGACAACTTCAAGCGACTGAACGACACCTACGGCCACCAGGTCGGCGACGAAACCCTGACCCACCTGGCCGGCGTCATCCGCGAATCCCTGAGGCCCCAGGACACGCTGGCGCGCTATGGCGGCGAGGAATTCCTGATCCTGCTGCCGGAAACCTCGCTGGACGCCGCGATCCAGACCCTCACGCGCCTGCAGCGGGAACTCACGCGAAAGTATTTCATGCACGACAACCAGAAGATGCTGATCACCTTCAGCGCCGGCGCCGCCGAACTGGGCAGCCAGGAATCCGCGCAGGATACGGTCAAGCGCGCGGATGCGGCGATGTACCTGGCCAAGCGCGCCGGCAAGAACCGCGTGATGGCTGCATGAGCGTGGCATGAAGACGGTCTTCGTCACCGGCGGCGCCGGCTTCATCGGCTCGGCCCTGGTTCGTCTGCTGATCGCCGAAAGCGACTGGACCCTGGTCAATATCGACAAGCTCACCTATGCCGGCAATCTCGAATCGCTCGGGGCGGTGCAGGACGAACCCCGGCACGTCTTTTCCCGCTGCGACATCTGCGAACGCGAGGCGCTCGACCGGCTGTTCGCGGAACACAGGCCGGCGGGCGTGATCCATCTCGCCGCCGAATCGCATGTCGACCGTTCCATCCACGGCCCGGCCGAATTCATCCAGACCAACATCGTCGGCACCTACACCCTGCTCGAGGCGACGCGCGCCTACTGGCTGGGACTGCCTGATTCAGGGAAGGCGTCGTTCCGCTTCCATCACGTCTCGACCGACGAGGTCTATGGCAGCCTGAATGAAACCGGCCTGTTTCTTGAAACCACGCCCTAC
Source organism: uncultured Sterolibacterium sp. (assembly GCA_903904605.1). Lineage (GTDB taxonomy): Bacteria > Pseudomonadota > Gammaproteobacteria > Burkholderiales > Rhodocyclaceae > CAIYYX01. The sequence goes on from CAIVDC010000008.1 coordinate 37,612, forward strand.
AGCCCAAATTCGCCCTATTCCGCCTCGAAGGCCTCGTCCGACCATCTGGTGCGCGCCTGGATGCACACCTACGGCCTGCCGAGCGTGGTCACCAACTGCTCCAACAACTACGGGCCGTATCAGTTCCCGGAGAAGCTGATCCCCCTGATGATCACCAATGCCCTGGCCGGCAAACCCCTGCCGATCTACGGCAAGGGCGACAACGTGCGCGACTGGCTCTATGTCGACGACCACGTGCGGGCATTGAAGCTGGTCTTCGAGCGCGGCGTGCCCGGCGAGACCTACAACATCGGCGGCCACAACGAGAAGACCAACCTGGAAGTGGTCGATGCGCTCTGCACCCTGCTCGACCGCATGCGCCCGCGCGCCGGCGGCCGGGTCTACGCCGAACTGAAGATCACCGTCGCCGACCGCCCGGGCCACGACCGGCGCTACGCCATCGATGCCGGCAAGATCGGCCGCGAACTGGGCTGGACGCCCCGGGAGAGCTTCGAGACCGGCCTGGCAAAGACCGTCGCCTGGTATCTCGCCCATCCGGAGTGGGTCGCGCACGTGGTCAGCGGCGAATACCGCCACTGGGTGGAAAAGAATTATTCGCATAGGGCAGCACAATGACCGCGCGCAAAGGCATCATCCTCGCCGGCGGCGCCGGCACCAGGCTTCATCCGGTGACCCTGGCGGTGTCCAAGCAATTGCTGCCGATCTACGACAAGCCGATGATCTACTATCCGCTGTCCACCCTGATGCTCGCCGGCATCCGCGACATCCTGCTGATCTCGACGCCGCAGGACACGCCGCGCTTCGCCCAGCTCCTGGGCGACGGCAGCCAGTGGGGGATGAATCTGTCCTACGCCGTCCAGCCCTCGCCCGACGGCCTGGCGCAGGCCTTCATCATCGGCCGCGAATTCGTGGCCAACGGCCCGTCGGCCCTGGTCCTCGGCGACAATGTCTTCTACGGGCACGACTTCGCCAGCCAGTTGAAGCGCGTCGCCGAAGCGAGCGACGGCGCCACGGTGTTCGCCTACGCCGTGACCGACCCCGAGCGCTACGGCGTGGTCGAGTTCGACAGCGACAGCCTCGCCGTCAGCATCGAGGAAAAGCCGCGGCTGCCGAAATCGCGCTATGCCGTCACCGGCCTGTACTTTTACGACAATCAGGTGCTGGACATCGCCGCCGCCCTCAAGCCCTCGCCGCGCGGCGAACTGGAGATCACCGACGTCAACCGCCGCTACCTGGAACTGAACCAGCTCAAGGTCGAAATCATGGGCCGCGGCATGGCCTGGCTGGACACCGGCACGCACGAGTCGCTGCTCGAAGCGTCGCAATTTATCGGCATCATCGAGAAACGCCAGGGGCTCAAGGTCGCCTGTCCGGAGGAGATCGCCTGGCGCATGGGCTGGATCGATGCCGCGCAACTCGAGCGGCTCGCCCGGCCCCTGGAGAAGAACGGCTACGGCCAGTACCTGCTGGGACTGCTCAAGGACCGGGTGCATACCTGATGCAGAAGATCGCCACCGCTCTGGCCGATGTCTGGATCATCGAGCCGAAAGTCTTCGGCGATCCGCGCGGTTTCTTCTTCGAGAGCTACAACCGGCGCGCCCTGGCCGATCTGGGCCTGACCGCCGAGTTCGTCCAGGACAATCACTCGCGCTCGGGCAAGGGCGTGCTGCGCGGCCTGCACTACCAGCTCGATCACCCGCAGGGCAAGCTGGTTCGGGTCATCGCCGGGGAAGTCTTCGACGTCGCGGTGGATCTGCGCCGCTCGTCCCCCACCTTCCGGCGCTGGGTGTCGGCGACGCTCTCGGCCGAGAACAAACGCATGATGTGGATTCCGCCGGGTTTCGCCCACGGCTTCCTGACCATTTCCGAATCGGCCGAATTTCTCTACAAGACCACCGATTACTGGTATCCCGGCGACGAGCGGAGCATCCTCTGGAACGACCCGGAACTGGCCATAACCTGGCCGCTCGCGCAACACTCCGGCGAACCGCCGCTCGAACCCCATTTGGCCGCCAAGGACCGCGCAGCCGGCCTCCTGCGCGAAGCCGACCTCTTTCCGTGAAAAGGATACTCCTCGTCGGCCGGAACGGGCAGGTCGGCCGGGAGTTGCGGCGCACGCTGGCGCCACTGGGCGAGGTGATCGCGGTGGACCGGGAGGCGCTCGACCTCGCCCGCGAGGACGACATCCGCATGATCCTGCGCACGATCCGGCCCGGGATCGTGGTCAATGCCGCAGCCTACACCGCCGTCGACCAGGCCGAAGCCGAACCCGAACTGGCCGTGGCGATCAATGGCCTCGCCCCGGGCGTGATGGCCGAGGAGGCGAGGCGGCAGGGCGCGCTGCTCGTCCATTATTCCACCGACTACGTCTTCGACGGCGCGAAGTCCGGCCCCTACACCGAGGACGACCTGCCCAATCCGCTGAATGTTTACGGCCGCAGCAAGCTCGCCGGCGAAAAGGCGATCCGGGACTCGGGCTGCCGCCACCTGATCTTCCGCACCAGCTGGGTCTATGGCCGCCACGGCAGGAATTTCCTCCGCACCATCCAGCGCCTGGCCCGGACCAAGGAAGAACTCGCCATCGTCGACGACCAGATCGGCGCGCCGACCTGGAGCCGGATGATCGCCGAGGCGACAGCGCTCGCCTTGCGCAGTGACCAAGACTCGGGCCTCTACCACATGAGCAGCGCCGGGCAGACCTCCTGGCACGGCTTCGCCCGGGCCATCCTCGAGGCCCAGGGCTGGAGCGGACGGCTCCTGCCGATCCCGGCGCGGGAATACCCGTTGCCGGCGCAACGCCCGGCCAACTCGACGCTCGACAACGGCAAGCTCGCCGCCGTCCTGGGCCTGGCCCTGCCCGACTGGCGCGGCGCGCTGGATCTCTGCCTGGCCGACGAATGACTTGAGAAGCAGCGATTAGTGTGCTTCGGCCGCATGCGCCCAGGCTTTTCCCTCGGCGATGGACTTGAGACGTTTGTCCCTGGTCCAAAGCCTGGCGCCGTGCATGACGGCGGCCGCGAGCAGGTGAACATCGACATAGCCGATACCGCAGCCCATGAGTTTCTGCCGCTCGATGAAGAACAGCGACTCTTGTTCGGTAACGACAGCCAGTCGCGGGAGAGATTGCATCAGGGTGAGCACTTCCGCACGGTTCTGCAGGGCGCCGCAGGCCAGTTCGCCGATCACGAAGTCATGGGTACAGACGAGGCCATTTTGCAGCAAAGCAGCCAGTGACTGATTGCCGCTGCGCAGATGATCGATCCAGACCGAGGTGCCGACCGGAATCACCGCTTGCCTTCGCGGCGGCGCGGGACTGGTGCCAAGTGTGGCTCGCTGCCGCCCAAACTAGCCAGGCGACGGGCGCTTTCGCGCTGGATCAGCGCTCCCAGGGCTTCCCTCAGCAAGGCACTGCGCTCCTGAATACCGGAGAGCAACTGGGCCCGGCCCAGCAGGGCTTCATCGAGCGTTACGGTGGTGCGCATTGTGAGCTCCCGAATGGTAGAGCATCAAAAATAGCACCAAATGAGTCCGAATATGAGCCGTTATCTTCTTGCTGTCCTGTTTCCGGGCTATCTTGGGTTTCTTCACTTCGTTCGCAACGACAACGAAGAAGAGGTCGCATGAATGTCGCCCGGACGCCTATCCCAGCATCTGGAGCAACACGTCGTGCCATAGGGCGGGATCAATCTCACCCATCTTTCTGACCAGCCTGGTCTTGTCGACGCAGCGAATTTGATCCAGCAGCACTCGCGCCGGGCTGCCACTGAATACCGCTTCCGGACGACAGCCGAGCGCCTGCCCCTTACTGATGATGGGCGCCACGATGACGCGCGGCAGCGCCGCATTCATATCATCGGGCGACACCACCAACGCCGGGCTCGTCTTCCTGATCTCGGTACCGGCGGTGGGATCAAGGCTAACCCAGTACACCTCGCCGCGCAGAACCAGCGCGCCGCCTTTCACCAATCCCATTCTCCGCAGTCGGCATCGACGGGCAAGCCGTCCCAGGCGTCCCCATCCTGCTCCGCCTGGTAGCCGTCAAACCACCCCTCCCGGGGCGCCCGTACGGGCGTAATCACCAGCCTCGCCGCTTCGACGGTCATGTCCACCGCGCCCTGGAGTTGGCATTCCGCAAGCATCGCGGCCGGAATCAGCACGCCTTGCGAATTACCGACCTTGCGCAACCTGGTTCTCATCGCCCGCCCTCTAACGTTATAACTAACTTATAAGCCTTCAGAAAGGACAGCAAGCCGAAGTTGAATGCGAGCCGGAGTGATGTTGGCCTATAATGCGCATGTATTGAAAACATCATCTGGAGCCAATATCATGCGCGCCCTTGTCAAACCGCCCAAGAAAGCCACCAACATCACCCTGTCAGCTGAAGTACTGGCAGAAGCCAAGGCAATGGGCATCAATATTTCCCAGGCCTGCGATCAGTTCTTGCGCGAATTGGTCAGCAGCGAGCGCGGCAGACGCTGGCAAGAAGATCATGTCGAGTTCGTTGCCGCTTACAACAAGACGGTGGCTACCGAAGGCCTGCCGCTGGAACAATGGCGAAGCTTCTGAAATGGCGCGCTTCGATGTTTATCGCAACACCGGGCAGCACGCCGAACAGACCCCATACCTGCTGGATGCGCAGACGGATCTATTGCACGGTTTGGCAACCCGCATCGTGGTGCCGTTGCGCAGACGCGACCGCTTCCAGACGGCGAAGCTCCCCGGAAATCTGACGCCGACCTTCAACATAGAAGGCGTCGAATGCCTTATGGAAACGCCAAAACTCGCGGCAGTGCCACTGCGCCTCCTGAAAACACCCGTGACCTCTCTTGCGGCAAATCGACTTGAAATCATCGCGGCGCTGGACTTCCTGTTTCAGGGCTTCTGCCCCTGACTGACCGGCAGGCTGCTGTGGCTGCAGTAGATCCAAACAGGCGGTGTATTGCCCTCTTTTTCTTGTTGCTTGGGATCCCGGATCTGATCTACTGCTAAGATTACTCAAATTGCTGCAAATTGCGGTGCGAAACACCACAAACGCCATGCCCATGGCCGAACCAAGAGAGGAATTGGATGTTCAATGATCGGTCGATACTCGTCACGGGCGGAACGGGGTCGTTCGGCAAGAAGTTCATCCGGACCCTGATCGAGCGCCATCGGCCCCGACGCATCGTCGTTCTTTCCCGCGACGAACTGAAACAGTATGAGATGCAGCAGGATTTCCCTGAATCCTGCATGCGCTTCTTTCTCGGCGATGTCCGCGACCGGGAGCGCATGGTCCAGGCCATGCGCGGAGTCGACTTCGTGGTCCACGCCGCCGCCCTGAAGCAGGTGCCTGCCGCCGAATACAACCCCGGGGAATTCATCCGCACCAATGTCAATGGCGCCGAAAACGTCATCCATGCGGCCATCGAGAACGGCGTGAAAAAGGTCATCGCCCTCTCGACCGACAAAGCCGCCAGCCCGATCAACCTCTATGGCGCGACCAAGCTCTTGTCCGACAAGCTGTTCGTGGCTGCCAATAATATCGCCGGCAATCATCCCACCCGCTTCGCGGTGGTCCGCTATGGCAACGTCGTGGGCTCCCGCGGTTCGGTGGTCCCCCTGTTTAGAAAAATGATCGCTGAAGGAGCGAAGGAACTGCCCATTACCGATGACCAGATGACGCGGTTCTGGATTACTCTGCAACACGGCGTCGATTTCGTCCTGAAAGGTTTCGAACGGATGTACGGCGGCGAGATCTTCGTGCCGAAAATTCCCTCGGTAAAAATCGTCGATCTGGCATGCGCCATGGCGCCAGGCTTGCCGCAAAAAGTCATAGGCATCCGGCCCGGGGAGAAACTCCACGAGCTCATGATCTCCCGCGACGACAGCCCCAATACGATCGAGTTCGCAGATCATTTCGTCATCTGTCCGGCGATCCGCTTCATCGAGAAAAGCAACTATTCGAGCGATGCCGCCGGGGAAAAGGGCAAACCCGCTCCTCTGGGCTTCAAGTATTCGTCCGATCTCAACCCGCATTTTCTCAACCTCGACGAAATCATCGAGATCAACGGAGAGCCATGATCTCGTACCGGCACCACGATGTAGATGAGTCAGACTCTCAAACGCCCACCATGGAAGCAAATCTCTCATCATCATGAACATCGTAGTCATCCCAGCGCGCGGCGGCAGTAAGCGTATCCCGCGGAAGAACATCAAGAATTTCTGCGGCAGACCCATGATCGCGTGGGCCATCAGCAAGGCCCGCGAGTCAGGCCTTTTCGAACGCGTCATAGTCACCACGGATGACCAGGAAATAGCCGAGGTTGCCAACGCCTGGGGTGCCGAAACCCCATTCCTCCGCCCGAAGGAACTGGCAGACGACCTGACCCCCACGGTTCCGGTCATTGCTCATGCCGTCGGGTCTTGTCTCGAACTGGGCTGGATCGCCGAGCAAGTCTGTTGCATCTACCCCTGCGTGCCGTTCCTGCAAGTCGGCGACCTGATCGCGGCGCTCGATCTGGCGCAGGCGCAAGATGCGGACTTCGTCTACCCGGTCACGGAGTACGCCCACCCGATACAGCGGGCGATGCACCAACTTCCGGGAGGAAAGATGCAGTTTCTCAATCCGGAATTCGAATTGACCCGGACCCAGGATCTGGACAAGGCCTATCATGATGCCGGGCAGTTTTACTGGGGCAAGGCTTCGGCCTGGCTAGCGCACAAGAAAATGCACACAGATGGCCTGGGGCTCTCGATACCGAACTGGCGGGTTGTGGACATCGACTCCGCGGATGACTGGCGACGCGCAGAACTGATATTCAATGCCATGGCTAGCGCCTGACGACTTGGCGCCGGCTTGTGAAACTACTCATACTGGGATCCTCCGGCCTATTGGGCAGCACCTTGGTGCCATTCCTCACCTCATGCGGCCATGAGGTCAAGACTCACGGCCGCAGCGATGACGCACAATACCAAGCGGACCTCAGCGACCCCAATGATTTAGCCGGACTGCTGGATACGGTCGATCACGAAGTAATCGTCAACCTGGTGGGCCTCACCGACGTAGAGCTTTGCGAGACGAAGCCGAATCAGGCCTACCTGGTCAATGTCCGAACCGTAGAGAATCTTGCAGCCTGGATCAAACGACAGGAGTCGCCGCCCCATCTAGTGCACATATCCACCGATCAGGTCTATGATGGCCCCGGCAAGCACGCTGAAAATCATGTGACGCTGACCAACTATTATGCTTTTTCAAAATATGCGGCAGAGCTGGTCGCGGCAAGCGTGCCGGCTACCATCCTGAGAACGAATTTCTTCGGTCGCAGCCGCTGCCGAATGAGGATGAGCCTGGCAGATTGGCTCTTTCACTCTCTCTCCAGGGGAGAGCCCATTCAGGTCTTTGACGATGTGCTGTTCAGCCCGCTCTCCATGACGACGCTCTCGAAAATGATAGAACTGAGCATCAAGCAGCAGCCCGACGGCCTGTTCAATCTGGGTACTCATGAAGGAATGAGCAAGGCGGATTTTGCCTTCGCCTTTGCCGATCAACTGAAGCTTCCAACGCGCACGATGACGCGCACCACCATAGCTCAGGCTACCTTCCTCAAGACATACAGGCCGAGGGACATGCGCATGGACTGCGCGAAATTCGAAACTCGGCTGGGCATCGGTCTGCCTCTTCTTGGCAGCGAAATAGAGCAGGTCGCGAATGAATACCGTGAAGTCGCCTGATCCTATCCTGAATATTCAGGGGAAGAAGATCGGGTCAGATTTCCCGACCTATTTCATTGCCGACATCGCGGCGAATCACGACGGCGATCTCGAGCGCGCCAAGGCCCTGATCCATCTGGCGGCCGAGGCCGGTTCCGACGCGGCAAAATTCCAGCACTTCAGGGCTGAGACGATAGTCAGCGATCACGGCTTCAGGAACTTGGGCGGCCAGCAGTCCCACCAGGCGAAGTGGGAAAAATCGGTATTCGAGGTCTACAAGGATGCCAGCGTCAGCCTGGACTGGACCGGCACGTTAAAGGAAACCTGCGATAAGGCGGGCATCGCCTTCTTCACCAGTCCGTATGCGGCGGATCTCGTGGATCACGTCGATCCCTTTGTCCCCGCCTACAAGATTGGTTCAGGCGATATCACATGGATAGAGATGATCGAGTACATCGCCGCCAAGCACAAGCCCTATGTCATGGCGACCGGCGCATCCACCTTGGATGACGTGCAGCGTGCAGTCTCTGCAGGGCTGGCCATCAACCCCATGCTTTGCCTGATGCAATGCAACACCAACTACACGGCCAGTCTCGATAATTTCAAGTACATCCATCTGAATGTCCTGAGGACCTACCGAGATATGTATCCGGAACTCGTTCTCGGACTGAGCGATCATACGCCAGGACATGCGGCCGTTCTCGGCGCAGTCGCCTTGGGCGCCCGGATGATAGAAAAACACTTCACGGATAATGTCTCGCGTATCGGCCCGGATCACGCGTTCTCGATGGCCCCAAGCCACTGGCGGGAAATGGTGGAAAGGACGCGGGAACTGGAAAACGCCTTGGGATCTGGTGTCAAGCAGGTTGCAGAAAACGAGAGAGAGACCGTCGTCCTTCAGCGACGGGCTATCCGTGCCAGCGGCAATCTTCCCGCGGGGATTGTACTGGCCAGGGAACATCTCACTGTTCTTCGTCCATGCCCATCGGATGCATTGCCGCCCTATTGCCTCGGCGAAATGATCGGGAAACGGGTCAGGCGGGATATCATGGCAGGAGAGCATCTGCGATGGACCGATCTCGACTAGGCATCGTCATCCCCGCCCTGAACGAGTCGGCAACCATCTCAGGTGTTGTTGAGGCCGCTGCACGTTACGGCGTGCCCATAGTCGTCGATGACGGATCCACAGACGACACGGCAAGATTGGCCAAACAGGCGGGCGCCGTCGTCGTCTCCCACGAACGAAACCGTGGCTACGATGCGGCGCTTGATTCCGGGTTTCGAAAGGCGGCTGAACTGGGCAGCGACTGCATCATCACCCTCGACGCGGATGGTCAGCACGACCCGTCTCTGATCCAGCAATTTATCGCCGAAATCGATGCTGGCGCGGAGATCGTCGTGGGCATCCGAAGCAGCCGCCAGCGATTGGCGGAACATCTATTTGCCGGCTACGCGCGTCTTCGCTTCGGGATCGAGGATCCCTTGTGCGGCATGAAGGCATATCGCAGAGCGGTTTATCAGGCGCTTGGCCATTTCGATTCATACGGCTCCATCGGCACCGAACTGACGATGTTCGCCGCAAGGCGCGGCTACCGCCTTGCCCAGGTGCCGTTTGACGTTCGCGAACGGCTCGGCCAGTCGAGATTCGGCCCGGTCGTTATGGGCAATTACAAAATCATCCGTGCACTTGTTCTCTCGCTATGGCGCGTCAAATGAGCAATGCTGAGGACACCGACCTGCGCGCCGCCATCATCGGCTGCGGCAAGATCGGCAGCGAGTTCGCCGACGACCCGCGGATCAAGGGCATCTACAACCACGCCGGCGCCTGGCGCGCCTGCAAGGGCATCGACCTCGTCGCGGTGTGCGATGCCGATCCGGAGCGCGCACGACGCTGCGCCGAACGCTGGAATGTCGCCCAGTGGCATACGGATGCCGAAGCAATGCTCGAACAGGTGAGTCCGGATTTGCTCAGCGTGTGCACGCCGGATGGCACACATTTCTCAATCATCTCCGCTGCACTCGCATCGCCCAACATGCGCGGCATCCTCGCTGAAAAACCGCTCGCACTCGAACCGACCCAAGCGGAGCAGCTGGTTACCCGTGCGGCAGAGCAAGGCATACGCCTGGCGGTCAATTATTCCCGCCGCTATTCCCCAGGCCACCAGGCCTTGCGCCAGCGGATCGAAAATGGCGAACTGGGCGCAATCCAGAGCGTTGCCGGTTTTTACACCAAGGGCACGCTGCACAACGGCACGCACTGGTTCGATCTCGCCCGCTTCCTGGTCGGCGAAGTGACCGAGGTGCGCGGCTTCGACCGCCTGCGCGAGGCAGGCGAAGACCCCACCCTCGATGTCCGCCTGATGTTTCAGAACGGCGCCAGCGGCAGCCTGCTGGGCCTGGACGCGACGGTCTATTCGCTGTTCGAGATGGACATCGTCGGCACCCTGGGCCGCGTGCGCATCGTCGATGGAGGACACTGGTTCGAAAACTTCCACGCCGGCGACAGTCCTTACTATTCCGGCTATCGCACCCTCTTGCCGAGTGAGCGCGAAGCAGGCCGCGTTGACGACACGCTCTTCAACGCGGCGCTGGACCTCGTCGCCAGCGTCAGGGACGGGCGGGCGCCGCTATGCGATGGGCACGACGCCCTCAGGGCGCTGGCCATCGGCCTCGCGGCGCGAACCTCTGCGGCGCGCCGCGGCGAGACCCAGGCTCTTGACCCGTGAATGCGGCAGCGCCCATCGTCGCCCTGGCCGGCGACCCCGGCGGAGCCAACGCACTCGCCCCGGTACTCGAAGCGCTGGTGTCGTCCGGGCATCCGCTGCGCATCCTCGCCTACCGCCAAGCCCTTCAACTCTGGCGGGAACGCGGCTTCTCCCCGCAGGCGGTAGACGAGAGCGATCCAGAAGAAGCCTTGACGACCGCCCTCTCCGGCGCCGGCTTGCTGCTCACGGCCACCTCCGTAAATGGGGTCGATATCGAATGCCGCGCCACGGCCCTGGCCAGGAACCTCGCCGTGCCCTCTATCGCCCTCCTTGATTTCTGGAGCAACTACAGACTGCGGTTCGCGCGAGAGGACGGCAAGCTGATGCTTCCCGACGCCATCGCCGTCATGGACGCCCGGGCGGTCAAGGAAATGGCGGCGGAGGGCTTTCCTGCCGACCGGCTCAGGATCACGGGCCAACCCGCCTTCGACGACCTGGCCGCCCGACGTGCCGGCTTCGATAACGCCCACCGCCAGGAACTGCGGAGAACCCTCGGGATCGAGGCCGAGAACCGCCTGATCCTTTACGTTTCGCAACCCCTCGCGGAGCTGTATGGAAGTGCGAATAATGCCCGAGAGCATCTGGGATTCAACGAGGACGAAGTGCTCTCCTCATGTGAGAAGAGTCTCGCAACGCTATCCCAAAGACACGACCGCAAAATCGTTCTGGCCATCCGCCCCCACCCGCGCGAGGCGCGCGAAAAATTCTCGTCATCTCAAGTCGGGCGTTTTCGTGCCGTTATATGGGATGGTCCGGATCGCATCGATGCGACGCTTGCTGCCGACTTGGTGCTGGGCATGAATTCCGTGCTGTTACTCGAAAGCGTTCTTCTGGGTCAATTCGTGGTGAGTGTTCAGCCGGGCCTGCGCATCGCCGACCCGCTGTCCTGCAATCGCGACGGCAGAAGCCTGGCGGTCTACGAGACCAGGCTGATTGAAGATGCGCTCGAAAAAGCGCTCTTTGACGCGGATTGGCGACAACAGCAACTGTTAGCATTGCAATCAGCCTCGGCGGCTAAAGGAGCCACAGCGCGCATGGTTGATCTTGTCGAAAACGTCATGAAGCCTGGAGTTGACAACCGTGAGTAAGCTAGCGCTTTTTGGTGGCAGCCCGGTGCGGGGAAGACCGCTCCCTAAATACAGGACTATCGGCGAAGAAGAAAAGCGTGCGGTCATGGCAGTGCTTGACGACGGCGTGCTCTCCCAGTTCCTCGGCACCTGGTCTCCCGACTTCTATGGCGGGCCACGAGTGCAAACCCTGGAGCGCGCCTGGGAAGCCTATTTCGATGTCAGCCATGCGGTGAGCCTGAACTCTGCAACGTCCGGCCTGAATGCAGCAGTGGGCGCAGCAGGGGTCGGACCCGGCGACGAAGTCATTGTCTCCCCGTATACCATGGCCGCCTCGGCTACGGCCGCATTGGTCTATGGCTGCATCCCGGTATTTGCCGACATCGATCCGGATACCTTCTGCCTTTCTCCGAAAAGCATCCGCGAGTGCATCACGCCGCAAACCCGCGCAATCATCGTCGTGGACATTTTCGGCCACCCTGCGGAAATGAACGAGATCATGCAGATCGCCCGCGAACACGATCTGATCGTGATCGAAGACAGCGCACAGGCACCTGGGGCAACCTATCATGCTAAGTACGCTGGGACCCTGGCCGACATGGGGGTGTTCAGCCTCAACTACCACAAGACCATCCACTGCGGTGAAGGCGGCATAGTCGTCACAAATGACGACGATCTTGCCGAACGTCTCCGACTCATCCGCAATCATGCCGAAGTCGTGGTCAAGAATAAAGGCGTCACCAACCTGGTCAACATGGTCGGCTTCAACTACCGGATGACAGAAATCGAAGCCGCCATCGCTTCGGAGCAACTGAAGAAACTGGAGGGTCTACTAGCGTCCAGGGTGGCGGCGGCGGATTTCCTCACGCGGCAACTGTCCGGACTGCCGGGCATTACTCCACCGCTGGTGCGCCCGTCAGTGCGTCACGGTTATTATTTCTACGCCATCAAATACGATGCAGCGCAGACCGGTGTGTCGCGCGAACGCTTTGCCGCGGCCCTGTCGGCTGAAGGGCTACCGCTCGGCTTGGGTTACGTCAAGCCGATCTATCTGGAGCCCCTCTACCAGGAACGCATCGCCTACGGAAAGGATGGCTTTCCCTTCACCTACCCGGGATATCGCGGAAAGGTCAGCTATGAGAAGGGGATCTGCCCAGTGACCGAACGCATGCACTTTCAGGAGCTGCTGTATGGTGATTTTTGCCATGCTAATCTGGAACAGGGCGACCTGGAAGATGTCGTGCGCGGTTTTCGCAAGGTTTACGAACACATCTCGGAATTGAATTGATTCATGGATGCGGCAAGCAGACAAGCGATCATCGAAAACTATCGGGCTCTTTACCGCAAACACGGCAGCGGCCCTGATGTCGCGCAATTGAGTGCGGAAGGTCAGCGTTTCAGGTTCGAGAAACTGGCAGCGATTGGTAGCATGACAGGTGCGAAGGTGCTCGATCTCGGCTGCAACCTGGGCGACTTATACCCATTCTTGTGTGAGCGGTACGGCAACATCGATTACACCGGTATCGATATCGTGCCCGAAATAATCTCCGCAGCAAAACAAACACATCCAGGCGCCCGCTTTCTCTGCCGCGATGTGTTGCGTGACGGTTTGACTGAGAGTTTCGACTACATTCTGATCTCAGGCATGTTTAACAACGCAATGACCGGCGCTACCGATTTTCTCGAACAAATGACCCGAATCGCGTTTGCCCACTGCACCAAAGCGGTGGCGTTTAATTTCATTTCCAGCCATGTCAGCTTCGAGGATCCGGGAATGCAATACCACGATCCATTGACAGTATTCCGCTACTGCATCGAACAACTCACAAAGAAGGTGAGCATTTTTCATCACTACGAACGCTGCGATGTTGCAGTGTTTGCCTATCGCTAGGCAATAGCGATTTTTTGTTTTCATTGCTTGGTTCACAACCGGTGTCCGCGCCAGGGTATTTTGTTGAATAACGCTAAAACCACAGCCCATGTCCTCTGAATATATTTTCACTACCTTGTCAACAGATCAATGGGATTGGCTCGTTGCGAGTTCGCCACAGGGCACCATTTTTAACAGCGGGCAATTTCTTCAATCGCTGGGCTCGGAATTGCGCTTTTATGGTGTTGTGGAGGGTGAGGATCTTCTGGCCGGCGTTTCTATTCAGCTTGATGAGCTTGGCTTGCCGGTCGGCCCCACCAAGAGTTTTGGCCTGTATCAAGGCATACTGCTATCCAGCAAGGTGGAAGGACTGCCAGATCATTCGCGCAGTCGCAAGGTCCCTGAAGTCGTCTTGAATTTGTTGGAAGGCATCACGGCTATCTATTCTGAAATGTGGCTAGGACTGCACTGGAGTTTACGCGACCTGAGAGGGGTGCAGTGGTTCAACTACCATCTTCCAGAGAAGGGGCAGTTCGAACTAGAACTTCGATATACCGGAACACTGGACCTGGGCTCGTTTAAATCAAAAAACGAAATGATAAAGACGTTCAGCCAGGGCAGGAAGAGCGATTATAAGAAGGCATTATCAAATGGAATTGCCGTGAGCGTTTCGGATGACATTGAGATCCTCGACACACTGCATGCTTTGACATTTTCTCGGCAGGAGGCCCAGCGGGGAATATACGAATACCAGCTCACATCGATCGCGCTATCTGCCCTATCACGCGGATTTGGCGAAATGCTTGTGGCCCGCTTGCCATCTGGCGATCCGGTGTCAGCGTCTTTGTTCGTATGGGATTCACTGACAAGTTACTATCTTTTCGGCGCAAATGATCCTGTCTTCCGCAATACAGGCGCAGCAACACTTGTCATCGCAGAAAATCTCGGGCGCGCCCAGAATCGAGGCATTCGGTCCATTGATTTTGTCGGGATAAACTCCCCTCAGCGCGGTGATTTCAAGACTAGTTTTAATGCTATCCCCAAGCCTTATTTCGACGCTCACTGGCACCGACCCGAAATTCCCTGACAGGACAACTTCCCGGGCATAGTGGCAGACCAGAAGCGGCAAGAGCCGCCGAACGCAGAACAGCGTTGGCATGGGGCTCGATTTATCGACCAGGGCGAAATTGTTCAGGTTTCTGCCGTTTCGGCTGTCGGCTGACAGCACTACGGGCTACAATCCGCTCCCAGCACCCGAATTCGCGATGGTTGTTCATGACTGCTATTAAACCCCAGACGGTATCTCTGGACATCGCATTGCGACAGGCTGTCGCCCACCAGCAAGCGGGTCGACTGCAAGAGGCCGAAAAAATCTACCGCGAGATTTTGCAGGCCCAGCCAAACAAGGCGAGCGTCAACTACAGCCTCGGCTTGTTGGCGTACCAGGCTGGGCGGCATGCAGAAGCGCTGCCCTATCTCAAAGCCGCGCTGGCAAGCAACCCGTCCCGTGAGCAATATGTCCTGTCGTATGCCGAAGCGCTGCTGACCTGCGGCCAAGCCAAGGAAGCTTTGAACATCCTCCGGAAGGCCATGCGCGGAGGATTGAACTCGGCAAGCGCACGTGCACTGCGGAGCAAGGCGGAGTCCGCCACACCAAGCGGCAGCGCCCAGGGCGAAGAGCCGTCGCAAACGGAAGTGAACGAATTGGTGGCATTGTTCAATGCCGCCCGCCACGATGAACTGGAAGCCCGGGCGCGCACATTGATCGAGCGCTTCCCGGGCTTCGGGTTCGCCTGGAAGGTCTTGGGGGCGTCCCTTCAGGTGCAAGGCAAGGAAGCTCTGCCTGCACTGCAAAGGGCAGCGGCGCTTTTGCCCGCCGATGCCGAGGCCTACAGCAACCTGGGCACTGCGCAGCAAACGATCGGACAATTCGACGACGCGGCCCAGAGCTTTCGCCGGGCGCTGGCGCTTGCCCCCGGTTTCGCCGCCGCCCACTATAACCTGGGAAATGTGCTGCGAGCGATCGGACGACTCGATGACGCGGTCAAAAGCTTCCGCCAGGCGCTGGCGATCGAGCCCGACTACGCCGAGGCGCACAACAACCTGGGCTTTGCGCTGAAACAGCTCGGCCGTCCTGAGGACGCGGTGACCCGCTACCGCCGGGCGCTCGAAATCAGGCCCGACTACTGCGAAGCGCACAACAACCTGGGCATTGCCCAACAAAAGCTCGGCCGCGTGGACGACGCGGTCGCGAGCTTTCGCCGGGCGCTGGAGATCACTCCCGAGTTCGTCGAGGCGCACAGCAATCTGGGCAGCGCCCTGCAAGCACTCGGTCACCTCGATGAAGCGGCGGCCTGCTGTCGCCGGGCGCTGGAGATCAATCCCGGCTTCGTCAAGGCGCACAACAATCTCGGCAGCGCCCTGCTAGAGCAGGACCGGCTCGATGAGGCAGTGGCAAGCTTCCGCCGGGCGCTGGAAATCGACCCCGGCTTCGTCAAGGCGCACAGCAATCTGGGCAGTGCCCTGCAGGCGATCGGACGACTCGATGAAGCGGTGGCAAGCTGCCGCCGGGCGCTGGAGATCGAACCCGACTTCCTCGAGGCGCACGATAATCTGGGCTGTGCCCTGCAGGCGATCGGACGGCTCGATGAAGCGGTGGCAAGCTACCGCCGGGCGCTGGAGATCAAACCCGATCTCGCCGAGACGCGCTTCAACCTTGCCCTGGCGACGCTTGCCGGCGGCCGCTTGACCGAGGGCTGGACGGATTACGAGCATCGCTACTGCAAAGTCGCCAATCGCAATTTCACGCACCGTTACTGGCGAGGCGAGGATCTGAAGAGCAAGTCCATTCTGATCTGGGGCGAGCAAGGCATCGGCGACGAGATGATGTTTGCCAGCATGTATGGGGAGATCATCGACCAGGCCGGTCGTTGCGTCATCGAGTGCACTCCCAAGCTCATGCCGCTGTTCGTGCGCTCATTTCCGAAGGCGCAGATCGTTCCGCTGCGCAACCCGCCGCACCCCGCTACCTTGGAGGACTTCAACTATCAGTGCGCCGCCGGCAGCCTGGCGCGCTGGCTGCGCCCCAGCCTGGAAAGCTTTCCCTCCGCCCTGAGCTACTTCACGCCTGATCCCGATCGGGTCGCCTACTGGAAGACGCGCCTGGCCGCACTGGGGCCGGGGCTCAAGGTCGGCTTCTGCTGGCGCAGCAGCCTCATGACCGGTGCGCGTCCGCTCTACTATACCAAGCTGGATCAGTGGGGGCCGGTCTTCGCCGTCCCCGGGATCCATTTCGTCAATCTTCAGTACGACGAGTGCGCAGCCGAATTGCAGGACGCAGGTCGGCGCTTCGGCATTCCGCTCCACAGTTTCGATGAGATCGACCTGTACAACGACCTGGACGAGGCGGCCGCCCTGACCCGGGCCCTCGATCTGGTCATCTCCGCCCCAACCGCAGCAGGCGCTCTGGCGGCGGCGCTCGGCGTGCCCACCTGGTTCCGGGGCTACGCCAATGACTGGACCGCGTTGGGCACCGACCACTACCCCTGGCATCCGTCGGCGCGTCTTATTCACGCTCCCTGGGATCGCCCCTGGGCGGAGATCATGCAGGATATTGCCGGTCAATTGAAGGGTATTGCCGCAAAATTGGCCTAAAGTTTTGGTTTTCCCGTCGTGACGGCTTCCTCGCCCTGACCGCCGGAGCATCGATGACCATCTCATCCTTGCAAAGGACCAGTAAGGCTTGCCGGGGCTGCGTGCTGTCAAATAGCCATTGCATCGCGTAACGCTACGCTATACATTTCGGCGATGATTAAGACTTTCCGGCATAAGGGGCTTCAGGCCTTTTTTGAAACCGGCAGCAAGTCGGGGATTCAGCCGCGTCATGCGGCGCGATTGGGGCGGCAATTGGTAAGGCTCGACCTTGCCAAGAACGCAACCGCGATAAACATGCCAGGCTGGAGACTGCACCCCTTGAGCGGCGACCTAGCCGGGCATTACTCGGTGACGGTGAGCGGCAATTGGCGGATGACTTTACTTTTGAAGGCGAGGATGCCGTGCTGGTGGACTACCAGGACTATAACTGAAAGGAAATTGACTATGACGCGCATGTACAACCCGCCGCACCCTGGCGAAACCTTGCGGGAAGATGTACTCCCCACCTTGGGGCTGTCCGTGACGGAGGCAGCCGAGCAGTTACTCAACCGTCGCTAAGTTAGGCAACAAGAGTGAACTAATGATGGAATCAGTTGTCTCATCGGACATGAAGCGAGATGGCCGAACATTGGATCACAAGACGCTCGAAGAAATTCGGTGGATGGCGGTTCAACGAGTGATCGAAGGCGAGCGGCCGGCGGATGTAATTGAAGCCTATGGCTTCCATCGTACGACGATATACAAATGGCTGAGGATAGCGTTGCGTCCTGGCGGCGGACTGCGCATGCTGAAATCTACGCAGGCGACAGGTCGGCCGCGCAGTTTGACGGCGAGGCAAGAGCAGCAAGGTTTTCGCTGGGTCAATGGACGCGATCCCCGGCAGTACGGATTGGACTTCGGTTTGTGGACACGCCGTGTGGTGGCAGACTTGATCGAGAAGAAGTTCAGTATTGCGCTTGGCGTAACGGCGGTCGGCGAACTTCTTGCCCGTTTGGGATTGACCCCACAGAAACCACTTCAACGGGCCTATCAACGAGACCCGGAAGCCATTGAAATGTGGCAGCGCGAGACCTTCCCTGCCATTGCTAAGCAGGCCAGGGCAGAAGGCGCTGAGATCTATTTTTGGGATGAATCTGGGTTCCGTGCAGACACTGTGCATGGCAAGACATGGGGTGTTCGTGGGCAGACGCCAGTGGTACAACGCCCTGGACAGCGTCAATCTATCAGCGCGGCCTCGGCGGTGAATGCGAAGGGAGCATTTTGGTTCTGCACCTACGAGGGCGCCCTCAACGCGGAACTGTTCGTTGAATTGCTGCAACAAATGATGAAGTACCGCAGGAAGCCTGTTCATCTCGTACTCGATAGTCTTCCTGCCCACAAGACAGCACTCGTCAAGAAGTACGTCGCATCCACTGAGGGACGCTTGACCCTGCACTTCCTTCCCGGATACGCGCCTGAGTTGAATCCTGACGAACTGGTATGGAGTCATGTCAAACGCACTGGTACGGCAAGGCGCCCTCTGCAAAAGGGCGAGAAGCTACGCGAAAAGATCGAGGAGCAACTTGCTGACTTGCAGCGAAAGCCTGACCTCGTTCGCTCATTCTTCGAAGCCCCTTTTGTTGCCTATATTGGCGACTGCTGAGAGTAAACGTAAGCCGCGCCGCCTTGTCGCGGGTGCTGAATGGCCGAGCGGCCGTGTCGCCTGAAATGGCACTGAGGCTGGAAGGCTGGCTGGGCGTAGAGAATGGCGGGAGCGCCGACTTGTGGATAGCGCAGCAAGCCGCCTATGACTTGTGGGGTGCACGCAAGGCCGGCCTACCCAAAGTGAAGCGCGTAAATATGGGTCGCCTGGCAGCATGACAGATTAACGCCGCGTCTATTTATCTCTCCACACACAATGCACGACAAAAATACCTGTTGCGATTGCCACGGCCCCTGCGAGCCTCGCAATAATGGCAGCGCGGCAATTTAGGCCTTTGATTCTCCAAGTAAGATCGCCACGGCCTGCGGCCTCGCGATGACGAGAGGTTTCCAAGCACCATTGCTATTTTGACCAGCGTCATGAATTACTGAAAAAGGGTAGCTCCTGAAAAGCCGGAAACGCCCACTGGCCTGCCGGCGGACCTGGTTTTGCGCCGCCGGCGGCATCTGAGCCGATCCCGCCGATATGTAGACATCGCTGAACGTCCCCTGCCGAAAAATCGGCCTAAAGTTTTAATTTTCCCCGTCGTTAATGGTCACATCGGCACGCGAATGTCTCGCGCAGGCCGCGAAACTCCGAGGAGAATTCAAATGCTATCCGTCAATACCAATATTGCCTCACTGAATGCCCAGGTTAACCTCAACAACAACAGCAGCAGTCTCCAGACCGCGATTCAGCGCCTGTCCTCGGGCTTGCGCATCAACAGCGCCAAGGACGACGCCGCCGGCTACGCGATTTCCAGCCGCATGACGGCGCAGATCAACGGCTCCAACCAGGCCGTGCTGAACGCCAACGACGGCGCCTCCCTGGCGCAGACCGCCGGCGGCGCTCTGGCCACCATCGCCGACAACCTGCAGAGCATCCGCACCCTGGCAGTGCAGGCGGCCAACGCCTCGAACAGCGCCTCGGACCGCGCCACGATCCAGACCCAGACCTCGCAACTGTTGGCGGAAATCGACAGCATCGCCCAGAGCACCAGTTTCAACGGCGTCAATCTACTCGACGGCAGCTTCACCAACCAGACTTTTCAGGTCGGCGCCAACGGCACCGCCAGCAACCAGATCAATGTCAGTGCGATCGCCAGCGCCATGTCCTCTCAGATGGGCAGCGCCGGTTCGACAACTTCCGCGACCACGACCGGCACAGCGACGACCACCGCCCTGAACGCCGGCGACGTGACCCTGAACGGCCAGCAGGTCGGCGCATCCACCGCCGGCGCGGCCCCGGGCCAGAGTGCCGTCAGCGCCTATGCCATCGCCCAGGCGATCAACCTGGTCTCGGCCAACTCCGGCGTCAATGCCACGGCCAACACCACCACCCTGAGCGCCACCGCGACGAATTTCGGCTCCGTCGCCGCCAATTCCTTCAGCATCAACGGCATCAACGTCGGCGCCATCGCCGCCGGCACGTCCGTTGCCGGTCAGGGCGCCAACGTCGCCGCCGCCATCAATGCGGTCGCCGCGCAGACCGGCGTCACGGCCACGGCCAACGCCACATCCGGCGCGGTCACCCTGAACGCCGCGGATGGCCGCGACATCCAGATCGCCTCGGGCTATGGCGCCGATGCGAATACGACCAATCTGGATACGACGCTGAAGTCGAAAATCGGCTTTGCGGTCGGGACCGGCGCCGCGCTGACGATCGGCAACGGCGCTGCCGCAACCGCCGGCGTCACCTCTACCGCAGCGACCGGTACTTGGACTCTTGGCGCCTCTCAGGGAACCATCGCCGCCAACACGGTCAGCATCACGACCGCCGCGGGCACGTACGCTCTCGGCGCGGTCGATTTGACCGGCACGGCGACCCAGAACGCCGCCAACCTCGCTGCCGCCATCGATGCCGCGACCGGCACGACCTCGGGCACGAAGGTCGCCACCGCAGTGGGTGCAGTATTGACGACGGCGGTCGCATTCTCTGTCGATGTGATGGGGACCGCCCCGGATGCAGCGACAGCGACAGCCAATCAAGGCATCGTGGCGGCCCAGTTCGGGACGGCCAACGGACTTGCTACCGTCGGCAAGCAAGCCTCTGCCGGGACAACCACCACCACCGCGGCCGCTGTCGCGGCGCAAACGCACGGCACGGTGACCCTGAGCAGCAACAATGCGGCGGGCATCGTCATCGGCGGCGCGGCGGATGCCAGCGCCGGCCTGAGCGCCGGCACCACCGCGGCCAGCACCTCGTCCTCAGTCAACGCCGTCGGTTCGATCAATCTCTCCACGGCAGCAGGCGCCACCAGCGCGCTGGCGGTGATCGACGCCGCAATCAACAGCGTCAACGTCAGCGCCGCCGCGCTGGGCGCCCTGCAGAACCGTTTCACCTCGACGGTCAGCAATCTGCAGACGACCAGCCAGAACCTGAGCGCGGCCCGCAGCCAGATCCAGGACACGGACTTCGCGGCGACCACCGCGGCGATGACCCGCGGCCAGATCCTGCAGCAGGCCGGCACGGCGATGCTGGCGCAAGCCAACTCCCTGCCGCAGTCGGTGCTTTCGCTGTTGAAGTAAAGGACTAGAATAGTCGTCTGGAAAAAGGGCGGGTCACCGGGTCAAGGTGACCTGCCCTGTCGCTTTGCCAAGGAGAACGATCATGGCTATCGATTCGCTCAGCGCAGCAGGGGCTGTCGCCAATGCGGCGCCGCCGGCACGCAGCGCCGATGCCGCTGCGGCGTCGGCGCCGCCGCAGCCGGGGCCGCCATCGGCTGCCGCAAAGACCGCGCCGGCTGCGGCCGAGCCCAGCCTTGCCGATTTGAAGAAGGCCGTCAGCTCGGTGCAGCAGGCCGTCGAGGCGAAGTCGTCCAACCTGTCATTCGTCTTCGCCAAGGACGCCGGCACGACCGTGCTGCAACTCACCGACAAGCAATCGGGCGACGTCATCCTGCAGATCCCGTCCAAGGCCGTGATCGCCCTCGCCGACCTGATCGACAAGCCGGGCGGGATGTTCGTCGAGCAGAAGATCTGATCCCGGGTTCGGCCCGGACGCAGCCTTGAATCCGCCGCCGACGCAATCAAACAACGCCCAGGAAGACCGCCAACGCGCGGCTGACGGTTAACATTTCCTCGCCGGTAAGGTGCCCAAACACCTCGCCGATCTTCTCGCGCGAGACGGTCTGCGCCTTGTCCACCATGACTCCCGAAGTGGCGCGCAAACCGTTTGCCGCCGTCGGCTCGATTCGCACTCGAAACAGCGGCGTGTCCCTGAGCTCGCTGGTCACCGGCATGATCGTGACGGACGGATGCGCGTCAAACAGGTCGGACTGAACGACCAGGGCAGGCCTGGGCTTGCCAAAGGCGCCTTGCAGGGCAATCGTGACGAGATCGCCTCGCCTCATTTCCAGCCATGAGTATCGGCCGCGGCTTCAAGCCAGCCCAGCATTCCCGTCTCATGCGGATCCGCGGAAAGCGCGAGCGACTGACGCCGGCACTCCGCGGCAAAGTCGCTTCGGCGTGTATCGGGCACCCAGATTTGCACCGGCCGAAGTCCCGCAGCCCGCAATCCGGCGCGGTGCTTTTGTACTCGGGCCACAACAGGGGTACTCATGACATCTCCTTTGTCGTTACAATCGAAATTGTAGACCGTTGTTACATGTAACGCAAGCCGTTTGTTGCCACATTGCCGACCTGCGGCGCTTCTTTCACGGGCCTACAGTTTTTCGCAATTTCGCCGATAATAGGAGTATCTCGCTCTTCCTAAAGGAATAGGAGTTCCAGCATGAGCACTTCGTCCACCGGCACGCTTTCATCGGCAGGCATCGGCTCCGGCCTCAACGTGACCAGCCTGGTGTCGCAGCTGATGGCGACCCAGCAGCAGCCGCTGGTCAATCTGCAGGTCAAGCAGGCCACCTACCAGGCGCAGATCTCGGCCTATGGCTCGCTGCAGAGCACACTGTCCACCCTGCAGACCGATGCCCAAAACCTGAGCGCCGCCAATCTATACTCCGCCTACAGCACCACCGCCTCGGCCAGCGGCTATTTCACCAGCAGCGCCAATGCCACCGCAAGCGCAGGCAGCTACAGTCTGGCCGTCACCAATCTGGCGCAAACCAACAAACTTGCCAGCACCGACTATGCCAGCACCACCAGCGCAATCGGGACCGGGACGCTGACCTTCAATTTCGGCACCTACAATAACGGCACGACCCCACCCAGCTTCAGCACCAATGCGGCGCAGCCCAGCCAGAGCGTCACCATAGGCGCGGCGAACAACTCGCTGACCGGCATCAGCGCGGCGATCAATGCCGCCAATATCGGTGTCACCTCCAGCATCAGCTACGACGGCAGCGGCTACCGCCTGGTGCTCACCTCCAACAACAGCGGCGCCGCCAACGCCCTGCAGCTTGGCGTCAGCAATGCCGGCAATCCCGGTGTGGGCGCCAGCCTGACCGATTTCGCCTACGACCCGACGCAGGCTGCGCCGGTGGGCAAGATGACCCAGACCGTGGCGGCGAAGGACGCCGCGTTCACCCTCGACGGCATGGCCATGACCAGCGCCTCCAACACCGTCACCGGCGCGATCCAGGGCGTCAGCCTGACGCTCGCCCAGCCGACCCCGGTGTCGTCGCCGGTGACCCTGACCGTGGCGGCCAACACCTCGCTGATCCAGTCGGCGGTCCAGTCCTTCGTCACCGACTACAACGCCGCCCAGGCCAGCATCAAATCGCTGACCGCCTACAACGCCACGACCAAAACGGCCTCGATATTGACCGGCGACTCGACCGTGCAGAGCGTGCAGACCCAGCTGCGCGCCATCCTGAATACGCCGCTGTCCACGGCCGGCGGCGGCCTGAACAACCTCGCCGATGTCGGCATCACCTTCAACAAGGACGGCACCCTGGCCCTGAACACCGCCACGCTCGCCAGCGTCCTGGCCGATCCGAGCAAGAATGTCTCGACGCTGTTCGCCTCGGTCGGCGTGCCGACTGATCCCCTGGTCAGCTTCGGCGCCGCGACCGCCGCCACCCAGGGCGGCAATTATGCGCTGAACATCACCCGGGCCGCGACCCAGGGCACGCTCGCCGGCTCCAGCGCCCCCGGTCTGACCATCACCACCGGCACGAACGACAGCTTCAACCTGAACGTCAACGGCATCGCCGCCGCGGTCACGCTGCCTGCCGGAACGTACACCCCGACTGCCCTGGCGGCCCAGGTGCAGTCGCAGATCAACGGCGCGGCGGCCTTGTCCAGCGCCGGGGTCAATGTCTCGGTCGGCTACAACGGAACTCAGGGCAGCGTCGCCGGCTCGGCCGCCGCCGGATTGACCATCACCGCCGGGGTCAACGACGCGCTCAGCGTCATGGTCGACGGCGCCGCCGTCAGCGTCACCCTGAAGCCCGGCGCTACCTATACCGCCGCGAGCCTCGCCGCCGAGATGCAAAGCGAGATTAACGCCGCGCTGCCCGCAGGAAAATCGGTGGCTGTCTCGACTTCGAGCGGCGGCGTCATGACCCTGAGTTCAGACAGCTATGGTGCCGCCTCCAGCGTCAACGTCACCGGCGGCAACGGCGCGAGCAATCTGCTCGGCGCCGCCCCCGTCACCAGTGCCGGGACGGGCACCGGGACGATGCTGATCACCTCGACCCAGTACGGCTCGGCCTCGACGGTCACCGCCGCCGAAGGCGACGGCGGCCTGTCGAGTCTGCTCGGAACGCCTTCGAGCACGCCCGGGCTGGATGTCGCCGGCACCATCGGCGGGCAGGCCGGCGTCGGCATCGGCCAGACGCTGACCGCGACGACCGGCAACGCCGCCGGGCTCACCCTCACCGTGAACGGAAGCGCCACAGGCTCCCGCGGCACGGTGGCCTACGCCTCCGGGATCGCCTCGCAACTGGCCACCTTGCTCACCAACATGACTTCCAGCACCGGCCTGATCGCCGACCGGACCAACAGCCTGCAGACCAGCATCACCAACATCGGCACCCAGACCACCCAGGTCAACGCCCGCCTGGCCGCCATACAGGCCCAGTACCAACAGCAGTTTTCCTCGCTCGACACCTTGATGGCGAGCATGAGTCAGACCAGCACTTTCCTCACCCAGCAGATCACGTCCCTGCAAAACAATCCGATCAAAATCTAGCCAGTGGAGACTCCAATGCTCGCCAATCAAGGCAATCGCGCCATGGCCTACGCCAAAGTAGGCATGGAAACCGGCGTCATGGCCGCCGATGCGCACAAGCTGATCCTGATGCTGTTCGAAGGCGCGCTGCTGGCGATTTCCCGCGCCAGACTGCACCTCAAGCAGAAGGAGATCGCCGAAAAGGGCCGGGCCGTTTCCCATGCCATCAACATCATCGGCAACGGCCTCAAGGCCAGCCTCGACGTGAAGGCGGGCGGCGATCTCGCCGAGAAGCTCGCCGCGCTCTACGACTACATGTGCCAACGGCTGCTCGTCGCCAACATCGAGAACGACGATGCCGCGTTCAACGAGGTGAGCCTTCTGGTCTCCGACATCAAGAGCGCCTGGGAAGAAATAGCCGGGAATCCCGCCGTTCATCGCGCGAACCAGGCCGCCGCCTGAGCGCTACCATGCTGTTCATGCCTACCCAGATAACGCTGTACGAAGAGATGAGCGCGCTGTCCGCCCAGATGGCGGAGGCTGCGCGCGCCACCGACTGGGACAAGCTGGTCTCGCTGGAGCGCGCGGTCGCCGTGCTGCGCGAAGCCCTGCGCAAGGATGAGGACAACAGCAACCTGTCCGAATCGGAACGGGAAATGAAGACGCGGCTGATCCAGCGCATCCTCGAAGACGATGCCGAGGTCCGCCGCCACACCGAGCCGAAAATGGAACAGGTGCGCCAGTTCCTCGGCAGCGCCGCCAGGAAGAATCGTGTCGAGCGCGCCTACGGCGCCTCGTAGGTCGGGCTTTAGCCCGACAGTCCCGCAGGAACTTCTCTCAGTCGTCGGGCTACCACCATGAAGGTGGTCCAGAGAAAGCCCGACCTACCAAGCCAGCCACGGCCATGGCCCTGATTCCTTCCGACGCCGGCCTGCGCCTGCGCCAGCCCGGGGAAAACGCCCTGCTGCCGCTGGCCCGGCTGCAGGAGATCCCCGCCGACCTGCCCGGCTTGCGCCAGGGACAGAGCTTCACCGCCAGCATCCAGGAAGTCCTGCCCGACAACACTTATCGCGCGCTGGTCGCCGGCAGCAGCGTCACCCTGTCCCTGCCCGAGGCGGCCAAGGCCGGCGACACGCTCGAACTGGTCGTCCTGGACCGTACCCCCAGGACCATCGTCGCGCAACTCGCGCAGCAGGACGGCAGTGCCGCCACCGAAACCGGGCAGGGCGTCACCCTGAGCCGCGCCGCGCAGCTGATCGGCACCCTGCTCACGGCCGAACTGCCCGACTTGCGCCTGGGCCAGAAGTTCACCGCCAGGATCACGGAAGTCCTGCAAAACAACACCTACAAGATGCAGGTCGACGGCAGGAGCGTCACCCTGTCGCTGCCGGAGCCGGTTGCGGTCGGCGACACCCTCGACCTGGTGGTCATCGACCGCTCGCCTGCGACCACCCTCGTCCGGGTAGCCGAGCAGCCCGCCGCGGCGGGCGCCGCGGCAGCGGCGGCCGAGCCCTACCCCTACAGCAAGCTGAGCAGCGTCGGACAGATGATCGGCGCGCTGGTCACGCCGGAAGGCGAGTCTCCGCCGGCCGCGCCCTTGAACCGGGGCGAGCCGCTCCTGGCCCAGGCGCCGCAAAGCGGCGCCGAACTGGCGCCGGTCCTGGCCAAGGCGGTGGTCCAGAGCGGCCTGTTCTATGAAGCGCACCAGGCGCAGTGGGTGGCCGGCAAGCTGCCGCTCGCCGCGTTGCTCGAGGAGCCGCAGGGACAGCAATCCCTGCCCGCGACCCTCGCCCAGCACGCGCAGAGCGCCGCCGGACGCCCGCAGGAAATGCCGGCGCCCGGCCTCGAACCGGGACGCAGCCCGGCAGCGACGACTGCGGCCAGTGCCACCGCTACGGCCACGGCTACTGCAACGGCCGCTGCTGCGGCCACGGCGCCGGCCACGGATGCCGCCAGGCCTGCGGCCGAGGCCATGCCCGAAGCGCTGCGGCCGCTGGTCCAGCAGCAGCTGGACGCCGCCGCCACCCAGCGCCTGCTCTGGCACGGGGAAGTCTGGCCGGGGCAAACCATGGAATGGCGGGTCGAACATGACCAGTCCGGCGGCGGCGGTTCCGCCGCGGACGGCGAGGCTCGCTGGAAGACCACGCTGAGTCTGTCCACCCCGCGCCTGGGCGAAGTCCGGGCGGCCATCCAGCTTTCCGGCGGCGGCGTCAGGATCGCGCTGGCCACGTCCGTCGACGCCAGCGCCAACGACCTGCGCGGCGCGACGCCGGCACTGGGCCAAGCCCTGGCATCCGCCGGCGTCCCCCTGCTCGGCATTTCGGTGAAGCATGATGAAGAGTGAGGAGGAGCGCTCGCTCGCCGTTGCCCTGGCCTACGCGCCGGGCAGTGCCGCGCCGCGCGTGGTGGCGAAGGGACGCGGACTGATCGCCGAGGAAATCATCCGGCGGGCGAAGGAGCACGGCGTCTTCGTGCATCAATCGCCGGAGCTCGTCACCCTGCTGATGCAGGTCGATCTGGACGCCAACATCCCGCCGCAGCTGTATATCGCCGTGGCCGAACTGCTGGTCTGGCTCTACCGGGTCGAGGGAAGAACCCTGTCCGTCTGAAAGACGGAAATTTGCCTGCACGGCGACATCGATTAAACTGGCGCCTCAACCTGGAGAACGAGCTTAGGCATGGAAGAATACGCGGCAGATCAGCAGAGCCCGCTCCTCGCGGGCGATGACTATAACGGCAGGTTCCAGGTCCGCTCGAAGACGGAGATTCTTTCGATACTGCGCGGCCTGCTGGAGCAGTGCGCGCTGATCACCTTCTATTTCAACCAGGGCAGCGACTTTCTCCTGACCAGGCTGGTCGACATTTCGGCCGATGGCAATTCCCTGGTGTTCGATTACGGCGGCGATCCGGAGACGAGCCGGCGCATGCTCGGCGCCGACCATATCGAGTGCGTCTCGAGCAAGGAAAAAATCAGGATCCAGTTCGCCCTGGCGGGCGTCCAGCCGCTCCGCTTCGAAGGCCGCGAAGCCTATTCGAGCAAGCTGCCGGTCACGCTGGTGCGCCTGCAGCGGCGCGAAGACTTCCGGCTGGAGACCCCGCTGGCCAATCCCATCCTGTGCGAGATACCGCTTGCGAAAAGGGATGGCGCGCCCGGCAACATCATCGCCACGCTGGTGGACATCAGCGGCGGCGGCATCGGCTTGATGAACATTCCGCCCGACGAGACCGATCTCGTCGTCGATGCCGAATTCCCCGACGTGCACTTCAACCTGCCCAAGATCGGCCTGGTGGTCGCCACCATGCGCGTCCTCTACACCTACAACGTGCCCCTGCCCAACGGCAAGATCCAGCAGCGCGCCGGCTGTCAATTCATCAATCTGCCCGGGTCGATGATCAACATGATCCGGCGCTACATCATCCAGGTGGAACGCGAGCGCAAGTCCCGCGAGAATCCGACCCGGGCACTCGGCTGACCCGACCTACGACCGCAGGCCCGAGCGGATGATCAGGGCGGTCTTGTCCAGTGCCGCCAGCGCCCTCCCGATCACCCGGTCGCCGTTGCCGGCACCGGCTTCGATGACCAGACGCGCACTGGCACAGAGGCGGAGTGCGGAAACGGCCTTGCCGTCGCGCGAGCCGCAGAGGACCGGCTTGCCCAATTGGCAACGCAGGCTGGCGAGTTCATCTACCAGGCCGCAAGACGACAGGTCCGCCTGCAGCAGCCGATACACCTGCGCCGTCTCGTCCAGACCCAGGGCCCGCTTCCCGGCGCCGCTTTCGGGATGGTAAAGAACAAAGGGAAAGATCGTCTGAATGCCGTCCCAGCCGGACGACCCGGCCAGCGGACGGCGATCCAGTGCCGGCACCGGCAGCGGCTCGAAAAGCGGATCCGAGATCAGGCGATCCCCGACGGCCCGGGCAAAGGCCCGCAGGAAAGTTTCGACCGCACGCGCAGGCAACTCGCGAAACGCCCGCAGTTCCTGCAAAGCCGCTTCCCAGCGCAGGAGCAAGCCGAAATTGGCGACTTCGTCGAGCGCCGCCGCCGGCTTCCAGCCTTGCGGCCAGTCGGCGCGGCTGGAGTAGTCGGTCAGGGCGCGCGGCAGCGGCCGCCCCAGCAGCCTGCGCGCGCGCGCCGAGGGAATCAGTAGCGCGCCGGCGAAACTCGGCCCGGTCAGGAACTTCGACCCGGTCAACGCCACCATGTAACCCTGCTCCAGATACGCGCGCAGAGTCTGCGGCCCAATCCGGAACTGGCAGGCATCGACCAGGACATCGACCTTGTCTGGCAGATGCTGCGCCAGTTGCGAAACAAACGCGGCGCTCGGCGCGATCAAGCCGGTCTTCGATTGGTCGACCAGGGTCAGGAGAACGCGCCTGCCCGTCTGCCCCGCCTGCGCCACCCGGGCCGCGAACTCCGCATCCCGTGCCGACGCGTCGCGCAGGCTTCCATCGGCATGCCGCAGCGCGACGGTGACGACTTCGAGCACGCTGCTGCCGTCGATCACCAAGCCTTTGGCGACCGCCGCCCCGAGCGCCGCCAGGCTGCTGAAGTGGCGGCCGGCCAGCGCCTCGGGCACACCGCTGCCGGTTTCCGCCGGATCGACCATGACCGCGAGCGTGGGCAAGACTTCGTCGCCGCCTGCCAGCTGGGCCGCAATCAGGTGCAGATCGGTGCCCGATGCGGCAAAAACGATCTCGACGCCGGCGGAAGCCGGAATCCCGCACAAGGCCAGCAATTCGCGCCGGATGCGCTCGAGCTCATCGGCATAGATGAGCGCGTGCGGCGTGTGTGCCGCACTCGCCGCGGAGATCCTGTCGCGGAGTCGGTCGGCGGCGGCAAAACCCGCCTCGGAGATAATCGATGCCGTCGACGAGCCGAAGGCCGCCAGTTCCGGATCGGGCCGGGCAAGGCAGGCGCTGCCGCCGGAATCGGGCGCGATGCGGGCATCGCCGCCGGCCAGAAGCAGCTGCGCCGTCGGCGGCAGCGCGGAGGGCGCGGGCTCTGGCGCGGCCCGCCGCTTCGCCGCGGACAGCATCTCGCGAAAGGCGGCAAACACCTTCTGCGTCTGGGCCTTCTTGTAGGGAAATATTTCGGCCGGATCCATCGCGTGGACGACGGCGCCGGTGTCCACCTCGAACACCAGCAATTGCCCATCGGCCGTTTCGGCGCAATCGATGACCAGGTAGTCGAGGCCGAGGCGCTCGTCGATCGCAGCGAACGCCGCCTTATGCCTGTGCCCGAAGTCCGCGTCGAAGCGGCTCATGAAAGCTTCTTCCTCGGCTCGCTTCTCGGCACTGTCGCTCATGCCGGCGTTCAGGTAATGGATCATCCAGTGCAGGGAGATGCCCATATGGACGGCGTACGGGCTGCCGTCGATCAGGACCACCCGATACTTCCGGTACTGTCCGTCCGGCCCGCGATAATCGATGAAGCGGGAAACATAGAATTCGCGCTCGGGCCGGCTCTCCAGGTAGGCGCCGATCGCCGCCGGATCATCCAGTTTCATCAGTCCCCGGCCGGCATGGGAGTCGATCGGCCGGACGATGATCGGGAATCGGCCGACATCAGGCAGAGCGCCGATCGGCAGCTCGGCGCGGGCCAGTTGCTCGAGGATCGGCCTGGCGGCTCTCGCCGATGCCGGCATGAGCACCCCCGGTGCCGAGGCGAGCTTGGCCGAGGCGCCCTCGCGCGAGGTCCACAGGGTTCTCTCGGGCCGGTTCACCACCGGGCGCGGCCAGGTGCCGATGGCCTCCTCGATCTGCGCGAGCAAAGGACGCGTGCGATCGGATTCGCCGATGGCGACAAACAGCACGTCATGCTCGGGCAGCGCCGGGGGCAAGGCCAGTTCCGGCGATACGTAGAGCATGTCGAGCGCGACGTCGGAACCCGGCAGGAGAAAATCCAGGGGCGTATTGGTCATGAAATCGCCCGGTGCCATCAGCGCGAGCAGCCTGACGCCGGTCTCGCCGCTGTCCGCCGGCAGGCGATAAAGCGGCTGGATCGCCAGCGCCTGCGCCTGGACCTCCAGCGCGATGTCGACCTGCCCGTGGAGCTGCAATATCGTCGAAAGATCCATCAGGGCGATGGCGTCGTTCGGATTGGCCGTCGCACGCGCCATCAGACGCTCACCCAGAGGCCTGAGATCGACTCCGGAAAACGCCATGGTCATCAGCTTCGCCTGGCCGATCAGCGGCTCGCCATCGCCCGATTTATCGTCCTGTTGCGCGAAATTCATCAGAGGGAAACCCGGGTTTTCCCGAAGGCCAGCGTCGCCGCCAGCAGGGCGTCGATGTCGCCCGAACGGGTGCGATGATTGACGATCGCGGCACGAATCGCCAGATGGCCGGCGACGGTGGTCGTGGAAGGGGCGGCGATGCCCGACTCCTGCAAGGCGATCACGATCTCCGCATTGACCCGGTCGGCACCGGCAGCGTCAAGGCCGGGGCAGCGGTAGCGAAAGCAGACGATGTTGAGCGAGACCGGCGCCAGGAGTTCCAACTCGGGCAGGGCCTCGATCCGCCGGCCCAGGTACCGGGCCAGTTCGCAGGTCCTGGCGATGCTCCGGCCGAGTCGCCCGGCGCCATAGACCTTGATCGTGAACCAGGTCTTGAGCGCCCGGAAGCCGCGCGACAGATCGGGTCCGAGATCGCAAGGCCACGGCGAACCGGCCGCCATGCCGCGGCTCTCCCGCTTCAGGTAGGCCGTTTCGGCGGCGAAAGTGTCTTCCAGGCGGCGGCCGTCCCGGGCCAGGACAAATCCCGCGTCGTAGGGCACCTGACCCCATTTGTGGAAGTCGAAGGCGATCGAATCGGCCTCGCCGATGCCTTCGAGGCGCGGCGCAATTTCCGGCGCCAGCATGGCCAGCGCCCCGTAGGCGCCATCGACGTGAAACCAGAGCCCCTGCGCCCGGGCGAGGCGGCCGATGGCGGCGAGATCGTCGATGGCGCCGACATCGACCGAGCCTGCCGTCGCGGCGATAAAGAAGGGCCGGAAGCCGGCGCGGCGATCGGCCCGAATCGCGGCTTCGAGCGCGGCGACATCCATCTCGTAGCGATCATTCATCGGCACCAGGCGGAGCAGGTCGGCGCCGATGCCGGCGATATCCATGGCCTTGGCAATGCAGCCGTGGGCGCCGCTCGAGGCATAGGCCGCAAGACGCCCGTCGCAGGCCGCCAGGCCGCCGCGGCGCACGGCCTGGCCGAGGGCCGCGGTCCTGGCGACGAGTACGCCGATCAGATTGGCCATCGAGGTGCCGGTGACGAACAGGCCGCCCGCGCTGTCGGGAAAACCGAACAGATCCCGGACCCATTCGACCACCTGCCGTTCGACCGCGATCGGGATCTGATCCCGCCCGCCGAGATTGGCATTGAGGCCGGCGGCCAGCATCTCGGCCAGCATCCCGACCGGAGTCCCGCCGCCATGGACCCAGCCCATGAAGCCCGGATGGGCGTTGCCGACGGCGTAGGGAAGAATATCCTTCATGAAGGTCCGATGCACCGCCGCCAGGTCCGTCGGCCCGCGGGGCAATGCTTCGTGGAAGGCATCCCGGACCGGCTGCGGGATAGGCTGCCAGACGGGACGCTCGCGCAGATGCTCGAGGTAATCGAACATGTCGTCGAGCATGACATGGCCCTGGGCCCGGAGGTCCTGCCAATCCTCAGGATCGAGCGTTTCCTGATCTGTCTCGCGCATGGCCGGCGCTGCGAAAAATCAGCTCTTCACCTGCAGCACGATCTTGCCGATATGGCGGCTGCTCTCCATCAGGCGGTGCGCTTCGCCCGCCTGGGCGAAGGGAAAGCTTGCGAAGAGATGGTTCTTCAGTTTCCCGGCGGCCAGCGCGGGCCAGATGTTCCGCGCGAGCGCGTCGCGGATCTGGGTCTTCTCCTCGATGCTGCGGGGCCTCATGGTCGAACCGGTGAGGGTCAGGCGCTTGACCATCACCGGCAGGAAATCGAACGTGCACTTGCTGCCTTCGAGAAAGGCGATCATCACCAGGCGGCCATCGCGGCGCAGCAGTCTGACGTCCTTCTGCAGATAGTCGCCGCCGACCATGTCGAGCACGACATCGACGCCCTCGCCCCGCGTGAACTCCTTGACCTTCTCGGAAAAATCGCCGTCCCTGTAGTTGATGGCATGATCCGCGCCGAACTCCCTGCAGAACGCAGCCTTCTCTTCGCTGCCGACGGTGACGATGACCTCGGCGCCGACATGGCGCGCCAGCTGTATCGCGGTCAGGCCGATGCCGCTCGATCCGCCATGCACCAGGAGCCGCTCGCCGGCCTTCAGCCGGCCGATATCCATCAGGTTGGCCCAGACGGTAAACCAGGTTTCCGGCAGGCACGCCGCGTCGGCCAGGCTCATGCCCTCGGGAACGGCCAGGGCATTGCCTGCCGGGACCAGGCAATACTCGGCATAGCCGCCGCCCGGCGCCAAGGCCGTGACCTGGTCATCGAGCCGCCATTCGGTGACGCCAGCTCCCAGCGCCGCCACGCGGCCGGCCACTTCCAGGCCGAGGATGGGCGAGGCGCCCGGCGGCGGCGGATAACGGCCTGAGCGCTGCGCCACGTCGGGACGATTGACCCCGGCATAGTGGACTTCGACCAGGATCTCTCCCGGACCCGGCGACGGTGCGGCGCACTCGGCCAGGCGCATCGATTCGGGTGTGCCTTCGCTGCCGTAACTCACATACTTCATCTGGCTTCCTTCATAGGGGGTCAGGAGATTCAGGGTCGCCGCACGAAGCGCATTATAATTGGCTTTGGCGACTGGAAATACACCTCTGCAAATGGACCCGGCCTACATCGAGAACCTCACCTACGACGAGATCAAGGTCGGCGACAGCGCCACCCTGGTTCGCACGCTGCGGCCCGAGGACATCCAACTCTTTGCCATCATGTCCGGGGACGTCAATCCCGCCCACGTCGATCCCGAGTATGCGCACTCGTCTATGTTCCGCGAAGTGATCGCCCACGGCATGTGGGGCGGCGCGCTGATTTCGACCGTGCTCGGCACCCAGTTCCCGGGCCCGGGGACGCTCTACGTCGACCAGTCGCTGCACTTCTCCCGACCGGTGACGCTGGGCGACACCATCACCGTCACGCTCACCTGCCGAAAGAAGTTCGAGCACAACCACCACATCATCTTCGACTGCCTGTGCACCAACCAGGACGGGTTCAAGGTGATCGTCGGCAGCGCCGAGGTGCTGGCACCGGGCGAAAAGATCAGGCGCGTGCGCATGACCCTGCCCGAGTTTAAGCTGAGCGACCGGCAGGCCCGCTACGACCACCTGCTGGCCAGGACCCAGGGGCTGGACCGGATCTCGATGGCCGTGGTTCATCCCTGCGACAGCGAGTCGCTGAAGGGGGCCCTGATGGCGCGCGATGCCGGCCTGATCGTGCCGACCCTGGTCGGACCGCTGGGCCGGCTGCGTGAGCTCGCCGAGCAGATCGGCGTCTCCCTCCACGACTGCGCCCTCATCGACGCGCCGCACAGCCACGCCGCGGCGGAAGTCGCGGTGAAGCTGGCACGCAATCTTGAGGTCGAGGCGCTGATGAAGGGCTCCTTGCATACCGACGAACTGATGGAGGCGGTCATCGACAAGGATACCGGCCTGCGCACCCACCGCCGCATCAGCCACGTATTCCTCATGGACGTGCCGACCTACCCGCGGCCGCTCCTGATCACCGACGCGGCGGTGAATGTCGAGCCGACCCTGGAGGAGAAGGTCGATATCGTGCAAAACGCCATCGATCTCGCCCGGATGATCGGCATCACCGAGCCCAAGGTGGCGATCCTGGCCGCAGTGGAGACGGTCAACCCCAAGATGCGGGCCACGCTCGACGCCGCCGCGCTGTGCAAGATGGCCGATCGCGGCCAGATCACGGGGGGCCTGCTCGACGGTCCGCTGGCCTTCGACAATGCGGTTTCGATCGTGGCCGCCAAGACCAAGGGCATCCGCTCGGCGGTGGCGGGGCAAGCCGACATTCTGGTGGTGCCCGACATCGAGTCCGGCAACATGCTGGCCAAGCAGCTCGAATATCTCGCCGACGCCTTGTCCGCAGGCATCGTGCTCGGCGCCCGGGTGCCGATCGTGCTCACCAGCCGCGCCGACTCGGCCGAGACGCGCACCGCCTCGACCGCCATCGCCGTGCTCATGGCCCACGCCCAGCGAAAGCGGAAATGAGTCGTTTCATCCTGGTCATCAATGCCGGTTCGTCATCGATCAAGTTTGCGCTGTTCCCGCAGGCTGAGAGCATCGTCCGGCGCCCGGCCCTATCCGGCCAGATCGATGGGCTGCGCGCCGGCAACGGCGCCACCATGAGCGCCGTGGATGACGCCGGCCGCCACCTCGCCGAAGGGCCCCTGCCGGACTGCGACGGCTACCATCAGGCGATCGCCTTCCTGCTCCACTGGCTCGGCGAACACGGCGGCATGAAGGTGGCTGCGGTCGGCCACCGCGTGGTGCACGGCGGCGAGCAATACCGCGAGCCGATCTTGCTCGATGAGGCGAGCCTGGCGGCGCTCGAACAACTCATTCCGCTCGCGCCCCTGCACCAGCCGCACAACCTCGACGCCATCCGCTCCCTGGCCAGGCTGGAGCCGGGACTGCCGCAAGTGGCCTGCTTCGACACCGCCTTCCATCGCAGCCAGCCGGAGCTCGCGCAGCTTTTCGCGCTGCCGCGTCATATCACCGCACTGGGAGTGCGCCGCTACGGCTTCCACGGCCTGTCCTACGAATACATCGCCCATGTCCTGCCCGAGCATCTGGGCGGCCGGGCCAGCGGCCGGGTGATCGCCCTTCACCTGGGCAACGGCGCCAGCATGTGCGCGATGAAGGAGCGCAGGAGCATCGCCACGAGCATGGGTTTCACCGCCCTCGACGGCCTGGTGATGGGCACGCGCTGCGGCAGTCTGGACCCGGGCGTGGTGCTCTACCTGATGGACCAGCTGGGCATGGGCAGCAGCGAACTCTCCCGCCTGCTCTACCAGGAATCCGGCCTGCTCGGCGTATCCGGGATCTCGTCGGACATGCGGGCGCTGCTGGCGTCCGACAGGCCGGAGGCGAAACTGGCCGTCGACCTGTTCTGCTACCGCATCGGGCGCGAACTGGGCTCCCTCGCCGCCGCAGCGGGCGGGGTCGACGTCCTGGTGTTCACCGGCGGCATCGGCGAACATGCCGCCGCCGTGCGCGCCGAGGTCTGCCAGGCGGCGCGCTGGCTCGGTGTGGAACTGGACGCGGCGGCAAACGCAGTGGCCAACACGGCCGCCGCCCAGCGCATCTCCACCGCCGCCAGCCGCGTCGAGGTGCTGGTCGTGCCGACCAACGAAGAATGGATGATCGCGCGCCACACCGCGCAGCTGGTCCAATAGCCTGAATTTCCGCAGTTTTTCCTCCAGTTTGACCCACTACATATAGTGGCATGCCGCTTGCTAGGCCACTAGCGAAATCCGTAAGACATTGTTTTTAAACAGACAGAAATATTTCACTTCCAATGACCGGGGCGCGAAGGTATGCTCACTCCGCCTGACAATTCTTCCCCGGACAAAAACCATGACAATGAATATGCTTCCCCCCGGTGAAACCGTCTCCAATTCATCCATCGCACTGCCGCCGCCGCAGGAAATTTCCGGCGAGGTGTTGATCGAGAAATATGCCAAGGGCAACGAGCAGAACGTCGCCGAAGTGCGCCTGCGTGTTGCCCGCGCCCTCGCCGCGGTCGAGCCCGAGGACAAACGCGCCCACTGGGAACGGCGCTTCCTGGAAGCGCAGGAGCAGGGCTTCGTACCGGCCGGCCGGATCAATTCCGCCGCCGGCACCGACCTTTGCGCCACGCTGATCAACTGTTTCGTGCAACCGGTGGGCGACTCCATCTCGGAGATCGTCGATGGCCGTCCCGGCATCTACACCGCCCTGCAGCAGGCCGCCGAAACCATGCGCCGCGGCGGCGGCGTCGGCTACGATTTCTCCTCGATCCGCCCGATCGGCGCCCATGTCAAGGGGACGCAGTCGCGCGCCTCCGGCCCTGTCTCCTACATGCGCGTCTTCGACCGCTCCTGCGAAACCGTGGAATCGGCCGGCAGCCGCCGCGGTGCGCAGATGGGCGTGCTGCGCTGCGACCATCCCGACATCGAGGAATTCATCCACGCCAAGGACAGCGGCGACCTCTCCAACTTCAACATCTCGGTCGGCGTCACCGACTTGTTCATGCATGCCGTCGAAACCGACGGCGAGGTGGAACTGACCCACAAGGCCGTGCCTTCCGCCGACTTCAAGGCCACCGGCGCCTACCAGCGCGAGGACGGGCAGTGGGTATATCGCAAGGTGCGGGCGCAAGAATTGTGGGACCAGATCATGCGCTCGACCTACGATCACGCGGAGCCGGGCATCCTCTTCCTCGATCGCATGAACCGCGACAACAACCTCTACTACTGCGAGACCATCGAGGCCACCAATCCCTGCGCCGAACAGCCGCTGCCGCCCTACGGCTGCTGCTGCCTGGGCTCGATCAACCTGACGCTGTTCGTCACGGCGCCGTTCTCGGAAAAAGCCGCTTTCGACTACGCCGCTTTCGGCCGCGTCATCGACACCTCGGTGCGCATGCTCGACGACGTCCTCGACGCCACCCACTGGCCGCTCGAGCAGCAGCTGGCCGAGGCGCGCGCCAAGCGCCGGGTCGGCCTCGGATTCACCGGCCTGGGCGATGCCCTGATCATGCTGCGCAGCCGCTACGATACCGCCGAGGCGCGCGCCATCGCGACGAAGATTTCCGAGTTCATGCGCGACCGCTCCTACCTCGCCTCGGTCGAACTGGCCAAGGAGCGCGGCGCTTTCCCGCTGTTCAACGCCGACATGTATCTCTCCGGCGGCAACTTCGCCTCGCGCCTGCCGGCCGAGGTCAAGGAGCAGATCAGGAAGCACGGCATCCGCAACTCGCATCTGCTCTCGATCGCGCCGACCGGCACGATCTCGCTGGCCTTCGCCGACAATGCCAGCAACGGCATCGAGCCGCCGTTCTCCTGGGTCTATACGCGCAAGAAGCGCATGGCCGACGGCACCTTCAAGGAATATGCGGTCGAGGATTACGCCTGGCGCTACTACAAGTTCCTGGGCGGCGACACGTCGAAACTGCCCGATTACTTCGTCACCGCCCTGGAGATCTCGGCGCAGGCGCACAAGGACATGGTCGCCTCGGTGGCCCCCTATGTCGATACCTCGATCTCGAAGACGGTGAATGTGCCCGAGGACTACCCTTATGCCGATTTCGAGGATCTCTACATGGCCGCCTGGAAGGCGGGCCTGAAGGGACTGGCCACCTATCGGCCGAATGCCGTTTTGGGCTCGGTCCTCTCGGTCGAATCGAGCGAAAAGAAGAAGCCGCAGGATGTGGTCATCTCCGACGCCAACCGCCGCCTGTCGATCGGCACCCTGCCTGCGCCGGTACTGGCCAGCCTGCGCTGGCCCGGCCGGCCGCGCATGACCGAAGGCAACGCGGCATGGACCTACATGATCGAGACGCCCCACGGCGAGTTCGCCCTGTTCGTCGGCCACATCGCCAACGGCAAGGCCGTGCCCTTCGAAGTCTGGGTCAATGGCTCCGAGCAGCCGCGCGGCCTGGGCGCCGTCGCCAAGACGCTGTCGATGGACATGCGCGCCAACGATCGCGGCTGGCTCAAGCTGAAGCTCGACATGCTGGCCAGGACCGTCGATGACGAACCGTTCGAGATGGCCTTTCCGCCACACGGCGAACACAAGCTGATGCCCGGCACCGTCTCGGCGGTCGCCCAGGTCATCCGCTACCGCTGCGAGCAGCTCGGCGCCTTCGACGGCGACGTCCCGACGCCGGTGCTCGACACCATGTTCAGCAGAGACGAGCCGAAGACCGGCACCGACGGCACCCTGTCCTGGACGGTGGACATCGTGAACCCGGCCGCGGGCGAGGAGTTCGTGCTCGGCCTGAAGGAAATCACGCTGCCGGAGATGGCCGGCGTTCCCGGCGTCACGCGGCCCTACTCGATGTGGCTGTCGGGCAACTACCCGCGCGCCCTGGACGGCTTGAGCCGCATTCTCTCGCTCGATATGCGCGTGATGGACCCGGCCTGGATCGGCATGAAGCTCAGGAAGCTCCTCAACTATCCGGAACCGCTCGGCGATTTCATGGCTTTCGTGCCCGGCACCCGCCGCCAGCAGAACTGGCCGTCCACCGTGGCCTATCTGGCGCGGCTGATCATCCATCGTTATGCCATGCTCGGCATCCTCGACGAGACCGGTTACCCAACGCGCGAGATGGGCATCCTCGAGACGCCGCGCGAAGCCGGCGCACCCAAGGTGATGCGCGGCGCGCTGTGCAGCGAGTGCGGCAATTTCACCGTGATCCGCAAGGATGGCTGCGACTTCTGCAGCGCCTGCGGCGCCGTGGGCAGTTGCGGCTGATCGCCGCATTCCGGGCCCCCGCGACGGCGGGGGCCATCCGGGCGGAATAGGGCGGCACCCCATCGCACAAAATCCTCTCTTCTGGCTGGCGCTGAAGCTGCTGCTCACGGCCGGCGTCGTGGTCACCGCCTCGATCATCGTGGAACGCGCCGGGCCCCTGATCGGCGCCCTGGTGGTGACGCTGCCCGTGACGGTCTGGCCCGCCTACCTTTTCCTCTCCCTCGACCACGACCCGGCCTACCTCGCCGCCAGCGCCGGGGCAGGGCTCGCGGTCAATGCCGTCAGCGGCGGGTTCATGCTGCTCTACCTGGTGCTGGCACAAAAGCGCGGCGTGCTGCTGAGCCTGGGGGCAGCCGTGGCCAGCTGGATCGTCCTGGCCGCCCTGGTGCGTTCATCGACCTGGACACTGGCCGGTGCCGGCCTGCTCAACCTGCTCGTCTATCCGCTGTGCATCGTGCTTTCCCGGCGCTACCGCGAAGTCAGGGCGCCGCGCATCAAGCGCCTGTGGTACGAACTGCCGCTGCGCACGGCGCTGGTCTGCTCGCTGATGGCGGCGGTGCTGCTGCTGAGCCGATGGGGCGGGCCGGGCACTACCGGCATGCTCGCCGTCTATCCGATCTCGACGACCTGCACCATGTTGATCCTGCATTCGCGCCTCGGCGGCAAGGCCAGCGCGGCGGTGATCGCCAATGCCCTTTGGGGCCTCGCCGGCCTGGCCTTCGCCCTGCTCGCGCTGGCCCTCAGCATCGGACCATGGGGGGTACCGACCGGCCTGGCGCTGTTGCTCGCCGTTTCGGTGAGCTGGAATCTGTCGATCTGGCTGATCCGCGCATGGAAATCCTGAGCGCGCTGGAACATCACCGGGCCGGCCGACTCGCCGAGGCCGTCGAAATCTACACGCGAATCCTGCAGGCCGACCCCGACCACGCGGATGCGCTGCACCTCCTGGGCAATGCCGCCTGCCAGTTGGGCGATGCGGACCTGGCCGTCGCACTGATCTCGCGGGCGACCGCGCTTTTTCCGGGCAGGACGAGCTATCTCGCATCCCTGGGCATGGCCTACCAGGCGAAAAAGCGCTTCGACCAGGCGATGAGCTGCTATGCCCGGATGCTGGAGCTCGAACCGGATTCCGCATCGGCCTGTTTCGGCATCGGCAATACCGTGCTGGCACAGGGTCGGCAGGATGAGGCCGCGGAGAGTTTCAGCCGGGCGCTGCGACTCGATCCCGGCTTCATCGAAGCGCGCTACAACCTCGCCTGTCTTGAGAAGTCGCTGGGCAGATATGCGCAGGCCATCGAAAATTTCCGGATTGCGGTCGATTTAAAACCGGATTTTGCCGATGCCTTTCACAACATGGGCGGGGCCTTCTATGCATGGGGCAAGCTCGATGAAGCCATGGACAGCTATGAGCGGGCCTCGTGGGCCAATCTGCCCGAGACCCACAACAATATCGGCAACATCCATTTCGACCGGGGGCAGTTCGATCAGGCGCTGGCCTGTTACCGGCGGGCCATCGCGGCGAAAGCCGATTACGCCGAAGCCCACAACAACATGGGCTGCACGCTGCACAAGCTGGGCAGACTGGAGGAAGCCGCCGCCGCGTTTGCCGAGGCGATACGCCTGCTGCCGGCCTACGCCCTCGCCCACCTGAACCTGGGTGATCTGCTGATGGCTCAGGCCTTGGTCGGCGATGCGGCGAGCCATTATGAAGCTGGAATTTCCATCGCGCCGGGGATGGCCGAAGCCCATTTCAAACTGGGCGTCGCGAGAAGCCGGCAGAAGGATCTGCCTGCCGCCGCCGGATGTTTCGCCCGGGCCGTCGCCTGTCGTCCCGGCTATCTGGATGCCATCTACAACATGGGGGTCGTCCATGGCCAGCTCAATCGCCCGGCCGAGGCGGAGCGCTACTACCGGCAAGCTCTGGACTTGGACCCGGACTTCGTCAACGCACACATCAACCTGTCGTCGATCCTGATCGAGGACGGCCGGGCGGCGGAAGCGAAGCGTCATATCGATGCGGCCTATTCGCGCCAGAACGTCTTCGAGAAGCCTTCAGCGAGTGCCGACAGGTCGGTACTGATACTTCTCGATGCCGGAAAGGGAAACCTCAACCTCACCCATTTGTTCAGCGAAAAGACCAACAGCATCGTCGAATGGATGATCGAATACGCCGCCGACGATCAGGCCGTCACATTGCCTCGCTACGATCTGGTGTTCAACGCGATGGGCGACCCCGACATGACCGGGGATGTCTTCCGGCCGCTTGGCCGCTTCCTCGAAACATGCGCCAGGCCGCTGCTCAACCGCCCGGACCGGGTGGCGCGGACGGCACGCAACACGCTGCCGGTCCTGCTCGAAGGCATCGACGACCTGCTCGTTCCGGCGGTCTGGCGATTTGCCGCCGGCGGCGAATGGGCCGAATTACTCGTCGATCGACTGCCGCTCCTGATACGACCGGTACACACGCACGGCGGCGTCGGTCTGATGCTGGCAAGAAGCCCGGGCGAACTCTTGCAGTGCGCCGCGGCGCAGTCCGGGCCGGTGTATGTGTCCCGCTTCATCGACTACCGTTCCGCCGATTTGCTGTTCCGCAAGTACCGGATCATCTTCATCGACCGCCAGCCCTACCCGTATCACCTGGCAATATCGCAGAACTGGATGGCCCACTATTACACCGCGGAGATGGAGTCCTCCCCGTGGAAACTCGAGGAAGAGCAGGCCTTTCTGCAGGATCCGGAAGCGGTTCTGGGCTGCGCCGGCATGCAAGCGATCCGGGCAATCGGCGCCAGGATGGACCTCGATTATGCCGGCATCGATTTTTCCATCATGACGGATGGAAGAGTCCTGGTTTTTGAAGCCAACCCCGCGATGCTGGTCCACCCGGAAACGAGTCCTGGACCGCTCGAACACAAAAATCCTTACGTGCAGCGGATCTTCGACGCCTTCGAGGCAATGCTGCAACGCTCCGCCCCGGCCGCGGGGAAGCTTCGAGCGCCCTGACGGCTGACGATCAGCGCTTGCCGGCGGCCGTGGCCAGCGCCGCCTGCAGGGCCTGAAACGGCAGCAGCACGCAGCCGTGACGGCTGGGATAGGCAGCGACCGGCGCAAAGACCTCGAGCGCCTGCCAGGCGGGCGGCAGGACGGCGGCGGACGTCAGCATGCCTTCCAGCGCCGCTGCGGCATCGGCCATTTCGCCCGGACTGCGGCCCGGAGCGGTCAGGCCGACGAGCGAAGCGGCGGCGCGACAGAGCAGACAGGCCCGGGTCTCGTGGCCGACGGCCGAGACCGCGTCGCCGGCCAGCCGGACGGCCAGGTCGATCCGGTCGCCGCAAAGGGGGTTGTCGAGGCGGGAAGTGCCATCGGGATCTTCCAGCCGGCCGCTGCCGTGTGCGGCTTCCGCCAGCGTCTTGATTGCCTGCTGATAGACGGTCGCGCTCACGACAGGACCTTGAGCGCATGTTCGAGTCCGTCCAGCAAGGCATCGACGTCGGCCGCATCGTTGTAGAGCGCGATGCTCGCCCGGGTCGCGCCCGCCGAGCCCAGCGCCGCGAAGAGCGGCTGGGCGCA
Organism: uncultured Sterolibacterium sp.; assembly: GCA_903904605.1. Taxonomy (GTDB): domain Bacteria; phylum Pseudomonadota; class Gammaproteobacteria; order Burkholderiales; family Rhodocyclaceae; genus CAIYYX01. The sequence goes on from CAIVDC010000008.1 coordinate 80,409, forward strand.
ATGGTTGCCACCGCGCAGGGCGACCTCCCGCTCGCCCAGCACCTGGCAGACATCGTGGGGATGGATGCCGCGGACTTCGAAGGAGACGATCGGCAAACGAGCCTCGAGATCCGCTGGGCCGATCAGCCGCACGGTCGGGAAGGTCGCCAGGCCGTCGAGCAATCGCGCCAGCAGCGCAGACTCGACGCGATGGACCTCGGCCCAGGGCAGGGTCATCATCCAGGCCGCCGCCGCGCCCAGGCCGACCGCCTGCGCCACCGGCGGCGTACCGGCCTCGAACCGCGCCGGCGGCGAAGCGAAGCTCAAGGTCTCCAGCGATACCAAGCCGACCATGCCGCCGCCGGTGAGGAAAGGCGGCAGGCGCTCGAGAACGCCCCCCCTGGTCCAGAGCACGCCCACCCCGGTCGGGCCGAAACACTTGTGACTCGAGAAGGCGTAGAAATCGGCCCCCAGCTTCTGCACGTCGACCGGTCCGTGCTGCACCTGCTGCGCCCCGTCGAGCAGAACCTTGGCGCCGACGGCGCGGGCCGCGGCGACCACGGCGTGGACATCGGTGACCGCGCCGGTGACGTTGGAACAGTGGGTGACGGCAATCAGGCGACAGCGTTCCGTGACCATCTCCGCCAGCGACGCGGTGGCGATGCGGCCATCGGGCAACAGCGGCAGGACCCGCAAGCGGATGCCGGTGCGCTGCCGCAAACGCAGCCAGGGAACGAAATTGCTGTGATGCTCGGCGGCGGAGATCAGCACTTCGTCTCCAGCCTGCAGGGTCTCGCCGAAGCTGTAGGCCACCAGGTTCAGCGCGGCCGTCGCGCCCGAGGTGAACACCACCTCGTCGGCTGCCGCGGCATTGACAAAACGCGCCACCTGCGCCCGCGCCTCGCCGTAGGCATGGCTTGACGCCTCGGCCAGGCGGTAAGGGCTGCGGTGCACATTGGCCCGGCAGCTCTCCTGCCCGGCCATCGCCGTCAGTGCCTGACGGTGGATCTGGCTGGTCGCGGCATTGTCCAGATAATGGCAGGGATTGGCGGTGGCGTAGAACGGGAATTGCCCGCGCAGTTCGGCGATGCTCACCTGCCCTCCAGTGACGCGAGCGCCTCGGGGGTGTCTACATCGGCGAAGATGGCATCGCTGGAAATGCCGACCGTCTTCACTTCGTCGGCATGGCGGGCGAGCAGTTCGCGGGCGCCGACATCGCCCGTGAGGGCGCACATTTCAGCGAAATAGCGGCGCGGCCAGAGGACCGGGTTGCCGCGTCGGCCATGGCGCTCCGGCACGATGATGGCCAGTCCGTCCGGCGCGAAGGCCTCGAGCAGGGTGTCGATATCGTCCGCGGTAATTTGCGGCATGTCGGCCAGCAACACCAGCACGCCGTCCAGATCCTGGGGCATGGCCCGAAGACCGCAGCGCAGCGAGCCCGACATGCCCTGGTCGAAGGCCGGATTGTGGCTGAAGGAAACGGCACGTCCGGCCAGGGCGGCCTCGACCCGCGCCGCTTCGAAGCCGGTGACGACCATGACCTGGGCACATTGCGAGGCGCACGCGGCATCGACTGCCCGGGCCACCAAAGATACCCCCTCGATCTGGCAGAGCAGCTTGTTTACGCCGCCCATCCGGGTGGACCGCCCGGCGGCCAGGACGAGGGCGCCGACGCGGGGTCTGGCCTTCTCTGCCGCACCTTCGTCGTGGGCGCTGCGAATCAAGCCGCCGACCCCCATATTCATGATATCCCCGGCGCCCACCGGCAGTCTCGCCAGCAAGCGCTGGAGCAGCCAGTCGAAGCCATTGGTCCGTCGGGACCGCGCACAGCCCGGCAGATTGATCACCGGCACCGTGCCGATCCGGGCGAGCAGCAGCATGTTGCCGGGCTCGACGGGCATGCCGAAATGGGTGATCTCGCCGCCCAGCCCGACGATGGCGGCCGGCACCACATCGCCCCGGTCCTTGGTCACGGCCGCACCGGAGACGAGGATCAGATCGCTTGCCGCCGCCAACGCCTGATCGATGGCGGCGCCGATCGCAGCCGATTCGTGCCGGCAGCGCAACTCCAGGCTCAACTGGCTGCCCAGCGCTTCGACGCGTTGCCGGGTGACGGCCAGCGTCTTGTCCAGAATGCTCGGCGTGGTCCCGGGCGATTCGCTCATGATCAGGGCCACCCGCTGTGCCGCCAGCGGCGCCAGGCGCAAGGGCGGCTTCGGCCTGGACCAGGCCAGCAGATCCTGGCAGTCAACGATCCGGCTTTGCCTGACGGCGAAAGGAATGATCTTGACGGTCGCCACCACCTGCCCCTTGCGCACCGGCGCATAGGGCGACAGCGTCCCGATGGTGATGGCTTCGTCGACATGATTCAGGCGGCCAATGAGATCGCCATCGACCAAGAAGATTCCCGACGCTTCCGCATGCACGTTGCAGCGACCGGCATGGGGGGGCCGGGCGGCAAGATGCTCGCTGGCCAGGATGTTCGCGATGGCCCCGGCCGCCTGGTCTTCGTCCAGTTCATCGGGGTCCAGCCGGGCGCCGGAAACCGTTGCCACGCCGGCCTCGGCGAGCAGTCCGAGATCGGCGCCGGAGAGACGGCGGCCTTTCCTGAAAGTGCCCGACGCGAGCTTCAAGGTGTGAGCCAGCATCACCCCTTCCGCCTGATCGCGCGGGAAGTCCCTAAAGATCATGACGGTGTTTGACCTGGATGATTTGCGCCAGCGCAGCCACCGCGATCTCGGCGGGCGAACGGCCGCCCAGATCGAGTCCGACCGGGGCATGGATGCGCGCGATCTGCTCTTCGCCCACACCCTGCTCGATCAGGCGTGCCGTGCGCTTGGCATGGGTGCGGCGACTGCCCAGCGCACCGATGTAGAAAGCCGGGCTGGCCAGTGCCGCGACGAGGGCGGGATCGTCCAGCTTGGGGTCGTGGGTGAGCGTCACGACTGCGGTCTGCCCATCGGGAACGAGCCTCGCCATGGCCTCGTCAGGCCACTCGCCGCTGAGCGCGACATCGGGAAATCGATCGGCATTGGCAAAGGCGCGGCGCGGGTCGATGACGGTCACTTCAAAGCCGGCCATGTCCGCCATCGGCGCCAGGCATTGCGTGATATGCACGGCACCGACCACCAGCAGCCGGGAGGGCTGGGCATAGACGCGGACGAAAAGACTTGCGTCCAGATCGAGCGGACCGCTGCTATCGGCCACCACGCGCGCGGCAATCTCCTCGAGGTGCGCAGGCGTCAAGGCCAGATCGCCGGCCGAATCGCCGCCCGCGACCAGGGATTGACCGCCGTCGGCGAGGCGGGTCACGAGGGCGCAGCTTGCCTTGGCCCGGCGGGCGGCCAGCAGCCGCTGAAGAATCTCCGCTTTCATTCGACGCGCTCGACATAGACTTCCACTTTGCCGCCGCAAGCCAGTCCCACTTCCCAGGCTTGTTCATCGCTGACGCCGAACTCGAGAAGCCGGGGCTTGCCGTCGGCAATGGCCTCCTTGGCCTCGCCGATGACGGCGCCTTCGATGCAACCGCCGGAGACGGAACCGAAGAATGCGCCGGTCTCATCGACGGCAAGATGGCTGCCGGCAGGTCGCGGCGACGAACCCCAGGTGCGAACCACCGTCGCCAGCGCCACGCCCTTGCCGGCCTGCTGCCATAGCCTGATTCGGTCAAAAATTTCGTCAGCTTCGACTGCCATGAAACACCTCCGAAAGCGGCGCAGCGGGGACGGCTGATCGGGCAAGCCTTTTCGGTTGCCGAAAGACAAAAGCGGTTAGTGATCATGGTCACTAACCGCTTTCGCAATTTCAATGGTGCGCCCGGAGAGATTCGAACTCCCGACTCCTTGGTTCGTAGCCAAGTACTCTATCCATCTGAGCTACGGGCGCAAAAAACGAAGTGCATTATAGAGAGAAGCTTGGTTTTCCTCAAGGAGGAAGGCGAGAAGCCGAAATCCTTGGCGCCATTCTACTCCGGAAAGGCCATCATCCCCTGTCCTGGCGCCGCAATATATACAAGCCGAGGCATAATGCGCCGCCGACAGCATAGAGCTGCCAGGTCTCCGAAATGGCGTAGGGGTAGAGCATCAGCGCAATGCCCATCCACTTGGTGGTGCTGTTCGGCGCCTTTTTGCCGTAGCGGTACGCGGCATAACCGATGAGGCCAAAAAGGATGGCACCGAACAGATAAGCCGGCCCGGGCAGCGTAAGGCCCAGGGATTCGAGAGACTTGAGATCGTCCATGGGTCAGCGGGGAGCTGTGCCTAGCTTTTCGCTCCCGGCTTCCTGCCCGGAGTGGCCGGAGGGATTGATCCCATGATCCTGCAGAGCATGCCCTCGGCCGGTTTGCCGTCGCTGAAGCGGGTCACGCTGCACCTGGATATTTCTCCCCGTGCCGACAGGTCCGACAGGGACAGGCGAACCTTGCGAAGGGGAATCCCCGTTGCCGCCGCAATCTCCGAGTCGAGGCGCTGGCCGTGGGTTTTCAGGTACTGCAGGATGGGAGCATTGTGCATCTGGGTACTCCGTTTAAGAAGTAGCGCGACCCGCCGCCACGAACAATCCGATGACACACAATATGCCGCCGGTCCAGGCGAGCGAGCGCAGCGTCGGCCGGTTCGCCAGGTAGGCCGCGCCATGTCCAAGGCGAAACAGGATGAACAATCCGGCCAGGAGGTCTATCGCCGTCTGGGCGGCATGTACCCATTGGGCAACCAGCACCGCCACGGCAAACGGCGCAAAAGCCTCCCAGGCATTCTGCTGCGCCCAGTCAGCACGCTTGCGCCATCCGGTCTTGGCATGCAGACGCGGCGCCGCATTGTCGTACTTCCCTTCCAACTTGGACAAGGTGCTCCAAGCGTAGGGAAGCAAAGCAGCAATCAGTATGCACCAAAGAGCGAAGCTCATGTCGGAACTCCTGCGGGACTGTATTTCAACCCTATAGTACTCGCCTGCAATCGAGTCTGTCGATCAGCCCGGAAGTTTGTGCCGCGCTCCGTGCCCGGCTGCGCCAGCGGAGCGGATGAAAATGTCGGCGGCCATCAACGCAAAACCCGCAAAGCCAGTCGCAGTGCGGGTTCTGTGTGCCGTATTGGCGGAGACGAAGGGATTCGAACCCTTGATCCAGGTTTTGCCCGGATGCTCCCTTAGCAGGGGAGTGCCTTCGACCTCTCGGCCACGTCTCCTGAGGGCGCAGATGTTACCCGCTCTGCAAATCCTGGTCAAATCACCTCTTCCGGTTGTCCCGGGCTTCGGCCCTCCATCGATCGGGGCATGGAAACTCAGGCCGTCGCCTTGTCGAGATCGTACGCCTTGTGCAGCACACGCACGGCCAGTTCAAGGTACTTCTCGTCGACCACTACCGATACCTTGATCTCCGAGGTCGAGATCATCTGGATGTTGATGCCTTCTTCGGCCAGCGTCCTGAACATCCGGCTGGCGATGCCCGGGTGCGAACGCATGCCGACACCGACCGCGGAAACCTTGCAGATCTTGTTGTCGCCGGTGATGGCACGGGCGTTGATATGACTCTTGACCGCTTCCAGTATGCCCAAGGCCTTGGCGTAGTCGCCCCGATTGACGGTAAAGGAAAAGTCGGTGGTGCCATCGTGGCCGACATTCTGGATGATCATGTCTACATCGATATTGGCATCGGCGATCGGCCCCAGGATCTGGTAGGCGATGCCCGGACGGTCCGGTACGCCGAGCACGGTGAGCTTGGCTTCGTCGCGGTTGAAGGCGATGCCGGAGATGATCGGTTGTTCCATGGGCTTGTCCTCCTCGAATGTGATCAGCGTGCCCGAGCCCTCGTCCTCGCCGGGATCGCCGAGGCTGGACAGCACGCGTAGCTTGACCTTGTACTTGCCGGCGAATTCCACCGAGCGGATCTGCAGCACTTTCGAACCCAGACTCGCCATCTCCAGCATTTCCTCGAAGGTGACGGTTTCGAGCCGACGCGCCTCCGGCACGATGCGCGGATCTGTGGTGTAGACGCCATCGACGTCGGTGTATATCTGGCATTCGTCGGCCTTGAGCGCGGCCGCCAGCGCAACGCCGGTGGTATCCGAGCCGCCGCGGCCGAGCGTGGTGAGATTGCCTTCCGCATCGACGCCCTGAAAGCCGGCGACGATGACGACAGTGTCGTTGTCCAGGTCGGCGCGCATCGCCTGATCGTCGATGCTGAGGATTCTTGCCTTGGTGTATGCGTTGTCGGTGAGAATCCTCACCTGGCCGCCGGTATAGCTCCTGGCCTTGAGGCCGAGTTCCTTGAGGGCCATGGACAGGAGGCCGATGGTGACCTGTTCGCCGGTCGACACCATGACATCGAGTTCGCGGGGATCCGGGTTGGCCTGGATTTCCCTGGCCAAGGCGATCAGCCGGTTGGTTTCGCCGCTCATCGCGGAGACGACCACGACCAGCTGGTGCCCTTGCCTTTTCCATTTGGCGACGCGCCGGGCGACATTCTTGATCCGCTCGGCCGAACCGACCGAGGTGCCGCCGTATTTCTGAACGATCAGTGCCATTTCTTCGTTGTCGAGCAGGAATGATTGAAAAAGGGCGCTTCTGCCGCCTTGATCCGGCAGAACGAGGCCTGCGAATGCGCGACTCGAATCATACCAAGATTTTAGCCGGCCGGCCGGCTGCCGGGCGCGCTGGTGCGCCTGTCTCAGACCGGCATATTGTTGCTTGGGGCGTATATAATTGAGGACGGAATCAAAAAATGACGACGCTCACTGAAGAGCGCGCCCACCAGAGGAGAGCCTAGCCCATGAACCCGCCACCGCCGCTGGCAGTCCGCGAACAGTTGCGCGAACAGCGCTTTAGCAAAGTCTGGACCGAAGAACTGGATGAAGTATTTACCGATGTTGCGCCCTACTACGATCGTGCGAATCTGTTTGCCAGCTTTGGCTTGTGGAACGAGTTCTTTCGCAGATTCATGGCTACCGTCGAGATCCATCCGGGCGAGCGGACCCTCGACGTCTGCGCCGGGACCAACGCCGTCGGCATCGGACTGCTGCAACGGGAGCCGACCCTAGAGGTCCATGCGATCGATCGCAGCGCCGCGATGCAGGAGGTCGGCCGGCAGCGGGCGCTGGCCCAGGGCTTCCACATCGACAGCGTGATCGGCGATGTGCACCTGCTGCCCTTCCCGGACAATCATTTCGACGTGGTGACGCTGCAGTTTGCCTCGCGCCATCTCCGCATCAAAGAGGTCTTCACCGAAATACACCGCGTGCTCAAGCCGGGAGGACGGTTTTTCCACAGCGACATGCTTCGCCCGGCAAACCCCTTCGTCGAAAAAGCCTACTACGCCTACCTGAGGGCCTGCCTCTCGTTGACCGGCCTGCTGTTCGGGAGCAGTGCCAAGGCGCATAACTGCAAGAAGTATTTCATCGATGCGCTGGAGACATTCTACTCGGCCGACGAATTGTCGGAAGTCATGCGCCAACAGGGCTTCAGCGATGTCTCAGCCAGAACGGTGTTTGCCGGCATGCTCGGTTTTCACCGAGCGGTCAAACCCCGGCCCGGCTGAAGCAGAAGAGTCGCCAAGGCGCCGACGCCGCCGGTTATCGGCAGCTCGGCGCCGGGGAATCAAAGTCCCTTGTGCGTGCCGTCGCAAAGCGCGCCGTTCTTGCTTTGCTTGCAGCCGCAGAAATAAACCGTCTTGCTTTCCTCGGCCGTGAACTTGATCGGCGTAAGGGTGCCGCTCTTGTGGCTGCCGTCGCAAAAAGGCTGCGACTTGCTGAGACCGCAGGAACACCAGTAGTAGTCCTTGCCCTTTTCGACTTCCGTCGCGAACGGAGTTTTTGACGCGATTTCCGGTTTGCTCATATGAACCTCTTATCAGACAGGTTTGAAAAATCTTCCCGGGTGGGGATCCGGAGTGGCTGCTGCCATATTCGTATATTAGTCCTAGTTAGGACTATTGTCAAAATCCGCCCGCCCGATCAGCTTCGATTGGCCCGCTTGCTCTGCAGCGCGTAGAATCGCGCCTTTTTGGCGAGCTATCATGTGGTTCAAGAATCTCCTTCTCTATCGCGTCAGCGGCTGGAATATTACCGCCGGCCAGCTCGAAGGCGCCCTCGCACGCCAGGCATTCCGGAATTGCGGCAACATGGAAATGGAAAGTCGCGGCTGGCTGGCCCCCCGGGGCGATGGCGACGCCCTGGTCCATAGCCTGGGCCGGCAGATGCTGATTGCACTGGGCGTCGAGCAAAAACTGCTGCCGGCCTCGGTGATCAACCAGTATGCCAAGGCCCGCGCCGACGACATCGAAGAGCGGCAGGGCACCCGACCGGGCCGGAAGCAACTCCGCGAAATCAGGGAGCGCGTCACCGAGGAACTAATGCCCCGCGCATTTACGCGCCGGCGCGCCACCTTCGCCTGGATCGACCCGGTCAATGGCTGGCTGGTCATCGACGCCGCGAACACGGCCAAGGGGGAAGAAGTTCTCGATGTCCTGCGGAAGAGCCTTGACGCTTTTCCCCTTGCCCTGGTCAAGACCCAGCTGTCGCCGATCTCGGCCATGACCGGCTGGCTCGCGGCCAACGAAGCGCCGGCCGGCTTCAGCATCGATCGCGATTGCGAAATGCTCGCGCCCGGCGAAGAAAAGGCCACCGTGCGTTATCTCCGCCACCCGCTCGAGTCGCAAGAGATCAGGGCGCACATAGAAGACGGCAAGCAGGTCACGCGCCTGGCACTGACCTGGAACGAACGAATTTCCTTCGTGCTGCACGAGAACCTGCAGCTCAAGCGTTTGGCTTTCCTGGACATCCTCAAGGAGCAGTCGGAGCAGAACGCGGAAGCTGCCGAAGAGCAATTCGACGCCGACTTTGCGATCATGACGGGCGAACTTGCCCGCTTCCTGCCGGACCTGATCGCGGCGCTCGGCGGCGAGAGCGCCGACGCGACCTAGCCTGCAGCACCCACGGCGGAGCGCCTTCAGACCTGCATGTTCATTATGTTGTTATAGGCCGTCACCAGTTTGTTGCGCACCTGCACCATCTGCTGGAACGAGAGGCTGGCCTTCTGCAAATTCATCATCACGTCCTGCAGGTTGACGTTGTCGCCGCCGCTGGCGAAGTCCTGGGTCATCTGCTGCGCCGACTTTTGTGCCTGGCTGACTTGATCGATGGCACTCTTGAGCGCCTGGCTGAAATCGGTGCCGCCAACGGTGTCGGCAGTTGCCGCCGACTTCCCGCCGCCGGCAGACGTGACGGCGGAAACCGAGCGCAGTTCCGCAAGCATCGAGTCGAGTTGTCCTGTGTCTATCGCCATAAGTGGTCTCCCGGGCCGGTTCCAGCCTGCTCCGCGTTCATTCTATTAGCAATCGACGTGCCAGGAAAGCATCAGAGATAGCCTTCGTCACGGTATTGCTTGAGCTTGTAACGCAGGGTACGTTCCGAAATGCCCAGTTTTTCCACCGCCTTCAGGCGCGATCCGCCCACCGCGGCCAGCGTGTCCAGGATATGCTGGCGCTCCAGATCCTTCATGCTGGCAGAGGCTTCAGCGGCTTCGGCGGGTACTTGCGCCGCGGGCGCAACGGCCGGCTGGCTGCCGGCGGCGAACATCAAGTGTTCCGCCTCGATCGACTCGCCCGGCGCGAGGATCAGGGCGCGCTGGATGATGTTCTCAAGCTGTCGGACATTGCCCGGCCAGCCATGGCCGGCAAGTATTGCCTCGGCAGCGGCGGCAAGCCTTGCCGGCCGGGCCAGGCGGCCGCCGTGCAAAGCCAGAAAATGCCGCGTCAGCGGCAGAATGTCGCCGGGACGTTCGCGCAGCGCCGGAATGTGCAAGGGGAAGACATTCAGGCGGTAATACAGATCCTCGCGGAAGCCGCCCTCCTTCACCTCCACGGCCATATCGCGGTTGCTCGTGGCTAGCACGCGGATATCGAGCGCCACCGGTTTCTTGCCGCCGACGCGTTCGACTTCGCGTTCCTGCAGCACGCGCAACAGTTTGGCCTGCAAGGCCAGCGGCATTTCGGAGATCTCGTCGAGCAGCAGCGTACCGCCGTTCGCCTGCTCGAACTTGCCGGCCTGCGCTGTCTGGGCCCCGGTAAATGCGCCTTTCTCGTAGCCGAACAGCGTCGCCTCGAGCAGATTGTCCGGAATCGCGGCACAGTTGATGGCGACGAAAGGCCCTTTGGCTCGCGAAGACTGCTCGTGGATATAGCGCGCGAAGACTTCCTTGCCGGTGCCCGATTCCCCGGTCAACAGCACCGTGGCGTCGGTCCTGGCCACGCGTGCCGCGAGGAGCAGGACTTCCCGGGTGAGCGGGTCCTCCATCACGACGCCTTCGCTGACCGGCACCGTGGCATAGCGTGCGATCTGATCGAGCAGCGCCTTCGGCTCGAAGGGCTTGAGCATGAAGTCGCAGGCGCCGCCTTTCATCGCCGCCACGGCGCGGTCGACTTCGCCGAAGGCGGTCATCAACAGCACGGGCAGCCGCGGCGCACGGGCACGGATCTCGACCAGCAGCGACAGGCCATCCATTGGCGTCATGCGCAGATCGGAGATCACCATGTTGAACTGGGTACGCGCGATCAGTTCGAGCGCCTGCGCCCCGCCGGAAGCTCCCTGCACGGCATGGCCGGCCGCCTCCAGGGTGATGATCAGCGCATCGCGCAGGGCATCGTCATCTTCGACGACGAGCAGGTTCAGAGCTTCGGACATGTTTCCTTGATTTCCTTCCATGTCGAGTCCAGCCTCGATAGCGGCAGGGTCACGACGAATTCGCTGCCGCTATCGGCGACCGAATGAACGTCGATGTTGCCGCCGTGGGCGCGCACCACGCCGCGAGCAATCGCCAGGCCCAGGCCGGTGCCTTCGCCCCGTGTGGTGAAGAAAGGCTCGAACAGGTGCGTCAGCACCGCCGGGGTCATGCCCGGACCATTGTCTTTCACGCTGAAGGCCACGCTTTCCCCGGTTCGACGCACCGCAAGCGCCACCTCGCCGTCGGCGACGGCGGCGACCGCCTGCAGGGCATTTTCGAGCAGGTTGATCAATGCCCCGAAGAGTGCCTTGCGGTTTCCGGAGAGCGCTGTCTCATTCAGGCGGTCCTCGACCCGGAAGGCCACCCCGCGCGAGCGCGCCAAGGGCTCGATGGTCTGACGCAATTCCTGAAGCAACTCTGAAATGACGATGGATTCGCTGCCCAGCACTTCGCCGCGGGCGAACAGCAGCATGTCCTGGATCAGCCGTTCGAGATGTTTCAGGCGGCCCACCGCCTTCTGCGCGATGCTGGCGCGACTGGTCCAGGGCAGTTCGGGATTCTCCAGATTCGCGGTATAGAGCAGCGCGGCGGCCAGCGGCGTGCGCAGCTGGTGGGCGAGCTGCGCCGCCATTTCACCCATCGCCGCCAGCCGCTCGTTGCGTTCGGCCTGCGCCTTGAGGCGATGCGCCTCGGTAATATCGTTGAGCAGTACAATGCGGCCGCCGGCGGAGTCGAGCGGCGTGACCGTCACGGCAACGCGGCGCTTTTCCCCGGCCTGGTATTCCCCCGGCGTATCGTTGGCGGCGAGCCGCTCGCGCTCGACCCGCTCCCAGGCCTGCGTCACCAGGTGCGGGCCGAGGATCATTTCGGCAGCGGGGTTGGACTGCAAGACGCTGCCGGAGGCATCGAGCACCACCACGCCGGCCGGAAGGGCGGCCAGGAGCAGCGACAAGCGTTCGGTCAACGCCGCCTTCTCCAGATATTGCTGGCGCAGCGCGCCGTTGGCCGCGGCCAGTTCCCCGGTGAGCACGGCCACCTGCCCTTGCAGGCTGGTGTAGGCCGTCGACAGCTCTTCCGATGCCTGGTTGAAGATGCGGAAGGCTTCGGCCAGACGCTGCTTTTCCGGCTCGCTTTCGGCCTGTTGTGAAACTTGGGTCATAGTGTCTGCGGATCGATTTCGCCCGATGATGGCAGATTCGCCCGGGGGAGACAAGCCAGGACCGGATCGCAGGAACGCTGAAAATAAGGGGTGAAATACCGGCCAAAACCGCCCTTTTTTCTCACACAAGCCCCGGAAGGCAGGGGCATAATTGGGCCACAGCCATAATAGGCTCATACCGGACCCCCCGTACATGGCGAGCGCGGAACCAGCAGCGGCACTTCCCTTATCCTTGCAGGCCTTCAACAGCCTGACCATGAGCCAGAAACTTGGCGCCATGGTCGTGGTCGCGTTGACCGTTGCATTGCTGGCCGGCACCTGGCTGTGGACGCGGTCGGTCGATTACAGCGTGCTGTTTTCCAACGTTTCCGAACGCGACGGCGGCGAGATCATCGCCTCGCTGCAGCAGATGAACGTGCCCTACCGGTTTTCCGAAGGCGGCGGAGCGATTCTGGTTCCCGCGACCCAGGTCCACGAAACGCGGCTCAAGCTCGCTTCGCAAGGGCTGCCCAAGGGCGGCCTGGTCGGCTTCGAGGTGATGGAAACTCAAAAGCTCGGCGCCAGCCAGTTCCTCGAGCAGATCAACTATCAGCGTGCCCTGGAAGGAGAGCTGGCGCGTTCGATCCAGTCGCTCTCGGCGGTGCGCGGGGCTCGCGTGCACCTGGCCATTCCCAAGCAGTCGGCCTTCCTGCGCGACGAGCAGAAGCCCTCCGCGTCGGTCCTGGTCAACCTCCAGCCAGGACGCACGCTGGAACCCGGCCAGGTCGCCGGCATCGTGCACCTGATCTCGTCCTCCGTGCCGCAACTCTTGCCCGGCAATGTCAGCGTGATCGACGAGACCGGCAATCTGATCTCACAGTCCCATGATCCCGAGCGCGATGCCGGCCTCGATCCCACTCAGCTCCAGTACGTGCGCGAGGTGGAGAAAAGCTACATCAAGCGCATCGAGGCGATACTCGAACCGGTGACCGGCGTCGGCAACGTGCGCGCCCAGGTCGCCGCCGATCTCGATTTCGCGCAGACCGAGCAGATGGCCGAAAGCTACAAGCCCAACCCGCCGCCGGCAACCGCGATACGCAGCCAGCAGACGTCCGAGGTCGGCTCGACCACGGCAGCAGCAGCCGGAGTGCCGGGAGCGCTCTCCAATCAGCCGCCGGTGCCGGCCACGGCACCGATCACCACGCCGCCCGTCGCCGGCTCGACCGCCGGCCAGCCCGGCCAGCAGCCGCTCAATATCAACAAGAACGCCACCGTCAATTACGAGCTGGACAAGACGGTCAAGCATACCAAGGGCTCGCCCGGAACGATCAAGCGCCTCTCCGTTGCGGTCGTCGTGAACAACAAGCTGGGAGCCCCCGACCGGGATGGCAAATCCAGATCCATGCCGCTCACGGCCACTGAAATGAAGCAGATCAATGACCTGGTGCACGAGGCGATGGGCTTTTCCCAGGAGCGCGGCGATACGCTCAACGTCGCCAACGTTTCATTCACACCGGCCGCCGAGAAGGAAATCATCCCGGATACGCCCATTTGGCGGGATCCGGTGTTCATCGCGACGGCGCGCGAGTCGCTGAAATACTTTGCCCTGCTGCTCGTCGCCTTCATGCTCTGGATCAGGATCCTCAAGCCGCTGTACAACAGACTGCTGCAGCCGCCGCCGGTCCCCGAAGGAATGTTGGCGTCCGAGCCCAATGCCGAGTTCGCCGGCTTGCCCGGGCAGCCGCAACACATTTCCTACGACGCCAAGCTGGCCGCTGCGCGCGACATGGCCAAAGAGGATCCCAAGCTGGTTTCAGGCGTGATCAGGGACTGGGTAGGCGGGACCAATGAGTGACGGCGTGGAAAAAAGCGCGATTCTGCTACTTTCCCTCGGCGAGGACCAGGCCGCGGAGGTCCTGAAGCACCTCGGGCCGCGCGAGGTGCAGAAGGTCAGCAAGGCGATGTCGCAGTTGAAGGCCGTGCCGATCGACAAGATCGAGGAGGTGCTCGACGACTTGCGCCAGCACACCGACAAGGGTGCGTCGATGTCGGCAGATGACGGCATGATCCGCTCGATGCTGGTCAAAGCGCTCGGCGATGATCGCGCCGCGAACCTGATTTCGCGCATTCTGCAAGGCGGCGAAACGGCCGGAATAGACGGCCTGAAGTGGATGGACGCGCCCGCCGTCGCCGATCTCATCAAGAACGAACATCCACAGATCATTGCCACCATCATCGCCCACCTGGAGTTCGACCAGGCGGGCGAGATCCTCAAGTGTTTCGTCGAACGGCTGAGGAATGACGTGCTGCTGCGCATCGCCACGATCGACGGCGTCCAGCCGCAGGCCCTGGACGATCTGAACGAAGCCTTGAAGCGGTTGCTGGCGGGCTCGGCCAATATCAAGAAGACGACCCTGGGCGGCATCCGCCACGCGGCGGAAATTCTCAACTTCGTCGGCCAGGTCGTCGAAACCGCCATCATCGACAATGTGCGCGAGTACGACCCCGATCTCGCGCAGAAGATCCTCGACGAGATGTTCGTGTTCGAGAACCTGCTCGATGTCGATGACCGCGGCATTCAACTGCTGTTGCGCGAGGTCCAGTCCGATTCCCTGATCGTGGCGCTGAAGGGCGCTTCCGAAGCCTTGCGCGAAAAGATCTTCAAGAACATGTCGCAGCGCGCTTCCGAAATGCTCCGCGAGGATCTCGAAGCGAAGGGCCCCGTGCGCCTGTCCGAGGTCGAGGGCGAGCAGAAGGAGATACTCAAGGTTGCCCGCCGCCTCTCCGACGAGGGCCAGATCATGCTTGGCGGTGCCGGCGCCGGAGACTCCTTCATCTGAAGGGGATGGGGACCCGAATGTCATCCGATGCCGACAAGGGAACGCTGTCCGCCTGGGCGCGCTGGGAGATGGAGAGTTTTGAATCCGCTGCGACGCTGCCGCCAGCGCCCGTCGACGCGCCGCCGGAACCTGAGGTGCCGCAATTGACCGAGCAGGAGATCGAACGTATCCGTTGGCAGGCCGAACAGGAAGGCCACCAGAAGGGCTACCAGGAAGGTCGGGAACAGGCGCATTCGGAAGGCGCGCGTCTCGCTGCCCTGGCCGTGCAGCTGGACCAGGCGCTGGCGGTGTTCGATCAGCAGATGGCCGAGGACCTGCTTCGCCTCTCGCTCGAGGTGGCCCGCCAAGTCGTTCGCCAGTCCATCGCAATAAAGCCGGAACAGGTGATCGCGGTGATTCGCGAAGCGCTCGCGCAGATGTCGCAATTGCATACGCTGATCTACCTGCATCCCGAGGATGCCTCGCTGGCACGCTCCTATCTCGGCGACCAGCTCTCTCACGCCGGCCACCGCATCCACGAGGATCCGCACCAGGAGCGGGGCGGCTGCGTCATCGAGGCGGGCGGCAGCCAGCTCGACGCGAGCATGGAGACACGCTGGAAGCGTGTCGTCGAGAGCCTGGGCATGAATACCGATTGGCTCGAAAAAGAGAGCGCTCCGCCATGAACCCGCACATCGCCGGCTGGCGCGACTTCCTCCACGATTGCGGCGAAAAAGTCATGCGGGTTTCCCCCTTCCAACTCTCCGGCCGACTGACGCGCATCAACGGCATGGTCATGGAAGCGGCCGGACTCAAGCTGCCCCTGGGCTCGAACTGCATCATCCAGGTATCTTCGGGCGGCACCCTGGAGGCAGAAGTCGTCGGTTTTTCCGGCGAGAAGATCTACCTGATGCCCAGCGAGGAGGTTTACGGCTTGGCGCCGGGCGCCCATGTGACGGCAATGGAAATTCCGCCGCCGCCGTTGCGCTTCGGCGAACGCCTGCCGAAACGCCGCCGCGCCCTGGATCGCGCGAAACCGATGCCGGTCGGCGAGGCCTTGCTGGGCCGGGTCCTGGACGGCAACGGTCGCCCGCTCGACGGTCATGGACCGCTCGATACCAAGCAGGTGCGCCCGCTGCAATCGCGTCCGGGCAACCCTCTGGCGCGGACGCCGATCACCCGGAGCCTGGACGTCGGCATCCGCGCCATCAACGCGCTGTTGACCATCGGCCGCGGCCAGCGGCTGGGGCTGTTCGCCGGTTCCGGCATCGGCAAGAGCGTGCTTCTCGGCATGATGGCTCGCTACACGGAGGCGGAAGTGATCGTCGTCGGGCTGATCGGCGAACGCGGCCGCGAGGTCAAGGAATTCATCGAACAGATCCTCGGCGAGGAAGGCCTGCGCCGCTCCGTGGTGGTCGCCGCACCGGCCGATACCAGCCCGCTGATGCGCCTTCAGGGGGCGTACTACGCCACGACTATCGCGGAACATTTCCGCGCCCAGGGCAAGCATGTCTTGCTCATCATGGATTCGCTGACGCGTTTCGCCATGGCGCAGCGCGAGATCGCCCTGGCGATCGGCGAGCCGCCGGTGACGCGAGGCTATCCGCCTTCGGTGTTCGCGCGCCTGCCGCAACTGGTCGAACGCGCCGGCAACGGCACCGAAGGCGGCGGCTCGATCACCGCCTTCTATACCGTACTGGTCGAGGGCGACGACCAGCAGGAACCGATCGCCGATTCCGCGCGCGCCATTCTCGACGGTCATATCGTCCTCTCGCGCAGCCTCGCCGATGCCGGCCATTACCCGGCCATCGACATCGAGCAGTCGATCAGCCGCGCGATGACCAACCTGATCGCACCGGCGCATCTCGAGCAGGTGCGCCGCTTCAAGCAGCTCTATTCGCGCTTCCAGCGCGGCCGAGACCTGATCTCCGTCGGGGCCTACACCGCGGGTTCCGATCCCCTCCTGGACCAGGCGATCGCCCTGATGCCGCAGATGGAAGCCTTCCTGGTGCAATCAATCAACCAGCGCGCCAATACCGCCGAAAGCCTCAGCGATTTGGCCCGACTCCTGCCCGATCTGTCATAGCCTCCAATCCTTCCGGCGCATTCTTCGCGTGGCCAAGCCCTTCTCCCTGCAAACCCTCCTCGACCTCTCGCAACTGCGCATGGACGACGCCGGGCGGCGGCTGTCCGAACTGCTCGCAGGCGAAGAGGTGGCCGGCAAGCGGGTATTGCTGCTGCTGCAATACCGCGACGAATACCAGGCGCGCTTTGTTCTGGCGGCGCAAAACGGCATCAATCGCGATGCCATGGAAAATTATCAGTCCTTCATACGCCGGCTCGACGAGGCAGTCGACCAGGCCCGGGAATTGGCGGCACAGGCGGGGAAACTCGCCGCCGCCGGGAAGCTCGAATGGCTTGACCAGCGCAGCCAGGTCAAGGCTTTCAACACGCTCTCAAGGCGTCAGCAACGCGAGGAACTGCGTGTCGAAAACCGCATGGAACAGAAAGCCCAGGATGAGTACGCCGCACGCGGCCGCCGCAATGAGGAGGACATGGGAACCGAATAGCGCCTTGTATCGGAACACTGGCACGGGGCTTGCTGCATGAGCTGCGAACACGTGCCTTTCACGTACCCAGGGAAAAATGTGCCATGTCGGAAATGACCGTAACGCCTAGCCTGACTTCGGCGCTGATGCCGGCCAATTCCCCGGCGCCTGGTTCCGCGGCGATCGCCGACGGCAATCCTGATAAGGCGTCGGTGCTGGCAGACCCCGCCGCCAACAGCACGAGTCCCGGAACTGATTCCGCCAATGCAAAAGGGAGCGATGTCTCACCCTTTGCCGCCATCATGCAGCGCTATCTGGCCCAGGCAGTGCCCGTAGCCGTCTTGCCCGGTGCCGATTCCGCACCGCTACCGCCGAATCTGCCGCTGGCCTTACCCATCAGCGGTCGGGCAGCTGTGCCCGCGCTGCCGGTCAATACGGCGCTGGGCATCGCCGACCCCTCGCCCGCGCCGATGCCGATAAACATCGCCGCACTGCCCGGCACCGATCCGGCGCCGGTTCCGCTTGATTTGGCGGCGCCACCCGTTACCAGCCCCGCAACCGCGCCTGTCGCCAATCCCGAGGCAGTGACGGTGCCGAAAAACATTGCCGTATCGGCCGCCGCCGATCCTGCGGCAGTGACGGTGCCGATAAACGTTGCGGCATTGCCCGCCGCCGACCCCGCGCCGGTGCAACTGAGCGCGACGCTTCCGCCGCCTGTCGCTGCCGCAATCGTAGCCGCTCCGCCGAGCAGGACCGCCCAGCCCGGCGCCGACCCCGCCATCGCGCCGGAGAAGAAGGCCGGCAAGCCCGAAGACTCCGCGCCCGACCCCACCGTCGCCAGCCTGGCTGCGGCGCCGGCCGTCATCCAGTCCCTGATAACGAGCACGCCTGTCCAGGCCGATCGAAGCACCGCTACCGAGAAGAGGCCGAGCGCGGCGCCGAAAGTCGCGGAACTTGTTGCGGGAGCGCAAGCGACACAGGGAAATCTGCCGAGCGGCGCCGCAACCTCTGCGGCAAGCGCAGCGGCGACGACGGCAACGAGCGACAAAGCGGCAATTACTGCCGCTTTGTCCGCGCCGAGCGGCGAGGCCACGGGCAGTCCGGCCAAGCAGGTCGAAGCGGCGACGCCGGAAGCGACCTTCGAAGGCATTCTTGCTGCGGCCCAAGTCCCGATGCAGGCGCATCCGAGCAGCGCGCAGGGGAGCACGCCGCTCCGCATCGAGACGCCGGTCGGTACAAACGGCTGGAACGACAAGGTCGGGGAACAGGTCGTGTGGATGGTCGGGCACCAGGAGCAGCGCGCCGAACTGGTCCTCAATCCGCCCCAGTTGGGACGGGTGGAGGTGACCGTTTCGATCCATGGCGATCAAGCCAATGCCCAGTTTGTGTCCACCAACCCGGCGGTGCGGGATGCGCTGGAAGCGGCGCTGCCTCGCCTGCGTGAGATGATGGCCGACGCCGGCATCAGCCTGGGTCAGACCTACGTCGGCTCGGAATCTGGCAACAATGCCGCCAACCAGTCGGCAAACAAACAGGAAAACAGGGATAATCAGCCTCGCGCTTCGGTGGGCATCGGTGCCTTGCACCAGATGAGTACCTCGACCCCATGGCTGAGGAAGAGCAACGGCATGGTCGATGTGTTCGCCTAAACAGACGGACTGACGCCAGGAACCGGAACTGGCTCTGCCCACGGAGACACCCGAGCCGCATCAACATATGCTGAGGAGTGAGGATGGCCAAGGCCCCCGCAAAGCAGGAAGAACCTGAGCCCCCCAAGAAGAAGGGCAAGAAGAAGCTGCTCATCTTGATCATCGCTGCGCTGGTGATCGTCCTGGCACTGGGCGGCGGAGCCCTCCTTCTGCTGAAGAAACGGAGCCATGGCGCCGACGCCAACGAAACCGCCAAGGTCAGCAAGAGCGCGGCGGCACCGATTTTCGTGCCCCTGGATTCCTTCACGGTCAAGCTGCAGGCTTACGAAGACAAGCAGGACCAGTATCTGCAGGTCGTTCCAAACCTGAAGGTCCTCAGTTCGGAAACGGGCGACAAGGTCAAGGAGTACATGCCGGAGATCCGCCACAACCTGCTGTTGATCCTGTCGGCCAAGAACGCCGGCGACCTGTCTTCGCCGCAAGGGGTGGAAAAGCTTTCCACCGAAATGCGCAGCCGGATCAACCAGATCCTCGGCGCCGGGTCCGCGCCCAAGGGCGACGCCAAGGCGGCTGCCGGCGCCGCGCCGGACGATCCGGTGCAAGAGGTATTATTCACTTCTTTCATCATCCAGTAGGACATGAGCCAGGATTTTCTCTCCCAGGAAGAAGTCGACGCGCTGCTCAAGGGCGTGGCCGGCGACGTCGATGAGGCGGAGGCCGAGCAGGAGATACCGGGCGGCATCAAGACCTACGATATCGGCCGCCAGGAAAAGATCGTCCGCGGCCGCATGCCGACGTTCGAACTCATCAACGAGCGCTTCGCCCGTTATCTGCGCATCGGCCTGTTCAACTATATGCAACGCAGCACCGAGATTTCCCTGGGACCGCTGCGCGTGCAGAAATACAGCGAGTTCATCCGCAACCTGGTGGTTCCGACCAATCTCAACCTGATCCATGTCAGGCCGTTGCGCGGTACCGGCCTGCTGGTAATGGATCCCAATCTGGTTTTCCTGGTCGTCGACAATATGTTCGGCGGCGACGGCCGCTTTCATTCCCGGGTCGAGGGCCGCGATTTCACCGCCACCGAACAGCGCATCATCCGGGGACTGCTCAATGTGATTTTCAGCGAATACGAGAAATCATGGAAACCGGTGTACCCGGTGAAATTCGAGTATGTCCGCTCGGAGATGAACACCCAGTTTGCCAATATCGCCACGCCGTCCGAAATCGTCCTCGCTGTCACTTTCACCATCGAACTCTCCGGCGCCGCCGCGGACATGCATATCTGCCTGCCCTACTCGATGATCGAACCGATCCGGGAGATGCTGACCAGCAGCATGAACAGCGAGCAGTTGAATTCCGACCGGCATTGGACAACAATGTTGACGCATCAGTTGCAGACCGCCTTGGTGGAACTGGTGGTGCCGCTGTGCACGACGAGCGTCACCCTTGGCCAGATTCTGAACATGAAGGTCGGCGACGTGATGCCGGTCAACATTCCGAAGACGGTCAGCGCCAAAGTCAATAATGTGCCGGTGTTGGAGTGCCGCTACGGCTTGCGCAACGGGCAGTATGCGCTCAAGGTCGAGAATTTCGCGGCGGAGGAAGATGCCGGACTTAAGCAGTCCTAGTCGGGGGTAGCCATGAGCGATGTCGAAGAACAGGTTTCAGAAGACGATTGGGCCGCGGCGCTGAGCGAGCAGCAACCCACGGACGCGGTGGAAGCGAAACCCGCCAATATCTTCGAGCAATTTTCCGAGTCCACCGACAAGTCGGGCGCCATGCACGACTACAGCATGATCCTCGATATCCCCGTCAACCTGACGGTCGAGCTAGGCCGCACCCACATCTCCATCCGCAACTTGCTGCAACTGGGCCATGGTTCCGTCGTGGAACTCGAAGGCCTGGCCGGCGAGCCGATGAATGTGCTGGTCAATGGCACCCTGATTGCCCAAGGGGAAGTGGTGGTGGTCAACGAGAAGTTCGGCATCCGTCTGACCGACATCATCACGCCCGCCGAGCGCATGAAGAAGCTGAATCGATAAAAGACCCCGCTTTCCGCGCCTGCTCCCGCTATCGACGGCGGCGGCAGGCGCCTAATCTGGCAGGGCTGAAAAACGACCGCCAGGCCGATGAAAATCCGCATTACCCTTCTGCTGCTTTCGGCAACCGCCGCACCGCGACTGGCCGCCGCGCAAGCGGCTGCCGCGCCCGAACTCGGCGGCAGCCTGCTGCAGATGCTGCTCGGCCTGGGCGTCGTGCTGCTGCTGCTGTTCGCCAGCCTGTATCTGCTGAAGCGTCTGGCGGCGCCGCGCGGTGCGGCGGCCGGCCTGCTCCGCATCGTCGCCGGGACCGCCGTCGGGACGCGCGAGCGGGTGGTGGTGGTGGAAGTCGGCGACACCTGGCTGGTACTCGGTGTCGCGCCCGGGCGCGTGACGCCACTGACCCAGTTGCCCCGCCAGGAAGTGCCGGCAGCCCATGCCTTGCCCGGCAAGAATTTCGCCGGCTGGCTGCAACAGGTCATGGACAGGCGCAATGCGCGCTAAGCGATTCGTACTGGCCGTCGCCTTGCTGCTGCCCACCCTGGCCCTGGCCCAGGCGCTGCCGGCCCTGACCAGTACCCCGACGGCGGGCGGCGGAACCCAGTGGTCGCTCTCGGTCCAGACCCTTCTGCTGATGACCGGCTTGACTTTCCTGCCCGCGATGCTGTTGATGATGACCGGCTTCACCCGCATCATCATCGTGCTTTCCCTGCTGCGCAGCGCCCTGGGGACGCAAAGTTCGCCGCCCAACCAGGTGCTGGTCGGACTGGCTTTGTTCCTTACTTTCTTCGTCATGGCGCCGGTGGCGGACAAGATCTACACCGACGCCTATCTGCCGATGACCGAGCACAAGATCGAATTTGCCGAAGCGCTCGAACGCGGCGCGGTGCCGCTGAAGAGTTTCATGCTGAAGCAGACGCGCGAGGCTGACCTGACGCTATTCACCAAGGTAGCCAAGTTGCCCAAACCCGAATCGGCGGAAAAAGTGTCGATGCGCGTGCTGATTCCAGCCTTTGCCACCTCGGAGCTGAAGACGGCCTTTCAGATCGGCTTCATCGTTTTCATCCCGTTTTTGATCATCGACATGGTGGTTGCATCGGTCCTGATGTCCATGGGCATGATGATGATGTCGCCGGTGATCGTCGCCCTGCCCTTCAAGATCATGCTGTTCGTGCTGGTCGATGGCTGGGTGCTGCTCATCGGCTCCCTGGTACAAAGTTTCGGATGAGGAAAAGTCCATGACTCCCACCACCGTCATTGAAATCGGCCGAAACGCGCTCGAAATCATGCTGCTGATCTCGGCGCCGCTGTTCATCGCGGCCCTGGTCACCGGACTGCTGGTCAGCATATTCCAGGCGGCAACGCAGATCAACGAGGCGACGCTTTCATTCGTCCCCAAGCTCCTGGTGATTTTCACCACCCTGGTCATCGCCGGGCCGTGGATGCTGACGATCATGACCGACTACATGCGGCGGCTTTACGAAAGCATACCGGGCGTGATCGGCTGAGCGGCCGCTTAGCCGCATGATTTCCTTCAGCACAGCCCAGCTCGACGCCTGGATCGCGGCTTTTGTCTTTCCGCTTTCGCGCATCCTCGCCGTGCTGGCGACGGCGCCGGTGTTCAACAACCTGGCCGTGTCGATGCAGACCCGGCTGATCGTCGGCCTGGCGATCAGCCTGGCGCTGGCGCCTGCGCTGCCGGCCACGCCGGAGATTTCGCCCGGCTCCTGGATGGGGCTCATGGTGCTGGCGGAGCAGATCCTGATCGGGGTCGTGATCGGGTTCACCCTGCGCCTGATGTTCGCGGCGGTGGATATGGCCGGGGAACTGATCGGGCTGCAGATGGGCCTGGGCTTCGCCTCCTTCTACGATCCCCAGACGGCTTCGCAGACGCCGGTATTGAGCGAATTCCTCGGGCTCCTGACGACGCTGATCTTTCTCGCCCTGAACGGCCACCTGCTGACCCTGTCGGTGCTGGCGGAAAGCTTCACGCTGTTGCCCGTGGCGGCCACTCCCTTTGCCGCCAAGGGTTTCGCCGCCCTATTGACCTGGTCGACGACGCTGTTCTCGACCGGCCTGCTGCTTTCGCTGCCCCTGATCGCGGCGCTGCTGATCGCCAATATCGGGCTCGGCGTGCTGGCGCGGATCGCGCCGCAACTCAATATCTTCGCGGTGGGATTTCCGGTGACCATCGTCTCCGGCTTTGTCGTGCTGGCGCTCATGATGCCCCACTTCGGCGCAGCGCTGGAACGCCTCTACGACGATGGCTTCGCCGCGCTCTACGGCGTGCTGCGCGCGGGTGCCGGCTTGCCCTGATCTGGGCTTGACCTGCGGCTCAAGTGGATGACACCCTCGCAGACGCGCTGCGAGCCAAGCATGGAAGATTCCATGCCCTCGCTGTATTCGAGCACTTCATAAGAATCAAAGTCACCGTATTGAACCAGGTCCTTGGCACGGCGATTGAAGACGCTCCGCGCCTCTCCGGCACCCCCTTCGTAATAGCGCTTCATCTTCAGCGAAAGAAGGAAACGGTCATCGGCCAGCGGCACCTCCTCGATTTGCCAGTTGGCTGCCAGCGGATTGGGGATCAGCCCCGCATCAAGACTGCTGCAGCCGGCGAGTCCGGCCAGGCTCAACAGCACCAGGGCGATGTATCTCACGGAAGATAGGTGAACAGCGACATCTGCGACACCATGGCGAAGGACTTCTGCGCCGCCGTGAGCTGGGTCTGCAGCTGCGTCAGGTTCGACACCGCCTGGGTGTAATTGACATCCTGCAGGTTCGACAGCGTCTGCTGGTATTGCAGATTGACGCTGGCGTTGATGCTGCCCAGCGAAGTCACCTCGTTCTCGCGCGAGCCGATCGCCGCCTGCACGCTGAGGATGTTGTTGTTGGCATTGCTGATGTTGGTCAGGGCGGAACTGACGGATTTGGTGAGCTGAGCGGAGCCGGCGGGAGTCGCGGTGCTCGATGACTCGAGCGACAGGATCAGGTTCGACAGCGTGGCGAAGACGCTCTGTTTCTGGCCCGGCGAGATGGTGAAGGCGTCATTCGTGGCCGGCACGCCGGTGATCGTCACGCTGGCGCCGAGGTCGAATGCCGGACTGGTGCTCTGGCTCAACGGGATCGGCTGGCCGGCGACGTAGGCGTGGCTGTAGCTGCCGCCCAAGACGCTGGAGGGGGCGCCGGTAAATAAGGATTTTCCGCTCGCATCGACCAGATCGTAATAGGTCGCGGTCGGCGCGGCGGCCGGCGTGGCGCCGAACAGGCTGGCCATGCCGCCGTTGCCGGCAACCGCGCCGATGGCCACGCCGGAGCCGGACACGGCGCCGGTAGCGGTCACGACGAGATGGTGATTGGCCGCGTCGACTGAAACCTTGGCCACGTTGGCCCCCAGCGCCGTGTCGATAGAGGCCTGAAGCGCCGCCAGATCCGGCGGATTCCCGACCGGATTGAAATTTGCTGTCGGGAGGGTGATGGTGGCCGGCGCAGCGCCATTGACGGCGATGGTGAACTGATTGTCGCCGGCCGACATCGCAATGCCGGGGGCAGAAACATCGACCGTGCCCGTGACCGAGCTGATCCCAGCGAAGCGGACGGTGACCTGACCCAGGCTGCTGGCGTTCCACTTGGTCGGGTCGGAAACCGAACCGGCATCGATGACGCCGCTGCCGCCGTTGCCCGCGGCGTTGGCGGTGGCGAAATAGCCGTTGCCGGCGGGAATGTTCTGGAAGATATTATTGCCGGAATCGCTGACCGCGAGTTGTTGCGAACTGGACAGTTGCAGATTTTGCTGGCCGTTGTCGCCGTTGTAGGTGACGCCGGTTTCCACGGTGCCGGAGAAGCTCTGGGTGTTGCCCATGTTGCCGGAAAACATGTACTGCCCGGAGCTGTTCTGGGAATTGGCGAGGCCGAGCATCTGGCTGAAGATCGAACGCAACTGGGTCGCGATTGTTGTGCGGTCGGTGCTGTTCAGGGTGGCGTTGCCGGCCTGCACGGTCAGCTGCTGGGCTTGCGTCAGCAAGTCGCTGACGCTGGCGAGCTGCGAACCTTCCAGGCCCAGCGCCGTTGTGGCGCTGGTCTGATTGACGGCATACTGCGCGTTGATGTTGCTGGCCTGCGTGACATTCAGGGCCTGGGAAGCGGCCACCGGATTGTCGGCAGGGGTCAGAACGCTCAGTCCCGTGGACAGTTGCTGATTGACCTGTAGCATCGCCTCCGACAGGTTGTTCATCGAACTGACGCCCGAGTGGAATATCATTCCCGTACTGATGCGCATGATGTGCTCCGTGATCGCTTAAGGATTGATGCCCAGCAGTGTGGCAAACAAGGTGTCGGCTACCGTGATGATTTTCGCGGCCGCCTGATAGGCCTGCTGGTATTGCATCAGATTGGCCGCTTCCTCGTCGAGATTGACGGCCGAGGTCGAGTCGCGCGCGGTCTGCGCCTGGCTGACCAGGGACTGAAAGCCCTGGCCGGTGACCTGGACTTCGTTGGCCTTGGCGCCGACCTGGGCGACGAGCTGCGAATAGGACGACTGATAGCTCGCCGTGGCGCTTCCTCCGGCTGGCGCCGAGAGCGTGTTCCGGGTTTGCAGTTGGGCCAGGAGCAGCGCGTTGCTGTTGTCCGACACGCCGCCGCTGTTGTTGCCGACGGTGAAGGTATCGCCGGACCGGGGGATGCCGTTGATGCTGAAGGACATGCCGTTGATATTGACGGTGAGGGAATTGACCGGCGTGGCAGTGCCGTCCACCTCGGCCGGCGCAGTCGTGCCCCCGCCTTGAAACAAGGGAACCAAGGCGTCGGGATTGACACTGCCCGCCCCCAGTACCACCGAAGAACCCGTGCCGTGTGTGTTGGAGGTGACCTGAAGTCTTCCGCCGACTACGGATATTGAAGCGCCTATGCCGGCAGCGCTCATGACCGTCTGGATTGCGGCAGCGAGGTCCGAAGTTGTCGCATAGGTGCCGGCAGGGACGGTCACGGTCTGCGCCGCCTGGCCGTCGAGCGCCAGGGTGAAGTCGAGGCCTCCCACCGGGACCGTCAGGCTACCCGCGCTCGGAGCGGCGCTGGCCGTGCTCGTGCCGTTGGTGACCGTGGCAGGATAGGCGATGGCCTTGCTCACCGCAGGCACGGCGCCGCTGACGGCAAAGACCCCGTTGCTGTAGGTCAGGGTCACCGGTCCCGGCAAGGGCAGGAAGCTCTTGTCGTAGACCGCCGGGCCGCTGATCTGGCCGGTGCCCGTGTTGGCCGCACCCATGCCGGTGACGACCGGCGTGGCGACGGCGATATTGCTGGGATTGCTGATGGCCAGGCCGATGCTGCTCGCGGCGTTGCGTGTCGGCTCGATCATGAAGCTGTCGCCGACGGCCGGCGTACCGGTCAAGCTCAAGCTGACGCCGGTTGCATGCATCGCCGCCAGGTTGCTTAGCGCCCCCGCGATGTTCGCTCCTGCGGCGGTCCAGCTGGTATTGTCGGAGAGCCGGGTCAAGGTGAAGGTGTTGGCCGCCGAGTACGTCAGGTTGTAGTCGCTGCCTTCCAGCGACTGGATGTTCGAGGCGGTTGAGTCGGGCTGGGCGGCGCCGGCGGCGTTGCCCGAAGAAGCCACCACCCGGCTGCCTGCCGGATTGCCCGGCTCCACGACGAAACTGTCGCCGACAGTCGTCGCGCCGCTGCCGAGGCTCATGGTGACGCCGTCAACGGTCACCGGGAAAGCGTTCGGGGCGAACGTTCCCTGATTGCTGCCGTCGGAGAGCCGGGTCACCTGATATTCGTTGGTAGTGACGCCGGCGACGGTGACCGGAACCACATCCAGCCGGTAATTGCTGTTCACGATCGTCGCACTCAGGCTCGCGCTGCCGGTGTTGAGCGCATTATTGTTGACCACCGGAGCGGGAAGGGTGAAGAAATTTCCGCCTGGCGCGCCGTTGAGGTCCTGGCCGAGCTGGTGCTGGTCGTTGAAGGTCTGCGCCAGGCCGAGGGCGACGGTGCCGAGGGCATTCTGCGCCGGAATCAGCGACTGGCTGCGAAAGCTCAGCAGGCCGCCGAGCGTGCCGCCTGGCAACATCGAATCCTGCAGGACCATCGGCGTGCCCGATCCCGACGTCCTGATCGCCACGTTAAGCTGTTGCGGATCCGTCGTCGACGGCACCGCAATCAGGGTCGACACCTGGTTGCCCACCACCAGCGGCTGGCCGTTGCCGATGAAAACGCTCAACGAGCCGTCGCTCTGCGTCACCGTGGAAACGCCGATCTGCTGGCTGAGATTGCTGATGATCTGGTCGCGCTGGTCGAGCATGTCGTTGGCCGGTTGCCCCGTGGCACTGGCCTGGGCAAGAATGATGCTTTGATTGACCGTGGCCAGTTGCTGCGCGTAGGAATTGATGGCCGAGACTGCGCCGCCGATCTGGGCGTTGGTGCCGCTGCTGATCGCCGAGAGTTGCTGACCCAGGTTCTGGAAGCTGCTCACCAGCGTCTGGGCGCCGGACAGCATGGCCTGCCGCGAGGGCATATCCGCGGGATTGGAGGAGACCTGCTGCACGCCTGCGAAGAAGGTCGACAGGGCCGGGGTCAGGCCGGCGTTGGCATCGGCCAGGAGGTTGTCGATTTGCGTGATCTGCGCCTGATAGCTCGTCATCGCGGCGCTGGACGTCTGCGCCGTCAGCAACTGGCCGTTCAGGGACGCGCTGTAGATCCGCTGCACCGTCTGGATATTGACGCCCTGGCCGATGAAGCCCGAGCCCGTGGGAGTCGCCGTATTGGCGGTCAGAACCACCTGCTGGCGGTTATAACCCGGCGTCGACGCGTTGGCGATGTTGTGCCCCGCGGTCATGATTTCGAGTTGCGCAGCATTCAAGCCGCTGAGGCCGATGTTGAAGAGACTGCTGCTCATAAACGCTCCGATGATTGAACTTGTTATCGGCAAAATATGCCGTAACTTAAGTCGTCAGGGAGTCAGCAGCAAGCTTCATGCCCACGAACGCCGCGTGGACATCCGGGCATCGGGGTCGCTAGCCGAACGAAGCGCCGCGCAGGGTGTTGCCGGCGATGATGCGCGTCAGCTTCGCGGCATACATGGGGTCGGAAGCGTAGCCGGCCTGTTGCAGGCCGCGCGCGAAACTGGCGGCGTCGGCGCTGCCGACCACGCCGGCATAGCGCGGATTGGATGCCAGCAGATCGGCGTAGTCGCGGAAGGCCTCGGCATAGGAGCCGTAGGCCCGGAAGCGCCCGACCTGCTTCTGGGCGACGCCATTGACGTATTCGGTGGTGGCGGCCTCGGTCGTCGCCCCGCGCCAGCCGCGGCCGGCCTTGATGCCGAACAGGTTGAAGCTTTGCCGGCCATCGGACCGACGCAGTTCGAATCTGCCCCAGCCGGTCTCGAGTGCCGCCTGGGCCACCATGAACTGGGCCGGGATGCCGGTGGCGCTGCTCGCCTCGAAGGCATGGGGCCAGACGCGATCGACGAACGCCTGGGCCGATGCCGACACGCTGTCCGGCGATTGGGGATTGCCCAGGCTGCTTTGCGGCAAGGGCATAGCCGAAGGCCCGCCGGGCAAGGGTATGGGCGCGGATGTGCCGGGCAAGGGCATCGGGCCGGGTGCGGCGGGCATCGGATAGGCCCGGGCCGGCGGGCTCAGCGGCAAGCCGCCCAGATTTTCCGGATCGGCATTGACGCGCGACAACTGCTTTTCGATCATCGCCGCGAGGCCGGTGCCGCCGCCCTTGGTTGCGAGCACCTGCGCCAGTTGCTGGTCGAGCAGCGACTCGTACATGCGCGACTGCTCGCTGTCGAACACGCCGTCCTGGGGCGTGGCGTCGCGCATGGATTTCAGCACCACCTGCAGGAACAGGGCCTCGAACTGCCGGGCAGTGGCCTTGTTCCCTTCAGGCGTGTTCGCCCTGGCCTGGCGCTTCAGGGCGGCCAGGCCGTTCGCATCGACGGAAAACTGGCTGGAAATATCGGGCAGGGGCATCGTCTCAGCCTACGCCGGTCGGACCGGGCGCCATGCCGGGAAAAAGCGCGGCTTTGCCCGGCATTTCTTGCCTGCTCGGAGCGCCGGCTCTAGATGATCTCCAATTCGGCACGCAACGCCCCTGAAGACTTCATCGCCTGCAGGATGGAGATCAGATCCTGCGGATTGGCGCCGATGGCGTTCAGGGCCTTGACCACATCGGAAAGGTTGGCGCCGCCGCGCACGTTCATCAGCGCGCCGCCTTCCTGCTTGACTGCGACCTTGGCGTTCCCGGCGACCACGGTCTGGCCGGCGGAAAGCGGATTGGGCTGGCTCACCGCGTTCTCGGTATTCACGGTCACCGACAGGCTGCCGTGCGCGACGGCGCAGCTGTCCAGGGTCACCGACTGGTTCATCACCACGGAACCGGTGCGGGCGTTGATGATCACCTTGGCCGCCATCTGCATCGGCGTGACGTCGAGATTCTCGATGCGGCCGGGGAAGGCGACGCGCTCGGTCACGCTGAGCGGCGCAACGACCTTGATCTGGCGGCCATCAGTGGCGGTGGCGCTGCCCGGCGCGGCGCGGTTGATCGCCTCGACCATTCTTTCCGCCGTGCCGAAATCGCTGTCATTGAGCTCGAAATAGACGAATTCGCCCTGCCCGACGGGCATCGCCACTTCGCGCTCGACTGTGGCGCCGCCGGCAATTCGACCGACCGAAAGCTGGTTGACGGTCACGCTGGAGCCTGCAGCGGCGGCGCCGGCGCCGCCGACCACGACGTTGCCCTGGGCGATGGCATAGACCTGATTGTCCGCGCCTTTCAGGGGCGTCATCACCAGGGTGCCGCCGCGTATCGACTTGGCGTTGCCCATCGAAGACACCGTCACGTCGATCTGCTGGCCGGAGCGTGCATAGGGCGGCAGGCTCGCCGTCACCATCACCGCAGCGACGTTCTTGAGTTGCAGGCTGGTGCCGGGCGGCAGCGCGACGCCCAGGTTGGAGAGCATATTGACGATGCTTTGCACGGTGAACGGCGTCTGCGTGGTCTGGTCGCCGCTGCCGTCGAGGCCGACGACGAGACCGTAGCCGAGCAACTGGTTGCTGCGCACGCCGGCGATCGAGGCCAGCTCCTTGATGCGTTCGGCACGCGCCGCATCCGTCGCCGTCAGCGTCGCCAGAATCAGCAGCGCGGTCATGAAGCTCTTTTGAATTCCGCTCATTTCAGTTTCCCGATCGCCAGCAATTTATCCATGCCCTTAGAACGGCAGGTAGCTCAGGAAGAAGCGCCCGAGCCAGCCCATCACCTGGGAGGAATTGAGGAAGCCGTTGGCCTTGTATTCGATGCGCGCATCGGCCACCTGGGTCGACTGCACGGTGTTCGCCGTGGTGATGGTGGCGGGATTGACGACACCCGAGAAGCGGATGAACTCCTCGCCTTCCTTGAGGCCGATCTGCTTCTCGCCGGAAACCAGCAGATTGCCGTTGGCCAGGACCTCGATGACCGTCACGGTGATGGTGCTGGTGAAGTCATTGGCCGAAGTGTTCGAACCCTGGCCGTCGAAGCTGTTGTTGTCGGCGGCGGAGAGATTCATTCCCTGCAGGCTCTTCAGGGGCAGGCCGAACACCGAAGGCACCGTCGCGTTGATCGACTGCGTGCGCAAGGACTTGTTCTCGGAGTTCTTAGAGGCCGTCGTCTGCTCGGCGATGTTCATGGTCAGGGTATCGCCGACGAAACGCGCGTGGCGGTCCTCGAACAGCGGCCGCGCCGACGCGACGTTGTAGATCGAACCGTTGAGGGGAGCGGCATAGTTGCGCGGCTCCGGCCGCGCCGTCATCGGCTGTTGCACGCTGCTCGGCGGCACCGTGCTCGCGCAGCCAGCCAAGGCCATGGCCAGGCCCAGCATGGCAATGAGTTTAGACATAGGAGTCCCCTTCATTGGCTCAGAGCGCTGCCAGCTTCTGCAGCATCTGGTCGGAAGTCGTGAGCACCCGCGTGTTCATCTCGTAGGCACGCTGGGTCTGGATCATATTGACCAGTTCTTCCGCGACATTGACATTGGACGTCTCGACATAACCCTGCTGGAGCAGGCCCGTGCCATTGATGCCCGGCGTGCTGGCCGTCGCCGCGCCGGACGAGGCCGTTTCGACGAACAGATTCTCGCCGGTGGCCTGCAGTCCGCCGGTATTGATGAAGGTCGAGATCTGGATCGTGCCGACCTGGGCCGGCTTCGACGTGCCCGGCTGCGTCACGGTCACCACGCCGTCCCGGCCTATGGTGATGGCCGTGGCGTTTTGCGGAATCAGGATCGCCGGCTGCAGCGGGTAACCGCTGGCGGTGACCAAGGCGCCGGTATTGTCCTGCTGGAAGGAACCGTCGCGGGTATAGGCCAGGGTGCCGTCGGGCATCTGGATCTGGAAGAAACCCGAGCCGTTGATGGCGATGTCCAGGGCATTGCTGGTCTGGCTCAGATTGCCTTGGGTGAACACGCGCTCGGTGGCGATCGGCCGCACGCCGGTTCCCAGCTGCAGGCCGGAGGGTATCGTCGTCTGCTGCGAGGACTGGGCGCCCGGCTGGCGCAGGGTCTGGTAGATCAGGTCCTCGAACACGGCATGCGAGCGCTTGAAGCCGTTGGTGCTGACGTTGGCCAGGTTGTTGGCGATGACGTCGAGTTGCGTCTGCTGCGCGTCGAGGCCGGTCTTCGCTATCCAGAGGGAACGGATCATGGGTTATTCCTGATGGGGTGAACGGTTGCGGCGGCCGATCAAAGATTCGCGATGATCTGTGTCGCCGCCTGGTCGTTGGCCTGCGCCGTTGACAAGGTCTTCATCTGCATGTCGAACTGGCGCGCCAGGGAAATCATGCTGACCAGCTGCTCGACCGGATTGACGTTGCTGCCTTCGGTATAGCCGCTGGCCAGCGTCACCGTCGGGGCGGCATCGGCCGGCTTGCCGCTGTTAAGGCGGAACAGTCCATCGCTGCCGCGGACCAGCTCGGCCTCGGGCGGATTGACCAGCTTGATCTGGCCCAGGCTGGTGACCGCCGACTGCACGCCGGTCTGGGGAATCGCCGAAACCGTGCCGTCGTTGGCGATCGACACATTGACATCGGGCGGCACCGTGATCGGGCCGCTGGTGCCTTGAACCGGGATACCGCTCTTCGTCTGCAACACGCCGTTGATGCTCAGATCCAGGGAGCCGTTGCGCGTGTACGCCTCGCTGCCGTCAGGCAGGGCCAGCGCCAGCCAGCCGGAGCCTTGCAGCGCGACGTCGAGCGGGCGGCCGGTCATGGCCAGCGGTCCCGGGGTAAAGTCGCTGTGAGTGCTGGCATCGACCACGAAGGCGCGCGTCGGCAAGGCCGCCGGGCTGTTGCCGGCATACACCAGGACCGCGCGCAGACTGTGCTCCTCGGCGCGATAACCGGTCGACGCGGCATTGGCCAGGTTGTGCGCCACCGCCGCCTGGCGCTCCAGGGTCTGGGCGGCGCCGCTCATCGCGGTGTAGATCATCCTATCCATGGCGGCTTCCCGACGCTATGCTCATCGCGCTACCGTCACTGCAGGTTGACCAGGGTCTGCATGATCGTGTTCATGGTCTTGATGGTCTGCGAATTGGCCTGATAATTGCGCTGCTGGGTGATCAGGTCCACCAGCTCCGCGGTCATATCGACGTTCGATTCCTCGACCGAGCCCGACTGCACCAGGCCCAGGTTGCCGGTACCGGCGATGCCCAGAATCGGCTGGCCGGAAGTGGGCGTCTCGGCCCACTGGTTGCCGCCCATGGTCTGGAGGCCGTTCAGGTCGTTGAAGTTCGCCAGCACGATCTGCCCCATGTTCCGCGACTTGCCGTTGGAATAGGTGCCCTGAACGATGCCGTCGGCGGAAACGCTCATGCCGGAGAGCTTGCCCGAGGTGAAGCCGTCCTGGAGCATCTGGTTGGTGCCGAAGCTGATGCCGTACTGCGTCGAGCCGGTGAGATCGAGCTTGAAGGCCAGCGGCGTCGTGGCGCCGGTGGCGACGGTGAAGCTCTGCGCCAGGGGCATGGGCGTCTTCAGGGTGCCGGTCGAATCGAAACTCAGGAGCGTCGCCGCGCTCGGCGCGCCGCCGTCGAGCGAGGTGTACACCTGCCAGACGCCGGGCTCGGAAGTCTTGGAATAATAGAGTTGAAAATTATGCGCATTGCCGAGACTGTCATACACCGTCTGCGAGGTCGAGGAGGTATAGCTGGTCGTGGCGCTGGTACTGAAGTTGTCCGCCCCCGAGACCAAGGTGGGCGCGGAAGCGGCGATAAGGGCAAGGTTGGTGGCGCCGGTCCCGGTCAAGGCCGCGACCGCGGAGCCGTTGCCCAGGCTGCCGGTCGTGCCGACGCTATTGGAAGTCAGCATGAGCTCGCCGCTGGCATTGACGGTAACGGTCACCGAGGCGCTCGTGCCGCCCAGGCCGGCAGGCGAGGCCGTGCTGTTGATGGCGGTCTGGATCGCCGTCGCCAGCGTTGCGGCGCTCGCATAGGTCGCTGAAGGAATCGTCACGCCGGAGAAGGCCACGCCATCGACCGACCCGGTGAGGGTGTTGTTGCCGGCTCCGATCACCAGCGTGGTTGGCGCGGCGGAGGCCGTTAACGTGCCGGCCGTCATCGTCGCGGGAGGGGTCGCGCGCGAGTCCAGGTTGGTCTGCACCTGGCTCAGTGAGGTCACCTGGGGCGGAATGGCCGAGTTGTTGATCTGCAGGGGCACATAGCTGCCGGGAATGATCGCGCCGGTCGTCTGGTCGGCCGCCAGGCCGGTCAGCTGCAGGCCCGCCGCATTGACCAGGAAGCCGTTGTTGTCGAGCTGGAACTGGCCGTTGCGAGTATAGGTGATCGTGCCCTGGTTGTTCATGCGGAACATTCCGCTGCCGTTGAGGGCCAGGTCGAGCGGGTTGCTCGTGGCCGTGATATTGCCCTGGCTGAACTCCTGCTGGACGTCGCTGACCTGCACGCCGATGCCGACCTGCCCGGCCGTTCCGCCGCCCAGAGAGGAGGCGAAGATGTCGGCGAATTGCGGCGTCTGCGCCTTGTAGCCGATCGTGGAGGCATTGGAGATGTTGTTGCCGATGGCGTCGAGTGCCGACGAGGCGGCGTTAAGTCCGCTTAATGCCTGCTGGAAACCCATTTGTCGCTCCTTGAAATCGGTTTAGAAAATTTGTGTCACGGCGGACATCTGGAACGTGCCCAGGCTGCCCACGTTCAGGCTGACGCCCTGGCTGCTGTTGATCACGCTCGAGACGACGCCGACCTGCTGGGCGGTGGCGGTGACCGCGGCCCCCCCCTGCGTCGCCGAGAAGCTCACCGTATAGGCCCCGGCGGCGGCCGGAGAACCGTTCGCGGTATTGCCGTCCCAGCTGAAAGCGCTGTTGCCTGCGGGCATCGCGCCGAGCTGCAGCGTGCGTACCGTCGCGCCGCTGGCATCGCTGATCGTCGCCGTCACGGTATCGGCCGGCCCGGACAGCGTGATGCCGCCTATCGCCCCCGTCGCCACGCCGGCCTGCGGCAGGGACAGACCGTTGCCCGGCACCATCACGCTCTGGCCGACCAGGGCGGCGGCCTGGAGCGACTGGCTGGCGTTGGCGTTGCTGACCAGGCCCTGCAAAGTCGTATTGAGCTGGGTGATGCCATCGACGGTGCTGATCTGCGCCAGTTGCGAGGTCATCTGCGCATTGTCGAGCGGATTCGTCGGGTCCTGGTTTTGCAGTTGGGTGGTCAGCAGCTTCAGGAAAAGATCCTGTGCGCTGCTCGTCGCAGGCGCAGTACTGGTGGCGCCGGCGGTGTTCTGCGCATTGATCGCGGAGAAGATCGCCGAAGCCGGCGTCCCATTGACGTTGGAGGTGCTCATTTCATCATCCTTTCGTTCATTGGCCGATGGCCAGCGTTTTCAGCAGCAGCGACTTGGCGGTGTTCATTACCTCGGCGTTGGTCTGGTAGGCGCGCGAGGCGGAGATCATGTTGGTCATTTCCTCGACGACGTTGACATTGGGCATGGCGACATAACCCTGCTTGTCGGCATACGGGCTGTTCGGGTCGTAGGCGAGGCGCAACGGCGCGGCGCTTTCGACGACTTGCGTGACTTGCACGCCCTGGCCGCCGTCGCTGCCCACCGGCGTGGCGGCAAACACCACCTCCTTGGCCCGGTAGGGCTGGCCGTCCGAGCCCACGACGCTGTCGGCGTTGGCGAGGTTGCTGGCCACCGCGTTGAGACGCGCGGACTGTGCGGTGAGCGCACTGCCGGCGATGGTGAAGACGTTGAACAGGCTCATCTGGGCTTACGGCTGCAGCGCCGCGTTCTGGGTTTTGAATTCACTGCCGACGTGCGCCATCAAGGCTTCCATCTGCATCGCATTCTCGGCGAAGGCGGCACGCTCGACATCCATGTTCACCGTGTTGCCATCGACACTGGGCTGAAACTCCGTGCGGTATTGCACGTTGACGTTGTAGCGGTTGGAGCTGGCCGCCGCCAGATGTGCCGGCGAAGTCCGGGTCAGCGCCAGCGTCCCGGCCTGGGTCTTGCCCAGCGCGCCAGCCAGCGCCGACTTGAAATCGAAATCGCGCGCCTTGAAGTTCGGCGTGTCGGCATTGGCGATATTCGACGCCAGCAACTCCTGGCGGAAGGCGCGCAAATTGAGCGCCGTCTGCTTGAAGTGCATCTGCTCGTCGATTCCACCGGCCATGCCAGCCTCCTAAAGATTCCCGTCTGGCAGTCGTAACGCAGAAACCATGCCAGAGCCTAGGCAAGCGGAGGCAGCCGCGCGCAGTGCGGCTTTGCTGGCGGCAAAAGCGCGCAGTGGACGACGGAGCGGCGCTGCCGCTGCGGCAAATATCAGAGTTCTCGGCAATTATTGCCGCCGCTTGCCAGCATCGGCGGGGCGTGATTGAATCGCGTCATGAATCCATTCCGCCTGGCCCTCTTCTGCCTGCTGATCGCCTCCCTGCCCGCCGTGGCCCGCCAGGAAGTTGCGCCGGTGAAGGCGGCCATCGAGGACTTCCTGCGGATTCAGGTCAAGGGCCTGCCCGGCGTGGCGACATTTTCCGTCGGCAGCATCGAAGCGCAGAACAATCTCGCCCCCTGCCCGTCCCTGGCGGTCTCCCTGCCGCCCGGCGCGCGCGCCTGGGGACACACCAGCGTGGTCGTGCGCTGCCAGGTGGAAGGCGGTTGGAGCATCTTCGTGGCGGTTCAGGTGCACATCCAGGGCGATTACCTGGTCACCGCCCGGCCGCTCTCCCAGGGTCAGCTCGTCGCCGAGGCCGACCTGTTCAAGATGCGCGGCGACCTCACCGATCTGCCTGCGGGCATTCTGACCGAGCCCGGCCAGGCGATCGGCAAGACGGTCGCCCGATCGGTAGCCTCGGGCCGGCCGCTGCGCAGTGACATGCTGCGCCTGACACTGGCAATCCAGCCGGGGCAGAGCGTGAAAGTGGTCTCTAAAGGCCCGGGGTTCCAGGTCTCGGCAGGCGAGGGTCGCGCGCTCAACGGCGCCGGCGAAGGACAACTCGTGCAGGTGCGCCTGCCCAACGGACGAGTGATCAGCGGCATCGCAGGGCAAGGCGGCGTGGTCGAAATCGCCTACTGAAATAAATGTCGCCTGAGCGCTCAAGTTTTCCCGTCGGGAGCCGTTGTACTATGAGAAAATGAAATTCCTGTGAAGGATGGCAACATGAAAATTGACAACTCGATCAAGTCCGTCGGCACTCCGTCCGGCGGCAGACGCAGCGCCACGGGCAACAATGCCGCGGCGCAGCCTTCGGCGGGTACTGCATCGCCCGCAGCCGGCGTCGCGGTGGAACTGTCGCCGATGGCCGCGCGCCTGCAGGAAATCTCCGGCTCTCTGGCATCCACGCCGGTCGTCGACGCCGGCCGCGTCTCCGAAATCAAGCAGGCGATTGCCGAGGGTCGTTTCACGGTGGATCCCGGCAAGATCGCCGACGGACTGATTGCCGGCGTCCGCCAGATGATCGCCGCCCAGAGCTAGGGCGCGCGTTCTGATTTCCCAGGCCTGGGCTTTCCAGACTGCACTTGTCCGATCTTTCCCGACTCCTTGCCGATGAACTCGCTCTGCTGCGCGAGTTCGTGGCTTTGCTCGGCAGCGAACAGCAGGCGCTGATTCCCGGCGACATCGACCGCTTGCTGCCGCTGGCAGAAGAAAAGACGCGCCGGGCGGCGGCGCTCGGCCGCATCGCCGACGCCCGAACCAAGGCGCTGGCTGCCGCGGGTCTGGCCGCGAGCAAGGCGGGCATGGAAGCATGGCTGGCAAGCCAGGAGCCCGCCGCCCCGAGTCGGGCCGACTGGGCCGCCCTGCTCGCGCTTGCTGCCGAGGCAAAGCTGCAGAACGAGATCAACGGCAAACTGATCACCAACCGCATGCAGCACAACCGGCACGCGCTCGCGGTGCTCCATGCCGCCGCCGACCAGGCCACGCTCTATGGGCCCGACGGACAGCCCCACGTTACGGGCAGCGGCCGCCACCTGGGCGCCGCCTGAGGCGAGGCTGGCCGGCCGACTGCCGGCTTCCCGCCCGACCCGCAGGACTACTCGACTACTCACTGCTCTTCGGCAATACCTGCACGTTGACCGGCCCGTCCGGCACCTTGGATTCGATGGTAATGGCGACCCGCCGGTTGCGCATGCGCCCCTCGGCCGTGGCATTGTCGGCGATCGGGCGCTGATCGGCATAGCCGGTCACGGTGAACCGGCGCGCATCGACGCCTTTCTCGATGAACAGTCGCACCACGCTCGAGGCCCGCATGCCGGAGAGTTCCCAGTTGGAGGGGAACTGCGGCGTGTTGATCGGCGTATTGTCGGTATGGCCCTCGACGATGATCGGAAAATCGGTCGGCGTCAGCACCAGGGCGACGGCGCTCAAGGCGCGCGTCGCCTCGGCCGAGAGGCGCGCGTCGCCCGGCGCGAACAGCAGGCTGGCATTGATTTCCACGGTGATTCCGAGCGCGCCTTCGGTGATCCGTACCTGGCCGCTCTGCACCAGGGGTCCCAGCGCGCCGGCAATCTCCTTCGCCATGTCGCGCAGCCTTTCCTTGCTCCGGCGCTGGGCGGCCTCGTCGATGGGGATACCCTGGGGCTTGATCATCGGCATTTGCAGCTCGCCGCCGGGTACCGTACTGACCGACTGCTGGGCCCCGCCGGTGATGCCCGGGGTCTTGTTGAATGCCGAGACCAGGGCGCTGGACAGGACGCGGTACTTTCCCTCGTTGACCATGGAGATCGCGTACATCACCACGAAGAAGGCGAACAGCAGGGTGATGAAATCGGCG
Source organism: uncultured Sterolibacterium sp. (assembly GCA_903904605.1). Classification (GTDB taxonomy): domain Bacteria; phylum Pseudomonadota; class Gammaproteobacteria; order Burkholderiales; family Rhodocyclaceae; genus CAIYYX01. The sequence goes on from CAIVDC010000008.1 coordinate 118,544, forward strand.
TAGGAAACCAGCCAGCGGTCCTGGTTGTCGCGCTCTTCATCCCGGTGACGGCGTCGCCTCATGGCATCAGACGATATAGCCCCGAATCCGGGTCTCGATGGTGCCTACAAATTGTGGCTTCGGCCCCGCGCTACGCGCGCTTAACTTGCCCCGCAAGTTAGCCTTCGCCGCAATCCCCGCACCCCCAGGCTTCGTTCGCCGATGATTGCAGTTCATACGATATAGCCCTGCATCCGGGTCTCGATGGTGCGGGGATTGTCTCCGTTGGCGATGCCGACCAGGCCGTCTACGTACATTTCGCGCAAGGTGGACAGGCGATTGATGATGGCCATGAGCTTCTTGGCGATCGGGAGGTAGACCAGGTTGGCCAGGCCGACGCCGTAGATCGTGCCGACGAAGGCCACCGCAATGCCGGCGCCGAGTTTGGACGGGTCGGCGAGGTTTTCCATGACGTGGATCAGACCCAGCACCGCGGCCAGGATGCCGATCGTCGGGGAATACCCGCCGGCCGATTCCCAGACCTTGGCGGCGAGTTTCAGATCCCGCTCCCAGGCGCCGATCTCGATTTCCAGCAGATCGCGCAAGCGATCCGGATCGACGCCGTCGACGAGCAGGCTCAGTCCCTTCCGGTCGAAGGGATCGCTCAGCAAGTCGATCTCCGCCTCCAGCGCCAGCAGCCCTTCCTTGCGCGAAATCTGACTCCAGCGGGAGATCCGGGTGATGCGGAAGCTGGGCGTCAAGGGCGGGGGCCAGAGGACCCATGCGCCGAGTCGGATGCTCGTGATGAACACCGACAACTGGCTTTGCAGCATCACCGCACCGAAGGTGCCGCCGATGACGATGAGCAAAGCCGTCGGCTGGATCAGCGAGGAGAGATGGCCGCCCTCCAGCACCTGCCCGCCGAGAATGGCCCCGAGGCCCAGGAGCAGGCCTGCTATGCTGATCACGTCCACGCGCGATTCCCTAGTCTCGTTTCTTGGGCTGTTCGCCCAGCAGGCGGCTTCTCAAGCGGGCGATGGCCTGGGTATGCACCTGACAGACCCGCGATTCGCTCACGCCGAGCACTTCGCCGATCTCGCGCAGGTTGAGTTCCTCCTCATAGTACAGACCCATCATCAATTTCTCCCGCTCGGGCAGATCCTCGATGGCGCGAACCAGCGTCGCACGCATGTCCTGATCCAGCAGCGCCACCAGCGGATCGGGCCTGGACGAGGAGACGTTGCGTTCCAGGAAATCGTCATCGCCGCGATCGCCCAGATCCTCCAGGTAGACCAGTTGATGACCACGCGCCTCCTGGAGCATCTTCTGATAATCGGCGAGCGGCATGTCCAGCGCCTGCGCCAACTCGCCTTCGCTCGGCGGTCGGCCGTGCTCCTGCTCGAGGCTGCGCACCGCCGTCTCGATGCGGCGCATGTCGCGACGCAGGCCGCGCGGCATCCAATCGTTGTCGCGCAAGCCATCGAGCATGGCGCCGCGGATGCGTTGCGCGGCATAGGTCTCGAATTCCGCGCCCAGCCCGTCCTCGAAACGACTGGCCGCATCCAGCAGGCCGAGCATGCCGTTCTGGATGATGTCATCGACCTGCACGCTCGAAGGCAGCCTCGCCATCAAATGGTAAGCAATGCGTTTGACCAGCGGCGCGTACTGCGAGACGAACTGATCCTTGTCCAGGACCCCTTGGGCGTTGTACATCGTTGTCGCAATGTTGGGTGGCAACTCCGCCGACCGGCCAAACTATACCACCGAATCAAGCGCCGCCACGGCGCGCCGGCCGCCTCCGGCCACGATTCCGGCCCGATGGCCGATATCGCCGATAGGCAGCGCAAAGCCATTGCCGGGACCGCCCTCGGACACCGGGGGCAGCCGCTGCAGCAGCGCGTCGGCCAGATTGTCCGTGACCGGGACCAGGGAGGCGCCGAGGTAGTCGAGCCGAACGTCGAGATGTTCGCGGGCAACCCGCCGCATGTTGCCGAAGATCGCGCGCGCTTCCTCGCCGTTCCGGGCACGCGTGATCGCCACCTGGAAACCATCGCGGCCGCGCTCCTGGGCGATGCGCTTGATCAGCGCGTAGGCATTGGTGATGGCCGAACTCTGCGCCGCCATCACCACCGTCATGTGCTGCGCCGCCAGGGCCAGCGGCGAAAGATGGCCGCCGCGACGCAGCGCCGTGTCGATCAGGACAAAGCCTACGTCGCGTTGCATCTCCCGGAGGCAATTGGCCAGTTGCAGGCGCGCTGTCGCGGCGAGCCGGCTGGCGTTATCGAGCTCGCGGGCGGCGCGGGCGGCCGGCAGGATGCGCAGCAGCGGTGCCGCCTGAAGCGTTACCTGGCGCAGCGAGCGCTCCCCGTTCAAGGCCTGGAACAGATCATAGCGGGCGGTCAGGCCGAAGGCGGATACGGCGTTGTTGGGCGCGCCGTTCTCGTCGATGATCAGCACAGCGTGGCCGGCCGCCGCCAGCGCAGCCGCGGTTTGCACCAGCAGCGTGGTGCGGCCGCAGGCTTCGCGTCCGGACGCGAAGGCGACGACTTGGGGCGCACGCACCCCGAACAGCCGGCGCAGTCCGTCCGCCTGGTCGCCCGGCCACGGCGCAATGCCCCCAGGCTGCCGCTCAGACATGGGCGACTCCGGCGCCATGGCTGCTCTCGCTCGCCGCCGCCGGTCTCGGCGAAGCGACCAGGCCGACCTCGTCGCGGTTCAATCGGTGCGGCGAACTCCCGTCGGACAGCTTCAGGGCGCGATGCAGCAGGTAGTTTCGGTTGGGCAGATGCAGGTCTTCCGGCACCCGCTGGCCATTGGTGACGTAGGACAGCAACAGGCCGTGGCGCAGCACGACGTCGAGCGCCGGCGCGAGCGATGCCGTCTCGTCCATCTTGGTGATGATGCAGCCGGCGAGATCGTCTCCGGCATAGGCCCGCACCACGTCGTCGAGCGTGTCGCCGCGGCTGGTCGCGTTGAGCAGCAGGAGGCGATTTACCTCCCCCGCGCCCATCAGCATGGCGGCTTGCTCCGCCACCATCCGGTCGCGCTGGCTCATGCCGACCGTATCGATCAGCACCATGTGCTTGTCGCGCAGATCGGCCAGCGTATGCCGCAGGTCCTCGCCGTCTCTCACCACATGCACCGGCACGCCGAGAATGCGGCCGTAAATGCGCAATTGCTCATGGGCGCCGATGCGGTAACCGTCGGTGGTCAGGAGCGCCAGCTTGTCCGCGCCGTAGCGCACCACGCAACGTGCCGCGAGTTTCGCCGTGGTGGTGGTCTTGCCCACGCCGGTAGGGCCGACCAGGGCGAACACGCCGCCGCGCTGGATGATGTCGTTGTCCTCGCCGAGGCTGCGCAGGCGGCGATTGAGGGCGCCCTTGAGCCATTTGCGGCCATCGTCGAGGCTGAGGTCGGCGGGCATCTCCGCAGACAGCTGGCGCGAGAGCTGGCCGGAAAAACCGGCATCGAGCATTTCCGACAGGGCCAGCGCCCGGGTCGGCTCATGCCGGGACATGTCTCCCCAGGCAAAGCCGGCCAACTGGCGCTCGAGCAGCACCTTGATCGAATTCATTTCGCCCATCAGTTGTGCCACCTGCAGCGGCGGCGCCGCGGGGGCTTCTTCCTGCAGCGTGCGCTTCAGTGTCGCGGCCACCTGGGGCGCCGAAAGGATGGCTTCGGCCTTTGCCGGCTTCGCGGGCAGGGGGCGCACCGCGGGACGCTCGGGCCGGGCAGGAGGAGCCCCCGGAGAATAGGTCGACCACGACGCGGCAGCGGGCTGCTTCTTGATCTGGGAAGACAGGTTGAGCGTGTAATCGAAGTCGTCTTCCGGCGCCCAGGTTGTGGGCTTGGCGGCGCGCGGCGCGACACCGGGTTCGGCGGTTCTCGGGGGTGTCTGCCTGGATATGGCCTCCAGGCCGCTTTCCGACATCGCCACCATCTCGACGCCGCCTTCGACCGACTTGTTGGACACGACGATGGCATCCGGGCCGAGACCCTCCTTGACCTTGCGCAAGCATTCGCGCGCAGTTTCTGCAAAGAATCGCTTCACGCTCATGACTTCGCTCCAATAATCGTCGTAACTCTAATCGTGCGCGAATCCGGAACCTCCGCATTCGCGATCACCCTGAGCTGGGCGACCGCCCGGCGCAGGAAACGCGACAACAGCCAGCGCAACTGCCCCGGCACCAGCAGCACGGCCGGCAGCCCCAGCTCTTCGTGGCGCTGCGCCGCGGCCGCGGTCTCGCGCAACAGGGTATCGGCCAGCCCCGGCTCGATGGCGCTGGCGTTGCCGCCTGATTGCACGGCCTGGGCGAGCAGTCGCTCGAGTCCGGGCTCGAGCGCCATCACCTGAAGTTCGGCACCGCCGGGGAACAGCTGCTGAACGATGGCCCGTCCGAGCGCGATGCGCACCTGTGTGGTCAACTCGAGTGGGTCCTGGCTGCGCGGCGCATGCTCGGCCAGGGTCTCGATGATGGTGCGCATGTCACGGATATTCACGTTCTCTTCGAGCAGGTTCTGCAGCACGCGCTGCACCACCGAAAGTGAGACCTGCTTCGGTACCAGGTCTTCGATCAGCTTCGGTGACTCCTGGCCGATGTGATCGAGCAGCGACTGCGTCTCCTGACGGCCGAGAAGCTCGGCGGCATGCGAGATGATCACGTGATTGAGGTGCGTGGCCACCACGGTGCCGGCGTCGACCACCGTGTAACCCAGGACATTGGCCTGCTCGCGCAGGTTTGAATCGATCCAGATCGCCGGCAGGCCGAAAGCCGGATCCTTGGTTGGGGTTCCCGCCAGCGTCCCCGCGACGCGCCCCGGATTGATCGCCAGATGCATGCCGGGATAGGTCTCGCCCGAGCCGACCTCGACGCCCTTCAAGGTAATGCGATAGGCATTGGGCTTCAGCTCCAGATTGTCGCGAATATGCACCGGCGCAGAGAGGAAACCCACTTCCTGGGCGAACTTCTTGCGCAGGCCGCGAATGCGCTTGAGCAGATCGCCGTCCTGCGCGCGGTCGACCAGGGGGATCAGGCGATAGCCGACCTCGAGACCGAGCACGTCGACCGGCGCCACATCGGTCCAGCTCGCCTCCAGGGATTCCGCGGGCGCCGCTGCCGCCACCGGGGCGGCCTCGGGAGCCGCCGGTTGAAGCTGACGCTTCAGGGTCCACCAGCCGAGCCAGGCGAGGACCGCGGCGAGCAGCAGGAAGACCAGATTGGGCATGCCCGGGATCAAGCCCAGGACACCGAGGATCGCGGCGGTGAGCAGCATCACCATCGGCTTGCCGAAGATCTGGCCGACGAACTGCTGGCCGATATCCTCGTCGGTGGCCACCCGACTGACCACCAGGCCGGCGGCGGTCGAGATGATCAGCGCCGGAATCTGCGCCACCAGTCCGTCGCCGATGGTGAGCAGGGTATAGTTCTTCGCCGCCTGGGCGAAACCCATGTCGTGTTGAAGAATGCCGACGACCAGACCGCCGACGATGTTGATGAACAGGATCAGGATGCCGGCGACGGCATCCCCGCGCACGAACTTGCTGGCGCCGTCCATCGAGCCGAAGAAGTCGGCCTCCTGCGCCACATTGAGGCGCCGTTTCCGGGCTTCGTCCTCGCCGATGAGACCGGCGTTGAGATCGGCGTCGATTGCCATCTGCTTGCCCGGCATGGCATCCAGGGTGAAACGCGCTGACACTTCGGCGATTCGCCCCGCGCCCTTGGTGATGACGACGAAGTTGATGACCACCAGAATGATGAACACCACCAGACCGACCGCATAGTTGCCGCCGACCAGGAAGTGACCGAAGGCCTCGATCACTTTTCCGGCGGCGTCCGGACCGGTGTGGCCCTGAAGCAGCACGACCCGGGTCGAAGCGACGTTGAGGGAGAGGCGCAACAGCGTGGTGACCAGCAGCACGGTCGGGAAGGCCGAGAATTCGAGAGCCCTCATGGTGTACATCGCCACCAGGAGGACCATGATCGACAAGGCGATGTTGAAAGTGAAGAACAGGTCGAGCATGAAGGGCGGCAGCGGCAGCACCATCATCGACAGGATCATGACGATGAGCATGGGTGCCGCCAGCTGGCGCAGGTTCGACTTCGCGAACAGTGTCTGGAAAGCCAGCGAGCCGTTCATTCAGGCACTCCCGGATCCATCTCGGCCGGCACCGGCAACACCGCCGGCAGGCGCGGTTCCAGCAGGTTCCTGCCGCCGTCGGCGAGAAACTGATGCAGTTGATAGACGTAGGCCATCACCTCGGCCACTGCGGTATAGAGCTGCGCGGGCACCTGGTCGCCGACGTCGCTGTGGCGGTAAAGCGCGCGCGCCAGCGGCGGCGCCTCGATCAACGGCACGCCGTGCTCCTCGGCCAGCTCCCGGATCCTTTGCGCGATCAGGTTCATGCCCTTGGCCACCACTTCCGGCGCGCTCATGTTCCTGCTGTCGTACTTCAGCGCGACCGCAAAATGGCTCGGGTTGGTGACGACGACGTCGGCCTTGGGCACTTCGCTCATCATCCGCTTCTTGGCCAGCTCGCGCTGCTGTCTGCGGACGCGCGCCTTCACTTGCGGATCGCCCTCGCTCTCCTTCGACTCCTGGCGCAGCTCTTCCTTGGTCATGCGCATCTTGCTGTAGTACTGCCAGAGCTGGAAGGGCACGTCGATGCCGGCAACCAGCGCAACGCCGACTACCAGCGCCAGCGCGGCCAGCAGCAGCATGCTGGCGAAGCTGGCGAGGCCGCTTTCGATGGGCAGGGAGAGCAAGGCAAACAGGTCGGCCTGCTCATGCCTGACCACCCAATAGAGGATGACGCCGACCAGGAACGCCTTCAGGATGGCCTTGACCATTTCGGCGACGCCCTGCACCGAAAAGATGCGGCCCAGGCCTTTTTGCGGATTCAGGCGGGAGAAGTCGAAGCCGAGCGCCTTGGGCGAGAAAACCGCGCCGCCCATCAGGAACGGCGTCGCGATCGCGGCGGCGATGCACAGCAGGAAGATCGGCGCAGCGAGGAGCAGCGCGTCCCAGGACAAGGCCGTGAAGGAGTTGCCCATCGCGTGGCTGTCGAAGGCCGCCTCGCGACCGAAGCTCAAGCCTTTGCGAAAAATGCCCGCGGCATGCTGCGCGAACCAGTCGCCCATCATCCAGAAGCCGGCGACGCTCGACATCAACACCATGAATGCCGCGAGTTCGCGCGACTGGGGAACCTGGCCCTCCTCCCGCCCCTGTTCCAGGCGCCTGCTCGACGCCGGTTCGCTGCGTTCAAGATCGCTTGTTTCAGCCACGGACAGTTCCTCGCATGCCGGCAATTATTGCCGGTGGAGGCAAGACCCCAGCGCCCGAAAAGAGCCTGTTAAACCGGTCTATTCGTCCTTACCGTGTGACCATCTTGGGCTTTGCACTGGCGCGCCGGTCGCGAGGATAGCCGGCCGCGGCTTGAGGCCGGCAGGCCGGCTCAGTCCGAGGTCGCGGCCTGAGCACCGAGCGACGCCGCAAAGACGTCGCTGCGGGGGGGGCGGAAATTCAGGCGGCGAGCCCGCTGCGCGGCATGAACATCGAGCGCGAAACGCCGCGCTGTTCGGTGGTGTCGGCCAACAGTTCCTTCATGTCCAGGATCAGCACGATCTGGCCATTGGGCAGCGTGGTCACGCCGGCCACCCCTTTGGGCCGGAAGTCTTCGAGCGACTTGATCACGGCGTCCTCGCGGCCGGCGAAGCTATCGACGGCGAGTATGAAAGCTGCCTCCGTCGTCTGCATCAGCACGCCATACTCCGGCGCCTGAACCTGCGGCCAGCCGAGCAGGGAGGACAAGGGCAGCATGGGCAGGATCTCGCCGCGCACCACCATGGTCGCGCGACCGCCGATCTCCTGGATGGCATGGGCCGCGACCGGGAGGATTTCCCTGACCATCGACAGCGGCACCGCGAACGGCTGGTCGCCCAGGCGCACCACCAGCACGGGCAGGATCGCCAGGGTCAGCGGCAGGGAAATGACGAAGGTGGTGCCGGCACCCGGCACCGACTTGATCTCGATCGAGCCGTTCAGTTTCTGGATATTGGTCTTGACCACATCCATGCCGACGCCGCGACCGGAGACGTCCGAGGCGACGTCCTTGGTCGAAAAGCCGGGCAGCATCACCAGATTGAAACTCTGGCGCTCGTCCATGGTGTTGGCTTCCTCATCGGTGATGAGGCCCTTCTCCACCGCCTTGGCACGCAACCGTTCGGCATTCATGCCGCGGCCATCGTCGGCGACCAGGAGCACGATATGGTCGCCTTCCTGGCGCGCCTCCAGCCGCACCGCCGACATCGAAGGCTTGCCCTGGGCGAGGCGCTCTGCGGGCAATTCGATGCCATGGTCCACGGCGTTGCGGATCAGGTGGATGATCGGGTCGGAGAGGTCCTCGATCATCGTCTTGTCGATCTCGGTGTCTTCGCCGACCAATACCAGTTCGACTTCCTTGCCCAGCGCCCTGGCCAGGTCGCGGGCGATGCGCGGGTACTTCTGGAACAGCCGGCCGATCGGCTGCATCCGCGTCTTCATGACCGCGCTCTGAAGATCGGAGACGAGCAGGTCCAGTTGCCCCACCACCTGATCGAGCGCATGCAGCGTATCGGAGTCGCTGCGCCCGCCCAGGATGTCGCTCCGGAGCGATGTCAGGCGATTCTTGGTCAGGCCGATCTCGCCTGAAAGGTTGAGCACCTGATCGAGGCGCGAGGTATCGACCCGGATCGAATTGTCCCGCGCCTTCTCGCCCTCGCGGCGGCTGGCCGGCGGCCCCTGGTAGCCGGGCTTGTCGATGCTGCGACGGCCTACCGCCATCTTGATGATTTCTTCCGGCGTCTTGCCGGTCAGGTCGTGCTGCTCGCTGGCGGGCAGCGTGGCCGTTGTGCCCGTAGTGGCCGGGGCAAATGCATCGACGGCCAGGGAAACGGCTTGCATCAGCCCGCCCCAGTCGGGCACGGCGCCCGCCGCGGCCGGCGCCGCCACGACCAGGGCGGCCGGCGCTGAAACCGCGCCGGACTCACCGGCGATCGCCTGCCTCAACGCCTCAAGAAGCTGCGGCGAGGCCGGCTGCGGCTGAATCCCGCGATCGAGCGAACCGAACATCTCCCGCACCGTGCCGGTGGCATCCATGATCGCGTCCATGATCGCGCGCGTGACTTCCAGCTCGCCGTTCCTGAGCCTGTCGAACAGGTTCTCGGTCAGGTGGCAAAGCGTGACCAGTTCCTTGGCATTTAGGAAACCCGCACCGCCCTTGATGGTATGAAAGCCGCGGAAGATCTCGTTCAGCAGGCCGCGCTCATGCGGCGTCTTCTCGAGGTCCACGAGCTTGTTGTCGACGTCGGAGAGCAGATCACCGGCCTCGACCAGAAAGTCCCGCAACAGGTCTTCCATTCCCTGAAAGTCGCTCATTTTTTCCGCCCTCTAGAAGCCCAGGCTTTCCAGCAGGTCGTCGACCTGAGCCTGGTTGGTCACTACATCGGTGCGCCCCAGGGCATTGATCACCGGGCCGTTCAACAGGCCTGGCGCAGTCTCGGCGCGCAATTCCTCGGGCATCACCTCGAGCAGGAGTTTCAGCAGTTGCGCCTCCATGTGCTGGGCGATGTCGATCACCTTCTTGATCACCTGGCCGGTGAGATCCTGGAAATCCTGGGCCATCATGATTTCGGTCAACTGCGCGTTGGTCGCGCGCGCCTCGATCGGCACCCGACGCAAGAAGGCATGGGTATCGGCAGCCAGCGCCTTGAATTCGTCGACCGAGGTCTGGTTGGCGAACACCTTCTCCCAGCGCTTGCCGAGCATCTCCGACTGGTTCTGCAACGCGTCCTGGATCGGCTTGGCGATGTCGGTGGCGTTCAGCACCTTGCTGGCCGCCTGCTCGGTCATCTGGGAAATGTAGGCCAGTCGCTGACGCGCATCGGGCATCGACTTGGCTGCTTCGCCCAGCACCTTGTCGTAGCCCAGTTCGTGCAGAGAGTTGTGCAGTTCCCGGGTCATCAGGCCCAACCGGTTGAATACCGCACCGCTCTCCGACGGCTCCGGCGCGGGGCCGGCCGCCGGCCGCTGCGGCGCGGCGGAGGCCGCGGCGGGAGATGCCGAAGAGGAGGCGACGCTGTCGAACAAGGCCTGGAGATCGGCGGAATCGCCGGAAGCATCTCCGGCTGCGGCGGCAGCAGCGCGGACCTCAGCGGGCGGCGGCGCGCCGCCCGCTGAGATACTGTCGAACAAGGACTGCAGATCCTCGCTGTCGCCTGATTCGTCGAACTTGATCGGTTTCGCCATCTCGGGGTTGCTCCTAGTCGACCTACGCGGAAGTGCCATCCAGCTTCGCGAAGATCTTGATCAGCTTCTCGTTCAGCGTCGCGGCCGTGAACGGCTTGACGATGTAGCCATGGGCACCGGACTGGGCGGCGGCGATGATGTTTTCCTTCTTCGCCTCGGCGGTGATCATCAACACCGGCAGATGTTTCAGGCTCGCGTCCGCGCGAATCGCCTGCAACAATTGCAGGCCGTCCATGTTGGGCATGTTCCAGTCGGAGACGACGAAGTCGAATCCGCCGCCTTTCAGCTTCTGGAACGCGATGGCGCCGTCCTCGGCCTCGTCGGCATTGACGTAACCGAGTTCCTTGAGAAGGTTCCGGACGATGCGCCGCATCGTGGAAAAATCATCGACGACAAGGAACTTTATCTTGCTCGGATCTGGCATGTGGCTCCCCAGCTCAGTCTCTATGAAGTTTCAACAGCAGCGGCCTGATCGTCTCGGCCAGGAACTCGGCGTCGAACTTGGCGACGTAGGCATCGACGCCGACGGCCTGGCCCATGGCGCGATTGGCTTCGGACGAAAGCGACGAATGCATCACCACCGGGATGCCGTTGAAACGCGGGTCGCTCTTGATATGTTTGGTCAGCACATAGCCGTCCATTTCCGGCATCTCGGCGTCGACCAGGATCAGTTGCACTTCGTCGCGCAGATCCTGTTCGGCCTGCTGCGCGTGCGCGGCCATGCCCGACAGGCGGGTCCATGCCTCCATGCCGTTGACCGCATGCTTGTGCTTGGCGCCGACCTTGTCGAGCACTTCGGCGATTTTCTTCCGTGCCACCGCCGAGTCGTCGACGAAGAAGACGTTGTAGTCCACGCTGGCGTCCAGCTTTTCCAGGTCGCCGACCGGCGCCTCGCCAAAGGTATTGGCGAGAATTTGCTCGACGTCGAGGATGGAAACCAGCTTGCCTTCCGACGTCTCGGTGCCCGGCAATTCGGTGATGGCGGTGATGAAGTGGCCGCTGCCGCCGCTGATCACCGTGTCCGGCGCGCGCACCTTGTCCCAATCGACGCGAATGATGCGATCCACGGCGTGCACCAGAAAGCCCAGGGTGCGCTTGCTGTACTCGGTCACCATCATCGCGGCGCCCAGGCCTGCCGGCGCATCGGCCAGGCCCATCGTGCGCGCCAGGGACAGCACCGGGATGACGTTGCCGCGCAGGCTGATCAGCCCTTCCACGCCGGCCGGCATGTTCGGCGCCTTGGTGATCTGCGGCGTCTTGCTGACTTCGCGCACCTTGAACACGTTGATGCCGAAGGTTTCGTGCGTGCCCAGCGAAAACAACAGGATCTCCATGCGATTGGAGCCTGCCAGCTTGGTGCGCGCATCGACGGACTCCAGCAGGGTATTGCCACCCTTGGGGACTGCACTCAGGGCATCTTGTCGATTCATCGCCGGTCTCCTGCTTCAGTCGCCCTGCAACTTGTTGTTGATGACAAGGCGGGCAAGGGTTTCCGCCAGCCGTTGCGGCTCGAACTTGGGCACGTACTCATCGACCCCGACAGAGAGGCCGAGTTGCTGGTTGGAGCTTCCGGAGAGCGAAGAATGCATGATTACCGGGATCCCGACGAAACGCGGATCGCTCTTGATGTTCTTGGTCAGAATGAAGCCGTCCATCTCCGGCATCTCGACGTCGGTCAGCACCGCCTGCACCAGGTCGCTCACCGGCTTGCCGGCACTCGTTGCGTAGGCCGCGACCTTCTGCAATTCGTCCCAGGCGGCGCGACCGTTGACCGAGCCGACATATTTGATGCCGAGCGCGTCCAGCGTACGGGTAATTTGCGAGCGCGCCACCGACGAGTCATCGGCGAAGAACACGGTCACGTCGTCGTCGGCGATCCGCTTGAGATCCTTGAACATGAAGGCGTCGTCGTACTTGGTGGTCTCCGACAGGACACGCTCGACATCGAGCATCATCACCAGGCAGCCGTCGGGCAGTTCGGTCACCGCCGTCACCAGGCCGCCCAGGTTGGAGGTCAGCATTTCCGGCGGCACCCGCATCTGCGACCAGTCCAGGCGCAGGATGGTGTCCACGGCCTCGACCAGGAAGCCCTGAGTGTGACCGTTGTATTCGGTGACGATCATCACCTCGCGCGGCGTCTCCGAAGGCATGCCGATATATTCGGCCAGATCGACCACCGGCACCAGCGCGCCGCGCAGCGAAACCATGCCCTTCACCGCGGCGGTCATTTCGGGCGCGGCGGTGATCGCCGGGGTGCGCATCACCTCGCGCACCTTGAAGACGTTGATCCCGAAGGTCTCGCGCCTGCCGGTGCGGCTATCGACGCCGAGCGCGAACAGCAGGATTTCCAGCTTGTTGGTGCCGGCCAGCCTGGTTCGTGCATCGATATTCTTCAACATTTCGGACATTGCGTCCCCTTCCTGGCAGCGACCGCCCCGGAAATCCCGGACGATCCTCATCTGCATTTCGTAATATTGTCGGCGATTATAGCTTGAAAAGGTTCAATACCTCGCCCCCGAGGGTGGGTCAACGGCAGTTGCAGCCGGTCCTTGAGTTTACCTTTGCCCTTTCCGGATCGCGGTGCAAACTCAAGCCCGCAGGCGCTGGATAATGCGTCCGGCAATCTGATCGAGCGGCACCACCTCGTCGACCGCGCCGATCAGTGCCGCCTCGCGCGGCATGCCGTAGACCACGCAGGAATCCTGCCCCTGGCCGATGTTCCAGGCTCCGGCCTGGCGCATCTCGAGCAGTCCCCTGGCGCCATCCTTGCCCATGCCGGTCAGGATCACGCCGACGGCGTTGCCGCGGGCGTGGGCCGCGACCGACTCGAACAGGACATCGACCGACGGTCGATGTCGATTGACCGGCGCGGCCCGGGAGAGCTCGGTGACGTAGCCGTTGCCGCTTTTCTTCACCAGCAGGTGGGAGTGCCCCGGCGCCAGATAGGCATGTCCCGGCAGGATGTGCTCGCCGCCTCTGGATTCGATCACCTCCACCCGCGACAGGCTGTCCAGGCGTTTGGCGAAGGAGGCGGTGAAGGACTCCGGCATGTGCTGGACGATGACGATGCCCGGGACATCTTCGGGCAGGCCGGCGAGCACGTCCTTGATCGCCTCCGTGCCGCCGGTCGAGGCGCCGATGGCGATCAGCTGCCACTCCTGTCCGCGGCCGGTGAAAGGTCTCGGGCGCGAATGCGCCGGGGCCGCTGCCGCTTCGCCGTCAGCGCTTGCGGTCCGAACGTTCATAGACGGTACGCCCCTGTGAGCGGAAAAGATCGAGGGCATGAACGAAGCTTTCGGAATGACCGGCGTAGAGCAATCCGTCCTCGCGCAGCAGGGGCTGAAACTTCTTCAGGATGCCGTACTGCGTCGGCTTGTCGAAGTAGATCATCACGTTGCGGCAGAACAGCGCATCGAACGGACCTTGCATCGGCCAACGCGCATCGAGCAGATTCACCCGGGCGAAGCTCAGCAGTTTCTGCAGTTCCGGCCGTACCCGGAACTGGCCTTGCTGCGCCCCCGTGCCCTTGACGAAGAACTGGCGCAGCCGCTCGGGATCCAGCTTGTCGACGCGCTCCTCGGCATAGATGCCCCGCGCGGCCGTCTCCAGGACATTGGTGTCGATGTCGCTGGCGAAAATGGTCACCGGCGGGGTCAGGGTCTTGAAGGCCTCGCAGGCGGTGATCGCGAGCGTATACGGCTCTTCCCCGGTGGACGCGGCGGAGCACCAGATACGGAAGGGTCTGTGCTTGCTGCGCGCCATCTGTTGGGCCAGAAGGACGAAGTGATGCGCCTCGCGGAAGAAGGAGGTGAGGTTGGTGGTCAGCGAGTTGGTGAAGGTTTCCCATTCCTTCTCGTCGCCGCGCTCAAGGTGCGTCAGGTACTGGGCGAAGGTGGTGTAGCCGTGCGCCCGAAGCCGCCGCGCCAGGCGGCTGTAGACCATGTCCTGCTTCGCCGGCGAAAGCGAGATGCCGGCGCGGTCGTAAATCAGTTTGCGCACGCGCTCGAAGTCATCCGCCGTGAAGTGGAACTCGCGCGGCGAAGAACTCGGCGCACCGGGCAGCGCGGCGGGGCGCGCATTGTCAGACACCGGCGGCCCTCCAGGCGGGGATCGGCGGCAAAGGACGGTCCATGCTCAACGCGCGGCGGGCGTGCCGGCCGCGACCGGCGGCTGCGACTGCCCCTTTCCCTCGCGCCAGATGGCATCCTCGGTCTTCTTGTTCATGACGATGATGCTGATGCGGCGGTTGATCGCGGAAAACGGATCGTTCTTGTCGAAGGGGACCGCCGAGGCCAGCCCGACCACGCGCATCACCTTGTCTTCGTCCATGCCCCCGGCGATCAGCTCGCGCCGGGAAGCGTTGGCCCGTGCGGCGGAAAGCTCCCAGTTGCCCCAGCCCTTGTCGCCGCCGGCATAAGGCGTGGCGTCGGTATGACCGGACAGGCTGATCTTGTTTTCGACGCCGTTCAGGGCGCGGCCTATCTGGTGCAGGATTTCGCGGGTGTAGGGCTTGAGTTCGGCGCTCGAGGAATCGAACATCGGCCTGTTCTTTTCGTCCACGATCTGGATGCGCAGGCCCTCGTCGGTAATATCGATCAGCAATTGGTTCTTGAACTGCCTGAGATTCACATTGCTGTCGATCATTTGCTCGATCCGCCCTTTCAGACCCGACAGCCGCTCCGCCTCGAGCTTTTCCTCTTCCTGCGTCAGGGCCTGGAGATTGATCGTCCGCTTCGGCGCCTCGATGTCGCCGCGCTTGACCTGGCCGTTGGTCCGGGTCAGGTCCTGGCCGCCGCCGCGCAGGATGCTGGAGGAATCGCCGCTGTCCGCGCCGCCCTGCAGCGCCACCTTGAGCGGCGTCTGGAAATACTCGGCGACGCCTTTGAGATCGCCCTTGGAGGCGTTGCCCAACAGCCACATCAGCAGGAAAAAGGCCATCATTGCCGTGACGAAGTCGGCGTAGGCGATCTTCCAGGCGCCGCCGTGACTGCCGCCGGCGACCTTCTTGATGCGCTTGACGACTATCGGCTGCTGGGAATTGTCGCTCACGTTCCTGCTCTCATGACTGGACTGGAAACGGCCTTACTTGCCCTTGCGGCTCTTCACTTCTTCCTCAAGTTCCAGGAAGCCCGGCCGTTCGGTCGAGTAGAGCACCTTGCGACCGAACTCGATCGCCACCTGCGGGGCGTAGCCGTTCATGCTGGCGAGCAGGGTCACCTTCATGCACTGGAGCATCTTGGAGGATTCATTCAGCTTGTGCTCGAGCGTGTTGGCCAGGGGGCCGACAAAGCCGTACGAGAGCAGGATACCGAGGAAGGTGCCGACCAGCGCCGCGGCGATCAGCTTGCCCAGTTCCGCCGGCGGGATGCCGACCGATTCCATGGTATGGACGACGCCCATCACCGCCGCGATGATGCCGAAGGCCGGCAGGGCGTCGGCCACCTTGGCCAGCGCATGGATCGGCACCTCGCCCTCGTGGTGGTGGGTTTCGATTTCGTTGTCCATCAGGTTCTCGATCTCGAAGGCATTGAGATTGCCGCCCACCATCATCCGCAGATAGTCGGTCAGAAACTCCAGCGCATGGTGATCGCCGGCGATCGCCGGGTACTTCGAGAAGATCGCGCTCTCCGCCGGTGTCTCGACGTCGCGCTCGATCGACATCAGGCCTTCCTTGCGCACCTTGGAAAGAATTTCGTAGAGCATCGCCAGGAGGTCTACGTACATCGCCTTGGTGTAGCGCGAGCCCTTGAGGACGGTCGGTAGCGCGGCCAGGGTGGCCTTGACGACTTTCGGGTTGTTGGCGACCAGGAAGGTGCCGAGGCCGGCGCCGCCGATGGACATCAGCTCGTAGGGCTGGAGCAGGGCGGCGAGGTGGCCGCCGCCGAGCGCGAAGCTGCCGAAAATGGCGCCCAGGACCACGAGGTATCCGATGATGACAAACATGCGCCGCTTTCCCCCCGCTCCGAATATTGTTCTCCGGACTCCTGCCTATGAGGAAGGCCAAGCGAATCCGCGGAACCGCCATGATAGCTTCAAATGGCGGAAGACACTATTGGAAGCCGGGATACCGGGTAAGGCGATCCGGACCGGCACCGACAACAGCGGCTCAGGCGCTGGCCTGCAAGGCCGCCGCATTGGCGGCGCGACGCGTCTTGCCGGCCCGTGCCGGCACATTGCACAGGCCGCAGACATAGCCCTTGACGGGATCGTAGGCATGGGTGACGAACTGCCCTCGACAGGACTTGCAGGTCGCCATCTGCAACATGCTGGCATCGAAGAAACGCACCATGGTCCAGGCACGGGTCAGGGAAAGCACGGTTTCCATGTCGTTGCGCCGGACCTGGTCGAGGTACAGCCGGAATGCCTTGACGGTGACGTCCAGGCCTCGCAGCTGCGTGTTCTCGCGCAGGAAGCGGTGATAAGCCATGAACAGCGAGGCATGGATATTCGGTTGCCAGGTCATGAACCAGTCGGTCGAGAAAGGCAGCATGCCCTTGGGCGGGGATTCCCCGCGAACTTCCTTGTAGAGCTTGAGCAGGCGCTCGCGGCTCAACTTGGTTTCAACCTCAAGCAATTGAAGACGGGCGCCAAGCTCGATCAGTTCGACGGCCAGGCGAATATCCCTCGCCTCCGAGATAACGGACTTATTGCGCATAGGATTCTCCGCTTCGTCATGCCATGGATTCGACCGGCTTGCCGGCGGCGAGGATCACCGCATGCATGTGCCCGATGCTGCGATCGCGCTCATGATTGGCAAGCAGGTTGAGCAACAGCGTGTCGTCGAAGCGGAAGTTGCACAACAGCATGTTGGAGCCGGCCATCTTCAGCACTTGGCCGGGCGTCAGATGGTCCAGCATATCGGCAATCTCTTCGCTGATGCCGAGACGGAAAATAGCCGTCTCGCGGTCGGCGCGGATCATGTTCTGCGCCAGCATCAGGTAGGCAAGATTGACTTCCTTTATGTCATTGTAGGTGTCAGTCGTTTTCATCATGCGCTCCTTGGGTTGCCCCGCGCTGCAAGCTTGAATCTTGCGGCAAGCCCGGGGACGAACACATTGTGGGGCGAGACGTCAACAATAACTATCGGGGAGACACGGGATTTGACGTAAGAACAACTTCCGACCGACTTGTAAGGTTTTATCTTACAAATATCAGACATTAAGTTGTTTTAATTGAGTATTTACCGTATCTAAACGCACACGACACAGTTCCGGCCGCGCTGCTTGGCGCCGAAGACACCCTGGTCGGCGCGCTTGATCAGCGCGTCGTGGTTGGCCATGCCGTCCTCGCGCACGGCCACGCCGACACTGACGGTGCGGCGCAGCATGCCGCCCTCGGCCGCCGCGACCGCCTGGCGCATGCGCTCGGCGCAGGCGAATGCCGCCTCCAGCGTCGTGTCCGGGCAGATCACCAGGAACTCGTCGCCGCCGAAACGGCAGACCATGTCCTGCGCCCGCACGCAACTCTTCAGCGCCGCCGCGACCTGGCGCAGCACGGTGTCGCCGACATCGTGGCCATGAGCATCGTTGATCGACTTGAATTCGTCGACATCGATCACCATGGCGGCCAGTGGCCGCCTGCTGCGGCCGGCGGCGGCCCATTCCTGTTCGATGCGCTCGATGGCATAGCGGCGGTTGGGAAAGCCGGTCAGCATGTCGGACATCGCCACTTCCTGCAGGAGCCGGTTGGTCACCTCGAGTTCGGCTGCCGTCTGGCGTATGTTTTCCTTTTCCCGTTCGATTTCCCGCTGCAGTTCCACCACGCGCTGGGCGGCGCGCAATCGCGCCGCCAGCACCTTGGGCTTGAGAGGCTTGCCCATGAAGTCATTGACGCCGCTTTTGAAGGCCTCTATCAGTTTGTCGTCGTCACACAGACCGGTGAGGATCAGGATGTAAATGCCGCGGCCTAACTTGGTCTGGCGCAGCGCACGGGTCAAGGCGATGCCGTCCATCTGCGGCATCAGCCAGTCGACCACCATCATCTGCGGGCGCAGCTCCAGTGCCATCTCCAAACCCTGGCGGCCATCGGCGGCTTCGAACACCTCGTAGCCGTCATTGGCCAGCGACGCACTCAGGATGGCCCGGGTCGCCGCGTCGTCATCGACCAGCAGGACACGCATCCTTTCTATCGCGGCAGGGCCGCCGGGGCCGCTCTCGGGAGGCCGGGACAATTCCTCGAAAGGCGGCATCCGGGTCGCTCTGACGTTCAGCAGAGTTCCCCACTCGAGCCACTGCTTGGCCGCCTCATCGCAAATGGCGTTGAGCCCCTCGGCTTCGAGGGCCAGGATGCTGCCCAACTCGGACAGCCGTGGCATCATCGCCGGCCGGGCGGCCGCGGGCGCGAGGCAGACGTCGGCAATGTAGTCGGCGAGCGCCAGCAGGTGCGTCAACTTGAACTGGCGCGAACCTGCCTGGGCGTCGAGGGCGGCCAAGTTCTCGAAGAAATGCACGGGTTCGGTATAGACCTTGGGCATCCCCCACTCGAGCATCATGGCCGCGGAAAGCGCATTGTGCGTCAGCACGAAGGCCTCCTGCTCCAGATCGAACAGGCGCAGGGCCGGCTCCTTGCCGACGCGCAGGACAAGGCCCGAGTAGCGCTCGGGAAACAGCGTCGCCAGGGCCAGTTCGCCTATCCTGGCGAGCAGGCCGACGGCGAACGCCTCGTCCATTTGCGCCACCGGGGTGGCGTTGCTCAGGGCCTGCAGCGCGATGCCGCAAATCAGCGAATGCGACCAGTAGCGCTGATAATCGAAGCCTTCGCAATGGCCGCCGGAATAGTTCGAGATCAGGGAGAATCCCGCGACCAAGGTTCGCGCCGCCGGCAGGCCGAGTACGGTAAGGGCATTGCGGATCGAGGCGACCGGTCGGCGGCCGATGCCGTTCGCGCCATTGGCCGCCTTGATCAGGCGCGCGGAAATGGCCGGGTCGGCGCTGATCGCGTGAGCCAGTTCGGCCAGCGAGGCTTCCGGCCGCTGCATCAGCCGGATGATGGCAAGCGCTACTCCTTTGGGCGACGGCAGATCGCCCGTGGCCTTCAACTGTTCGAACTTGGTGAGGTCGACCGGATTCACGGCCCGGTCACAACTTGCGCAATATGTCGTTCATAACCTATTTGCACACGGCAACGAGGCGACTTATACCATCTTAACGGAATTGCCGCCAATGGCTCCCGGACGGGGCTATGACTGGAGCGCCACGACGCGATCGCGGCCGCGTTGCTTGGCGACGAAGACGCCCTGGTCGGCGCGCGTGATCAGCGCGTCGTGGTGGGCCATATCGTCCCCGCGCACGGCCACGCCGACGCTGACGGTGTGGCGCATGCCGTCGTCAGTCAGCGCCGCGACCGCCTGGCGCATCCGCTCGGCACAGGCGATAGCCGCGTCCAGCGTGGTGTCCGGACAGATCACCAGGAACTCGTCGCCGCCGAAGCGGCAAACGACGTCCTGCGCCCGCACGCCGCTCTTCAGCGCCGCCGCGACCCGGCGCAGCACGGTGTCGCCGACGTCGTGGCCATGCGCGTCGTTGACCCGCTTGAACTCGTCGACGTCGATCACCATGGCGGCCAGCGGCCGCTTGCTGCGGTTGGCCGCGGCCCATTCCTGTTCGATGCGCTCGATCGCGTAGCGGCGGTTGGGAAAACCGGTCAGCATGTCGGTCATCGCGACTTCCTGCAGGCGGCGGCTGGTCACCGCCAGTTCTGCCGCAAACAACCGTATCTCCTCGCTTTCGCGCTCGATCTCGGCCTGCAGCTTGACCACGCGCTGGGCGGCGAGCAGGCGTGCGATCAGCACCTTGGGCCGCAGCGGCTTGCCCATGAAATCATTGACGCCGCTCTCGAAAGCCTCGATCAGGCTGGCGTCGGTGTCGCGGCCGGTCAGGATCATGATGTAGATGCTGCGGCCTACCTTGGTCCGGCGCAGGGCCTTGGTCAATTCGATGCCGTCCATCTCCGGCATCAGCCAGTCGACCATCATGAGATCGGGGCGCAACTCGACCGCCATCTCGAAACCCTGGCGGCCATTGACCGCCTCGAACAGTTCATGGCCCGCCTTGGCCAGGGTCGTGCGCAGGATCAGGCGGCTGACCGGATCATCGTCCACCAGCAGGACGCGCATTCGCCTGCCTGCAACGGCGTCGGGCAACATGCCCTCGGCCAGTTCGGGCGCCGCGGGCGGGCTGGCCAGTTCCTCGAAAGGCGGCACCGCGGTGGCGGCGACGTTCAGCAGGCCGCCCCACTCCAGCCATTCCCGGGCCACCTTGTCGCAGATCGCCATGAGCTTGTCGGCATCGAGGAAAACCCTCGCGCCGAGCAGGAACAAGCGGGCCATCATGTCATGCTGCTCCGCCTTCTGTGCCAGGCAGACATCGGCGACATAGTCGGCGAGCGCCAGCAAGTGGGTGAGCTTGAACGCGCGCGAGCCTTCCTCGAAGTACATCTTGTCCAGCGTCTCGAAGAACTCCAGGGGGTCCGTATAGACCTTGGGCACGCCCCAGTCGAGCATCATGGCTGCGGACAACTCGTTGTGGGTCATGACGAAAGCTTCCTGTTCGAGATCGAGCAGGCGGCTATCGGGTTCCCGATCCATGCGCTGCAGGAGGTCCGAGTATTTCGCCGGGAACAGCGTCGCCAATGCCAGTTCGCCGATCCGGGCCAGCAGGCCGACGGAAAACGCCTCCTCCGGCTGGGCACTCTGGGTCGCGCTCGACAATGCCTGCAGCGCGACGGCGCAGACCAGCGAGTGCGACCAGAAGCGCTGGTAATCGAAGCTCCTGCAGTTGCCGCCGCGGTAGGAAGACAGCAGGGAAAAACCCAGCGCCAGCGATCTGACTGCCGGCAGGCCGAGCACCGTGAGCGCGTTCTGGATCGACAGGACCGGACGCTTGCCTATGGCATTGACGCCGTTGGCCGCCTTGATCAGCCGCGCGACAAATGCCGGATCCGCCTTGATGGCATGCACCAGTTCGCTAAGCGGAGCGTCCGGGCGTTGCGTCAGGCGGATGATGGCCAGCGCAGCCCCCTTGGGGGAAGGCAGTTCCCCGGTGCACCTGAGTTGTTCGAATTTCGAGAGATCGACCATGGTCTCCGGCTGATCGAGTCGATCCGCGTCAATTGAAAACCGCCCCATATTATCATCCGCATGATTCCAGCGGGCCCGGTCAGGCAGGCTGAAAGCCGGGGGGGATAGCCGTTCGGGCGCGGCGCTCTTGCGTTAGAATGGACCAAGCTCATGGACACCGCCATCAACTACTGCAGCCACTGCGGCGCCTCGGTCTGCGTCCAGGTGCCGCCCGGCGACACGCTGGAACGCCATGTCTGCCTCCGCTGCGGCACCGTCCATTACCAGAATCCGAAACTGGTGGTCGGCAGCCTGCCGGTTTGGCAGGACAAGATTCTGCTCTGCCGTCGCGCCATAGAGCCGCGCCACGGCAAGTGGACGCTGCCCGCGGGATTCATGGAAAACAACGAGACCCTGCCCCAGGCGGCGTTGCGCGAGACCAGCGAGGAAGCCTGCGCCCGGGTCGAACTGGGCGAGATGTACACCCTCATCAGCGTGCCCCATATCAGCCAGGTGCACGCGATCTACCGGGCCCGCCTGCTCGACCTCGACTTTGCCCCCGGCATCGAGACGCTGGAAATCGGGCTGTTCGCCGAGGATGAAATTCCCTGGCAGGAAATCGCCTTCCGCACCATCGCCTTGACCCTGCGTCACTACTTCGCCGACCGCCGCGCCGGCAGCTTCAGCTTCCATACCGGGGAACTGCCGCCGCCCTAGCGGCTCACTCCTCGTCGATTTCGAACAGCACCGGCAGCAGCAAGGCGAACGCCTGGCCGCGCAACTGCCGGGGCAGGCTCGTGGCCTGCACGGCGCGGGCAATCATGTCGATCGCCGCCCGGTCGAGCAGTTCATGTCCGCTCGAACTCGCCAGTTGCGGCGGCTGCGGCGTGCCGTTGGCAAGAACGGCGACCCGCACGTCGGCACGTCCGCGCAAGCCTCGGTCCAGCGCGGACGCCGGATAGTTCTTGTAGCGCCGCGTTGCCGCGGCAAGGCTCAGGCGGTACTGTCGCAGGCCTTCCTCGTCGAGGCCGGCGCTGGCCTCAGGGGCCGCTGCCGGCGGGCGATCAGGCAAACTGCGCGCCGCCGGCGTTGACCTCGCTCGCGCCACGCCGGCGGGCGCGCGAGGCTGCCCCTCGGCGGCGGCAAGACCCGGTGCCGGCGGCTGCGGCTGGGCCGGAGATCCTGGCGCGACCGCCTCCGCCCCGAACTGCCGCAGCGTCGCCGTCAGGGGCGGACTCGCGCGCGACACCGGCTGCATTGTCCATTGCGACAACAGCCAGGCATGCAACGCCAGGGAAATCGCGAGGGCGGGCCAGGGACCGGAGTCTATCCCGCTACTTTTAAATTTCACCATGCTCTGCTAGTCTTTGCCGATCAATTGATTCTACACCGCTGATGTTCCCAGCCCGAAACGCTCCGCCCCTGATCCTGACCCTGGACATGCATGGCATGCCGCATCGCTGGGTCACCTGGCAGCACGCCTGTTTCTATTACGCCAAGGATCTGGTGGCCTGGGACGCAGGCGATCACCGCTTCACCTTTCACGGCGGCATGAACCGCCATACCGGCTGCCGCTCGAGCATCACCGCCAACAGCATCATCGCCATCCGCGGCAAGGCGCTCGCGAGCAAGAGCCTGTTCCAGGTGCCGCCGCTCGACAACCGCGAACTGTTCCATCGCGACCGCCATATCTGCGCCTACTGCGGCGGCGAACACACCACCTTGCGCCTGACGCGCGACCACGTCATGCCCGTCTCGCAGGGCGGGCGCGACCTGTGGATGAATGTCGTCACCGCCTGCCGAAGCTGCAACCAGAGGAAGAGCGGGCGCACCCCGGAACAGGCCGGCATGGAGCTGCTGTATGCCCCCTACGTGCCGAACAAGGCGGAATACCTGATCCTCTGCAACCGTCAGATCCTCGCCGACCAGATGGATTTTCTTGCCCGCCACGTGCCCAGCGCGAGCCGGTGGAAGCACGCCGACTGACCGGCGAAGGACGTCCCCGTGGGACCTTCCGGTCGCAGCAGCCGGTACAATGGGCGGATGCCTAGTCCAGCCGCCGCCCCCAAACTCCTCACCGCCTACCGCAAACACTGGGCGGCGCGCCTCGGCGTCGCCCCTTTCCTGCCGATGTCGCGCGCCGAAATGGAACAACTCGGCTGGGATGCCTGCGACGTCATCCTGGTCACCGGGGACGCCTACATCGACCACCCCAGTTTCGGCATGGCCCTGGTCGGGCGGCTCCTCGAAGCGCAAGGCTTCCGCGTCGGCATCATCAGCCAGCCCGACTGGCATTCCGCAGCCGCGTTCAAGACCCTGGGACGGCCCAAGTTGTTCTTCGGCATCACCGCCGGCAACATGGACTCGATGGTGAATCGCTATACCGCCGACCGCAAGATCCGTTCGGACGACGCCTACACCCCCAACGCAGAGGCCAACAAGCGCCCCGACCGCACGGTGATCGTCTACGCCCAGCGCGCCCGCGAGGCCTATCCGGGCAGCGCCATCGTCATCGGCAGCATCGAGGCCAGCCTGCGCCGCATCGCCCACTACGACTATTGGTCGGACAAGGTCAGGCGCTCCATATTGCCGGACTCGAAGGCCGACCTGCTGCTCTTCGGCAACGCCGAACGCGCCCTGGTGGAACTCGCCCACCGCCTGGCGCAAGACATTCCGATAGAGACGATCAGGGACTTGCGCGGCAGCGCCTTCATGGCGCCGCCCGGCTGGCTGCCGGGAGAGGGCTGGCAGGTGGCCGACTCGGCCACGGTCGATACCCCGGGCGCCGTGCATCCCCATCCCGATCCCTATGCGATGACCGCCGCAGCCTCGTCGGCGCCCGTTGCCGGGACCGTTCAAGCGGTGCGCTTTCACACCAAGAGCGAGCGTCTCGCCGCGAGGCAGGAGGAACGCGCCCATACCGTGGTCAGGCTGCCCTCCTTCGAACAGGTATCGGACGACCCGGTGCTCTACGCCCATGCTTCGCGCACCTTCCACCTCGAATCCAACCCGGGCAACGCCCGGGCCATGGTGCAGTCTCACGGCATCGGGCCCGGGCGGCGCGACGTCTGGCTGAACCCGCCGCCCCTGCCGCTATCGACCGCCGAGATGGACCATGTCTATGGCCTGCCCTATGCCCGGGCGCCGCATCCGGCCTACGGGTCGGCCCGGATCCCCGCCTGGGAAATGATCCGCACCTCGGTGAACATCATGCGCGGCTGCTTCGGCGGCTGCACCTTCTGCTCGATCACCGAGCACGAGGGGCGCATCATCCAGAGCCGTTCGGAAGCTTCCATCCTGCACGAGATCGAGGAGATCCGCGACAAGACGCCGGGCTTCACCGGCGTCATCTCCGACGTCGGCGGACCCACCGCCAACATGTACCGCATGGCCTGCAAGACAAAGGAGATCGAGTCGGCCTGCCGCAAGCTGTCCTGCGTCTTTCCAGACATCTGCGAAAACCTCGGCACCGACCATGCGCCCTTGATCCAGCTCTACCGCAAGGCGCGCGCCCTGCCCGGGATCAAGAAGGTGCTGGTCAGTTCAGGACTCCGGTACGACCTTGCCGTGCGCTCGCCTGAATACGTCAAGGAACTGGTCAGCCACCATGTCGGCGGCTATCTCAAGATCGCGCCGGAGCATATCGCGGCCGGGCCGCTGTCGAAGATGATGAAGCCTGGCATCGGCTCGTACGACCGGTTCAAGGAACTCTTCGACAAGTTCTCCAGGGAGGCCGGCAAGGAGCAGTACCTGATCCCCTACTTCATCGCCGCCCATCCCGGAACCACCGACGAAGACATGCTGGAACTGGCATTGTGGCTGAAGCGCGGCGGCTTCCGCCTGGACCAGGTGCAGACCTTCCTGCCGACGCCGTTGGCGATGGCCACGGCGATGTATCACACGGAGAAGAACCCGCTGCACCGGGTGACCCCGGCCAGCGAGCCGGTGAGCGTGGTCCGTTCCGGCCGCCAGCGCCGCCTGCACAAGGCCTTCCTGCGCTACCACGATGCCGAGAACTGGCCGCTCCTGCGCGAAGCCTTGAGACGCATGGGCCGCGCCGATTTGATCGGCAGCAGCAAGAAGCATCTGGTGCCGGCCTTCCAGCCGGCCGGCACCGGCCAGCGGCTCGCGTCGCCGGGCAGCGCCGCAGTTCGTCCCGCCCACCGAACGGGGGCCGGGAAGAAGCCCCCGAGCCGCTCCGGCCGAAAAGCCGTGCGATGAGGCCCGCGTCCTCGACCGCCGGGCCGGACGCATGCAAGGAATTTGCCCGTATTTGCCTGTATATTGTCGCCGGTCCAGCCACGCAATCTTGGCACGCGCTAAGTCCACATCACTCACTCGGGAGAAAACCATGAAATACAACCGCCCGCATGCCACCGCCTCGTGGGGCACGATGGCCAAGGATTGGGAACGCGGCATCGACTACCAGCGGCTGATCCGCGAGCGCTTCGAACGGGCCCAGGCCTCGGTCAAGGCGGCCGGCCTGGGCGGCGTGCTCTGCTTCAACGTCGATAACGTGCGCTACATCACCGGCACCCATATCGGCGAATGGGTGCGCGACAAGTTCGACCGCTACGCGCTCTGCCCGAGGGACGGCGAGCCCTACCTGTGGGACCCGGCGCCGCCGGCCAAGCGCATCAGCAGCCCGTGGATCGCCGATCACGTCGGCGCACCGATCAGCAACATGCAGGGTGCGCTGCCGCCGTCGATGAATGTGCAGGACGAGTTCGCGCAGCAGATCAAGAAGATGCTGGTCCATTACGGCATCGACAAAGAGCCGCTGGGCATCGATCTGCTCGAACTGCCGATGCTGCGCGCCCTGGAGAAGGCCGGCATCGAGGTGGTCGACGGCCAGCAGGCGATGCTCGATGCGCGCGAGGTCAAGACCGCGGACGAAATCGAGATCCTCAAGGTCGCCGCCGGCATGGTGGACGGCACCTATTACGACATCTGCAAGGCGATCCGCCCCGGCATACGCGAGAACGAACTGGTGGCGATCGCCCACGACCGGCTGTTCCGCATGGGCTCCGAGCGCGTCGAATGCATCAACTCGGTGGCCGGCCCGCGCGGCACGCCGCACTCGCATACCTTCTCCGACCGCATGATCCAGCCGGGCGACATGATCTATCTGGACATCATGCATTCCTTCAACGGCTACCGCACCTGCTACTACCGCACCTTCGTCTGTGGCGAGCCGAACAAGCACCAGATCGACGCCTACGACCTGGCCTCGAAGTGGATCAGCGCCTCGATCGACGCGATCAAGCCGGGCGCCACGGTGGACGACGTGGCCAACAGCTGGCCGCGCGCCGAGGAATTCGGCTACAGGAACGAGGACGAGGCTTTCCTGCTGCAGTACGGCCACGGCATCGGCCTGTCGCTCTGGGAGCGGCCGATCATCAGCCGCCGCTTCGGCGGCCAGAAGACGGTGCTGAAGGAAGGCATGGTCTTCGCCGTAGAAACCTGGAAGGGCGCCGCCGACGGCTCGGGCGCCGCGCGCATCGAGGAGGAAGTGGTGGTCACCAAGACCGGCTGCGAAGTCATCACCAACTTCCCCTCGGACCGGCTGATCTCCTGCGGCCTGCCCGGCTGCGATGTGTTCTGACGCCATGCAGCGCATTGCCGTCTCGCTGATCGCCGGCTTCCTCGGCAGCGGCAAGACGACCCTGCTGAACAGATGGCTGCGCCTGCCCGAAGCGGGGAGGACGGCGGTCGTGGTCAACGAGTTCGGCGAGATCGGCCTCGACCACGACCTCATCGCCGCCAGCGACGACAATGTCATTCTGCTCAAGAATGGCTGCCTATGCTGCGCCATGCGCGGCGATCTGGTGACTGCCCTCGACCTGCTCTATCGCAAGGGCTTGCAGGATCCTGCGCGAACATTCGACCGCGTGGCGATCGAAACCAGCGGCCTGGCCGATCCCGGCCCGGTGATCCAGTTGCTGCTCTCCGAACCGTCGATAGCCGCGCGCTACCGGCTCGACGGCGTGGTGACCGTCGTCGACTCGGTCAATGGCGAAGCGACGCTCGATGCCCACCTCGAATCGATCAAGCAGGTCGCAGTCGCCGACCGGATCCTCTTCTCCAAGGGCGACCTGCCGTTCGCCGATGGCGGCGCGAGCGCGGCGGCACTCAGGCGGCGCGTCAAGGCCATCAACCCCGCGGCAAGGCTGATCGAAGCCGACGAAGCGCTTCCTGCGGGCCTCTTTGCCGCCGGCGCCAGCCGCGATCCCGACGCGCTGCTCAAGAACTGGCTGCGCGCCGATGCCTACGAAGACGCATCCGCAGCGACGGCCGGCCACCCCCACGACGAGCGCTTCCGCTCCTTCTGTTACGTCCGCCAGACGCCGATCAGCGAAGCCGCGCTGGCGCTGTTCCTGACCGCCATCAGCGACAACCTGGGGCCGCAACTGCTGCGGATCAAGGGCATCATCAACGTCCTCGAACGTCCGGAAACGCCGGCCCTGATCCACGGCGCGCAGAAGCTGCTCCACGACCTCGATTGGCTGGAGGAATGGCCGTCCGCGGACCGCAACAGCCGCATCGTATTCATCACCCTGGACGCCGGACGCCCCCTGGTCGAGGAACTCATGGGCTTCGCCGACCGCATTGCCGCAGGCACCGTCCGGGCCCGTCTCAATACCGGTCAGGACCGCTGATCGGCCGTCGCGGTGCCACCTGTTGTTATAGGAGAAGACAATGTCATTCACCCTGGCGCGTTTCCTGTCCTGCGGCATCTGGTTCTTCGCCGGGATGTTCAAGCTGACCCATTTCGAGCACATCTGCGAGGACATGGCCAAACACGGCATTCCCTATCAGGCCGCGTTCCTGGTCCTCGTCATCGTGCTTGAAATAGGCGGCTCGATCTTGATCTTCGCCAATGTCCAGGTCTGGCTGGTGGCGCTGTCCTGGATAGGCTTCATGTTGATCGCGACACCCGTCTACCACGGAAGATTCGTCGTGAATGGGAAGATATTTTTTCCCGAATACGTTCAGTTTTCCAAGAACATCTCGCTCGCCGGCGGGCTCATCGCCCTGGCGACGCTGGATCCCGCACTGCCCGGTTCGCTGCGGGCACTACTCAACTAAGCCATCGCCGACGCGAAAGTAAGACCACGCTCGATCCATTTCAGGAGGGCAACAATGATCAAGGCTGCCGTAGCAGGACTCGGCTGGTGGGGCAAGACCCTCGTCGAAGCGGTGCAGGGCAGAAGCGAGGAGATCCGCTTCGTTGCCGCCGCGACCGGGACGCCCACGCCCGAGGCGCATAAATTCGCCAGCGCGCAAGGCATCGCGCTGCGCGGCGGCTACGAAGAACTGATCGAAGATCCGGACGTCGACGCCGTGGTCCTGGCCACTCCCAACTCGATGCACGTCGCGCAGATCGTCGCCGCCGCCCGCGCCGGCAAGCACGTCTTCTGCGAGAAGCCGCTGGCGCTGTCCAAGGCGGACGCGGAAACGGTCGTGGCAGCGTGCCGGGAGGCCGGCGTGATCCTGGCGCTCGATTACAACCGCCGCTTCCATCCGACCATGGCGAAGCTGCGCGAAGGCGTGCAGAAAGGCGTGCTGGGCGAAATGCTGCATTTCGAGGGGACGATGACCTTTCCCAACGCCCTTTATCTGAAGCCGGACCAGTGGCGGGCGAAACGCGCGGAAACGCCTTGCGGAGGACTGATGCCGATGGGTGTCCATGTCATCGACGCGGCGATCGATCTGTTCGGCGAGGTCGAGGAAGTGTATTGCCTCAGTCTCCACCGCGCCGTGACGATCGATGCGGACGACACCACCTCGATGCTCTTCCGCATGAAGAACGGCATGTCCGGCTATCTCTCGACCATGACCGCGACCGCCGGCAGTTTTCGCTTCCAGGTCTATGGCTCCGAGGGCTGGGTGCGCCTGAACGGCATGACCCACGTCGCCGGGGCCTCGTCGGAGGAAAGGCGCAGCCGCCTGTTCGGCGAGTGTACCTATCAGCCGGTCAAGGGCGAATCCGAGACCTGGCAGGCCGAGGCCTACGACCTCTCCAACGCCGCGCTGGTCGCCTTCGCCAGGGCGGCTGCCGGCGGTCCGGCCTTCCCGATTCCGCTCGCGGACATGATTCACGGCGTCGCCGTCACCGACGCGGTGATCCGGTCGGCGGCATCGGGCCGCAGCGAAAAGGTTCTCTGAGCAAGCAATTCGCGATTTTCAAGGAGCGGGAAGATGGAGTTAGGCGAAGGTCTCGGTCATTTGACTTATTCGACGCTGGTTCATCCCGGCGACACCTGGGACGAAATGTGGCACAGCCTCACCACCTATGTCCCGGAAGTCAAACGCCGCTTCTGTCCCGACCGGCCTTTCGGCGTGTCCTTGCGCCTGTCGGGCAAATCGGCCGAGCGCCTGAGCCTCGATCCCAAGGAGCGCGCCAGGCTGAAGGACTTCCTCGCCGCCAACGACCTGTACCTGTATACGGTGAACGCCTTCCCGCAAGGTTCGTTCAAGGGAGAGCGGGTCAAGGAACAGGTCTATGAACCGGACTGGCGCTCGGACGCGCGCGCCTTGTACACCATGCGGGTCGCGGACATCCTGGCTGAGGTCGCGGCCCCGGGCACCTCCCCGTCGATCCAGAGCCCGCCGTGCGGCTTCAAGCCGAGGGTCACCGGTCCCGACGTGGTGGACGCCTACACCGGCCAGCTGCTGCAGGTCGTGGCCCACCTCGTCGGACTCGAGGAGAAGACCGGCCGAACGGTGACCCTGGCGCTGGAACCCGAACCTTTCTGTTTCATGGAAGTCACCGCCGAGGCGGTGGACTACTTCACCCAGCACCTCTATGCCGACAAATCCGCCGAAGCGCTCGCGAAGGCGACGGGGCGCTCCGTGGCCGGAGCGCACGAGGCGCTGCGCAAGCACCTGGGACTGGTCTACGACATCTGCCACCAGGCGGTGGAATTCGAGGACATCAGCGCCTCGCTGGCCGCCCTGGTCGCCGCCGGCATCCCGATCTTCAAGCTGCAGGAAGCGGCGGCGCTGCGGGTCCCGGTCGTCACCCAGGAACTGGTCGACGCGCTGACGCCTTTTGCCGATACCGTCTATCTGACCCAGACCATCGAGAGGAGAGACGGCAAGCTGAACCGCTACCTGAATCTCGAAGATGCTTTCGCCGCCTGGCGGAAGGATCCGGGTCCGCGCGAGTGGCGCACGCACTTTCACGTCCCGGTGTTTCTCGACGATCTGGGCATGTTCAAGACGACCCGCTTCGCGATCGAGGAGGCCTTGCGCTTCCACAAGGCGACGCCGGTGTCCACGCAACTGGAGATCGAGACCTACACCTGGGATGTGCTTCCCGCCGAGCTGAAGACGGGTGACATCACCGACTACGTGGTGCGCGAACTCGAATGGGTAAAGGCACAGCTCGCCTGAAGGAGGCTTGATGAAAATCGGTTTCATCGGACTTGGCCGCATGGGCCGGGGCATTGCGCAACGGCTGCTCGACGCCGGCCACGATCTCGTCGTCCACAACCGCACGGTGGAGAAAGCTGCGGCAATTTGCCGCGCCGGCGCAGGCTACGCCGCGACAGTGGCCCTGCTCTGCGCAGACCGCGAAGTGGTGATCACCATGCTCGCCGACGACGCGGCATTGAACGCCGTGGTCTCCGGCGGCCTGCTGCAATCGCTGCCCAAAGGAGCCATCCATCTCGCCATGGGCACCCATGGCGTGGATACGCTGCGGGCGCTGGAGCGCGCGCATGCCGAAGCCGGTCAGACGCTGGTCGCCGCGCCCGTCATCGGCCGCCCGGACGTGGCTGCTGCCGGACAACTGCTGATCGTGGCCGCCGGCCCGAAGGCGGCCATGGAGCGCTGCATTCCGTTGTACCAGGCGATCGGGCGGCGCACCGTCGAAACGGGCAGCGCGCCCGAATCGGCGGCTGCGGTCAAGCTCGCCAACAACTTCGTGCTCGGCTGCGCCATCGAAGTCATGGGCGAAGCCTTCTCCCTGGTCGAGAAATACGGCGTTGCGCCGGCGCTGATGCACGAGGTGCTGGCCAGCGGGATCTTCGCCGCGCCCGCCTACAAGGTCTATGGCCAGATCATCGCCGACGAGGCTTACGACCAGGTCGGCATCACTGCCCTGCTGGGCCTGAAAGACGCGAATCTGGTCATGGCCGCCGCCGACGCGGCGAGAGTGCCCCTGCCCAGCGCCAACGCCTGGCGCGACCGGCTGCTGGGCGCGATCGCCCACGGCGACGGCGACCGCGACTGGGCCGTCGTCGCACTCGAGCAGGCCAGGGCCAGCGGGCTTAGATGAACGGCGGGAAACTGCGCACGACGAAGCACAGCCGGACGAAGCAAGCATTAGCCGATCCATCACAGGAGACTTCCATGAGCAGAAAATTCCTCGCGGCAACGGCCGCAATCGCCTTGCTCTCCCCGGCGGCCCACGCCGACGGCGAGAAGATCGCGGTGTTCACCAAGAACCTGACCAATCCCTATTTCCAGATGGTGCGGCTGGGCGCCGAGTCGGCTGCGAAGCAGATGAACGCGACGACCCAGAACTATGTCCCGACCAAGCCCGACAGCATTCCCGAGCAGATGAGCCAGATCGAGGACGTGGTGGTGAAGAAGCCCGATGCGATCGTGTTCATTCCCGTCGACTACAAGGCGATGTCGATCGGCGTGGCGAAAATCAATGCCGCCAGCATCCCGGTGGTGAACATCACCGACCGCAGCGAGTCCGGCAAGTTTGTCTCCTTCATCGGCACCGACGACTACAGCCTGGGCCTGGAAACTGCGCGCTTCATGCTGAAGGCGATGGGCGGCCGCGGCAATGTCGTGATCCTCGAGGGCGTCAAGGCGGCCTTGAGCAACGTCGACCGCGTCCGCGGCTTCAAGAAGGCCCTCGCGGAATACCCCGGCGTCAAGCTGGTGGCTCAGCAGCCGGCCAACTATCAACGGCTCCAGGCCTTGCAGGTGATGGAGAACCTGATGCAAACTTTTCCGCAGATCGACGGCGTACTGGCCGCCAACGACGCCATGGCCACCGGCGTCATCGAAGCCATGGACGCCGCCAACCGCAAGGCGCTGGTGATCGGCATCAACGGCTCCAAGGAGGCGATGGATGCGATCAAGGCCGGCAAGATGCTGGCCAGCGGCGATCCCGGCGGCTTCGAGCAGGGCTGCCTGGGCACCATGGTGGCGATCCGCGAGCTGCGCAAACTGCCGGTACCGAAGGAGGTCCTGTTTCCGGCCTTCGTGATCCACAAGGGCAACTTCCAGGCCTACGACGTGGCGGCCGAAAAGCGCAACTGCCCGAAGTGGGAAGAACTGGTGAAGAAATAGTCGTCGCGTTTCCCGGCGTGGCCCGGGAAACGCCCGCCAGCCGCGATCCTCAGCGGTGCGCCTCGATCGGGTTGCCGTACAGGGGCCGGGCGCCGAACTGGGAGCTGATCGCGTAGGCGATGCCGCAGGCGAGCATCACCGGCACGGTAAGCTGGAACTGGTTGGTCATCTCGAGCACCATGACGATCGCCATCAGCGGTGCATGCGTCACCGCCGCCAGAACCGCCGCCATGCCGATCACCGCCAGCACGCGCGGGTCGCCCACCAGCACCGGACCGAACCAGGCCGAGGCCAGGTGCGCCGTCAGGTAGCCGCTGGTGGCACCGATGAACAGCGTCGGCGTGAACACCCCGCCGATCGCCCCTGAGCCGGAACTGATGACGGTTGCCAGAACTTTGGCCACCATGATCACCGCGACCCAGTGCCAGACCACGTTGCCCTGAAGTACGTCGGACACGACGCTGTAGCCGTTGCCCCAGACGTCGGGGGCAACGGCCGAGATCAGGCCGGCGACCACCCCGCCCAGGCCGAGTCGCAGCGGCAGCGAGTCGATCCTGCCGAACGACTTGCGGGTCCGCTCGAGCATTTCGAGAAAGGCCCAGCCCAGGCCTCCGCTGATCACGCCGGCGACCATCGCCACAACCAGGCTGGTGGGCACCAGGGCGACCGAAGGCATCACATACAGGGGCCGGGGTTCGACCAGCCAGTAGATCAGGGCACTCGAGGTGGCGGCAGCAATCAGCACCGGGGCGATGGTGTGCCGCGCAAAAAAGCCCAGCGCCAGTTCCAGGACGAAGACGACCCCCGCCACCGGCGCGTGATAGGCGGAGCCGATACCGGCCGCGATGCCGCACACCAGGACCGCATTGCGCTCATCGTCGGACAGCGGGAACAGCCGCGCCAGCCAGGAGGCGAACCAGGCGGACATCTGCACCATCGGCCCCTCCTTGCCGATTGCCGCACCGGTGCCGACCGAGAACAGGGCGGAGACGCTGCGCACAAACGTGGTGCGGTCATTGAGCACGTATTTTCCCTCGCGGGCGGCTTCGATGTAGTCCAGGTGCTCGGCACCGTCCGGGCCGCGCGCCGCCCAGCGCAGCCCCCAGTGCAGGGCCAGTCCGGCGGCCAGGCCGCCCAAGGCTTGGACCAGCGCGCGATGCCAGGGCTTCAGGCTCTCGGAGACTGCCACCAGGCTGCCGATGCGGTCGGTCGCCAGCCATTCCACGCCTTCGATCAGCAAGCGGAATCCCTGGGTCGCCGCCGCCGCCAGCAACCCGGCCAGGACCGCTGCGAGCCATAAGCGCAAGGTACGGGCGGCACCGCCGATGAAGGGATGCCACTCGCTCGGGTCCGGTGTCCGCTCAGACAAAGCCATGGGTCTCGGCGGCGGGACTCGATCGGGCGTCGACTGCGCGCACAGGCGGCGTCAGCGCGGCGCCGGCAAGACCTTCAGCGCTGGCCGGCGCAGTCCCTTGCAGGGGACCGGGACAAAACATGCTTTTGGAGTGGGACACTGTTCAACCGGGGCGGATGCTGAGCAAGGTCCCGGATTATAGCAACACGATGCCGGCGAAAACCTCGTGGCCCGGTACCGCCTCCGGGGCGCAGAGGTCTACGACTCGCGCAAAATGGCGTAACATCGCACCGGACGCCGCCGGCAATTTCTCATTGCGCCCTCACCATCCCCTGAACAAGCCATGCCTTCTTTCACTTCCGTCTATAACAGCGATATCTTCGGCTTCATCCTGAGCGCCGGCCTGATCTTCTGCTATTACGCCTATTTGCGCTGGCGCACGAAACCCGGACCGCACTTCGACCCGCATTACACGATCCAGGCGCTCAACGCCGAGGCCAGGCGACTGTGGGTCGAGAGCGTCATGCGCGACAAGCGCGACATCCTGGCCGTGCAGACTTTGCGCAACTCCACCATGGTGTCGACGTTTCTGGCGTCCACCGCCGTCCTGCTGATCATGGGTGCGGTCAGTCTTTCCGGACACGGCGGCGACGTGGAGCATGGCCTGCATTCGCTCAACGTGGTCGGCGCGGTTGATCCTTCCTTGTGGATGACAAAGCTGGTGGTCCTGATCATCGACCTGTGCGTGGCGTTCTTCTCCCTCACCCTGGCCGCGCGCCACTTCCACCACATCGGCTATCTGCTCAACGTGCCTGCCGACATCAAGCATCCGGTGATCACGCCGCAATTCGTGACCAGCTTCCTAAACGCTGCGGCGAGCTACTACAGTACCGGCATGCGCGCTTACTACTTCACCATCCCGCTGCTGTTCTGGTTGTTCGGCCCGCACCTGATGGTCATTTCGACCCTGGTGCTGATCTTTGTGCTGTACCGCATCGCCCGCACGCCCGGGGCCGGCGAATAGGCGCCTGAGCATTTGGCGCGGCAGCTCCCCGCGCCGCACTGCGCCGACGGGCTCGTCGGCTCAGTGCGTCGCGGGGGCGTGACGCAAGCGCAGCGTGCTGAAAGCGCCGCCCGCGGCTGCGAAGAATGCCGCGAGCGACAGTGCGATCACCGGCCCGCGTCCGTTGTGGGCACTCGCGAAACTGAAGATGATGGCCAGGATCACCGCGCCGACGGCCTGCCCCGTGAGACGTGCCGTGCCCAGCATGCCGCTGGCGGCACCTGAACGGTGATGGGGCGCCGTGGTGACGATGGTATGGTTGTTGGGCGACTGGAACATGCCAAAACCGATGCCGCACAGTGCCATCCGCCAGACGATGTCGGCATTCGCCGGCTGCGCAGGCAGGAGCGCGAGCAGGGCCAAACCCGCCGACAATATGGCCAGGCCGATACCGCCGAGCAGCCCGTCGGGATAGCGGCCGATCAAGCTGCCGACGATCGGCGACACGACCACGGTGGCAATCGGCCAGGCCGTGATCAAGAGCCCGGCTTGCAGCGTGGAACGGCCGTAACCGTCGAGCATCAGGAATGGCAGCGCGATGTAGGCCAGCGTCTGCGCCGCGAAGGCCGTCATCGACGTGCCCATCGACAGCGCGAACACGGGGATGCGCAGCAAGTCCACCGGCAACAGCGGCACAGGCTGCGCCAGCTGACGGCGCACATAGACCACTGCCACCGCAGCTCCGCCCGCCAGCAAGGCCACGCCGCTGACGAAGGCGGAGGATCTGCCGGCCGTGCCGATGCTCGTGCCCAGCGTGTCGACCCCGAGGAACAGCAGGCTGAACATCAGCGCGTTGAAAGCCACGTCCAACCACAGCAGCCGCCCTCCCGCCCCCTGCCCGGCGGGATTTCGCGGCAGCGCGCGAAATCCCAGCCACAGGACAATGACGCCGAGCGGCAGATTCAACGCAAACAACCAGGGCCATGACGCAACCGACAGGATGCCGGCGGCCACCGACGGCCCTGCGACCGATGACGCGGCTGCCACGAGCGAATTGATCGCGATACCGCGGCCGAGCATGCGCCTGGGATAGATCAGGCGCACCAGCGCCGTATTCACCGACATGATCCCGGCCGCGCCCATCCCCTGGATGGCGCGTGCTGCGGCCAGGAGCGGCATGGAGTCGGCCAGGGCGCAGCCGAGGGAGGCCGCGGTGAAGAACGCCAGTCCGCTCAGATAGACGCGCCGGTAGCCGACGCGGTCGCCCAGGTTGGCGAAAGGCAGCAGCAAGGACAGCGTGGCGACCTGGTAGGCATTGACGACCCAGACCGCTTGTGCCGCGCTGGCATGCAAATCGCGGGCAATGCCCGGCAACGCCAGGTTGACGATGGTGCCGTCGAGGATGGACACCGCAATGCCGAGAATGATGACCACCATGGCGCGGTAGCGCGCTGGCGGGGGCAAACCGTCCTGAACGAGCATGGGCACCTGGGCGGAGAGGGACTCGCGCGGCGGCGCGACCTGTTTCGGGATGGGTTTCGGGGATGGAATCGCCCTGGAGCAGCGGCCTTGTTACTGCTTTTGATTATATCGTACACCTCCTGGCCTGCAGCGCTCTCCCGCCTCAAAGGTCCAATTGCAGTGCCGCCAGCCTGGCATAGAGCCCGCCCCGATTGCGCAGCTCGTCGGCGGTGCCGCATTCGACAATACGGCCCCGTTCCATCACCACGATCCGGTCGACTTTTTGCACCGTTGCCAGGCGATGAGCGATGATCAGCGTCGTCCGCCCCTGCATGGCCGCGGCCAGGCCGGCCTGAACAAGAATTTCCGATTCCGCATCCAGGGCGCTGGTGGCTTCGTCAAGCAACAGCAGCGGTGCGCCTTTCAGGATGGCGCGCGCAATCGCGATGCGCTGGCGCTGGCCGCCCGACAAGCGGGTGCCGCGTTCCCCGAGGAAAGTCTGGTAGCCCTCGGGCAAGCGGTCGATAAACTCGTCGACCAGGGCGGCACGGGCCGCCCTCATCACCTCCTCGTCGCTCGCCGCGCTGCGCCCGTAACGGATGTTCTCGAGCGCATTGGCCGAGAAGATCACCGGATCCTGCGGAACGATGGCGATGCCGCGGCGGAGATCGTGCAAGCTCAATTGGCGGATATCCTGTCCGTTGATCCGGATGCGGCCGTCGGACACTTCGTAGTAACGCAGCAGCAATTGGAACAAGCTGGTCTTGCCGGCGCCTGAAGGCCCGACCAGGGCGACGCTTTCTCCCGCGGCGATGTCGAGACTGATGCCGTCCAGCGCCTTCGTTTCGGGCCGCGCGGGGTAACAGAACGTGACCTTTTCCAGCGCGATGGCCGCCTGGCCCGAATCGACCGGCTGTTGCGGCCGGGCGGCTTCGGCGAGGGTGGCTTCGGCGTGGAGCAGATCGAGCAGGCGCTCGGTCGCCCCGGCGGCCCGCATCACGTCGCCCCACACCTCGGCCATGGTCGCAATGGCGCCGGCCACCAGCGCCGCATAAAGGACGAAGGAGGCCAGCTGGCCTCCGGTCAGGATGCCGGCGTGGACCTGGCGTGCCCCTATCCATAACACGAAGATGATCGTCCCCATCATCGCGGTGATGGTCAATGCGGTGAGCGCGGCGCGGACCCGGGTCCGCCTGATGGCGGTCACGAAGCTCTTTTCAGTGCGCTCGGCGAATCGCCCGGCTTCCAGAAGCTCTTGGGTATAAGCCTGCACCGTGGGCATGGCGTTGAGGATTTCGCCGGCCAGCGCCGATGCGTCGGCGATCCTATCCTGGGACTCCCGCGAGAGCCGCTTGACCTTGCGGCCGATGGCGAGGATGGGCAGCGTCAGCAATACCATCAGGCCGAGGTTCAGGGAAAAGAGATAGAAACTGGTGACGGCCAGCATGGCCATGCCGCCGACGAACTGGAACAGGCTGCGCAGGCCCATCGAAATGGAACTGCCGACCACGGTCTGGATGAGCGTCGTATCGCCGGTCAGACGGGACAGAACCTCCCCGGTCTGCAATGTCTCGAAAAACTGCGGCGACTGGGACAAGACGCGCGCATAGACGGCGCAGCGCAGATCCGCCGTCGCCCGTTCCCCCACCCAGGAAACGGTGTAATAGCGCGTAGAGACGGCAAGCGCCCAGAAGCCCGCCAGCACGAACAGCGCGATGAAGTGCTGGTTCAGGCTCAATGCGCCGAGCAGGCCAGCGCTGGGCTGCTGACGGCCGCCGAAGCCGAAATCGATAAGGTCGCGAAAGGCCAGCGGCACCAGCAGAATGGTGGCAGAGCCGAGGCACAGCAGGACGAAGGCCAGTACGAGCCGTGCCCGGTAAGGCGCGAGGAATGGCCACAGGCCCGTCAATGCCGATAGGCGTTTGAGGCTTGCGGGCGGGCTTCGGACTTCGCTGGGCATAGGCGATTATCGTTCTTCCCGGCGCCCTCTGCTCGTTAACTCAGCCGATCAGGTCGCCCGCAGCCGGTTTGCCGTCGGCCGTGGCGCGCTTCAGAAGGAACAGGGACAGTCGAGACCCCAGCGGGTGCTGAAGGCCGAACGGCGCCGCAGGGGCCAGGCCGGCGCCGTAGACCACCTTGCCGCCGACCACGGTCATCACCGATTCCGGTTCCTTGATCGCATCCTCCGGAATGCTGAAGTAATCGCCTGACAGGACCACGAGTTCGGCGAACTGCGCCCGGGACTGAGCGCCGCATTCGAAGCTGTCCCCGGTCTCGAAACCTGCTCCCTGCCGTGGGCACATGGAGGGTCGTCACATGAATGAAGCGCCATCTCCGTTTCCCTTTTGAGTTGCTACCCCGACTCGCCGAGATAGGCGCGCCGGATATGCGGCTGCGTCAGCAGATCCGCCGGAGACCCTTCGGCTATGATCCGGCCTTCTTCCAGGACATAGGCGCGCGCCGCGATCTCCAGCGCCATGGCCACGTTCTGCTCGACCAGCAGCACGGCAACGCCGCTTTCGTTGATCTCGCGAATCACCTTGAACATATCCAGCACGATAGCCGGGGCAAGTCCCAGGGACGGCTCGTCGAGGAGGAGCAGACGCGGCTTGGCCATCAGCGCCCGGCCTATCGCCACCATTTGCTGCTGGCCGCCCGAGAGCGCGCCCGCAGGCGCTTCCAGACGGGTCTTGAGTGCCGGGAAGATGGCGAGCACCCGCTCCAGGGATTGCTGCCGATTGACGCGCGCGGCAGGCCGGTAGCTGCCGAGTTCGAGGTTCTCGCGGACGCTCATCGTGGCGAACAGCCGCCGCCCTTCCGGAACGATGGCGATGCCCTGGTCGCAGAACCTGTGCCTGGGCAACCGGTTCAGGCTGAGCCCGTCCATGGAGAGCGTGCCGGAGGCGACGCGGTTCAAGCCGGCAATGGCATTGATGAGGGTGGTCTTGCCCGCACCGTTGGGCCCGACGACGCAGACCAGTTCGCCGGCGGCGATCCTGAGCGAGACATCCCACAGCGCGGTGGCCGCGCCGTAACAGACCTGGATGCGGTCGAGTTCAAGCATGGGGTTTGCCCAGATAGACGGTGACCACTTCCGGACGGCGCATCACGTCATCGGGCCTGCCCTCGGCGATCACTTTGCCGTAGTTCAAGACGACGATACGATCGGAGAGTTCCATCACCGCATGCATTACATGCTCGACGAAGACAATCGTCGCGCCCCGATCGCGTATCGCCCGGATGGTGCTGATCGCATGCTCGATTTCCGAGGGCGTCAGACCCGAGAGCACTTCGTCGAGCAGCAGCAGGCTCGGCTTTGCTGCGAGGGCGCGGGCGAGTTCGAGGAACTTTCGCTGATGAAGATTGAGATCTTCGGGCAGGGCATCGGCCTTGTCGCCAAGCCCGGTGAATTCCAGCCAGTACAGGGCTTCGGATTCTGCGGCCACCCTGTCCAGGGCGGCGCGGCCGAACATTGCGGGCAGGGTGACGTTCTGGAGCACGGTGAAGTGC
This sequence comes from uncultured Sterolibacterium sp., assembly GCA_903904605.1. Lineage (GTDB taxonomy): Bacteria > Pseudomonadota > Gammaproteobacteria > Burkholderiales > Rhodocyclaceae > CAIYYX01. The sequence goes on from CAIVDC010000008.1 coordinate 158,507, forward strand.
GCGAAAGGACGGGGTATCTGGTAGGTGCGGGCGATCCCCGCCCGGGCCACGGCGTGGGCGGCCAGCCCCGTGATGTCGCGGCCAGCGAAGACGATGTTTCCGGAATCCGAGCGGTAATGTCCGCTGACGAGATTGATCAGCGTGGACTTTCCCGAGCCGTTCGGCCCGACCAGGCCCAGGATCTCTCCCCGGCGCACCTCGACATCGGCGCCATCGAGCGCCTGCAATCCGTTGAATGCCTTTGCCAGGCCGCTGATCTTGAGCAGTGTTTCGGCAGGTGCCGGCGCCGCCACCGTCGCCGGGGGCACGGCAGTGACCGCCGTGACCGCCGTGACGCGGCGACGGCGCTGCAGCCGCGGAATGAAGCGGCCGAGCAAACCTTCGGGCATGAACAGGATGACCACGATCAGGATGAGTCCGACGGCGGCGCGCCCCGCCACCGGATAATCGCCTGCGGTGAAGCCATAGAGCAGTCCGGTGATGACCGTCGCCCCGACCGCGGGGCCGAGCCAGTGGCGGGTGCCGCCCAGCACGCTCATCAGGACGACGTTCAGGGGCACGATGATGGAGAAAGTCTCGCCGACCGTGACATAGGAAATGAACATGGCATGAATGCCGCCGGCAATTCCCGCGAGGCCGGACGACAGTCCGAAGGCCATGAGCTTGTAGCGGAATGTCGGCACCCCCATAACTTCGGCGACATCCTCGTCGTCATGGATGGCAAACAGTCCCGTGCCCAGCTTGGATCCATAGATGCGGTAGGAGATCCACAAGGTTAGGAGTGCCATTCCCAGGCCCAGGATATAAAGCGTCGAAGACGGCGAAGACAGTATCGCCGGCAGCGGCACGGCGGAGAGGGATACCCCCTGACCGCCGTCGATGGGCGTGTTCAGCACGATGGTGGCGAGCACGAAGGTGACGGCCAGCGTGAGCAGGGCAAACAGTTCGCCGCGCAGGCGGCGCAGGCGGAAAACTACGGCGCCGACGCCGACGCCGAGGAGTGCACTGATGAGTCCGGCCGCCGGCAAGGTCCACAGGAAGGGCAGCTCGAAGCGGCCGGCGAGCGTCGCCGTGGTGTACATGCCGGCGCCGAAGAAGGCGCCGTGGCCGAAGGAAAAGTAGCCGGAATAGCCGGAGAGGATGTTCCACGAGGTGGCCATGACCACAGCCGAAAAGATCAGGTAGAGAAAGGACTCGTAGAAGGGCGGCAGTCCGAGAAAGGGTACCGCCGCCAACGCGAGTCCGGCAACGGCGATCCCTCCGGGTAGGGAAAGTCTCATATCGTGTCCGCGCGCGTCAGGAGCACGAGGATCAACAGGGAAAAGGAAACCAGCGGCGCCCAGGCCGGAGAAATCAGCGCCATGGTCATGGCTTCGGCGACCCCGATGACGATGCCGGCGACCAGCGGGCCGAGCGGATTGCCCAGCCCGCCGATCATCACCGCGGCGAACACGACGCCGATCCAGGCATAGATCTGCGACGGCGAAAGCGTGTAGGACAGCGCCAGGCACAGGCCGGCAACGCCGGCAAAGGCGGCGGCCATGCCGGAGAGCAGCAGCGCCAGCATCCGCTGATTGACTCCGAAGGCCGAGGCAATCTGCCCATCCTCGGCCGCCGCGCGCATCGCGCGGCCCAGATCGGTGTAGCGGAGCAGAGCCCAGGTCGACAGCGACAGCGCTATTGAAATCAGCAGGGTGAGAAGTTCGGGCAGCGGCAGGTAGAGGGTGCCGATCTTGAATTTCATGTCGCCGTAGGACGACTCAAGGTTGCGGAAATCCGCGGTCCAGATCCACTGGATCGAGCTCTCGATGATTACGGTGAGGCCGAAGGTGACCAGCAGGGAATTGAAGGGGCTGATGGCAAAGCGCGACAGCAGCCATTGCATCAGGACCCCGAAGGCGAAGAAACAGGGCAGGATCACCACCAGCGTCGCCAGCGGATCCATGCCGACGACGGTGGTGAGCTGAAAGGTGAGATACGCTCCGAGAAAGGCGAGGGCGAAGTGCGCCAGATTGATCTGGCGCAGCATGCCCCAGGAAAGAGAGAGGCCGAGACCCAGCAGGCCGTACAACGAGCCGATGAATATCCCTGAAAGCAAAGACTGGCCGAGTAGGGTCCAGCTCGGAAAATTCATCGGCGATTTTACCTAATGGTCTCTACGGAACGAGCAGCTTGGCGCCGGGGGCGGCCCATTCCTTCGGCCATACCGTGACCCAGTGGCCGTTCTGCACCTGCTTCAAGCGCATCAGGTCGTCGCCGAAATTGTTCGGGCCGTCGAAGCGCAGACTGCCCTGAATGGTGTCGACCCGGTGGGTCTTCAACCATTGGGAAAGCACCTTGTCGTCGAGGCTCTTGGTCGCGGTGACCGCCGCCTCGATGATCTGCCACGCCGAGTAGGAGGCCGCGGCCTGGGTTTCCACCGCGTTGTCGGGCAGTCCGGCCTTGGCCGCGCGCTCGTTGTAGATCTTGACGAAGGCGGCAGCGGTGGGATTATTGGTGAACGGCGGATGCTGCTCGAAAATCGATCCGGCCAAGGCGTGCTCCGCTCCCGGCGCCTTGGCCAGGGGGCCGGGCGCAGGATACATGTAGTACTGCAGCGGCGGCGCGTAGTCGATCTTCTTCATGGCGTCGAGCAGCTGGTTGCCTTCGAGGCCGAGGGCACCGACGAAGACGAAGTCGGGATTGGCATCCTTCAGACGGCTGGCAATCGGACCGAAATCCTTGTTGCCGAACTCCCATTCGAGGAACAGCACTTCCTTCAGGCCGCGCTTCTTCGCCACTTCGCGCATGCCCTCCGACATGACATAGACGGATGGAAACTTGCTGGTGACGATGGCGATGGTCTTGGGCGACTTGCCCACCGAGGCGAATGCGTCCAGCAGGTGGTTGGTCACTGTCGTCGCCGGATCGGGGCCGACCGACCAGGCCGGGAACTGCATGTCGTACTTGGCCAGACTGGGGATGCCCAGGGTGTGATGAACCAGCATCTTGTGATACTTCTGCGCCACCCCCATGGCCGAAAGGATGTTGCCGGTGGCATAGGGTCCGAGCAGGAGATCCACATGGTCCACGGTGATCAGCTGTTCGTATAGCGTCCGCGCGACATCCGGCTTGGACTGGTCGTCCTTTACGATCCACTCCACCGGGCGGCCGAGCAGGCCGCCCCGCTTGTTCAGTTCCTCGACATAGATTTCTCCGGTGAGCTTGTGGATCATCGCCGTCGCCGCGAGCGGCCCGGTCAAGGCCAGCGTGCTGCCGATCTTGATCGGCGGGCCCGCCGGCGCGGCGGCAACGGGCTGCAGCACCATCCCGAGCGACAACAGCGCGCCGCCCGCAGCCAGGATAAGTCGTGTGATGGGTTTCATGTGTTCTCCTCCTTCATGTGAGTATTATGATTTCTAGGTCAGCAGCCAGCCGCCATCGACGTTGAGGTTGACCCCGTTGACCGACCGGTTGTCGAGCAGGAAGAGTACCGCGCCGACGACGTCGTCGGTCGTCGCCAATCGCCCGATCGGAGTACGCACTCTGACATTTTCGAGCACCGCAGGAGGTTTCCCGCTCCAGGCCGGCGTGTCGCCGACCACGCCGGGATGCACGGCATTGACGCGCACCGGCGCCAGTTCCACCGCCAGCGTCTTCACCATGCTGGTGATGCCGCCATTCACCGTCGTGACCGTTGTCGAGCCGGGATATGGACGCTCCTTGGCCAGACCGCCGAAGAGCACCACGGCAGCGTCGGCGGCAAAGTGCGGGGCCAGGGTATGAACCACTTCGGTGTAACCGACCAGCTTGAGCGTCACCAGGCGGATCGCGCTCTCGATGTTGTAATTCTTCACGCTGTTCTCGTCGCGTTCGATGGCCGCCAGAACCACATGCTTGACCGGAGCGATGCCGGCAAGCCGCGCGGCAATTTCTTCCGGACGGGTAAGATCCAAAGCCAGCCCCCGCGTCCGGCCGCCGATTTCCGCGGCAATGGCGGCCGCTCGTGCGGCGTCCCGGCCGGTGATCACGACATCCTCGCCACGGTTCGCGAGCACTTGCGCCAACTGGCGTCCGATGCCCGATGTTCCTCCCACAATGACTGAACTCATGTTGCCTCCATGGTCTTGAATGCTTCCCCTGATTACGATGTACGATGAGACGGTCAAGCGCCGGCCGCCGCGGCTTCCGCCGCTATTTTCTCCCTGAGATAATCCCAGTCGCGATCGAAGCGGTAACCGTGCCTCGCCGGAAGCTGGGGCGACTGGGTTTCCAGCCAGCGCACGGTGCGGCCGCTAGTATTGTAGAAGGCGTGGATGCAACCGACGCCCGTCCAGAAGACGTCGCCCGCCCGCAGCGTATAACGCACGTCGTCGGCGACCGCTTCGACCTCGCCATCGAGAATGATGTAGGACTCTTCCATGGGGTGGTCATGGGGTTGGGCGACGCCGCCGGGCTGATATTCGACCATGAACATCGACGACAACTGGGCATCGAGGCGCTGGTCGACCAGCATCTTCAGCGCGATGCCGCTGTAGGCGAGCAGCGCCGTCGACATGCTCGCCGACACCGTGGGGGCATCGACCCCGGCGCCGGCCTTGAGATTGTCGAGCACGATATCGCCTTCGGCCATACGGAAGAGGTGCCGGGAACGCGGATCCCGGATATCCAGCGCCATCCGTTGATAGCCCGCCGCCGGACCCAGGAAGAAAGTGTCCGTGGCAGCACCTTCCGGCCGCGGCTGCGGCGCCATCATGTCGATCCAGCGGCTCGCTACCTTCCCGGACCCTTCCCAGGCATGCGGCACGCCGACCGGGATCAGACCGCAGGCGCCGGGCACGAGGGGGTAACCGCGCCCGTCGAGGATCAATGTCGGTTCGCCGGCGAGAACGAAGAAACTCTCTTCGAACGAGTGAATGTGGCTGTCGATCCGGCCGCCGGCATCCAGGGCGCACAAGCCCACGCCCATATGAACAGAGCCTGCTGCCGCATCGACCACGGAACAGCGTTTAAAGCCGCTGCTGGTCCGTTCATAGGCGGTCAGCAGTTTGATATCTTCGGCACAAAGGAAATGATGCATGCTGGGCCTCGCAACGTTCAGTATTATGCGACATGTGAAGCATCGCCGAACAATAAGCGGGCCTGACATCTCTGTCAACAGCATATTGTCCAGCCTAGCCAAACACTGTGTATACTATGGCCATGCCCCGGAAAACACGCCCGCAAGCCCTCGCCGCGACGCCCGCCCCCGCCGGAAACCTCGCCAACGAACTCGGTTCCCGGTTGCGGCTGGCGCGCGAACTGGCGGGAGAGAGCGTCCGAGGACTCGCCCGCCGCGTCGGCGTCTCGGCGAGCCTGGTCTCGCAGATCGAGCTCGGTCGGGTCCAACCCTCGGTGGGAACGCTGTACTCGATCTCCAACGAACTCGGGATCTCTCTCGACGATCTTTTCAGGGACGGCGAACCTGACGCTCCAGCCCGCCCTAGCGGGCCGGCGGCGGCCAGCGCGGTCGGTCCGGTCCAGCGCAGCCTTGGCCGAAAAACCATCCGCCTGGCCGGCGGGGTCCGCTGGGAACGGCTGACGGCCAGAACCGACGAAGAGGTGGAGTTTCTCAACGTGGTCTACGACGTCGGCGGCGCATCCTGCGCCGAGGACTCGCTGGTCCGCCATGGCGGCAAGGAATACGCCTACCTCATCAGCGGACGCTTGGGCTTCAAGATAGGCTTCGACGAGTTCGAACTCGGACCGGGCGACTCGATATCCTTCGATGCCCAGATGCCTCACCGCCTCTGGACCATCGGTCGCGAGCCGGCGGTGGCCATCTGGGTCATCGTCAACCGCCACGGCGACAGCCGGCACGGCGGGACATGACGCTCCCGGATCAAATGCAGACGGCCCCCGAGGCCGTACTCATGGTGCTGCGTACCGTTTCTTTTGTGCCGTCGAAGAGCACCATGAAATGGGCGGACTCCCTGAAATCATCCAGATAGCGCCATTGCCAGACCAACTCGTCGCGGCGGGCAAAATAGGACTTGCCGCAGGTTGAGGGACCGAGGATGCGCAATACCTGTGCCTCGCTCATGTCCGGCCGGATCAGGGCGAAATGCTTCATGTCCAAGACGTTGTCGATGCTCTGCAGTCGGCCATCGGCGCCGATTTCGACCATGAAGGTGTGAAAACCCGCCGGACCGCGCGGATAGGCGAGTTGAATCGAGCCGTCGGGATTCCGCCAGCGCATCGCCGGCACCCCCATCGTCGCCTCGACCTCGGCGAGGGTCGACTCGCCGGGCTTGAGGCCACGGCCGCCATATGACGCACAGGCCGAAAGCAGCAGCGATGCCGTGAGCACGAGCAAACCCGTGAAGACGGCATTCCGGAGAAACTTGAAGATATTCATTGCAGACTCCTGTTCCGTTGGCCACCGGTATACCGCAGTCGACACTTTGCCTGCAGATATTATTCCCCAGGGAGTCATCCCAAGTGGAACCCCTGCCCAAGCAGCATCGCGCGCCGCACGCCGGGCCTGGGACCGTATGACGGCATAAGGCAGAGATCGGGCGTACCGTCTCGAGCGCTACCGGAGTATGCCAAATGACGAAGGCCCCGCAAAGCGGGGCCTACGGGTAGCTGGGACGGGGGGGCTCCAGCCACCAGGAAGAGAAGCGGCGCTCGCACGGCCGCCTCCGGCGGGTCACGACGCATCGTGACCCGCGCTGCACACCTAGAAGTTCAGATGCACGGCCTTGATATCCGCCACTTTTCCGGAACTATGGCAAACCAGGCAGGCTTCGACCTTGCTGAAGCCGTTGCTGCGGTCGCCGCCGACAGCGACAGTCGAAGCGGAAGCATAGAGGCTGCCCCCGTTGGACTGCATGTGGGCGAGTGCCGGACTGCTGTCGTGGCAACCGAAGCAGGAGGAGGAGATTGGCGATGACACCAGATTATCGGTCGTATAGTTGACCTGTCCTCTTCCCAGGGTCGTGATCCAAGGCGACAGACCGATCGAAGGCACATTTCCGGGGTTGCTCATGTCGGTCTTGGCTTCCGTGGTCCAAAGCAGGTTGGGAACAGCTGCCTTGTTTGCCGACGCGCTGAAGTCATAGCTGCCGGCAACGTGACACTGCTCGCAGTTGTTGAGGATGGCCGGATAGGTGACACTCTTGAAGCCGTTCGGATTGGCCGCAGTGGCTTCATACGTGAAGGCCTGTTCCCGCTTGGCCGATGCGTGTATGCCATGGATCAGGTTCTTGGCGCTGACCGACCAGCCGCCGCCGTAGTTGTTTGCCGCCCCCGTATGGCCGGTGGAGTTGTTGGGGGTATGGCACATGGCGCAGCCTTCGCCGTTGTTGCGCGCGCCGCTATGGAAGGACGGGGAAACGCCCAACTGGCCATGGCAGCTGTTGCACTTGTCGGCGCTGACGATGGCGCGACGGGCAGTGACGCCGTCGGCGGTCTTGATGGCGAACTTCGGCTCGCGCAGACGGATCCCTTTGGCATAGGCCGGAAGATTCAACTGCACGAAGCCGTTGTAGTTGACGCCCAGAGCGGCCGTGACCATGGTGGCGGCATCAGGGATGGTGGCGCCCAGGGTTGCCGTGTAATAGCCGCTGGCGTCGGGACCGGTCTGCGAGTTGCCGCTCTTGCCGTCACGAATGTCGATGACATGGGCACTGACGGTGGTGGTCCAATCGACCGGCGCGGTGATGCCGTCCTGGGGAAGCCCGTAAGCCACATAGATGTCGGGCGTGCCGTCGACGTTGTTGATCAGGTAGCCGGTCGGGTTCAGGGTGACCGGCTGGTCGTCCTTTAGGATACGATAAACCACCTTGGCCTTCTTGGCGCCGGCCGCACCGGTCAGGGTGACCTGCTTGATCTCAAGACCGATCTTGTAGACGCCGGCGGGCAAATTAAGCTGCGATGCCAGCGGGATGGACGGTCCCTGACCGGAGGGATAGCCGGGCGTCGGAACGTCGGTCGCGGTATTCAGCGGATAGCCGCCACGGCCATTCGCCCCGGTGGGATCGACCGTCACGTGGTAGCCCTTGATGTCGGTCGCGCTATGGCACACGACGCACAGGCTGTCGTCGGCCTTGGCGCCGCCGATGTGGCCGTAGGTCTGGCCGTCAAGCGTCGTGCCCTGGCCCGTGGCGAAGCTGATGCCGTCGTGGCAGGAGCCGCAAGCCAGGCGGTTCGGCGCGTTCTTCCAGTTGTCGCCCTGCGCGGTCTTGTTGACCGCCGTCGCCGAACCGTCGTGGCATTTGACGCAGTTGGTGATCGGCTGCGGATAGGTTATTTCGTTGAACAGGACGCCGCCGTAGTTGTAGCCGGTCTTGGTCAGTTCCTCGCCCATGTGGATCTTGTGGATGTAGTTGGGCACGGTGCCGACGGTAAAGCCGTTGATCACATAGGTGCTGCCGCTGTAGCCGGTGCCTGTGGTCGCGGCTTCGGTGCGGCCGTACCCACGCTGATCGGTGTGGCAGGTGACGCAGAAGCGGGGGTCGACGCGGCCGCCGTGCGGCGTGGTGACGCCGACCTTGGTATGGCATTCGTTGCAGGCCGCCTTGGAGACGATCTCGCGCTGCGTATCGCTGGCAGTGACCACTTTGCCGGTCGCCGGAATGAAGTCGTAGAAGATGTTCAGCGGGTTCTTCATCGCCACCGCGGGGACGCCGGAATCCGAGCCGTCGGCGGTATTGGTGCCGGTGCCGAAGGCGTTGCCGTAGATCTCCACGACCAGCCGGTGGGTCAGGGTCGGATCATAGGTCAGGTCGCCCAGATCTGCCTTGTTGTTGGGCGCGGACACGGTCATGGCAGCGACGTCGGCCTTGACCTTGGTGATGTCGCGGTAGAAGGTGTACTGGTAGCTGCCGTCGCCGTTGTCCACCAGCGTGCCGTTGCTGTCGGTGCTGGGACGCGTCGGCGCTGCGGCAGGGGAAGCGACGGTCGGCGTCGTCGTCACAATGTAGTTGACCCACTTGCTCGGAGCGCCGTTCGTTCCCGGCACCAGCTTGGCCAGGGTGAAGACGACATTCAGATTGGTGGCGACAAGATCGGTGCTTCTTTTCCTGGCATTGCCCAAGCCCACGATCGGCTTGCCGTTGGCGTCGGTCACCTTGAACTGGACGACGGGCGGACTGCCGATGACCACGTTGGTGACCTGACCCTGGGGCGCAAGTTCGGCCCACTGGGCCGGGGTCAGGCTGGCGACGTTCACCACCGCGGTAGCATCCTTGCCGGGCTGACCGGTGGCGCCCGTCGCGCCCGCTGCGCCTGCCGGACCCGCTGCGCCATCGTCCCCGCCGTTGCAGCCTTGCAACAGGAACGCGGCTGTCGCCAGCGTGGTTACAAAGAGAGACCATTTTCTCAATTTGGAACTTTGGTTAAGCATGCCTATCTCCTAAAGATAACAAAATACTCAAACGCCATGACTTGTTGTTGCGCGCCCCGGATCTCCATGCCGGACGTGAAGACCGTGGTGCAGCATCCTCTGGCGCGCGCCGCCGGAGCCTAGGGCTCCTTCACCCCGGGACTCAACGAGTCACACACAATCGAATGGACACGCATGCGCTAAACACATGTGGAAGACGCTTCACGCATGAACGGAATGGCTTGGAAGAAAGCGATACCCCATGCTAAGCACATGGGCAAGGCATCACAATAGAGAAACTGCCATATTTCCCTAAGGAAAATCTTTATATGGAGGGGAGCCCGTCAGATGTCGATGACGCGCAAGCGAACGGCCATACGCACCAACTGAGCACCGTTCTGAAGGCCGAGCTTGTTCATGATATTGGCGTGATGGACGCCCACCGTCTTGGGGCTTATGGATAAGGCATCGGCTATCTCCGCCACCGTCTTGCCTTCGGCGAGCAGGATGAACATCTGGTATTCCCTCGAGGTAAGGCCGTGCAAAGGGTGCTCTTCCTGCTTCAGGTTGGCGGCCGCGATCGCCATGACCCTGGAGGTATCGATATAGGGCTTGCCATCGGCGATCTCGCGCACGGCCTCGATCATCTGCCGCATCTGGCTATGCTTCACCAGATAACCCAGGGCCCCGGCTTCCAGTGAGCGCTGTATCAGGATATCGCCGTCATACATGCTAAAGACCAGAATTCGCGCGGAGGCGTCCCGCTGGCGCAAACGGCGAATGGTCTCGATGCCGCCGACGCCTGGCATGCCGAGATCGAGCACCACCACGTCGGGCTCAAACTCGGTGTAGGCCGCGAAGACGCCATTGCTGTCTCCGACCTCGGCGACCACGCGAATGTCTGCAGTGCTTTCCAGCAAACTTCGGCAGCCATCCCGAACAACGGGGTGGTCGTCGGCGAGAAGCACTCGAATCGTGCGCTCAGGAGTTGGTGCGGTCATGGCTGATCACCTTACTGATGCTTCCTGCCGAAGCGGAATACGTATTTCCACCGCAGTCCCGAGGCCAGGTGCGGTCCGCACGGTGCAAACTCCCCCCAGTGCCACAGCACGCTCTCTCATGCCGATCAAGCCCACGCCGCGGGATTTTCCCTCGATATCGAACCCGACGCCGTCGTCGATGATCGACAGCAGCAGTTCATCACCGCCGCTGGCATGCAGGCGCAGCAGGTCCAAGCTTACCCGGTTCGCCCCGGAATGGCGGGCAACATTGGTGAACGCCTCCTGGGTCAGGCGGAGCACGGCGGTGGCGAGCGGATTCTCCAACTCGCCCAGATCGTGGCCCACCGTCAGCTCGGTAGCGATGGCAGCCTGTTGTTCCCGCCATCCTGCAACGAACTCCTCGAGACTTTCCTTCAGCCCCAGCGTCGCCAGAGTATCGGAACCCAGCTTGCGGTTCATCGCCCTCACGCAGTCCTGGATCGCGCCGGTACTGGTTACGATAGCATTGGCGCAGTGATGGATTCTTTCCTGTCCTTCCCTGCTGGAAATGGCGCATATCGCCTCGGCGTTGACATTGATGGCCGTCAGCCACTGCCCCAGGTCGTCGTGCAGATCCCTGGCCAGACGCCGGCGTTCAGCCTCCTCGACAGTGAATCGCTCTGCCATCAATGTACGGTTTTCGCGCAGGAGCGTCTCGGCATTGCTTTGCGCCGCGATCTGCTCGTCTATGTCGAGGCAGGAACCGACATATCCCGCGAGCTTATTGTCATCGACAAATCGCGGCACAGCCATTTCCAGAAACCACCGATATGCCCCGCCGGCGTCGCGCAGTCTGAACTTGGTGCGGAAAGACTCCCTTGCCGCCATGGCCCGCTCGCAGGACGCCAAGTAGTGCGAACGGTCGTCCGGGTGAATATCCTCAATCCAGGTAACGGTCGGCGCCTGTTCAGGCGATCGGGAGGTTGCTTCCAGCCATGTCCTGTTGAACCAGATGCGCCGTCCGGTTTCGTCGGAAATCCAGATCAGCATGGGAGAATGATCGGCGACAAAGTAGAAGCGCGCCGCGTTCTCTTTCAATACCGTGGCCTGTTCCGCAATCCGCTGCTGCATCCGGTTAAAAGCTTCGACCAGTTTCCCGATTTCGGGCCCGGAAGTCTCAAGGCTAAGCTGGCGCAGCGGAAAATCAGGCGTACCCATCGTGCGGACGCTTTTGACCAGATGCTCGAGCGGCCGCAAGGTGCTTTGCACGAACAGCCAAGTCAGCAGTGCAACGGCCAGCGACAGAATGGCGGCGCTGGCAAGAATGCGTTTTCTCACCTGGACGACCGGATCGAAAGCATCTTCCGTCGGCATGCTGACGGCAACAACCCAATCGGTTCCCCTCACTCCCTGGGCGGAGCTGAGCTCCTCTATGCCTCTGGCATCGACGGAGATGCCGCTGCCGTTATAACCGGAGATGAAACGGTCGAGCAGCGGATTGACCCCTGCCGGCGGGGCCGGATGCATGATCCGGCTCTTGTCGGTTGCCGCCACAATCTGACGATTGCTCCGGGTCACGACCAAATAACCGATGTCCGATTTGAGGTCTGCGGTTCGATCGACGAAGTCATTGGCCAGGAGACTGGTGATGCCGAACAGGATGCCCGCGACTTCCCCGTCCTTGCCCATGATAGGCGCCCCGAACGGAATGGTTGCCACCTTGCCGGACTTGTCCGGTGCGGGCAAGCCGACCGAAAACTGTCTTGTCTCGATGATCGCACGGGTTAGTCCGCGCTCGGTGAAGCGGCTATCCGTCGGGGCCGGTCTGGGGGGGAATTGCGCCAGCACTCGTCCCGAAGGCGTGGTGACGATGAGCGCGATGTCGAACAGTTGGTGCATCCCCTGATGTTCGCTGAGCAGTTGGTCCAGACCTCTCTTGCTATAAAGCAATTCCGGCGTGATGTCATCCGCGGTCAGCAACAATGACTCGCGGCGCATGCGCACCGAAGTACCGATGGCCTGGGCGATGCTGCTGGCCATCGCACGCTGTTGCTCGGCAAGAAGATCCTCCATGTCGTGCTCAAGCTCATAGGCGACATATACCGCCATGCCCCAGACGGAAAGCAGAAACAGCGCAACGCTGACCAGCGCGAAGCGGGTTTTCAGGCTATAGGCGTCAGGATGAAAAGAGAAGACCTTCGACATGGGACTGTGGGGTGCGCTCAAATTGGTCGGCGCGATACCCAATGAGAACACGCCCTCGTTGTATATGAAACTACCGGGACAGCCTTGGCAGCCTGTGCGGCTTCCCTGCATTTCAAACCTGGCCCCCCTTGCGGCTGTCTTTCCTGCCGACACCCATGGCTGGGAATACCGGAACGACGGCTTCGAGTATGCATGACCGACGGGTTGTTTTGCAACGATCTCCGACGTCCGTTTCCGCCGGCGGCACGGCAGTTTGCGAAGACCAGGACGCGCTGAGGTGCAGGAAGGTGAGCTATTCCAAGGAATTTCCCTGGCGGGTTACTGCCGCCGCAAGGCGCTGCCTATGGCCCTTTTGGATTGTTTTAACTTAATATGCTGTTGTCGCTTCGCGTAAGACACTGCCGGACCCGCCGAAAACTCGGCAGGTCCCGTTTCATGATGACCAACAGGAGGAGAATGGAAAATGGGCCAGATGATCAGTTTTCCCCGCCCGGACGGCGCCAGTGTTAGTGGCTACTTGGCCAGTGCCGGCCCGCAGAGGCCGGGCGTCGTGGTCATCCAGGAATGGTGGGGCCTGAACGACCAGATCTGCGGCGTCGCAGACCGCTTCGCCCGTGCCGGATTCAACGCCCTCGCGCCGGACCTGTTCAAGGGACGCGTCACCCAGGAGCCCGACGAAGCCCGGCACCTGATGACCGGCCTCGATTTTCCGGGTGCGACGCATCAGGACATACGCGGCGCTGTTCTCCATCTCCAGACCCTATGCCGCAAGGTCGGCGTCATGGGCTTCTGCATGGGCGGCGCGCTGACCGTGGCCTCGGCAGTGCATATTCCAGAGGCCTCCGCGGCGGTATGCTTTTACGGGATACCGCCCAAGGAGTTCGCCGATCCGGCGAACATCAAGCGACCGTTCCAGGCGCATTTCGCCGACAAGGACGACTGGTGCACCCCGAAGGCCGTGGATGCCCTCGAACAAGCCATGCGTGCCGCCGGTTCGGCGCCGGAGATCTTCCGCTATGAGGCCAGCCACGGATTTTTCAATGAGCGCCGCGCCGACGTCTATGACGCAAACTGTGCCGGGCTCGCTTGGGAAAGAATGCTGGCGTTCTGGGAACGGAATCTTTGAGGACCGCCATGTTGCTTGCCTGTTATATTCCGGCCGAAACCTGAAGTTATGAAGGTCGCGCCGCAAGTCCGATCCACTCAAGGAGGATGAAAATGAACGTTTCCCGGATAATCTGCCTGCTCGGTCTCGCGTGCACCGGCTTCGCCGGTTCTTCCGCGTTGGCCGCTGAGCCCATCGCCATCGGTATCAGCATCGCCGAGTCGCCGCCCGGATCGGTGGTCCAGGGAACCCAGGTCAAGGACGCCGTCGAGATCGTCAAGGACATGGTCAACGCCAAGGGCGGCGTGCTCGGCCGCCCGATCAGGCTGATCTACGAGGACAACCAGGGCATCCCGGAAAAGGGCCGCGCCGCGACCGAGAAACTGATCACCAAGGACAAGGTGGTGGCCATCGCCGGCGGCCACCAGAGCTCCGTCTGCCTGGCCGAAATCGAGGTCGCGCATCGCTACAACACCCCTTACATCAACACCAACTGCTGGTCCGACGACGTCCGCAAGAAGGGCTATCCGCAGGTCTTCAACCCCGCCAACTACAATACCCGCGTCTCTTCGGCGATGACCGACACGATCATCGCGATGGGCGTGAAAAGCGTCGTGGCCTTTGCCGAGAACACCGATTACGGCATCGGCCAGGCCAAGATTACGGGGGAAATGCTGAAGGCCAGGGCGCCCGGCGTCAGCTACAAGTACGAAACGGTGGACCGCGCCGGCAAGGATTTCACCCCGGCCATCCTGCCCCTGCGCGCCAACCCGCCCGACATGGTGATCACCATCATGCTGCCGCCGGCCGCCTACATCGTCATGAACCAGCTCTACGAACAGGGTGTGGCCCCCAGCGCCAAGACCTGGCTGTACGACGGCTCGGGGCTGGCCGACTATCCGGACTTCTGGCAGAACGTCAAGGAGGCCGGCAAGTACATGATCTCCTTCGCCCTATACCATCCGCAGATGGCGATGCCGCAGATCGGCAAGGACGTCGCGGCCGAGTACATGAAGCGCACCAAGAACGAACCGAACCGGCTGATCTTCCAGGCGGCGGATTCGCTGCTCCTGATCGTCGATGCCATCAAGCAGGCCAAGAGCACCGATTCGGCGGCCATCATCAAGGCGCTGCAGACCATGAAGTTTTCCGGGGTGCGCGGTCCCTTCCAGTTCGGAAAAGAGCCCGGCTACGGCTACCAGCAGTGGGTGGACATTCCCTTCGTGAATTACCAGCTCACCGAAGTCAACCAGCCGATTTCCAAGACCAACCTGATCCAGGCGCCGGGGAAAGCTCTGGACGTGAAGAAGCTGGTCAGGCCGCCGAAGTAGTCATCCCGCCCGCACCGAGGATCGGTGCGGGCGTCTTTCGGACAAGACATGATTGATTTGCGCACTGCGCTGATCGGCTACGCCGACTGGCTGGGTTATGGCCATGCCGACCGGGCGGATGCCTGGCTTGCCCGCCTGGAAATCAACCGGCCGGAACTCGCGCTCTTCCGCGCCGAGAAGACCCCCCCCTGTGCCGCCTATCGTCCTGCGGTCACCGGGCTCGATCCGGCCGCCGGCCTTTCGTCCGGATCGCTGCCGCCTGCCGATGCCGGGCAAGCCCTGGCGCGGGCCGGACGCGACGAATGGCATGCCTTCAACTGGACGCCCGATACCTTGCCGGCGCACGGACCGGGTTTTCTTGCCGGCGTGCCGGTCGCAATAAAGGATCTGATGGCAGTGGCCGGGGCGCCGCTCTCCGGCGGCAGTGCGGCCGTCGATGGACTGCGGGCCGAGCAGGACGCAGAAGTCGTGGCTCGGCTGAAGCAGGCTGGCGCGGTGATCATCGGCACGACCAATCTCCATGAACTGGCCTACGGCATCACCAGCGACAATCCGCATTTCGGCAGGGTGATCAATCCTGTCGCGCCCGACCGCATCCCGGGCGGATCGAGCGGCGGATCGGCTGCCGCGATCGCCGCCGGCATCGTACGCTGCGCGCTGGGCACAGACACCGCCGGCTCGATCCGCATTCCGGCAGCCTGTTGCGGCGTCGTCGGTTTCAAGCCGAGCTATGACGCCTTGCCGCGCGCGGGTGTCATGGATCTCGCGCCCTCGCTCGATCATGTCGGACCGCTCGGCCGCTCGGTCGATGATTGCGCCGCGCTGTTCGCGGCGATGCTGGATCTTCCGGCGGTGCCGCAGTGGACCTTGCCCGACCTGTCGGGATTGACGGTCGCCCGCCTCGCCGGCTATTTCGACGAACCGCTCGACGGTGCCGTGCGGGACGCACTGGAGTCGGCGCTGAAGGCCCTCGCCGCCGACGGCGCGACGTGCATCGAACGATCGATCGAAGGCATCGCGGCGGCGGCGGCGATACAGTTCAACACGATCTGCGCCGAAGCCACCGAGGTCCATGGCGAGCGCCTGCAGCAGCGCGGCCACCAGTTGGGTGAGGATGTCCGCGTCAGGCTGGAGGTCGGCCACTTCCTGCCCGGCCACTGGTACCTCAAGGCGCAGCGCCTGCGGAACCAGTTGCAGGAGCGCTTCGCCGGCCTGTTCTGCGAGACGGATCTGCTGATCTGCCCGACCCTGCGCACGCCGCCGCCCCTCGTGGGCGCCGGCCAGGTCGAGATCGATGGCCGTCCTTATCCGCTACACACCGCCGTCACGCAATTGACCATGCCTTTCAACCTGACCGGGCTGCCGGCGATCTCCGTGCCCTGGCGTCCGAGCCCAGAAGGGCTGCGGGGTTTGCCGATAGGCCTGCAGATCATCGGCCGGCGCGGCGCCGACTGGCAGGTCCTGGCGGCGGCGAGACGGCTCGAAGCGATCAGGCCCTAGCATGCTGGCGGTCGACCTCCTGGTCAATGGCCTGATCTTCGGGCTGTTCTACGCCCTGATGGCGGTCGGCCTGGCGATGATTTTCGGCGTATTGAAGGTTGTTAACTTCGCCCACGGCGAGTTCTACATGATCGGCTCCTACGCCTATGTGCTGATCGCCCTGAAGCTCGGCATCCCGCCCTGGCTCGCCCTGCTCCTGGCGGCCCTGACCGGGGGGGCGCTGGGCTGGCTGGTTGAACGGCTTTTGATGCGCCCGCTTTACGTCGGTCACGGCGACTGGAGCATCGCCAAGGATGAATACGCCGTGGTCGTCACTTTCGGGCTCTCGCTGCTGCTCGTCAACCTGGTCGATAAGATCGTCGGGCCCTACCCGTTTCGCGGCCCGGTGCTGATCGAGACGGCCCGCTTTCAGCTTGGGCCGGTGATGTTGAACGGCCAGAAGTTGATCGCCGCAGGCGTTTCGCTCGGCCTCCTGATCGGCCTGGCCCTGTTCATCAAGCGCTCGCTGTGGGGGCGGCAGATTCAGGCGGTGGCGCAAAACCGCCTGGGCGCCTCGCTCGCCGGAATCGATGCGACCAAGACCACCAGCCTGGTGTTCGTGATCTCCGGCATGATGGCGGCGCTGGCCGGCGCCCTGCTCGCCCCCTTGATCAATCCGGGTCCCGATGTCGGCGCCTTCCCGGCGATCAAGTCCTACGTGATCGTGGTGCTCGGCGGCATGGGCTCGATCTGGGGCGGGATGGCTGCGGCGCTGATCCTGGGTGTCTGCGAATCCTTTTTCGCTGTCTATGTTTCCTACGCCTACCGGGATGCCTTCGGCCTGATACTCCTGATCCTGGTGCTGCTCGTCCGGCCCCAGGGAATGTTCGGCGAGAAGGGGCGGGAAGTGTGAGCAGGGTGACGACCACGAGCGATGCCGGCAATCTCTGGGTCAATCGGCTGCGCCGGGATTTCCGCGCGTCCCTGGCGCTGCTGGCGCTCCTGTCGCTGGCGCCGCTCGTCGTAACCACTCCCTATTCCCTGGGCATCCTCATCGTCAGCATCTATTTCGCCCTGCTGGCCCTGGGATGGAATCTGCTCGCCGGATTCACCGGACAGTTTTCGCTGGCACCGGCCGCTTTCGCGATGCTCGGCGCCTACACCACGGCCTTGCTCGACTATCACCTGAAGGCTCCCCTCGCCGTCGGCATTCCGGCCGCCATCATCGGCACCGCCCTGCTCGGCTGGCTGCTGGGCAAGGTGGTGCTGCGCCTCAAGGGTCCCTACTTATCCCTGACGACCTTATCTTTCGCCGAGATCGCGCGTGTCGTCATCGGCAACTCGGTCGAGTTCACCCGCGGCGACCAGGGTCTCAACGTCCCCACGCTATTCGAGAGCCGCGTCGGCTATTACTATCTTTTCCTGGCGGTCCTGCTGTCGGTGCTCATCGTTCTCTACCTGCTGATGAAAAGCCGGACCGGACGTTTCTGGCTGGCCATCCGGGACGACGCGACGGGTGCTGCGAGCCGGGGCATCGACGTGGTGCGCTACAAAACCCTGGCCTTCGCCTTATCCTGCGCCATCTGCGGTCTCGCCGGTTCCCTCTACGGCACCTTCAGCCAACTGGTCAGCCCGGAACTGGGACTTCTGATGCAGACCGGCCTGGTCATCTCGATGGTCGTGATCGGCGGCATGGGCACGCTCACCGGGCCCGTCGTCGGCGCCCTGCTGGTCTACCTCGCTTCCGAGTGGTTGCGCGACTTCGGCAACATCCAGATGATCGTGTTTGCCGCCGCCGTCATTCTCTTCGCGCGTTTTCTGCGCACCGGCTTGTGGGGTCTGGCCGGCCGGCGCTTCCGCCGTCAGTCCGCGAGCGGCAAGACATGAGCGTGCTCAGAACGGAAGGACTGCAGAAACATTTTGGCGGCATCAGTGCCGTCGCAGACTGCAGCATCGCTGTCGAACCGGGAGAGATCCTCGGCCTGATCGGACCGAACGGTTCGGGCAAGACCAGCTTGCTCAATATCCTGTCCGGCTTCCTGGCGCCCGATGCCGGCTCGGTCTGGCTTGCCGAAGAAGTCGTGACCGGCATGACGCCGGTGCAACTGGCCAGGCGCGGCCTGTTGCGGATGTTCCAGATGACCAGGGTGTTCACGCGGATAACGGTCGTCGACAACATGCTCACGGCAGGACTGGCGCTGGGCCTTTCCGAGCGCGAAGCCGAACGACGGACGGAAAGCCTGCTCGATGAACTGGCGCTCGCCCAAGTCCGCTATCTCGATGCCGGGCAGTTGTCGGGCGGGCAGAAGAAGCTCCTGGAGTTCGGCATGTGTTTCATCGAGCCGCCGCGGATCGCGCTGCTCGACGAGCCCTTCGCGGCAGTCCATCCGGTGATGCGCGAAGCCATGGCCGGATTCATCAGGCGGCGCCATGCGCTGGGACAGACTTTCATCCTGGTCAGCCACGACATGCCGATCATCGTGGACCTTTGCCCGCGCGCGGTCTGCATGAACGCCGGACGGGTGATCGCTTCGGGCGCCACGCGCACGGTATTGCAGAGCGCCGCCGTGATCGAAGCTTATCTGGCGGCGAGCGCCGATGTCTGAACCGCTGCTGAAACTCGAGCGCGTGACCGCCGGCTATGCCGAAGACATCGACGTGCTCTGCGAGGTCTCGCTCACCGTGCACAGCGGCCAGGTGAGCGGTCTGATCGGCTTGAACGGCGCAGGAAAATCGACCGTGGTCAAGACCATTTGCGGCTTCCTCAAGCCGAAGTCGGGAACGATCGAATTCATGGGCGAGCCGATCGCCGGCATCGCCCCGCATCGACTCATCGACCGCGGCATCAGCTACATACCCCAGGAGTCCAGCCTCTTTCCCTATCTGACGGTGGAGGAAAATCTCCTCCTGCCGCTGCAAAGCCGCGCGGCCAAATTCGCCCACCTGATGAAGAAACGTTATGAAGAAGTCCTCGCCGCCTTCCCGGTCATCGGGCAAAGGCGTCAGGCGCAGGCGGGGGATCTGTCCGGCGGGCAGCAAAAACAGGTCGAATTCGCCAAGGTATGGCTGCAACTGCCGAGCCTGTGCCTGATCGACGAGCCCTCGATCGGACTGTCGCCGATCGTGGCCGAGGAAGTCTTCGTCTGGATCGAGAAATTCTCGCGGGCCGGAATGGGGGTTCTGCTGATCGACCACAACGTCAGGCGCGTGGTGCGCATGTCCGACCAGGTCAATGTCCTGAGCCTGGGACGAATCACGGCATCCGGGCGGCGCGAGGACTTCCAGGGCGATCTGCACGAACAGGTGAGGCAGTGGCTGGGGCTGGATTTCTGACCGAGCGTCTGCCGCGAACCAGGTCGGCGAACTCGCAGGCTTTCGGCTCCGGAGTGCAGCCGGGGCTTTCCGATCCGATTATGTCGTTCAAGTGGTCGTCGGGCAAGCGGTCGCCGACGCTGATGCTCATGTTTCGCTACCTCTTCCGCAGCTTCGATTTGATGGGGACAACGCCCGGCGCAGCGCACATTCTGAAGGACGCCAGGTCCCCCACCACTCGCCTGCGCGCAACAAATCGATACAATTCAGGTCCCGCAACTGATTGAGCAAAAAGTCTGTGTTTCATAGCATCCTCGGGCATAATCCTGCCGATAGGTTCTTCCCAGCGATTCATTTTTGCGGAATCGCCGGACCGCCTCAATGAATTGAAGGAATTTGCATGAAACGCCGTTCCATTCTTATTGCTTTCGTTGTCACCCTGCTCGTCGTGTCCGGCTGCGGTTCCAAGCTCGGCAGTTCCGCCAGCCCGCCAGGAGATCTCCAGATCACCCCCGGCGACAGCAGCGTCACGGCCACATGGACCATGCAACCGGGTGTCCAGTACTGGCTGTTGCTGGCCCAAGGAGACAACATATCGACCGACAACTGGACCTCGCAGCCAGGGGCAAGGACCGTGATCGGCGCGATCTCGCCGCAGCTGGTGCCGGGCCTGATCAATGGCCAGGTGTACTCCTTTGTCATGGACGCGCGGGTGAATGGCGGGCCGGCGGGGACCAGTTCCAACACGGTGGTGGCCACGCCGCGGCTGGCGGGCGCCATCTGGAAAGCCGGCAACAGCCTGGGCTCGATGAGCCTCACGGGCGTCGCCTTCGGCCCCGTCTTTGCCACGGTCGGGACCGGCGGCGCCATCTTTTCGAGCAGCGACGGGCTCAACTGGACGCCCCAGGTCAATCCCTACCCCTCGGCCAACCTCAACGCAGTGCGCTATGCCGGCTACTATCTGGCGGTAGGCGCCTCCGGAACGGTGCTGACCAGTCCCGACGCCGTAACCTGGACGCAGCAGGCGAGCGGCACGGGCAGCGACCTTTATGCCGTCGCGACCAACGGCGCCGGCGAGTTCGTTGCCACGGGGGCAAACGGCGCGATCATCTCCACCGGCAACGGCTCGACCTGGGGCACGGTACCGTCCGGGACCACTGCCAATCTGAATGCGGTGGCTTACGGCAACGGCGTCTACGTCGCGGTCGGCTCGAATGGCGCCATGCTCAACAGCACCGACGGGCTCAATTGGCAATCGGCAAGCTCGGCCACTTCGGCAAATCTTTATGGCATCGCTTATGGCAGCTTCATCTCGCCGATCACCGCCACGATCGTCACGGCCTTCGTCGCGGTGGGCGCCTCGGGCACCATCGTGACGAGCCCGGATGGATTCAACTGGACTTCGGAAGCGCCGGTGACCTCGACGACACTGACCGCGATCGACTTCGGCCGGCAGTTCGTTGCGGCCGGCAAGAACGGCGCGCTATTGACCAGTACCGACGGCGCCACCTGGGTGGTGCAGCCCCAGGCGCCCTACCCCACCCCGACGAGCAACACGCTCAACGCCGTCACGCATAACCTCTATGGCTACGTGGCGGTGGGCATCGCGGGAACGAACCTGTCCTCGTTCTGAGTCCCTCGGGTCACCAGGATGGCGCGGAAATCGTTGACGTTGGTCATGGTCGGCCCGGTGACCACGGAGTCGCCGAGCGCCGCGAAAAAGCCATGGCCGTCGTTGTCCGCCAGGGCGTCCTGTGGCCGGATACGCTTTTAAAAGGCACGCGCCAGAGTGTCCGGACCGAGATAGGCGCCGGCGATCTCTTCCTGGCCATCGACCCCGTCGGTGTCGCCCGCCAAGGCATGGATGCCCGGCTCTCCGCCCAGGGCGATAGCCAAGGCCAGCAGAAATTCGACATTGCGCCCGCCGCGTCCCTGCCCTTTCACGGTGACCGTCGTCTCGCCGCCGGAGAGCAGGACGCAGGGCGGCGCGAAAGGCTGGCCGCGTCTGGCCACCTGCAGCGCAATCCCCGCCATGACCTTGGCGACGTCGCGCGCCTCGCCTTCGATCGCGTCGCCCAGGATATGCACCGCCAGGCCGGCCCGGCGCGCCACCTCGGCGGCCGCTTCGAGCGCCATCTGTGGCGTGGCGACGATGCGTGTCTCTGCGCACGCCAGGCGGGGATCGCTCGGCTTGACCGACTCGCCGATGCCGCGCTCGAGAACATCGAGCACCCGGTGCGAAGCCTCGATGCCATAGCGCCGGAGGATCTCCAGCGCATCGGCGCAGGTCGTGGGGTCGGCCACGGTCGGACCGGAGGCGATGTCGATCGGATCGTCGCCGGGCACATCGGAAATCAGCAGGGTCAATACCCGCGCCGGATGGCAGGCCGCGGCGAGGCGCCCGCCCTTGATTGCCGAGAGGTGGCGGCGGACGCAATTGATCTCGCTGATGCGGGCACCTGAGCCGAGCAGGGCGCGACTGACTTGCTGCTTGTCGGCAAGGCTGAGTCCTTCGACCGGCAGCGGCAGAAGCGCCGAGCCGCCGCCCGAGATCAGGCACAGGACCCGGTCGTCCGGCCCGAGTCCGCCGACCATTTCGAGCATCCGGCGCGCCGCGGCCTGCCCGGCCTCGTCGGGAACCGGATGGGCGGCCAGCGCGATCTCGATGCGTCGACAAGGCACGTCGTAGCCGTAGCGCGTGACGACAAGACCTGAGAGCGGGCCGGTCCAGTGCTCCTCGACGACCTGCGCCATGGCCGCCGAAGCCTTGCCCGCGCCGATGACGATCAGCCGCCCCGCCGGCCGAGTTGGCAGATGCGGCGGCACGCACCGCGACGGCTGGGCGGAAGCGATCGCCTGCGCGAACATCTCGCGCAGGAGCGCAGCGGGCTCCGCGGGCGGCCTCGGCTCAGTCATTCAGGAATGGCACCATGGTTTCCCCGATCCCGGGTGATTTCGACGCAGCAACTGACGAACGATGCACCCGCGTATTTCAATCCTACCTTCCAACGCGATGTTACTATGGGGCCGTAAGGATCGCACTCCGGGCGGACCAGAGCCTGGACGCTGGCCAGCCAGGGAGCTGGGTCCCGGCGGGGTTGCACGCGGTTTATTGACTTGCATCAAGCCCGTGGCGAAGTCCGCGCGTACGCTCCGATCATGCTTCGAAACTGTCAGCTGCCAACACTCTGAAAGCCTGGCCGCCTTGCCCCGGGGCAACTGCCAGATGCGTGTCACCATCCCCATCGGGAGAACGCGATCATGGGCAAGACGAAGGCGACCGCCAACATTCCCCACGCCGGCATCAAACACAACACGTGTTCCGCCAGAACGCATCATCACCCGTCGCGCGGCTTCGACTGGTTCTGGCTCCTGCTGGCGTTTCTCGCGGTGATCACCATTCTCCTGGCCACCGGCGCCGCGTGAGGCGACCGGCCGGAGGCTGACTTCAGAACAGTCCGGAGGCGATGTTGATGGTCAAAGCCACCAGCGTCGTGTTGTAAAAGAAAGCCAGGACGCAGTGGACCAGACCGATCCGGCGCATCGTCCGCCCGGTGATGCTGACATCGGCCGTTTGGCCGGAAGTGCCGATCACGCAGGAAAAGTAGAGAAAATCTCCGTAGTCAGGCGCGTGGCACCCGGGGAATTCCAAGCCGCCCGGGTTTCCCCGGGCCTCGGCGACGTAGTAGTCGTGGGCATAGTGCAACGCGAACATCACCTGGGTGAAAGCCCAGGAGGACAGGATGGTCAGCGCGGCCAGGGCGATATGCGCGTAGCGCAGCGTGCCGTGCATGTCCCTGGCGACCGCGAGTTCGGCCACGATGGCGCCCAGACTCATGATCGTCGCGGTGACCACGAGGATCAGCACGACATTCCTGCCCTCGTCCTGCTGCAGCGCGCGACCCCGCATTCCTTCGT
Source organism: uncultured Sterolibacterium sp. (assembly GCA_903904605.1). Classification (GTDB taxonomy): domain Bacteria; phylum Pseudomonadota; class Gammaproteobacteria; order Burkholderiales; family Rhodocyclaceae; genus CAIYYX01. The sequence continues at coordinate 182,183 of CAIVDC010000008.1, forward strand.
GCGTCGACCGGAGCATCATGCGGGCCGCGAGCAGCAGATAGAGGCAGGCCCCGACATTCCAGCCGACGATCAGGCAGGTCACCTCGTGCAGAGCGTGCGACCAGGACAGAATCAGCACCGTCGCCAGGCCGACCAGGGCACAGGCGATCAGCCTCAAGCGCGCGACGATCAATCTGACCAGCCTGGGCCGGCGAGGATACGGCGGGTTCTCTTCCATCGGTCCATGCTACCGGAAAAGCCGGGCAGTACCGGAGCAATGCGCGTTTCCGATCAATGGACAGCGGGCCCCTCTCCATAAGCCAGGAAAGGGCCGACGTTCCTTTATCTGGAACGTTGTTTCATTTATTGAGGGAACCCGCGATTCCCCCTACAATGGGCCGCAGGCAGATATTTCGACGACCTTGCCCGCCGAAAAGCATTCGAGAATCCGCCCGGTTCCGATCCGGGCCCGATACGGCCATAGGCGCGCAAACTGGCGCTTCGCAGACGCGCCAAACAGGAGACGAAGCAAATGCGAGTGCTCGACAACGAGGACGTGGAACAGCTCTTGACGATGCCCGAGTGCATCGACGTGCTGGAACAGATGTACGGCGACTACGCGGACGGCCAGGCGCTCCTGGTGCCGCTGGTCGACAACCTGTCGCCATCGACCGAAGCGGGTGCCTA
>CAIVDC010000009.1 GCA_903904605.1 uncultured Sterolibacterium sp.
AAACACCATGCTGGTGGTATTCACCGGCGAGGGCATCGCCATGATCGGCCTGATGCAGTTCGGCCACAACCCGATCGGCTTCCTGATCTTCGCGCCGATGATCTTCCTCTGCTGGGGCGAGATCTTCTCCATCTTCCCGGCGGTCAGCGGCGACACTTTCGGGTCGAAGTTCGCGGCAGCCAACAACGGCTTCCTGTATACCGCCAAGGGCACGGCCTCGCTGCTGGTGCCGCTGGCCAGCGTACTCAAGACTGCCACCGGCAGCTGGATGGCGGTGCTTTGGGTCGGAGCCATCATGAGCATCGTTGCTGCGTTGCTGGCCAAGTTCGTGATCATGCCGATGCGTCGGAAGATGATCGATGGCGCCAAGCTCGGCGCGCCAACTCCGCAGGCGGCCTGACGAGGCCTGTAGCAGACTCGGGAGGCCGCATCTTCCTCCCGCGCCTGCGCGGCTTTTGAAACCGACGGGCACGCCGCATTTTTTTGGGCGGCGGCGCCAGTCTTATTCGACGAACGACCATGGCCGAAGTACGGGAACTGCTGAAACCGACGGACGGGGCCGCGGCCATTCGCGACTATCTGCTCCAGGGCATCACTCAAGGATCGCTGACCCCGGGGCAAAAGCTGCCGACCGAGCGTGACCTGGCCGAGCGCTACAAGGTGCCGCGCAGCGCGGCGCGCAAGATCCTCGCGACTCTGGAGAGCGAAGGCTATATCACGCGCGCCGTCGGCAGCGGCACTTTCGTCGCCGACCAGACGTTGCGCCATCCGCGGCCGTTGCCGCCGATCAACGAATCCCACGTCAGTCCGGCGCAGATCATGGAGGCGCGACTGTTGTTCGAGCCGGCCCTGGCGGAACTGGCGGTCACCAATGCGACGCCCGCCGATTTCGCGCGCTTCGAGTCCTGTCTGGAAAAGTCCGAGGCAGCGCGCACCGTCGCCGAGTTCGAGTTGTGGGACGGCGCGCTGCATCAGGCCATCGCCGCCGCCACCCACAATTCCCTGGTCATCCGCTTCTTCGAAATGATCCATGGGCTGCGCCAGCAGGCCGAATGGGGCAAGCTGAAGCAGCGCAGCCTGACGCCGGAGCGCCGCCAGGCGACGAAGCGCGAGCACCGCAATCTGGTCAGGGCGATCCAGGAGCGCGACCCCGATCTGGCGCGCAAGACCCTGGCAACCCATCTGCGCAATGTGCGCGACAATCTTCTCGGTTATTGACGAGCGCAATTGTAACCACTCACGATTATTGGTACCATTTACCGAATATTGGTTGTGATTGGTTCAACCAATGCTCCTTTGAGGCCGAAAGAAAACAGCTGTTCGGACAGGCGAAAAACGGACGGCAGTGCCAGGGCGCTGAAGCGCCGCGGCATCCATTAACGAAATTCCACGAAACAGGGGGAAGTCATGCAAGACCCAAGTGCAGCGCCGACGGCGGCGGAAGAAGCCGTGAAAACGACCGACGGATTTCATCTGGTCATCGATGCCCTGAAACTCAACGGCATCGACACCATCTTCGGTCTGCCCGGCATACCCATCACTGATCTCACGCGCATGGCGCAGGCCGAAGGCATGCGCGTCATATCCTTCCGTCACGAGCAGAACGCCGGCAATGCCGCTGCAATCGCCGGCTTCCTGACGCAAAAGCCCGGTATCTGCCTGACCGTTTCCGCCCCCGGCTTCCTCAACGGCCTGACGGCCTTGACCAACGCCACGACCAATTGCTTCCCGATGATCCTGATCAGCGGTTCCTCCGAACGCGAGATCGTCGATCTGCAGCAGGGCGACTACGAGGAGATGGATCAGCTCGCCATCGCCAAGCCCCTGTGCAAGGCGGCCTACCGCGTGCTCCATGCGGAAGACATCGGTGTCGGCATTGCACGCGCCATTCGCGCCGCCCTGTCGGGCCGCCCGGGCGGTGTCTATCTTGACCTTCCCGCCAAATTGTTCGCGCAGTCCATGGAAGCCGAGGCCGGCAAGAAGTCGTTGATCAAGGTCGTCGATCCGGCCCCGCGCCAGATCCCGGCGCCGGACGCAGTCAAACGTGCGCTCGACCTGCTCAAGGGCGCCAAGCGCCCGCTCATCATTCTTGGCAAGGGTGCCGCCTACGCCCAGGCCGATGCCGACATTCGCGCCCTCGTCGAGAAGACCGGCATCCCCTACCTGCCGATGTCCATGGCCAAGGGCCTGCTGCCCGACACCCATGAACAATCGGCTTCTGCCGCCCGCTCCTATGTGCTGCCCGAGGCCGACGTCGTGATGCTGGTCGGCGCGCGCCTGAACTGGCTGCTGTCGCAAGGCAAGGGCAAGACCTGGGGCGGCAAGAATCCGAAGGAATGGGCAAACAAGAGCTTCATCCAGGTAGACATCTCGCCGACCGAAGCCGACAGCAATGTGGCTATCGCCGCCCCGCTGGTCGGCGACATCGGTTCCTGCGTCTCGGCCCTCTTGGCCGGCATGGGCTCGAACTGGGCCAAGCCGCCGACAGAGTGGACGGATGCGGTTGCCGAGCGCAAGAACAAGAACATCGCCAAGATGGCGGAGACGCTCGCCCTGAACCCTTCGCCGATGAATTTCCAGAGCGCCCTGGCCGTGGTCCGCGACGTGGTCAAGGCGAACCCGGACGCCATCCTGGTGAACGAAGGTGCCAATGCCCTGGATTTCACCCGCAGCATCGTTGACATGTACAAGCCGCGCAAGCGCCTGGACGTCGGCACCTGGGGCATCATGGGCATCGGCATGGGCTTTTCCGTCGCCGCCGCCGTGGTCACCGGCAAGCCGGTCATCGCCGTCGAGGGCGACAGCGCCTTCGGCTTTTCCGGCATGGAAGTCGAGACGATCTGCCGCTACAAACTGCCGGTCTGCGTGGTCATCTTGAACAACAACGGTGTCTACAAGGGTACCGACAAAAACCCCGTCGGCGGCGACATGGCGCCTACCCAGTTCGTCAAGGGTGGCCGCTACGACATGCTGATGGAAGCCTTCGGTGGCGTCGGCGTCAATGCCACGACCCCGGCCGAGCTGCGCAAGGGCATGGACGAAGCGATACGCTCGGGCAAGCCCACGCTGATCAACGCCGTCATCGATGAGACCGCCGGCACCGAAAGCGGCCGCATCACCAGCCTGAATCCAAACGCGAAGAAGAAGTAAGACGAGGCAGCACAGACCACATACAAGTGAGGGAATGTTCATGAGCAAAGCACTAGACGGCGTTCGCATACTCGATTTCACCCACGTCCAATCGGGCCCGACCTGCACCCAGCTTCTCGCCTGGATGGGCGCCGACGTGATCAAGGTCGAACGTGCCGGCGAGGGCGACATTACGCGCGGACAACTGCGCGACATCCCCGGTGTGGACAGCCTTTATTTCACCATGCTGAACCACAACAAGCGCTCGATCACGCTGGACACCAAGACCCAGAAGGGCAAGGAAGTTCTGGAGACCATGGTCAAGGCTTGCGACGTGCTGGTGGAAAATTTCGCCCCCGGCGCGCTGGACCGCATGGGATTCACCTGGGAGCGCATCCAGGAACTCAATCCGCGCATGGTCGTCGCCTCGGTCAAGGGATTCGGCCCAGGGCCCTACGAAGATTGCAAAGTCTATGAAAACGTGGCGCAGTGCGCCGGCGGCGCGGCATCGACGACGGGCTTCGATGACGGCCCGCCGCTGGTCACCGGGGCGCAGATCGGCGACAGCGGCACGGGCCTGCATCTCGCCTTAGGGATCGTCGCCGCGCTCTACCAGCGCAACACCACGGGACGCGGGCAGAAGGTGCTCGCCGCGATGCAGGACGGCGTGCTTAATCTTTGTCGTGTCAAGCTGCGCGATCAGCAGCGCCTGGAGCGCACCGGCGTGATGGAGGAATACCCGCAATATCCTGATGGCCAATTCGGCGACGCCGTGCCGCGCGCCGGAAACGCCTCCGGCGGCGGTCAGCCGGGCTGGATCCTGAAGTGCAAGGGCTGGGAGACCGACCCCAACGCCTACATCTACTTCATCATGCAGGCGCCGGTCTGGGGCGCGATCTGCAAGGTAATAGGCAAGGAAGGATGGATCACCGATCCTGAATATGCCAAGCCCAAGGCCCGTCTGCCCAAGCTCATGGCGATCTTCGCGACGATAGAGGAATGGACCAAGACCAAGACCAAATTCGAGGCGATGGACATCCTGAACGAGTTCGACATCCCCTGCGGCCCTATCCTTTCGATGAAAGAGATCGCCCACGAGCCGTCCTTGCGCGCGACGGGAACCATAGTCGAGGTCGATCACCCGACGCGTGGCAAGTATCTTTCCGTCGGCAATCCGATCAAGATGTCTGCCAGCTATACCGAAGTGACACGCTCCCCGCTCCTGGGCGAGCACACCGAGGAGGTGCTGGCGGAACTGGGCTACAGCAAGGATCAAGTGGCGGTACTGCGCGCCGAAAAAGTGATCTGAAAACCGATGTTCTATGGCGCCCCGCATGGGGCGTTTTTTTAAGGATGAGAAGAAATGAAAGATAAGGCAAAGGTCCGGAAAATTCTCGATGCCGTGAAGTCCGCCGGAAGAGACTCGCTCACCGCCCCCGAAGGCAAGCTGATCTGCGACGCTTACGGCATCAGTGTGCCGCAGGAAGGCGTTGCCGCCACCGCCGCCGAGGCGCAAAAACTCGCCGCCGCCATGGGCTTCCCGGTGGTGATGAAGATCGTCTCCCCGGACATCCTGCACAAGACCGAAGCCGGTGGCGTGCTGGTCGGCGTCAAGAGTGCGGAAGAAGCCGCCAAGGGTTTCGACACCATCATCAGTAACGCCAAGAAGTACAAGGCAAATGCCCAGATCATAGGTGTGCAGGTGCAGCAGATGCTCAAGGGAGGCCAGGAGGTCATCATCGGTGCGGTCACCGACGACAGCTTCGGCAAGCTGGTCGCCTTCGGTCTGGGCGGCGTCCTGGTCGAGGTTCTCAAGGACATCACCTTCCGTCTGGCCCCGGCCACGCGCGAGGATGCGCTGTCCATGCTCGATGGCATCCAGGCCGCCGAAATGTTGAAGGGTGTTCGCGGTTCAGACCCGGTCGACCGCGAAGCATTGGCCAAGCTCATCGTCGGCGTCTCCGAGCTGGTCAGCGACTTTCCGGAAATCTCCGAAATGGACTTGAACCCAGTGTTTGCCACCAAGGACAGCGCCATCGCCGCCGACGTGCGCATCGTGGTCGACTTCTCCCCCAAGACGCCGCGTTACCGTCCGCCGGAAGCCGAGGTGCTTGCCGGCATGAAACGCATCATGCAGCCCGCGTCCATCGCCGTGATCGGCGCCTCCGCAGAGGACGGCAAGATCGGCAATTCGGTGATGAAGAACCTGATCAACGGCGGTTACAAAGGCAACATCTACCCGATCCACCCGAAAGCCGAGGAAATCCTAGGCTACAAGGCTTACAAGAGCGTCAAGGACGTGCCGGGCGAGATCGATACTGCCGTGTTCGCGATTCCGGCCAAGTTCGTTGCCGGCGCGCTGGTCGAGTGCGGCGAGAAGAAGATCGCCGGTGCCGTGCTGATTCCCTCCGGCTTCGCCGAGACCGGCGAGCATGCCTTGCAGGAAGAACTCGTCGCCATCGGCCGCAAGTACAACATCCGCCTGATGGGGCCGAACATTTACGGCTTCTACTACACGCCGGCGAATCTCTGTGCCACCTTCTGCACCGCATACGACGTCAAGGGTTCCGCCGCCTTGTCCTCGCAGTCGGGCGGCATCGGCATGGCCATCATCGGCTTCTCCCGTTCCGCCAAGATGGGCGTGTCCGCGATCGTCGGCCTGGGCAACAAGTCCGACATCGACGAGGACGACTTGCTGATCTTCTTCGAACAGGATCCCAATACCAAGGTCATCGCCCAGCACTGCGAAGATCTCAAGGACGGCCGCGCCTTCGCCGAAGTCGCACGCCGCGTCTCGAAGAAGAAGCCTGTGATCATGTTGAAGGCCGGCCGCACTGCCGCCGGCGCCAAGGCCGCCAGCTCCCACACCGGTGCCTTGGCCGGCAACGACAAGATCTACGAAGACGTGTTGAACCAGATCGGCGTGATCCGCGCCCGTAGCCTGCGCGACCTGCTCGATTTCGCGCGCGGCGTGCCGGTCCTGCCGACGCCGAAGGGCGAGAACGTGGTCATCATCACCGGCGCCGGTGGCTCCGGCGTGCTGTTGTCCGACGCCTGCGTCGATAACAACCTCACCCTGATGCCCATGCCGGCCGATCTGGACGCCGCCTTCCGCAAATTCATCCCGCCCTTCGGTGCGGCCGGCAACCCGGTCGACATCACCGGCGGCGAGCCGCCGCAGACCTACAAGAACACGGTCTTGCTGGGGCTATCGGATGATCGTATCCACTCGCTGATTCTCGGCTACTGGCATACCATCGTCACGCCGCCCATGGTCTTCGCCAAGATCATCGTCGAAGCGCGCGATGAAATGCTGGCCAAGGGCATCGAGAAGCCTATCGTGGTCTCCCTGGCAGGCGACGTTCAAGTCGAGGAAGCCGCGCAATACTTGTACGAGCACGGCATTCCCGCCTACGCATACTCGACCGAAATTCCGGTCGCCGTGCTCGGCGCGAAATACAAGTGGGCGCGCGGCGCCGGCCTGATCTAGAGGGGATGCAGGGAAGCACCGGAGCGGGCAGCTGGCGGCGCCCGCTCCGGCGTCGCTAACGTTTTTTCTATGCGCGACATGCCTGCCGCGGTTCCGGACCCCGTCGCACTGGGCCCATGGCATCCCGGAATCGAGTCCAATATTCCGCGCCGCCTGCTGCCGTTTTCGACCCTCTTCAACGCGGAAAACGTCTACACCAGCGTCGAGCGCGCCGATGAGCTGCGCGATCTCACCGGTCTCGAGTTCAGCGAACTGGTGACATTCCGGCCGCAGCGCCTGGTGCTCCACGAAGTGCTGATCCGGGTCACGGCCGACTTCTCGGTGTCCGACGGATCCAGGTATGAAGATCTCGGCATCAACTTCCGCTCCATGATTCGGGTGATTCTGGCCAGATATATCGAGCCGGACATGGACAGCATCACGGCGGCCTACGATGGCGCGAGGAGCCAGCTGGCGCAGGCGATCGCCGAGGAGCTGGCCGCCGCCTACGCAACGCCACATCGCGACGAGGGTCTGTGGAGGCGGCTGTTCCGGCCGCTTCGCGGCCCCGGAAAGGCCGCCGCCGGCCCGAGTCATCAGGTGCTGGCCGACGCCTGGGAAGCCAAGGCGAACTCTCCAGCGAGCGATCTTTCCCGCGCCGCCTGCCTTGCCCTGGCGAAGGTTGCCCGGGGCTTGTACGGCAGGCATGGCCATTCCTGGGGAAGCGCCGAGCTGATGGGTTCGATCGCGGCCGATCTGGCCTGCAACGACTACTGCAGCGAAGCAATCGGCCGTGTGATCGAGCCCCATCTCCTGACCGCGGCAAGCTGCGAAGGGTACCGGCGGTTGCGCCCCCAGGAGGCGCCGGTCGTGATGAACACCAAGGGCCCCTCGGCATCGGGCAAGAGCACGCTGCGGCCGCTGCAAAAGGCGCTGGCGCGGCGGATCGGCGTGGATTGGAACGAGTTTGCGCTGGTCAGCCCGGATATCTGGCGCAAGCAGCTCCTGGAGTATTCGTCCCTCGGCAAGGACTACCGCTACGGGGGACCATTGACCAGCGCGGAACTGGCCATCATCGACCAGAAGCTCGATCACTACATGGCGCGCAAGGCGGAGCAGGGGAGGATGACGCATCTCCTGATAGACCGCTTTCGCTTCGGCAGTTTCTCTCCGCACTCGGAGAAGGTGGGAAACAAATTATTGACCCGGTTCGGGCAGATCATTTATTTCTTTTTCATGATTACGCCGCCTCACTCCATCGTCGAACGCGCCTGGAAACGCGGACTCGAATTCGGCCGTTTCAAGGCGGTGGATGATCTCCTGGCCCACAGTGTCGAGGCCTACTCCGGCATGCCGCAACTGTTCCTGAACTGGGCGCAGCAGGACGCCAAGCCGGTGCATTATGAGTTTCTCGACAACAGCGTGGCACTTGGGGAACGTCCGCGGACCGTCGCCTTCGGCTGGAACGGCGAAATGTTCGTGCTCGACGTCAAATGCATGCTCGACGCCGTGCGCTTTCGCAAGGTGAATATCGATGCCAGAGACCCCGCGCAGCTTTTCAGCGCCGCCGGAGCGCAGGCCATGGCGCCGGAGGGCAATACCGAGTTCCTGGTCCAATGCGTGCAGCGACTCCGGGAGGTGAGTTTCGCCGATCATGAGACTGGCCGCATCTATCTGCGCATGCGCTCAGGCGTTCCGGTCTGGGTAGATGGCCAGGCCCTGGCTGCGGCGATCGCCGATCCGGAGACCCGGGCCGGCATACTTGCCGTGGCCCCCGGAATTCTCGAAACCGTGGTGGATATTCCGGAACGGCAGAAGTTCATCTGGGATGTTCTGCCTGCCGATCGGATTCACACCCTGGGCGGCTGGGGTCGCGAAGCCCCCCAGGGCATGCGCCTCGAGATTGGCGAGGAAGGCTATTAGCGGATTAACTGGGGCCGACCGGCTTGCCATTCTAAGAGTCTTGCCCTGCGCTCGCCCGGGCTGCCTAATTCACCGGCTGCATCGCCGCACCTGGTAGTTCTGCGCGACGCGCGACGTGCGACGCCAGGAGCGCAACGGCGATGGTCGCCAGCATCATGCCGGCGGCGACGAAGAAGACGAGCTGCGGCAGTTTCATGTCCATCATGGTTCCGTAGACCAGCGGTCCGAGAGCGCCGCCGACGCCGAAACCAGATGAGACATAGCCGAAGGCCTTGCCTATCGACCCGGGCGGGGTCACGGTACGAACCATGAGGTCGCGCGAGGGCATGACTGCGCCGACCATGAAGCCGGTGAAGAATAGCGCGCCCAGGGTGGCAGCGTAAGAGAGTGCTGACATCCCGATCAAGCACAGCAGTGCCGCTGCCAGGATATAGCAGACGGCGGCCACGGCATCGAGGCGCTGGGTCTTGTCGGCGACTATGCCGCCGCCCAGTACACCGATGGCCGTACCCCAGAGAAACATGGCCAGCGCGGTGTTGGCGAGGACAAGATCGATATGGTAGAGATCGATCAACGCGGAATTGGAAAAAATCTGCAGCCCATTCGAGCCTAAGGTCGCCACGACGTAGAAAATAAACATGGTCAAGAGCGGCGGCGACAGCAGGAATTGCATCAGGCCCTTTTCAGGTGCGCCGTTTAGCTTCGGGTGATGATAGCGCGTACCCTTGAGCAGTCTGCCGCACGCCAACAGCAGCATGGCGGTGGCCAAGCCGGCCAGGCCGACCACGGCCAGCGCATGGCGCCAATTGCCTTGGGTGAGCAGAAAAGTCATCAAGGTGGGTGCCACCGCGAAGCCGAGGAATCCGGTGAACGTGTGTACTGCGTAAGCCCGGCCGAGCCAGGACGGCCGGATCTTGGCGGTGAGGATAGTGTAGTCGGCGGGGTGGAAGACGCTGTCGGCGATACCTCCGATCAGCGCGATGCCTATCATCACCGGAACTGTCGGTGCGAAAGACTGCGAGAACATGGCCAGCGATTCTATGGTCAGGCCGATGATCAGGAAGGCCCGCGCGCCGAAGCGGTCCGACAGCACACCCATGGGAAACTGACAGCTCGCCCCCATCAGCGCACTGGCAGCAATCACCATGCCCAGAGAGAGGTTGCTCGCGCCGAACTCATTGCGGATGAGCGGCAGCGCCGAGGGGATGGCGAGCATGAAAAAATGGCTCCAGAAGTGGCCACCCGAGACCAGGGCAATGATGGACAACTCGCGCAGCTTTTCCCGTCCTTCTTCGCTCATGAATCCGCCAAAGACAATGAAGGCGACAAGATAACTCATCGCGCTGGCCACGGCAAACGGCTGCTGCGGCCGTGTCGCTACTCTTCTGTTCCTCCCCTTGCCGCAATGAACTCCCGGCAGGCCCGGCGAATGAATGCGATTTGCTGCTTGTAGCGCGTGCAGCCGACGCAGATCGCGAGGTGCATTTTCAGTTGCAGCCGTTCCGCCAGCGCAAGTTTTCTGTCCTGTGCATCGGACAGCAGATGGGTGGCGTCCTTGCAGCTCAACATGGCTGTTCTCCCGGGCTAAACCAGGTCTGCTCCAGGCAGCGGCGCAAACCTTCGCGCGCCCGATGCAGGATGACATGGCAGTTGCTGGTGCTGATATTCAGTTCGGCGCAGACTTCAACTGTGTCGAACTCAAGAAATTCGCGCATCATGAACACGCGTGCCGTATTTTCAGGAAGATGTTTGAGACACGCGTCGAACGCCAGCCAGAACTGTTCCTGATGCAGCGCCGCTTCGGGATCGCCCCACGCGCGGGGGCGGGACTGGGGTTGCCAGTGGGCATTGGGTTTGAACAGCGCTTCGAAGGCCTGGTCGATGCTTTCATCTTCTTGCGCCAGGGCAGACACATTGATGGTCCGGCTGCGCTGCCGGATGGCGTCGACGATCTTGTTGCGAAGAATGGCGAAAACCCAGGTCTTCAATGCCGAGCGTGCGGAAAAATTCTTTTCCCCGGTCAGTGCGGCCATCAGGGCTTCCTGCACCACGTCTTCCGCGAGTTGCTCATCGCGCAGTTGCAGGCCGGCGAATCTGAGCATGTCGCGGCGCAACTCGGTGACATAGCGCGTGTCCTGACTGAGGGTTCCGTCACCCGTTTTCATTCAGGCGGCCAGCAAGGCACGCGCCGACTCGCGCACGATGCCGGCAATCAGTGCGCTGTCGGCTTCGGGCTCAAGATCCTTCGGTGTACCCATGCGTCCCGTCGGGACCGTGACGAGTCGGCCAGCGCGGCTTTCCGTGAGGTATTCGCCGGTGCAATTGCGACAATAGATATGCTCGCCGGACTTCTGACCCCTCTTCACCACCAGCGTCGGTCCGCACATGGCACATTCATGCAAGGGAATGCCAAGGTCGCTGTGACCGACGATGTGATCCAACTGTTCGGCGTGACCCAGCGCAATAAAGCGCTCGCCAAATTCGCGGTCGAACTGACGAGAGAGATTCTCTTCAATGATGGACAGCGCCATTGCGATCGGCATGCCGCGGCGGTAGGGGCGGGTGCTGGTCATGGCGTCGAAGGCATCGCAAATACCGACGATGCGGGCATCCAACGGCACGGCAATACCGGAGAGGCCTAGCGGATAGCCTTTGCCGTCGGGGGTTTCGTGATGCGCACGCAGGGCGGCCTCGGCCAGCGGCGCCAGTGGGTGCTCCGCCAGCAGGCGCCAGCCGACCTCCGGATGGGTCTTGATGACCTCGTATTCCTGGTCGGTCAGGCGGTCCTTCTTGCCGAGAATATGATCGGGTACGCTGATCTTGCCCAGGTCGTGGAGGAAGGCACCGACGGCAATGCGCGCCACGACCGCCTCCGGCAAGCCGGCGTCCGCGGCCAAAAGCCGCGCGAACCGGGAAACGCGCCAGAGATGACCGCCGGTATAGGGATCGCGCGCCTCCACCATCCAGGCCATGACCAGGAGGCTGGTGAGCAGGTCTTCCTGATGCCGCGCCTGGTTTTTTCGATTATCGCGGCCAAGCAAACGGGTAATGTCTTGCAGAAGACTCATGATGACCCACCTCGTGTGAGATCGTATTGTTTCATGAAGCGGCGGGTAATCAAGTGATCTAGAGAAAATGTCCCCGCCCCCTTGGCGATCAGCAAGAGCAGCACGGTCGCCCAGACGCCGTGGGTCGGATAGGCGTCGGGATAGACGAGTAGTTCTATGATCAGGGTCATTATGAGCAGAGCGACGGCGGAAAAGCGCGTCGCCAGGCCGAGCAGGAGCAACAGCGCAAACAGATGCTCGGCAAAGGCGGCCAGCGGTGCCGCCAGTTCCGGTGAAATGAGGGGCAGGCGGTATTCGTCGCGGAACAGATCGACGGCGGAATCTGAAAGCCGCGGTATCCCGAAGTGTAACGTGCCGCTGACGATGTCGAGGGCGAAGCCCTGGATCTTGGTTTCTCCGGACTTCCAGAATACCGCCGCGATGGAAAAACGGCCGAGCAATGCAATCCACGAATCCGGGAGGGAGGAAAACAGGGCGATCAATCCCCTGATCATGGGGTTGTGCTCAGAGACACCGATGTTATGGCGTCGCCTTGGATCAGCAAGCACAGCGCAGCCGCCAAATTGAATTCCGGATCGGCTGCCGATGCCTGCTGCGCCGCCGCCGCGAAGGCCAGGCCTTGCTGCAGATGGGCGATGAATGCGGCTGAGCCGACCGGTATGCGGGATATTTCCACGTCGAGCCCGGCACGCAGCACCAGCGCTGCTTCGGCCGTATTGGGAGCGATCTCGGCCAGGGCAGCCGTGACGTCATCGGTTTGATGCGCAGCCCACAGGGAAACCACCGCATGGCGGGAGCGCAGAATCCCGAGCGACGGATGCAAGGTGAAACTGACTCTTGGGAGTTCTGGCTCGTTGGCTAATAGCTGTGAGATTTCCCCGGCATCGAGCGGTGCCGCGTCGGCGGCGTGATAGGCCTGCACTTGCAGCATCTCCAGACGGGCGATGTCAGCCAGATAGGGAACACTTGCCGCCGGAGGAAAGGTTTCTATGAAGGCCGCCAGATCTTCGCCATAAAAGGCCAGTAGGGGCGAGCGCGGCGGATTCTTTTGTATAAACTGGAATGCCATGGCGCGAAAAAATTCCGCGCCGACCAATTCCTGGGTCACCGGATAGGTATCGGCCAGGGCGTCGATCAGCGAGACGATGACATTGTTGCGATAGACCGCAAAGCGCCGGCCCGGATCAGAACCATTCCATGTGCTCAGACCCGGCGGGAATGTCGATTCCGCTGCGAGCAAGGCTTCGGCAAAGTCCTGTTGATCGGTCATGCGCGCGCCTCGCGAGAGTGTCGGTCGATGCCGTGCAGCATCCGCTCCGCCTGATGCGCTTCGTCGAGCAGGACCGATAATGCCGGTATGTCGTTATCGCGCTCGATCAGGGTAGGCACCGGCCCGAGAGCTTCCAGCGCATAGCGATAGAGATCCCAGACGGCCTGGGCCACCGGCGCACCGTGGCTGTCGATGAGGAGAGGATCGCCGGCGGCATCGACCTCGCGTGCGAAACCCGCGAGATGAATCTCCGCAACGGGGTCGAGCGGCAGCGCGCGGATGTAGTCGTAGGGATTGCGGCCATGATTGACGCAGGAAACATAGACGTTATTGACGTCGAGCAGCAAGCCGCAGCCGGTGCGTCTGACGATCTCGGCGATGAATTCGGTTTCCGCCATCGTCGAGGCGGAAAATTCGACGTAGGTTGCCGGATTCTCCAGCAGCATGCGGCGCCGCAAACGATCCTGCACCCGGTCGATGTGACTGCAGACGCGGGCCAGGGTGGCGGCGTGATAGGGTACCGGCAAGAGGTCGTTGAGAAACACCTCGCCGTGGCCGGCCCAAGCCAAATGTTCGGAGAACGACTCGGGCTGGTAGCGATCGAGCAGCGTGGCGAGTCGGTCAAGATGGTCGTCGTTCAGGGGCGATTCGCCGCCGATGGAAAGACCGACGCCATGAATCGACAGCGGATAGCGCTCGCGGATCCGGCTCAAATAATGATGAAACGGGCCGCCGTCCACCATATAGTTTTCGGCGTGGATTTCGAAGAAGCCGACGTCCGGCGCGGCGGCCAGAATCTCCCGGAAATGCTCCGGTTTCAGGCCGATCCCGGCCCGCACGGGCAGCCTCCGGACTACGGCGGCGCCGACAAAGGGTGATAGCGATGTGATCATTGTCGGCGCGCCTGGTCCGTTGTCGGGCTATCAGGCTTTCTTTTCCTTGAACTCCTTGAGCTGGCCGTGGCCGGTCGGCGAGGTCGAAGACAAGGTCTTCTCGCATGTGCCCTTGGGCACCATGGACCAGGCATTGCCTTGGTGGTCTCTCATCGATGTGCCAGCGCAGGTCGTTCCGGCACCGGCCTTGCAGTCGTTCTTGCCCTTGAGGGCGACACCGTAGCAGTGTTCCTTGTCCGACATCTTGTTCTGGGCAGCAGCCGGAGTGGCGGCTACCGTCATTGCAGCACCGAGAGCCAGGGCGAGCGAGGCTGCCGTGATTGTTTTGTTCATTGGGGATCTCCTTAACGCTAGATGGGTTGATGGGTCGTTTTCGTCGCAGAGACTCGAAGATTATGAGCCTGCTGTTCAATTAGACGGCGCTGGCCCGGATTTCTTACACGGCAGAAGAAGCAGGGCTCAAAGCCAGATCTGGCCAGAAATCCGCATGATGGCCGGCCACCTTGCTCGGCAAGGGTATTGCACTTCTCTTGCGCGCGACAAGTCGGAGAGAGTCTGCCGGCGTTCGCCCAGTTCGTTCTATGTGCCGCGCTCCAGCCGCCACTGTTTGATCAGGGCGTAGATCGCCGGGATCACGGCCAACGTCAGCACGGTCGAGGAGATCATGCCGCCGACCATGGGCGCGGCGATCCGGCTCATCACCTCGGAACCGGTGCCGGTGCCCCACATGATGGGCAGGAGGCCGGCCATGATGGCGACCACGGTCATCATCTTCGGCCGCACCCGCTCGACTGCCCCTTCCATGATGGCGCCGTAGAGGTCGGCCACGCCCGGCTGCCGTCCTTCGGCGTGGCACTTCCTCTGGATTTCTTCCCACGCCTGATCGAGATAGATCAGCATCACCACGCCGGTCTCCGCTGCGACGCCGGCCAGGGCGATGAAGCCGACGGCCACGGCCACCGACATGTTGTAGCCCAACAGCCACATCAGCCAGATGCCGCCGACCAGGGCGAAGGGCACAGAAAGCATGACGATCAGGGTCTCGGTCAGCCGCCTGAAGTTGAGATAGAGCAGCAGGAAGATGATCAACAAGGTCACCGGAATGACGATTTTCATTTTCTCGATGGCGCGCTCCATGTATTCGAACTGGCCGCTCCAGGTGGCGTAATAGCCGGGTGGGAACTTGACCTGCTCATTCACCGCACGGCGCGCTTCGGCGACGTAGCCGCCGATATCGCGACCGCGAATGTCCACGAAGATGTAGGCCGAGAGCAGGGCGTTTTCGGTGCGGATGCCCGGCGCACCCTTGACCACCAACACCTTGGCTACCTGGCCGAGCGGAATCATTGCCGGCGCCTGCCCCATTTCACCGCCGATCGGCACCAGCACCTCGCGGGCGATCTGCTGCGGGTCACCGCGCAGTTCGCGCGGGTAGCGCACGGAGACGCCGAAGCGCTCCCGTCCCTCGACGGTGGTGGTCACCATTTCCCCGCCCAGTGCGGTGCCGACCACATCCAGCAGGTCGCCGACGGCGAGGCCGTAGCGGGCCAGTTGTTGCCGATCCGGTTCGATGTCGAGGTAATAGCCGCCGGTGATGCGTTCGGCGAACGCCGAGGTCGTTCCCGGCACTTTTTTCACCACGGCCTCGATCTCCTTGGCCAGCTTTTCCATCTCGGCGAGATCCTTGCCGAACACCTTGATGCCTATGGGCGTGCGTATGCCGGTGGAGAGCATGTCGATGCGCGCCTTGATGGGCATGGTCCAGGAGTTAGAAACGCCGGGGAACTGCAGGGCGCGGTCCATCTCGGCGATCAACTTGTCTACGTTCATCCCCGGACGCCATTCGGATTCCGGCTTGAGATTGATCACCGTCTCGAACATCTCGGTCGGCGCCGGGTCAGTGGCGGTGTTGGCCCGTCCCGCCTTGCCGAACACCGAACTGACTTCCGGGAAACTCTTGATGATCTTGTCCTGGGTCTGCAGAATTTCGGCCGCCTTGGTGATCGACATGCCGGGAAGGGATGCTGGCATATAGAGCAGCGAGCCTTCGTTCAAGGTCGGCATGAATTCGGAGCCGAGCTGGGAGGCCGGATAAACGGAGACCAGCAAGGCGAGTATTGCGGCGACGATGGTCGTCTTCTTCCAGACCATCACCCATTGGATGATGGGCCGGTAGATCCAGATCAGGAAGCGGTTCACCGGGTTTTTCGCTTCCGGCATGATCGGCCCACGGATGAACAGCATCATCAACACCGGCACCAGGGTCACCGACAGCAGCGCCGCGCCGGCCATGGCGAAGGTCTTGGTGTAGGCCAGCGGCGAGAACAGCCTGCCCTCCTGGGATTCCAGGGTGAACACCGGCAGGAAGGAGACGGTGATGACCAGCAGAGAGAAGAACAGGGCCGGCCCGACTTCCTTGCAGGCTGCGACGATGGCGGCGGCTCTCGCCGCCGCCATCGCGGCAAGCTTTTGGCTCCCCCGCTCCCCCGGCCCCTCCCCCGCCGGGGGGGAGGGGAGCGTGGGTGACTGTGCGTGGTCGAGTCGTTCCAGGTGCTTGTGGGCGTTCTCGATCATGACGATGGCCGCATCCACCATGGCGCCGATGGCGATGGCGATGCCGCCCAGGCTCATCAGGTTGGAGCTCATCCCCAGCAGGCGCATGGCGATGAAGGCGATCAAGACGCCGACCGGCAGCATGACGATGGCGACCAGGGCAGAGCGCACGTGCAGCAGGAAGACGATGCAGACCAGGGCGACGATGACCGATTCCTCGGCCAGGGTATGCTTCAGGGTCTCGATGGCGCGGTTGATCAGCTCGGAGCGGTCATAGACCGCCATGATGCTGACGCCTTCGGGCAGTCCGGCCGAGACTTCGGCGATCTTCTCCTTGATGTTGCGGATGACCTCCAGTGCATTCTCGCCGTAGCGGGCCATACTGATGCCGGAGACCACTTCCCCCTCGCCGTTCAATTCGGTCAGGCCGCGGCGCTCGTCCGGAGCCAGTTCCACCCGGGCGATGTCGCGGATCAGGACGGGCGTGCCCTTGTCGCTTTTCACGACCAGCATCTCGATGTCGCTCTTGCCTCGCAAATAGCCACGCCCGCGCACCATGTATTCGGTTTCCGCCATTTCGACGACGCGGCCGCCGACGTCTCGGTTGGAGTCGCGGATCACCTGGGACACCTTCTGCAATGGGATGCCGTAGGCGCGCAGTTTCACCGGATCGACCGTGACCTGGTAGGTCTGGACGAAGCCGCCGATGGAGGCCACCTCGGCGACGCCGCGGGCCTTGGTCAGCTGGTAGCGCAGATACCAGTCCTGGATGGTGCGCAGTTCGGCCAGGGTCTTGCTCTTGGCCAGCAGGGCGTATTCAAAGACCCAGCCGACCCCGGTGGCGTCCGGGCCGATCTGCGGCGTGACGCCGCGGGGCATGCGGCCGGAAGCGAAGTTGAGGTATTCGAGGACGCGCGAGCGCGCCCAGTAGATGTCGGTGCCGTCCTCGAAGATGATGTAGACGAAGGAGGCGCCGAAGAAGGAGAAGCCGCGCACCACCTTGGATTTCGGCACCGAGAGCATGGCCGTGGTCAAGGGATAGGTGACCTGGTCCTCGACCACCTGCGGTGCCTGGCCGGGATACTCCGTATAGACGATGACCTGAACG
>CAIVDC010000010.1 GCA_903904605.1 uncultured Sterolibacterium sp.
AAACACCATGCTGGTGGTATTCACCGGCGAGGGCATCGCCATGATCGGCCTGATGCAGTTCGGCCACAACCCGATCGGCTTCCTGATCTTCGCGCCGATGATCTTCCTCTGCTGGGGCGAGATCTTCTCCATCTTCCCGGCAGTCAGCGGCGACACCTTCGGGACCAAGTTCGCGGCGGCCAACAACGGCTTCCTTTATACCGCCAAGGGCACGGCCTCGCTGCTGGTGCCGCTGGCCAGCGTACTCAAGACCGCCACCGGCAGCTGGATGGCGGTGCTTTGGGTCGGAGCCATCATGAGCATCGTTGCCGCGTTGCTGGCCAAGTTCGTGATTATGCCGATGCGGCGGAAGATGATCGACGGCTGAAATAGCGCGGGCGTCCTGCAGTCCTCATGAAGGAATGCGGACGGGGCCGGCAGGCTCCGTCCGCAGCCGCCGAAAGCATCGCGGGCGGCCGACTGCTGGATCGATCCGGAATGCTTCAGAGACAGGTTCTCTAGGGGTTCGGGGGTAGAGAAGTCATGGTCGAAGCGAAGGAACGGAAGAAACGGGAGCTCGGAACTGCGGCCATCCGTGACTTTCTGCTTCAGGGCATCACCCATGGGTCACTGACCCCGGGCCAGAAGCTGCCCACCGAGCGAGACCTGGCGGAGAGCTACCAGGTCTCGCGCAGCGCGGCCCGCAAGATCCTGGCCGACCTGGAAACCGAAGGCTACATCACCCGCGCCGTGGGCAGAGGCACATTCGTCGCCGATCCCGCCCAGCGTCTCCCCCAGGTACTGCCGCCGATCAACGAAGCACACGTCAGCCCCGCCCAGATCATGGAGGCACGCCTGCAATTCGAGCCCGGGCTGGCCGAGTTGGCGGTCACCAACGCCACCCCTGCCGATTTCGCCCGTTTCGCCGCCTGCCTGGAAAAATCGGAGGCGGCTCGGAGCGCGGAAGAGTTTGAATTGTGGGACGGCGCGCTGCACCAGGCGATCGCCGCCGCCACCCACAACATCCTGGTGATCCGCTTCTTCGACCTGATCCACACCCTGCGCCAGCAGGCCGAATGGGGCAAGCTGAAACGCAGGGCGCTGACCCCCGAACGACGGCAGGCGACGCGGCGGGAGCACCGCGATCTGGTCGAGGCGATCATGGAGCGGGATCCGGAGCGGGCACGCAAGAGCCTGGCCACGCACCTGCGCAAGGTGCGCGACACGCTCCTCGGCTATTGACGGTTGTAGCCAATCGCGTTTATTGGTACTATTTAATCGATATTGGTTTCGATTGGTTCAACCAATGCAGGAAGCAAGGCGTGCGGGCTGGATGTGCGCGGCGCGGCACCTCAGGGGCCAAGCGCCGACCGTCCGCCCTACCACCGCCGCGGCAAGCAGGCGCCGCGGCTTCAACTAACGAAGTTCCACGAAACGGGAGCAGTCATGCAAGACCAAAGCTCAAAGCCGGCAACGACCGAAGACAGCCAGAAGATGACCGATGGATTTCACCTTGTCATCGACGCCCTGAAACTCAACGGCATCGATACGATCTTCGGTCTGCCCGGCATTCCCATCACGGACCTCACGCGCATGGCGCAAGGCGAAGGCATGCGCGTCATTTCCTTCCGTCACGAGCAGAACGCCGGCAACGCCGCCGCGATCGCCGGCTTCCTGACGCAGAAGCCCGGCATCTGCCTGACCGTTTCCGCGCCCGGCTTCCTGAACGGCCTGACGGCGTTGACCAACGCCACGACCAATTGTTTCCCGATGATCCTGATCAGCGGCTCCTCTGAACGCGAGATTGTCGATCTGCAGCAGGGCGATTACGAGGAGATGGATCAGCTCGCCATCGCCAAGCCCCTGTGCAAGGCCGCCTTCCGCGTGCTCCATGCCGAAGACATCGGCGTCGGCGTCGCGCGTGCCATCCGCGCCGCCCTGTCCGGCCGCCCGGGCGGCGTCTACCTCGACCTTCCGGCCAAGCTGTTCGCGCAGAGCATGGAGGCCGAAGTGGGCAAGAAGTCGCTGATCAAGGTCGTCGATCCGGCCCCGCGCCAAATCCCGGCACCGGATGCGGTCAAGCGCGCCCTCGACCTGTTGAAGGGCGCCAAACGGCCGCTTATCCTGCTGGGCAAGGGTGCGGCCTACGCCCAGGCCGATGCCGACATTCGCGCCCTGGTCGAGAAGACGGGCATTCCCTACCTGCCGATGTCCATGGCCAAGGGCCTGCTGCCGGACACCCACGAACTATCGGCGTCCGCCGCGCGCTCTTACGTCCTGCCCGAAGCCGACGTGGTGCTGCTGATCGGCGCGCGCCTCAACTGGCTGCTGTCGCAAGGCAAGGGCAAAACCTGGGGCGGCAAGAATCCGAAGGACTGGGCAGCCAAGAGCTTCATCCAGATCGACATTTCGCCGACGGAGATCGACAGCAACGTGGCGATCGCCGCGCCCGTGATCGGCGACATCGGTTCCTGCGTGTCGGCGCTGCTGGCGGGCATCGGCGCCAATTGGGCCAAGCCTCCGGTCGAGTGGACGGGTGCGATTGCCGAACGGAAGGAAAAGAACATCGCCAAGATGGCCGAGACCCTGGCCAAGGATCCCTCGCCGATGAACTTCCACAGCGCCCTGGCCGTGGTCCGCGACATCATCAAGGCCAACCCGGAGGCCATCCTGGTGAACGAAGGCGCCAACGCGCTGGACTTCACCCGCAGCATCGTGGACATGTACCAGCCGCGCAAGCGCCTCGACGTCGGCACCTGGGGGATCATGGGCATCGGCATGGGCTTTGCCGTTGCCGCCGCGGTGGTCACCGGCAAGCCCGTCATCGCCGTCGAGGGCGACAGCGCTTTCGGCTTTTCCGGCATGGAAGTCGAAACGATCTGCCGTTACAAGCTGCCGGTCTGCGTGGTCATCCTGAACAACAACGGCGTCTATGGCGGCACCGACGTCAACCGCAGCGGCGGAGCCGACGTCGCGCCCACCGTTTTCGTCAAGGGCGCCCGCTACGACAAGCTGATCGAAGCCTTCGGCGGCGTCGGCGTCAACGCCGCGACCCCGGCCGAACTGCGCCGCGCCATGGACGAGGCGATCCGCTCGGGCAAGCCGACGCTGATCAATGCCGTCATCGATGAGACCGCCGGCACCGAAAGCGGCCGCATCACCAGCCTGAACCCGAAGAAGAAGTAAGACCAAACCCAGGACAACAGATCGACTGAAAGGACTCTCATGAGCAAAGCACTAGACGGCGTTCGCATTCTCGATTTCACCCACGTGCAATCGGGTCCGACCTGCACCCAGCTTCTCGCCTGGATGGGCGCCGACGTGATCAAGGTCGAGCGCGCCGGCGAGGGCGACATTACGCGTGGGCAATTGCGCGACATCCCGGATGTGGACAGCCTTTATTTCACCATGCTGAACCACAACAAGCGTTCGATCACGCTAGACACCAAGACCACCAAGGGCAAAGAAGTGCTCGAAACCATGGTCAAGTCGTGCGACGTGCTGGTGGAGAATTTCGCCCCCGGCGCCCTGGACCGCATGGGTTTCACCTGGGAGCGCATCCAGGAACTCAATCCGCGCATGGTCGTCGCCTCGGTCAAGGGCTTCGGCCCGGGGCCCTACGAGGACTGCAAGGTGTACGAGAACGTCGCGCAATGCGCCGGCGGAGCGGCCTCGACGACGGGTTTCGATGACGGCCCACCGCTGGTCACCGGCGCGCAGATCGGCGACAGCGGCACCGGCCTGCATCTCGCCTTGGGCATCGTCGCCGCGCTCTACCAGAGGAACAGCACGGGACGGGGGCAGAAGGTGCTCGCCGCGATGCAGGACGGCGTGCTCAATCTTTGCCGCGTCAAGCTGCGCGACCAGCAGCGCCTGGAGCGCACCGGGGTGATGAAGGAATACCCGCAATATCCGGACGGCCATTTCGGCGATGCCGTGCCGCGCGCCGGCAATGCCTCGGGCGGCGGCCAGCCGGGCTGGATCCTGAAGTGCAAGGGCTGGGAGACCGACCCCAACGCCTACATCTACTTCATCATGCAGGCCCCGGTCTGGGGTGCGATCTGCAAGGTGATCGGCAAGGAAGAGTGGATCACCGATCCCGAGTACGCCAAGCCGCCGGCACGCCTGCCCAAGCTCATGGCCATTTTCGGCACGATCGAGGAATGGACCAAGACCAAGACCAAGTTCGAGGCGATGGACATCCTGAATGAGTTCGACATTCCCTGCGGCCCGATCCTCTCGATGAAGGAGATCGCCCATGAGCCGTCGCTGCGCGCCACGGGAACCATCGTCGAGGTCGACCATCCCACTCGCGGCAAATATCTGTCGGTCGGCAATCCGATCAAGATGTCCGACAGCATCACCGAAGTGACGCGCTCGCCGCTGCTCGGCGAGCACACCGAGGAAGTGCTGGCGGAGCTGGGCTACAGCAAGGACCAGGTCGCGCTCCTGCGCGCCGAAAAGGTAATCTGAAAATCGATTTTTTGCGGCGCCCCGGATGGGGCGCCCTTTTATTTAAGGATGAGAATAAATGACTAAAGACAAGGTGAAGGTCCGGGCGATACTCGATGCGGTGAAATCGGCTGGAAGAGATTCGCTCACCGCTCCGGAAGGCAAGCTGATTTGCGACGCCTACGGCATTGCCGTGCCTCAGGAAGGCGTCGCCGCGACCGCCGCCGAAGCGCAGAAGCTGGCTGCCGCCATGGGTTTCCCGGTGGTGATGAAGATCGTTTCCCCGGACATCCTGCACAAGACCGAAGCCGGCGGCGTGCTGGTCGGCGTGAACAGTGCGGAAGAAGCCGGCAAGGGCTTCGCCACCATCATCGCCAATGCCAAGAAGTACAAGGCCGACGCCCAGATCATCGGCGTCCAGGTGCAGCAAATGTTGAAGGGCGGCCAGGAGGTCATCATCGGCGCCGTCACCGACGACAGCTTCGGCAAGTTGGTCGCCTTCGGCCTGGGCGGCGTGCTGGTCGAGGTGCTCAAGGACATCACCTTCCGTCTCGCCCCGGCCACGCGGGAGGATGCCCTGTCCATGCTCGACGGCATCCAGGCCGCGGAGATGTTGAAGGGCGTGCGCGGCTCGGACCCGGTCGATCGCGAAGCCCTGGCCAAACTGATCGTCGGCGTTTCCGAACTGGTCAGCGACTTTCCGGAAATCTCCGAAATGGACCTGAACCCGGTGTTCGCCACCAAGAACAGCGCCATTGCAGCCGACGTGCGCATCGTCGTCGACTTCGCGCCCAAGGTGCCGCGTTACCGGCCGGCCGAGGCGGATGTTCTCGCCGGCATGAAGCGCATCATGCAGCCCAGGTCCGTGGCCGTGATCGGCGCCTCCGCAGAGGACGGCAAGATCGGCAATTCGGTCATGAAGAACCTGATCAACGGCGGCTATAAGGGCACCATCTATCCGATCCACCCGAAAGCCGAGGAAATCCTCGGTTACAAGGCCTACAAGAGCGTCAAGGATGTTCCGGGCGAAATCGACACCGCGGTGTTCGCGATTCCGGCCAAGTTCGTCGCCGGCGCGCTGATCGAGTGCGGCGAGAAGAAGATCGCCGGCGCCGTGCTGATTCCTTCCGGCTTTGCCGAAACCGGCGAACACGCGCTGCAGGAAGAACTCGTCGCCATCGGCCGCAAGTACAACATCCGCCTGATGGGCCCGAACATCTACGGTTTCTACTACACGCCGGCCAACCTCTGCGCCACCTTCTGCACGGCCTACGACGTCAAGGGCTCCGCCGCCCTGTCCTCGCAGTCCGGCGGCATCGGCATGGCCATCATCGGCTTCTCCCGTTCCGCCAAGATGGGCGTGTCCGCGATCGTCGGCCTGGGCAACAAGTCCGACATCGACGAGGACGACCTGCTGATCTTCTTCGAGCAGGATCCCAACACCAAGGTCATCGCCCAGCACTGCGAAGACCTGAAGGATGGCCGCGCCTTCGCCGAAGTCGCCCGCCGCGTCTCGAAGAAGAAGCCGGTGATCATGTTGAAGGCCGGCCGGACTGCAGCCGGCGCCAAGGCCGCCAGCTCGCACACGGGCGCCCTGGCCGGCAACGACAAGATCTACGAGGACGTGTTGAACCAGATCGGCGTGATCCGCGCCCGCAGCCTGCGCGATCTGCTCGACTTCGCCCGCGGCGTGCCGATCCTGCCGACGCCGAAAGGTGAAAACGTGGTCATCATCACCGGCGCCGGCGGCTCGGGTGTGCTCCTGTCCGACTCCTGCGTCGACAACAACCTGACCCTGATGCCGATGCCGGCCGATCTGGATGCGGCTTTCCGCAAGTTCATTCCGCCCTTCGGTGCGGCCGGCAATCCGGTCGACATCACCGGCGGCGAACCGCCGCAGACCTACAAGAACACGGTTCTGCTGGGCCTATCGGACGATCGCATCCATTCGCTCATTCTCGGTTATTGGCATACTATCGTCACGCCGCCGATGGTCTTCGCCCGGATCATCGTCGAAGCGCGCGACGAAATGCTCGCCAAAGGCATCGAGAAGCCCATCGTGGTCTCCCTGGCGGGCGACGTTCAGGTCGAGGAAGCTGCACAATACCTGTACGAGCACGGCATTCCCGCCTACGCCTACTCGACCGAAATTCCGGTCGCGGTGCTCGGCGCGAAGTACAAGTGGGCGCGCGGTGCCGGCCTGATCAAGTAATCCGGCAAGACCTGGCGGCAAGAGCAAGGGGGCCCGCGGGGCCCCCTGCTCTTGGCGCCGATCACATTGACTGACAGATCTCTAGGCTATTCGCGATGACTGAACACTCTTCCAAGGCCGGCGTCATTCCCATCCTCGACGCCGCCAGCCGGAAAAACAAGGGGCGCGGCAAGCCCAAGGGGCGGGCGCAGGATCCTCAGGCACAGGCGGAAGTGGCCGCCCTGCTCGGCGACGACCCGCGCCGCCGCGACCTGTTGATCGAGTACCTGCACCGCATTCAGGACGCCTACGGACATATTTCCGCGGCCCATATCGTCGCCCTGGGCGCCGAGTTGAAGCTCGCCATGACCGAGGTATACGAAGTCGCGACCTTCTACCATCACTTCGACGTGATCAAGGAGGGCGAAACCCAGCCGCCCCGTCTCACCATCCGGGTGTGCGAATCGCTCTCCTGCACCATGGCCGGGTCCCGGGATCTGCAGACGGCCCTGGAGAAGCTCGGGCTCGAGGATGTCCGGGTCGTTGCCGTGCCCTGCGTCGGGCGCTGCCATGCCGCGCCCGTGGCCGTCCTCGGCCAGAATCCGATCGATCACGCCAGCGTTGCCAGCGTGACCGGCGCGCTGCAAGACGGGGCCAGCGTTGCCCGCATCGGGCCCTACATGACTTATCGGCAGTACCGTGACGCCGGCGGCTACAAGGCCTTGCAGGAATGCCTGGCGGGTTCCCGCGACACCGAGTCGGTGATCAAGGCCATGGAACACTCCGGCCTGCGCGGCCTGGGCGGGGCGGGATTCCCGGCCGGACGCAAGTGGCGCATCGTCGGCGCCGAGCCGGGGCCGCGCCTGATGGCCGTGAACATCGACGAAGGCGAGCCCGGCACCTTCAAGGACCGCTGGTATCTCGAACGCGATCCGCACCGTTTCCTCGAAGGCATGCTGATCGCGGCGAAGATCGTGGACATCGCGGAGATCTATGTCTATCTGCGCGACGAGTACGCCGGTTGCCGGGAAATCCTCTCGCGCGAACTGGCCGCCCTCGCGGCCGATCCGCCCGGGCCCCTGCCGGTGATCCATCTGCGTCGGGGAGCCGGCGCCTACATCTGCGGCGAAGAGTCGGCCATGATGGAGTCGATCGAGGGCAAGCGCGGCATGCCCAGGCTGCGGCCGCCCTATGTCGCCCAGGTCGGGCTGTTCGGCCGGCCGACGCTGGAGCACAACATGGAGACCCTCTACTGGGTTCGGGACATCCTGGAAAAGGGCGGCGACTGGTTCGCCGGCCACGGCAGGAACGGCCGCCACGGGCTGCGGTCGTGTTCGGTCAGCGGCCGGGTGCAGCAGCCCGGCGTTCACCTGGCTCCGGCGGGCATCACCTTGCGCGAGCTGATCGGCGAGTATTGCGGCGGCATGCTGCCCGGGCATGAACTCTATGCCTACCTGCCCGGCGGCGCCTCGGGCGGCATCCTGCCGGCCGCGATGGCCGACATCCCGCTCGACTTCGATACCCTGAACCCTTACGGCTGCTTCATCGGGTCCGCGGCGGTGATCGTTCTCTCCCGTCACGACAAGGCCAGGGACGCGGCGGCGAGCATGACGCACTTCTTCGCCGAAGAGTCCTGCGGCCAATGCACGCCCTGCCGGGTCGGGACCGAGAAGGCGCAGGCATTGGTCCAGGCGGCCAAGTGGGACCAGGCCCTGCTCGAGGATCTGGCCAAGGTCATGGCGGATGCCTCGATCTGCGGCCTGGGCCAGGCGGCGCCCAATCCGATACGCAGCGTCATCAAGTATTTCCCCCAGGAGATCGAATGATGAACACCTTGCAAGAGACCGAAGCGGTCAGTTTCACCCTGAACGGCGCGGCGGTGTCCGCCAGCCCGGGCGAAACCCTGATCCAGACCGCGAAGCGCCATGGCGTTGAGATCCCGCACCTTTGCTACAAGGAAGGCATGCGGGCCGACGGCAATTGCCGCGCCTGCGTTGTCGAGATCAAGGGCGAGCGCGTCCTGGCGCCCTCCTGCTGCCGCCAGCCACAGGAGGGCATGGAAGTAAGCACCAACAGTCCGCGCGCGCTGCACTCGCAGAAGATGGTGCTCGAACTGCTGCGCTCCGACATGCCGGCGCAGTCCTACAGCCCGGACTCCGAACTGGACCACTGGGTGGATGAACTGCAGGTGATCGCGCCGCGCTTCATGCCGCGGCTGTCGCCCGGCCCGGATTTTTCCCACCCGGCCATCGCCGTCAATCTCGACGCCTGCATCCAGTGCACCCGCTGCGTGCGTGCCTGCCGTGAGGAGCAGGTCAACGACGTGATCGGTTTTGCCTTCCGCGGCCATCGCTCGGAAATCGTCTTCGACCTCAAGGATCCGATGGGGGCGAGCACCTGCGTCGCTTGCGGCGAATGCGTGCGCGCCTGTCCCACCGGGGCGCTGATGCCGGCCCGAGGCGTCGGGCTGGTCGCGGCGGACAGGACGGTCGAGTCGGTCTGCCCCTACTGCGGCGTCGGCTGCCAGCTCACCTACCACGTCAAGGACAACAGGATCCTGCGCGTCGAAGGGCGCGACGGTCCGGCCAACGAAAGCCGGCTGTGCGTCAAGGGGCGCTATGGCTTCGACTATGTGCACCACCGCCAGCGCCTGACCAAGCCTCTCATCCGCCGCGCCGATGCGCCCAAGTCGGCCGACTTCGTGATGGATCCGGACGATCCCTTGTCGGTGTTCCGGGAGGCCTCCTGGGAGGAAGCCCTGGCGCTGGCAACGGGCGGTCTCAAGGCGATCCGCGAGAGCCAGGGGCCGCAGGCCCTGTGCGGCTTCGGTTCGGCCAAGGGGAGCAACGAGGAGGCGTATCTCTTCCAGAAACTGGTGCGCACGGGCTTTCGCACCAACAACGTCGATCACTGCACCCGCCTGTGCCACGCGTCCAGCGTCGCCGCGCTGCTCGAAGGCATCGGCTCGGGCGCCGTCTCCAATCCGGTCAGGGATGTCATCCATTCGGAAGTGGTGCTGCTGATCGGCTCCAACCCCATCGTGAACCATCCGGTCGCCGCCACCTGGATCAAGAATGCGGTGAAGGCCGGAACCAAACTCATCCTTGCCGACCCCCGTCGTTCCGACCTCGCCCGCCATGCCGCCCACTACCTGCAGTTCAAGCCCGACACCGACGTGGCGCTGTTGAACGCGATGATGCACACCATCGTCCTCGAGAATCTGGTGGACCAGAACTTCATCAAGGACCGCGTCAGCGGCTACGAGGAACTCAGGAAGAACGTCGAGGGTTTCAGTCCGGAAGCGATGGCGCCGCTCTGCGGCATCCCGGCCGAGACCATCAAGGAGGTTGCGCGCCTGTTCGCCACTTCGAAGGCCTCGATGATCCTCTGGGGCATGGGCATCTCGCAGCATGTGCATGGCACCGACAACGCCCGCTGCCTGATTGCCCTGTCACTGATGACCGGCCAGATCGGTCGTCCGGGCACCGGCCTGCATCCGCTGCGCGGCCAGAACAACGTGCAGGGCGCGTCGGACGCGGGGCTGATCCCGATGATGTATCCCGACTACCAGCGGGTCAACGAGCCGCAGGCGCAGGCGAAGTTCGAAGCGCTGTGGAACACCCGGCTGGACGCCAAGCCCGGTCTCACCGTGGTCGAGATCATGGACGCGGTTCATGAGGGGAAGATCCGCGGGATGTACATCATGGGCGAGAATCCGGCCATGTCGGATCCCGACGTGCACCATGCCCGGGGCGCGCTGGCGAAGCTCGACTGCCTGGTGGTGCAGGACATCTTCCTGACCGAGACCGCCTACCTCGCCGATGTCGTCCTCCCGGCCTCGGCCTTCCCCGAGAAGACCGGCACCTTCACCAACACCGACCGCCTGGTGCAGTTGGGCAGGAAGGCGCTGGAATCACCGGGCGAGGCAAGGCAGGACCTCTGGATCATCCAGGAGATGGCGCGCGGGCTGGGCCTCGTCTGGGATTATGCCGGTCCGGAGGAAGTCTTCAACGAGATGCGCCGCGCGATGCCGTCGATCGCCGGCATCACCTGGGCGCGACTGGAACAGGAAAGCGGCGTCACCTATCCCTGCGAGCAGGAGGGCGATCCGGGCCAGCGCGTGGTGTTCACCGAAAAGTTCCCGACCGAGAGCGGGCGCGCGCGCCTCGTGCCGGCCGACATCATTCCGGCGGCCGAAAGGCCCGACCGGGAATTCCCGTTCGTGCTCATCACCGGCCGTCAACTCGAGCACTGGCACACCGGCAGCATGACCCGCCGCGCCACGGTGCTCGATGCGATCGAGCCGGAACCGGTGGCGTCGATCCATCCGCTCGATCTCGACGCCATCGGCGCAAAGCCGGGCGACGTGATCAGCGTCACGTCGCGGCGCGGCACCGTCTCGCTGTATGCGCGCGCCGACGATGGCACGCCGCGCGGCGCCTTGTTCATTCCCTTCTGCTACTACGAAGCGGCGGTGAACCTGCTGACCAATCCGGTGCTCGATCCCTTCGGCAAGATCCCGGAGTTCAAGTACTGCGCGGTCAAGTTGACGAAAGGCGGCGTCCTTGCCCTTCGCTCGAGCTACGGCGGCGGCCAGTCGATGGCGGCGGTGCAGGCGGAGCAATGATCTTTGGCACTTTGATTCTGAAACGCAAGCTGCAATCGATCCCGCAAGCAGCTCCGGATCACGAGCGGGCGCCGGTCCTTGGCGGCAAGACAAACATCGAGGAGTGATGCTATGAAAAAGCCTGGAAGCCACGATTCCCCGGGGATGGGAGGCGGCAAGCCGAAGGCGGAAGGGGCGAGGATTCGTCGCCCGGGAGGGGCCGTGTTGCCGCTCGACCCCGAAGTCGAGCGATGGTTTGCTGCCGTCGGAGCGGCCTTTCCGGCGTCGCGCTCTTCGATCATCCCGATGCTGCAGTCGGCGCAGGCGTCGCTCGGCTACCTGCCGCGCGACGCGATGCAGGCCATCGCGCGCCACCTCAAGGTCTCACCGGTCACGCTCGAAGGAGTAGCCAGCTTCTACGCGCAATTCCGCTTCGACAAGCCCGGCCGGCACCGCGTCACGGTGTGCCGCGGGACCGCCTGCTACGTGCGCGGGAGCAGCAAGCTGATGGACGACATTCAGGCCGACCTCAAGGTCGCGGCGGGCGGGACCACTGCGGACGGCGAGGTGACGCTGGAGGCCGTTTCCTGTTTCGGCGCCTGCGCGCTGGCGCCGGTCGTGGTCGTCGACGGCACCGTCAATGGCCGGGTGAGCTCGGCATCGCTCAAGGCGCTGGTCGACGCAGCGGGTCAGCACCCCCAGCCCCAGCCGGGCCGGCGCACCAAGGCGGGGGCATGAACATGACAACGATGACCCGGATCAGCCTCGCCGCCGAGATTGACGGCGCGCGGACGGCTTGGCAGCGGACGCACCAGGGCACGCGTCCGATCATCCACATCGGCAGCGCCACCTGCGGTCTTGCCGCCGGGGCTGGCGAGCTGATCGAGGAAATCCGGCGCGAGTTGCGCCGGCTCAAGGTGGACGCCGAAGTCGTCCCGGTCGGCTGCATCGGCATGTGTTTCGCGGAACCGCTGGTCGACATCGAGATTCCCGGCTCGGCGCGCATCTGCTACGCCAGCGTCACTCCGTCGATGGTCAAGGCGATATTGCACGAGCACCTGGTGCTCGGGATGCCCCCGGCACGCTACGCGCTGGGCTCCTTCGGCGACGACGGGCTCCCGGGTATCCCCAGGCTGTCCGACCACCCCTTCCTCAAGCATCAGGTGCGGATTGCCCTGCGCAACTGCGGCCTGATCGATCCGACCCGGGTGGACCATTACCTTGCCCAATCCGGCTACGAGGGGCTGCAGCGAGCGCTGAAGATGAGTCCCGATGCCGTGATCGACGAGGTGCTGGCGTCGGGACTGCGCGGTCGCGGCGGCGGCGGCTTTCCGACGGCCCAGAAGTGGAGGTTCTGCCGGGCCTCGCCCGGGTCCGAAAAATACCTGATCTGCAACGCCGACGAGGGCGACCCGGGCGCTTTCATGGACCGCGCCGTGCTCGAGGGCGACCCGCACGCCGTCCTGGAAGGGATGTGCATTGCCGCCTACGCCATCGGCGCGAACCATGGCTACATTTATATTCGAGCCGAGTACCCGCTCGCGATCGAGCGACTGCGCGGGGCGATGGCGCAGATGCGCGCGCTGGCCTTGCTCGGCGACAACATCCTGGGCACGGGCTTTTCATTCGACCTGGTGATCAAGGAAGGCGCAGGAGCGTTCGTCTGCGGCGAGGAGACCGCGCTCATCGCCAGCATAGAGGGGCGCCGGGGGATGCCGATGGCGCGCCCGCCCTTCCCCGCGGTCAAGGGTCTGTTCGGCAAGCCGACCAACATCAACAACGTCG
Source organism: uncultured Sterolibacterium sp. (assembly GCA_903904605.1). GTDB lineage: Bacteria > Pseudomonadota > Gammaproteobacteria > Burkholderiales > Rhodocyclaceae > CAIYYX01. Next base: position 13,014 of record CAIVDC010000010.1, read on the forward strand.
AGACCTTCGCCAACCTGCCCGCGATCCTGCGCGAGGGCGCGGCCTGGTTCGCCGCTTACGGCACCGAAAAGAGCCGCGGCACCAAGACCTTCGCGATCACCGGCAAGATAAGCCGCCCCGGCCTGATCGAAGTGCCGATGGGCATGACGCTGCGCGACGTGGTGTACGGCGTCGGCGGCGGCATCGAGGGCGGCGGGCGGTTCAAGGCGGCGCAGACCGGCGGTCCCTCGGGCGGCTGCATCCCCGCGCAAATGATGCACCTGCCGATCGACTACGAGTCTCTAGCGCAGGTCGGCTCGATCATGGGCTCGGGCGGCCTCGTGGTCATGGACGAAACCACCTGCATGGTCGATCTCGCGCGCTACTTCGTGACGTTCACGCAAAACGAGTCGTGCGGGAAGTGCGTGCCGTGCCGTCTCGGCACGCGCCAGATGAAGCTGATCCTCGACGACATCTGCGAGGGGCGCGGCACAGAGCAGAGCATCGCGCAGCTCGAGTCGCTCGGCGAGGCGATCCGCAAGGGCTCGCTCTGCGGACTCGGCCAGACCGCGCCGAACCCGGTGCTCACCACGATCAAGTACTTCCGCGACGAGTACCTGGCGCATGTGCGCGAGAAGCGCTGCCCGGCCGGCGTGTGCCAGCCGCTGTTCGTCGCCACCTGCGTCAACCGTTGTCCCAGCGAGGTGGATATCCCGGCCTACCTTTCCCTGGTTGCCGAAGGCCGCTATGACGAGGCGCTGCTCAGCCACATGGACCGCAACCCCTTTCCGTCGGTGTGCGCGCGCGTCTGCCCGCATCCATGCGAGGCGCGCTGCCGGCGTGAGGCGGTCGACGAGCCGGTGTCGATACGCGCGGTGAAGCGCTTCATGGTCGACGCCGCGACGCAGGTGAGCGTGCCGCTGATGCAACGCCCGCCGGAGGAATTGCGCCGCACGGCGGTGATCGGTGCCGGTCCGGCGGGGCTCTCCGCCGCCTATTTCCTGCGCCGCCTTGGCCACGAGGTGACGGTGTTCGAGGCGATGCCGGAACCCGGCGGGATGCTCCGCTACGGAATCCCATCCTATCGCCTGCCGCGCGAGGAACTCGCGCGCGACATCGCGCGCATCACGGATCTGGGCGTGAAGATCGTCTATGGCGCCCCGGTCGGGAAGAAGCTTTCCGTTGCGCGCTTGCGGAAAGACTACGATGCCGTCTTCGTCGGCAGCGGCGCCTGGTCGGATGTAAGCATGGGCGTAGCCGGCGAGGAAGCGCGCGGCGTCTCGTCGGGAATCGAGTTCCTGAAGAAGGTGACGCTGGGCACCGTCGCCCGGCTCGGCGGCGACGCGGTCGTGGTCGGCGGCGGCAATACCGCCATCGACGCGGCCAGAACCGCGCTGAGGCTGGGCGCGGGGCGGGTCACGGTGGCTTACCGCAGGACCCGCGAAGAGATGCCGGTGCAGCCGGAGGAGATCGCCGAGGCCATGGAAGAGGGCGTGAACTTCGAGTTCCTGCTAGCCCCGGTCGAGGTGCTCCAGGACGGCCGCAAGGCAGCGGCGCTGAAGTTCCAGCGGATGCGCTTGGGGGATTACGACGACAGCGGCCGCAGGCGGCCGGTGCCGATAGAGGGCGACTTCATCGAGATTCCGGCAGCGCATATCATCCGGGCGATAGGCCAGAAGCCGCTCGTTCCCGTCGGCGGACCCGCGCTCTCGAAACGCGGCACGGTCGAGGTCGATCAGTTCTCGCTTGCGACGGAGCAGAGCGGCGTCTTTGCCGGCGGCGATGCCGTGCTCGGGCCTGCAACGGCCGTCGAGGCCATTGCGCACGGGCGCCGGGCGGCGGAGGCGATCGAGCATTTCCTGCACCCGGGCAAGTCGATCCGGTTTCCCTGGAACGGTCCGCGCCCGCTAGACACGGCCTTCGACCCCGAAGCCCAGCCGTCGGACGCGATGCGCCTGCGCGTGGCCAAACTGCCGGCGCTGGAGCGGCGTTCCTGCTTTGACGAGGTGGAACTGGCACTGAGCGCCGCCGACGCCCGCCGCGAGGCTGGCCGGTGCCTGAGGTGCGACTTCGGCAAGACGATTGTTTCGCGGGAGGAGGAATAAGCATGCTGAATCTGACGATCAACGGCCGCGCGGTCCAGGTCGAACCGGGCAAGTCGGTGCTCGACGCCTGCCGCAGCGCCAGCGTCTATGTGCCCACGCTCTGCGACGATCCCGATCTCGAACCTTACGGCGCCTGCCGGCTATGCATCGTGAAGATCGAGGGCCTGCGCGGACTGCCCACTTCCTGCACCACGCCGGCCGCCGAGGGGATGAAGGTCACGACCGAGGACCCGGAACTTCTCGAGGTGCGCCGCTGGACGATGCAACTGCTGCTCGCCGACCATCCCCTGGACTGCCTGACCTGCGCGCAATGCGGGTCCTGCGACCTGCAGACGGTGGCCATGCACCTGGGAATCCGCGAGCGGGTGCTGCGACCGATGGCGCGCGACGCGAAGATCGACGACTCCAACCCGTGTTACGCCATCGACATGCGCAAGTGCATCCTCTGCGGCAAGTGCGTGCGGGCCTGCGCCGAGGTCCAGCACCTCGGCGCCATCGACCTCGTCAGGCGCGGTTACGCCAGCGCGGTAGAGCCGTTCGGCGGCGGGCCGATCAGGGATTCGCTCTGCGAGTCGTGCGGCGAGTGCGTCGAGCGCTGCCCCACCGGGGCGCTCACGGCGCGCCGCTACCTGCGGCCCGAGCGCGAGGTTTCGACCGTGTGCCCCTATTGCGGCACAGGCTGCCGGATTCTGCTGGGCACTCGGGGGGACAGCGTGGTCAGCGCCCGCGGCGACCACGATGCCCCGGTGTCGCGCGGGCGCCTCTGCGTAAAAGGCCGCTTCGGATCGTTCGAATTCGTCTCCCATCCCGATCGCCTCAAGACTCCGCTGATCAGGACCGCCGGCGGCTTTCGCGAGGCGACCTGGGCGGAGGCACTCGGGCTCATCGCCAGCGAGCTGAAGAAATACCGCGGCGACGAGTTTGGCGGCCTGGCTTCGGCCAAGGTCACCAACGAGGACAACTACGTGTTCCAGAAGTTCGTGCGCGCCGCAATGGGGACGAACAATCTGGATCACTGCGCCCGCCTGTGTCACTCCTCGACGGTTGCCGGGCTGGCGCTGTCGTTCGGATCGGGGGCGATGACCAATCCCGCCGACGACCTCTCCGATGCCGATGTCATTCTGGTGACCGGATCGAACACCACGGAGAATCATCCGATCATCGGACTCAAGATCCGCGAGGCGGTGGAGCGCGGGGCGAAGCTGGTGCTGTTCGACCCGCGCCAGATCCAGCTAAGCCAGATCGCCACGGTCTGGGCGCGGCAGCGGCCGGGCACGGATGTGGCCTGGATCAACGGCTTGATGCACGTCATCATCCGCGAAGGGCTAGCAAATAGGGAATTCATCGAGTCCCGCACCGAGGGTTTCCAGGCGGTGGAGAAACTGGTGGCCTGGTATACGCCGGAACGGGTGGCGTCGATCACCGGGGTTCCCGCCGGACTCATCGTCGATGCTGCCCGCCTGTACGCCACGGCGGAACGCGGCTCGATCATCTACTCGATGGGGATCACCCAGCACACGACCGGCGTCGACAACGTCCGCTCGCTCGCGAATCTGGCGATGCTGACCGGGCAAATCGGCCGGCCCGGCACCGGGGTCAACCCCTTGCGCGGGCAAAGCAACGTTCAGGGTGCCTGCGACATGGGCGCGCTGCCCGACGTTTTTTCCGGCTACCAGAAGGTTGCCGACGCCGGCGCACGCGCCAAGTTCGAGCGGGCATGGGACGCCAAGCTCTCCGACCGGCCCGGCCTGACGGTGACGCAGATGCTCCCCGCGGCACTCGAAGGATCCATCAAGGCGCTGTACATCATGGGCGAGAACCCCGTGCTCTCCGATGCGGATGCCACCCACGTGGCGGCAGCGCTCGGCAAGCTCGAGTTCCTCGTCGTGCAGGATATCTTTCTCACCGAGACGGCGAAGCTGGCTCACGTCGTGTTGCCGGCATCTTCGTTCGCCGAGCGCGACGGCACGTACACCAACACCGAGCGGCGCGTGCAGCTCACGCAACCGGTCGTGCCCCCGCCCGGACAGGCGCGGCGGGACTGGGAAATCATCTGCGACGTCGCTACCGCCGTCGGCTATCCGATGGCCTATGCCTCGACCTCGGCGGTGGATGACGAGATGCGCGGCCTGACGCCGTCCTACGCCGGGATCTCGCATGCGCGGCTCGGGACGGGGGCGCAACTGCACTGGCCGTGCCCGTCGCCCGATCACCCGGGAACGCCGATCCTGCACCGCGAAACATTCGTGCGCGGCCTCGGACAGTTTCACCCGGCCGAGTACCGACCTGCGGCCGAGGAGACCGACGCGTCCTTCCCCGTGGTGCTGACGACCGGCCGGATGCTGGAGCATTACCACACGGGAACGATGTCGCGCAAGAGCAAGGCGCTGCATGGCCTGGTACCCGGGCCTTTCGTCGAGGTCAACGGCGACGACGCGAAGAGAATCAGGGTGAAGAACGGCGATCCGGTGAGGGTGACCTCGCGCCGTGGCTCGATAGTCCTGCCTGCGAAGGTGGGGAGCAGAGTCGAGGCGGGCGTCCTGTTCATCCCGTTCCACTTCTGGGAGGCGGCTGCCAACGTGCTGACCAACCCCGCGTCTGACCCGACAGCGGGGATCCCGGAATTCAAGGTCTGTGCCGTGCGGCTGGAGCGCGCCCCGGATCCCGGCCCAAGCTAAGCGGTCAGCAGGCTTTGCAGCATCTTCGTCGCCAGCAGGGCGAGGAAGATGCCGAAGCCGCGCTTCAAGGGCTTCACCGGCAGGGCGTGGGCGACCTTCGCCCCCAGGGGCGCGACCAGTATCGACAGCGCGATGACGCCGACGAAAGCCGGCAAATAGACGAAGCTCACGCTGAACGGCGGCAGGCCGTGCACTCCCCAGCCGGCGATGAGGTAGCCGACGAGTCCGGCCACGGCGATCGGAAAGCCGAGCATCGACGAGGTGCCGACGGCCTGATGGATCGCCACGTTGCAGAAGACCATGAAGGGGATCGACATGAAGCCGCCGCCCGCCGCGACGAGGCTGGAAACGATGCCGATCAGCGTGCCGACCAGGAACAGGCCGGATGTCCCGGGCAGACCGCGATGCGGCTTCGGTTTCATGTCGAGCACCATCTGCAGCGAGGCGTAATAGACGATCGCGGTGAACGCGATCGCCAGCAGGTGGGTCGGCACCCTGCCGGCGAACAGCGAGCCGCCCAGGGTGCCGCACATCAGTCCCGGGGCCAGGCCCTTGACGATATCCCAGCGCACCGCGCCATAGCTGTGATGGGCGCGCATGCTGGCGATGGAAGTCAGCACGATGGTCGCCATCGAGGTGCCGAGCGTGAGGTGCATGATGTGTGCTTCGGGAAAGCCCTGGGCCGAAAAGATCATGTACAGGATAGGCACCAGCGTCAGCCCCCCACCGACCCCGAACAGTCCGGCGATGAACCCGGCGAAGATGCCGAGCAGGGGATACGCCAGCCACCAGAGCGTCACGGCTCGATGCCCAGCAGCTTCTCGCAGATGAAGCGCCACTCGGCCGGATCGACCGGCGTGATCGACAGGCGGTTGCCGCGCTGCAGGGTGCGCAGCCGGGCCAGCTCGGGATGGGCGCGCAACTCGGCCAGACCGATCAGGCGCGTTTTCCGCGTCACGCGCACGTCGACATTGACCCAGCGCGGACTTTCCCGGCTCGCCTTGGGATCGTAGTAATGGCTCGCCGGATCGAACTGCGTCTCGTCGGGATAGGCGCGCCGGGCGACGACGGCAAGCCCGGCGATGCCGGGCTCGGGACAGTTCGAATGGTAGAAGAACACCTTGTCGCCGACCTGCATCTGGTCGCGCATGAAGTTTCTCGCCTGATAGTTGCGTACGCCCCACCAGGCCACCGCCTGGTCCGGCATGGCCAGGACATGGTCTATGCCCACCACCGAAGGTTCGGATTTCATCAGCCAGTAGCGGCCGGCCATTTCAATGGGCGCTTCGCGCCGCCGTCCGGAGCAAGGAACGGAGACGGCAGCTGGGCGGCGGAACGATGAGCCGCGCCGGTCTATTGGCCATTGCCTTCGATCGGCAGGATGGTGAACGTGGGCCGCTGTTCCGCAAGCTTCACGCTGACGATATCCCCCTTGTAGTTGTGGATGGGCACGGGAATGCGGTTGATCCCGGGCTCCAGCGGAACGCCGGTGATGAATTTGCGATTGGCGGAGATATAGTTGCGCAGAGGATCCGCCTGGCCGATCGAGATCGTGAAGTCGATGTCGATCTTGGTGATGAGCCTGGCGGTATCGTTGTTGATATAGACGATCACGAAACTGGGCGGGTCCTGTTCCCATTTGCTGATATAGATTCCCCCCGGCATTACGTCGACGGTATCGGCATATTGGGTCGGGTAGTAGGGAATATAGGTGATGTTATAGCCCGCAGTGGTGTCCTCTCCCGGCTGGTACAGCGCACGTTTGTAGAGCAGGCCGGTCCTCGGGATGTCGAAGTTCTGGCCTTCTTCCTGGGGCTCGAAGTCCTCTTCGTCGTCGGCATGCGCCGGCTGCAGGTGAAGGCAAAGGATAAGACAGGGGAGGAGAATCGGCAGATGTTTCACGGCAAGGGCCCCATGTCGACGCACGAGTTTGATATTGCTTCAGGCGATATTGATAACCTGCATTAGATCCTAACAGTAACTATATGCTATGTAAAGATTTATAAGACCAACGGCCAAGAATGTTCCGGGCTCGCTTCAGGAAGAGACGACGCGGTTGCGGCCTGCGTGCTTGGCCCGGTAGAGGGCCTCGTCGGCTCTCTTGGTCATGGCTTCCACGCTGGCGTCGCCGGCCTCGTAGGCGGCCATCCCGATGCTCACCGTGACCCGAAAAAATGGCTCCTGCAAACCAAAATAGGCGCTGGCGACCGCCTCGCGGATGCGCTCGGCGAGACTGACCGCCGCCTTGTGCGGAGTGGCCGGACAGAGCACGAGAAACTCCTCGCCGCCATAACGGAAGACCACATCTTCCTTGCGGATGGCGCGCAACAAGATCTTGGCCATCTGGCAGAGGACGCGATCGCCGACGTCGTGTCCGTGCGTATCATTGACCAACTTGAAGTGATCGATATCGATCATCATGCAGCACAGCGGCAGTCCCCTGCTGACGGCAAGCGAGCCTTCCTGCTCCAGCCGATCCATGCCGTAACGCCGGTTGGGCAAACCGGTGAGCGGGTCGGTGAGCGCGTCCAGCAGCAGTCTTCTGTTGGTATGCGCCGCGGCATCGGCGTTTCTCAATACGCCTTCGCGCTCGATCTGGATTCCTTCCTGCAGGCAAAGTACCTTCCTGGCAAAGAGCAGCCGGGCGCGCAGGGTCACGCCGCTGACAGGTTTTTGAATGTAGTCGTCAAAGCCGGCTTCGACGACCTTGGGAATGATCTGCTCCTGTCCTGCCGGGAGGAGGGCAATAAAGTGCCTCGGTCTTTTGTCGTTGCCCCAGCGCGGAGTCCGCGCCAAATCGGGCGCCTCATGCTGTCCATTAGGCCAGTCGTAAATGATCAGTTGTTCGCCACCTTCCCCGTGCCCGCTTGCCGCCTGGCTCAGGGTCGTCGTTTCGGTGATGCGGTAGTTGCAGTCGGCCAGCTCATTACGAACCGCCTTCAGCAGACTCTTGTTCGGGCTGACGATAAGCACGCCCAGTTGTGATGGATTCGAAGCCAGGCCCTTGCCACGCCTATCCTGCTCCTTGAGGAAGAGCGGTCCGAGTGCTTCTATCTCGGACAGGCTCGGCAATACCGGCGTGCTTACCTCGAGCAGCGCACCCCAATCCTGCCAGGCCGCCGTAACGCTATCGAAGGTACTGGCCATGCTTTCCACGGAGATGCCCAACTGCGCCCCCACGTGATAGAGCGTCGGCAGCAGTTGCCAGCGTGCCGTGGTATCGGCGACGCATGCCTGGCCCAGCAGCGTTGCAAAATGGATGGCCTGGGTCAGGGCATGGGCTCCGGAGCCCAAGGGGAAGTTTGCCTGGTCGGGAAATTCGTGGTGCTCGACTGCCTGCAGGAAGATCACGGGCAGGCCCCAGTCCTCCAGCAGGCATGCCGCAACCTCGCGATGATCGATATCGAAGCGCTCAGCTTCCAGCTTCAGCAATTCCTTAGCTGGAAGCTTGCCGGCTGACTGGAGTATTTCTGCATATTCTTCCGGGAAGACGGTGGCCAGCGCCAGCCGGCCAATTTCGGCAAGCAAACCGCAAGTGAAGCTTTCGTCGGGAGAAAAGTTGATATAGGAACTGATTTCCTGGGCGGCAATGGCCGCCGCCAGGGACTGCGACCAGAAGGTCTTGTAATCGAAGGCACGGCAGTAGCCGACCCGATATTCGTTGAGCAGGGAAACGCCCAGCACGATCTGCCTGACCCGGGGCAGCCCCAGCCTGACGATCGCCTGGTTCAGCGAAACCAGGTGCGACCCGCCGCCGAACTGGGCGGCGTTGGCGAATTTCAACAGCGCACCGGCAATTGCCGGGTCCGACTTGACGAGGCAAACGACTTCCCGGATCTCGACACTGTCCTGCTGGGTGAGCAGGATTATGGCAAAGGCGACTCCTTTCGGCGAAGGCAGGGATCCCGTGTCTTTGAGCTTGCTGAAGCGCTCTCTACGGTCGTGGGCGGGCGGATTCTTACTCACATGGTCGCATTTTGAATATAAGGGTCAAATGCTAGCCTGAAAATGACCGACGTGCCAATTTCGAAAAATCCGCGCTCATCCTGCGCGCAACTTGAGCTTTATGTGGATATTTTTTTCCTGGGTATAGCTCAAGAGTTCTTCCAGGCATTCTTCACGGCCGATGCCCGACTGCTTATAGCCGCCGAACGGCACACCCAGAAAGTGCCGGGAAACCTCATTGACCCAGACGAAACCCGCCTGCACCCGCATCGCCGTGCGGTGTGCCGTATCGAGATCGCGGGTCCAAATCGAGCAGCTCAGGCCGTAATCGAGGGCATTGACGTGCTCGAGCATGGCTTCCTCGTCGCTCCATGGCAGAACGGCGAGGACCGGGCCGAAGATCTCCTCGGTCGCGATCCTCATCGCCGGCGTGACGTCGGCGAAGACGGTCGGCTCTATGAAGAAACCGTTGGCAAGTGCCGGATCGCTCGGCCGTCCGCCCCCGCAGACGAGTCGACCGCCTTCGGCGCGCCCCACTTCGATATAGCCGAGAACGCGATCGAATTGCGCCTTGCTCGCCAGGGCGCCCATGGTCGTTGCCATGTCGGTCGGAATGCCGGGCTTGAAATTGCCGCAATGGCGCTGGAGGTTGGCGAGCACCGCATCGTAAATCGCCGCATGGACGAAGGCCCGGCTCGTCGAACCGCAGGACTGCCCACACCAGGTGAAATTCATGCCGGCGACCATGGCGGCGGCGACCTCGTCGGGGTCCGAATCGGGAAAGGCGATCAGGGCGTTCTTGCCGCCCAGTTCGAGCATCACGGGCTTCACCGTCTCCGCCGCCGCTCTCATCACGGCCCGCCCGGCAGGCACGCTGCCGATCAGCGCAATCTTGTTCACGCCGCGGTGCGCGGCCAGCGCAGCACCGGCGTCGCGCCCGCCGGGCAGGAGATTGAACACGCCGGCCGGCAGCAGGCCTTCGATCATTTCCGCGAAGCGCAGCGCGGACAAGGGCGCCTGCTCTGAGGGCTTGACGATCACGGCATTGCCGGCGGCCAGCGGTGCCGCCACCTTGCCGGCGCAGAACATCAGCGGATGATTGAAGGGGATGATCCTGGCCACCACGCCGAGCGGCTCGCGCACCGAAAAATTCATGACATCCGGGCCCATGGGAATGGACGAGCCCTTGGCTTCGGTGACCAGGCCGGCAAAGAAGTCCATCTGCGCCGCGGCGATCAAGGCGTCATTGGCCATCTCGCGCACCGGATTGCCGCAGTCGGCGGCATCGAGCAAGGCAAAGTCCCCGGCGTTCTGGCGCAGCAGCTCGGCGATCCGCCTCAGGATCTTGGCGCGCTCCAGTGGCAGCACGCGCTGCCATTCGCCGAAGCCGCGGCGTGCCGCGGCGACCGCGAGATCGACATCGCGGGCATCTGTCTCGGCTACCCGGCCGAGGAATTCGCCGGTGCCGGGGCTGGTGATCTCGAGGTAGCGACCGGAGTGCGGGCTGTGCCAGTCGCCGCCGTAATAGAGATCGAAATGCTTGGGCAGTACATTCGTGTGGGGCATCGTCGGGCCTTCGCTGGGGGTCACTTGATGGGGGGCTGTATGCGGATCATGCCGGCAAGTTGTTCCTTGGTCATGGGCGCCGGGATGAACTTGCCGGCATAGGCCTCGGCCAGGGTCGTCTCGAGGCCGTCGATCCTGTCGGGATTGAGCATGTCCTTGGTGAAGAACTCATCCCGCACGCGCTTGGCCTGCGCTTCGCTGACTTTGGCAAACTCCGCGTATGTGGCCAGCGCCTGAGGACTGCTGTACATCCAGTCCAGGGTTTCGCGATAAGCCTGCATGAACTGGGAGATCGCCTCCTTGCGCTTTTCCAGGACATCCGCGTTGACGATGTCGAAGCGCACTGTCTGGTTCTTGATCGAGGGAATGTCGTTGCCGCGCGCGATGATGCGGATCTTGCCCTGTTCGATGGCATCGAGCCCGAACGGCGGGGAGGACCAGCCGACATCGATCTGACCGGACATCACCTGGGTGTAGGTCGCCGCCGTGCCGCCTGTCGCCGTCAGCCTGGGCTTGGCCCCCGTCTGCTTGACGAACTGCAGCGCGATGCTGTGGGTGGAAGAGCCGTTGGTCGAGTAAGCCACGGTCTTGCCGGTGGTGTCGGCAAAACGCTTGATCGGCGAGGCGGCGAGAACATACCAGTATTCTCCCGAACCGGTCGTCTCCGAGCCGAGCACGCGAATCGGCGCGCCCTTGACGTAGGCGCCGATGACCCCGGCGGCACCGGCCGCGATGCCGATGTCGACGCTCCCGGAAATCACCGCCTGCTGCGTTTCGCCGCCGCCCTGGGTGTAGACCAGTTCGAGGTTGAGCCCTCTCTTCTTGAAGATACCGGCCCTTTGTCCCAGTTCCGGCACCGAGGTATCCCAGTTGCCGCGCTGGCCTACGGCAAGTTTCAGCGTTTCCTCGGCAAAGGCGGTCGAGCCCGCCAGCAGCAGCGCCAGAACGATGAACCGGGCGTACGACTTATGCTTTGTACCAGTCATGATCTTCTCCCCTGAGGTTAGTGTTGCGTGGAATCGAGACCGCCCAGCCTGCTTATCGTCGCATTGACCAGAATGGCGAGAGCAAAAACGACGAGCAGCAGCGCGTACATTCCCGGCATGTCGAACTGGCTGTAGCTTTGCATGACCATGAAGCCCAGGCCCTGATTGGACATTTTGGTCTCCGCCAGCAGCACCCCGATCACGGCCACGCCGAAACCCAGGCGCAGGCCGTTGAGCAGCGGATAGCGCATCGCCGGGAAATAGATCTTGGTCGCCATTTGCCAGGGGCGGGCCCGGAAGCTCCTGCCGACCCGGATCAGGACCTCGTCGATCTGCCGCATGCCCGCAGCCGTGATCAGGGCCACCGGAAAGAAGCAGGACAGGGCCCCCATCGCGATCTTGGATCCCGGGCCTATGCCGAACCACATGATCATGACCGGGAAGAAGATGATCTTCGGGGTCGGCCCGAGATAATGGATGTAGGGCTCGAAAGCTTTGCCCAGCAGGCGGGAACCGCCGAGCAGCAAACCTGCAGCGACGCCGATCGAGCCGCCGATGGCGAGGGACACGCCGACCTCGGCGGCCGTCCCGCGCAGGTTGCGGTAGAAGTCCGGGTCGGTGCCCAGATGCCCGAGTGCCAGGGCAATCTTGGCCAGCGACGGGACCACGTCACGAAACAGCAGCCCCGATCTGGCAAGCGCTTCCCAGAGCAGCAGGATGGTGCCGAGGATGGCCAGCCTGAGCAGGCCGACCCCGAGGGCCGGGCATCCCGAAGTCATGCGGACCTCAGCAGCCATCGCTCGAGTTTTTCGCTGGCGATGAAGAAGAAGACGCTGACCAGGATGACGAAACAGATCGCGGCATACATCGCAGCCAGATCGTAGCGCTCGGCCAGTTCGTTGACCAGTTGTCCGAGACCGCCGAAGTTGATCAGAAACTCCACCCCGACGATGTTGATCAGGGAGAACATCAGTCCCAGGCGCACGCCGACAAAGATCACCGGCAGGGCAGAGGGAAAGGCGATCTTCCAGAAAAGCTGCGACGGACTGAGACTGAAGCTGCGGCCGACGTCGAGCAACACCTTGGGCGTTCCGGCGAAGCCTTCCACGGTCTTGAGGATGGCCGGCGGCAAGCCGGAAACGAAGCCGATCATGACGATGGTCAGCGCGTTGCGGCCGAAGATCACCAGAAACAAAGGATAGAGCAAGACCAGGGGCGCCGCGGCCAGGCCGGCCACCCACGACTCGCAGGCACGGCGCAACAGCCGGTGGCGGTGCAAGAAGGCGCCCAGCGCAACGCCGGTGAGCGAGACCAGGAATGCCGCCGCCAGGGCTTCGCCGGCCGTCGCCAGGAAGCGGCTCAGCACATTCTCTTCCAGGATGATGCGCTCGAAACTGACGAAGACCTCGGAAGGCAAGGGCACGATAAAGCGGTTGACCCAGCCCAGGCGGATCAGCATTTCGGTCAACGCCAGAACCGCGGCGAGACCGCCCAGGCCGAGGGCCGCGGGCAAGCACTTTGCTTCGGCCAGAGGTCTGTTCGCCATGGTTTTCACTCCGCCTGCGGCAGGTGCGCCTCGGCATCCTTCATGCCGAGACTCGCTTCGCCGCGCAGATCGCTCCAGATTTCCGCTACATAGAGGCCGAAGTCCTTGCTGCCGATGATCTCCGCCGTCCTCGGCCGCGGCAGCTTGATGTCGACGATGCGCTTCACCCGGCCCGGCCGATAGGTCATCACCAGAACACGGTCGGACAACTGCACGGCTTCGGCGATGCTGTGGGTGATCAGCAGCGTGGTCTGGGCCAGTTCCTGTTGAATCTGCAGCACCTTGTCGCCCAGGAGCAGGCGCGTTTGTTCGTCGAGCGCCGCGAACGGCTCGTCCATCAGCAGCACCTTGGGGCCGAAGGCCAGCGTCCGGGCAATCGCCACCCGCTGCCTCATGCCGCCGGAGAGTTGCGCCGGGTGATGCTGCTCGAAGCCTTTCAGGCCGACGAGTTCGAGATAATGGCGCACCCGTTTGGTCCGCTCCGCCCGGGCCATGCCGGCGACCTCGAGCGCGAATGCGACGTTGTCGCCGACGGTGCGCCAGGGGAAGGTCGACTCTTCCTGGAAGACCATGCCGATCGCCGGATCGGGACCGGACATGAGCCTGCCCTCGACCACGACCCGACCCTCGTCGGCCTCGGCAAGACCGCCGATCACATTGAACAGGGTGGACTTGCCGCAGCCCGACGGTCCGATGATGGACAGCACTTCGCCCTGCGCGACGGTGAACGAGACATGGTCGACCGCCGTGACGGTCGCGCTGTCGGTCACGAAGCGCTTGACGATATTTTCGACCCGCAAGACCGGCGTGCCCCCGGCAGCCTCGACGGTGCTGCCGTCCTCCCCGGCTGAACCGCCCGTCATTCGGCTTTGGCCCGGGCACTCGCCTGGGCCGGGGTGTTGCCGGTCAATACGCGAACATCGACGACTGCGACAGCGCCCGCAAGCACCGCCGCGATCGCGTCGAGGAAGACCGCGGCCAGCTCGTCCGGGGACTTCACCGGACCGAAAGCCGCTGCGCCCTGGGCCTTCGCCAGTTGCGCCAGATCGAGTTCAGGATCGACCATGCGCATGCCGATCCAGCGATTCTCGACCGGACGCTCGCGCATGCGCGCGACGCGTTCCTGGTGAACCTCGTCGTTGAAGAACGACTGGTTGTTGGCGAGCACGACGAGCATCGGGATGCGGTAATGGACCGCCGTCCACAAGGCCGTCACCCCCATCAGAAAATCGCCGTCGCCGAGGATGCCGATGGGCAATCGGCCGCTGTCCCGCAAGGCGAGCGCCGCTCCCACCGAGATCCCAGGTCCCGCGCCGATGCCGCCGCCGCCGTCGGAACCGAGAAAGTCGAGCGGATGGCGCAGCGGCCAGATCGCAGCATTCCACGACAGGGGCAGATGCAGCAGCGAGCACTCGCGTGCGCCGAGAGCGGCCCTCAAGGCCAGGCCCAGCTGATCGACCGATATGCCGGCGGCGTCGGCAGACGCCGCACACTCTCCCTGCCTCTCCGGCAGCGAACCGCCCGGCGCCTTGTCGCCCCTTGCCGCGCCCAGTTCTTCGAGCAAGGCTGCGGTAAAGGGATCCGGGTCCATGGCGAAGAACAGGTCGGCCGGCGGCAAGGCCTGGTGATCCATGCTCCAGCCATTGTGGCTGACATGGTCCAGCGACACCTGAATGATCGATGCGCCAGGGTCGGCAGAGCCGAGCGCCGTTTGCAGCGTGCCGCCAAGATCGACCCAGTCGAGGCTGAGGATGACGTCGGCCGCGCGGATCGCGGCCTGCGCCTGCGGCCCCGCGAAGATGCCCGGTGAGCCGGCATGCAGCGGGTGATCTGTGGGGAAGCCGGCGCCCACCTTGAGGTCCGTCGCGACGATCGCGCCCAGCCGCTCGGCAAGTTCGATGCGCATCCGCCAGGCCTCGACGCTGCGCGATACCCGTCCGACCAGCAGCACCGGCCGCTCCGCCGCAGCGAGCAGCCGCGCCGCTTTCTTCAGCAGGTCGGCGGGCGCGCCGGCCGCGGCCGGTGGCATGAAGCGCGCGTGAGTTATCGGGGGGAGCGGTGCATCGAGGCGGTCTTCCTGCATCCCGACATCGAGGTTGATATAGACGGGGCCCATCGGCGCCGTCTGCGCAATCCATGCCGCCCGCAGCAACGCTTCGCGCGCCGCCCCCGGGGAGGCCGGCTGGTCGTCCCATTTCACGAAAGGCCTGATCAGGCTGCCCTGGTCCCGCGCGGTGTGGATCCAGTCGATCCAGGGACGGCGCTTGGCGGCATCGACCGGGCCGGTCGCCCCGAGCACGATGACCGGCATGCGGTCGCACCAGGCGTTGAAGATCGCCATGCCGGCGTGCAGCAGTCCGACATTCGAATGCACCGCCGCAGCCATCGCCCGGCCGGTGACCTTGGCATAGCCTTGCGCGATCGCGACCGCATGTTCCTCGTGCAGGCAAAGCAGCATCGTCGGCCGCTCGTTGCCCAGGTGATTGACCAGACTGTCATGGAGGCCCCTGAAGCTCGCCCCCGGACTGAGCGCGATATAAGGGATGTCGAGGGCGCGAAGGGTTTCCGCAACCACGTCGCTGCCGAACCCTGCTGCGTCGGCCATCGGGCCGACCGGCCGCTCGATCGCGGCCTGCTCACCCAGGTTAT
Source organism: uncultured Sterolibacterium sp. (assembly GCA_903904605.1). Taxonomy (GTDB): domain Bacteria; phylum Pseudomonadota; class Gammaproteobacteria; order Burkholderiales; family Rhodocyclaceae; genus CAIYYX01. The sequence goes on from CAIVDC010000010.1 coordinate 28,468, forward strand.
TCCCGGCGGGTACGGCTTGCCCTTTGCTCGGGTAAGCAGCCATGAAGCTTCTCCCTTTGTCGTGGCGGAATCGCAGCTGTTAGCAATCTGCGCGCGTATCCACCGGTTACAACGATCTAAGACATGCACATGCGAGGCGGAACTTTGCGGCAGAAGCCGGCAAATATCCAGAAGTATTTTTGCCGGGAAGGCAAAGGATTTCCCGACCGGATCGCATCCTTGCGTCGCTTGCCTGGCGCGCTTTCATGGTTCAGCGCCGCAGGATGAGGCCGAGGCGCGCGGCGAGGTCGGCGGCGACGCGCTCGTCGGGGGAATCGACGGCATGGCCGACGCCGAGATAGCGTTCTGCGACCTGGGCGTCGCCGAGCAGGTCGCGGCCGGAGCCTTGCAGCACCACGCGCCCGGACTCGAGCACGTAGGCGCGGTCGGCGATGGCCAGGCTTTGCCGGGCGTT
>CAIVDC010000011.1 GCA_903904605.1 uncultured Sterolibacterium sp.
GAGAACATCATCCAGAAGCTCCTGCAGAAGTGCGACTACGAGATCGACAAGGCGCAGCAGGGGATCGTCTATATCGACGAGATCGACAAGATCTCGCGCAAGTCGGACAACCCGTCGATCACCCGGGATGTTTCCGGCGAGGGCGTGCAGCAGGCGCTGCTCAAGCTGATCGAGGGCACCGTGGCGGCGGTGCCGCCGCAGGGCGGGCGCAAGCATCCGAACCAGGACTTCGTCCAGATCGACACCACCAACATCCTGTTCGTCTGCGGCGGCGCCTTCGACGGCCTGGACAAGGTGATCATCAACCGCTCCGACAAGAGCGGGATCGGCTTCGGCGCCGAAGTGAAGAGCCGCGACACCAAGAACATCAGCGAGACGCTGAAGCAGGTCGAGCCGGAGGACCTGATCAAGTTCGGTCTGATCCCCGAGTTCGTCGGCCGCCTGCCGGTGGTGGCGACGCTGCACGAACTCGACGAGAAGGCGCTGATCGAGATCCTGATCGAGCCCAAGAATGCCCTGATCAAGCAATACCAGAAACTTTTCCAGATGGAAGGCGTCGAATTGGAAGTCCGGCCGACCGCTCTTCAGGCGATCGCGAAAAAGGCCTTGAAGCGCAAGGCCGGGGCCCGAGGCCTGCGTTCCATCCTGGAAAACGTCCTGCTCGACATCATGTACGAACTGCCGACGATGGAGAATGTCAGCAAAGTGGTCATCGACGAGGGCATGGTCGACAATGCCACGCCGCCGATCCTGATTTACGCCGATCAGCCCAAGGTCGCCGGCTCCCACTGAGAAATCCTTCTCAAGCGGGTTCTCTGGCCGCCCCGGGCCTCGCCGGGCCGGGATTCTTGAATCCCGGCAATCCGTCCCCATATGGGTCGTGATTGCCCATTCTTTTAGGATATCGCCATGTCGAGCGAACTGGATCTCCCCGTAGAAATGCTTGAACTCCCGCTGCTGCCGCTGCGGGATGTCGTTGTTTTCCCCCACATGGTCATTCCGCTGTTCGTCGGGAGGCCCAAGTCGATCAGGGCGCTCGAGACGGCGATGGAAACCGACAAGAGCATCCTCCTCGTGGCGCAGAAATCCGCCGCCAAGGACGAGCCCGACGTCGAAGACATGTACCGCATCGGCTGCATCGCCAATATTCTGCAGATGCTCAAGCTGCCCGACGGCACCGTCAAGGTGCTGGTCGAAGGCGTGCAGCGCGCCAGCGTCGAGCGCATTCTGGACCGCGGCAGCCTGTTCGTCGCGGAAGTGACGCCCGTGCCCGCGGACATCGGCGCGGATAACGAGGTCGAAGCGATGCGTCGCGCCATCCTCGCCCAGTTCGATCAGTTCGTGAAGCTCAACAAGAAGATCCCGCCGGAAATCCTCACCTCTCTGGCGGGCATCGAGGAGGCCGGCCGTCTCGCCGACACCATCGCCGCCCACCTGCCGCTGAAGCTCGAGCAGAAGCAGGAAGTGCTGGAGATGTTCGATATCTCGGGGCGGATGGAGAAACTGCTCTCGCAACTCGAGTCCGAGCTCGACATCCTCCAGGTCGAGAAGCGCATCCGCGGCCGCGTCAAGCGCCAGATGGAGAAAAGCCAGCGCGAGTACTACCTGAACGAGCAGGTCAAGGCCATCCAGAAGGAACTCGGCGAGGGCGAAGACGGCGCCGAACTCGACGAGATGGAGAAGAAGCTCAAGGATGCCGGCATGCCCAAGGAAGCCTTCACCAAGGCGCAGGCCGAAATGAAGAAGCTCAAGCTGATGTCGCCGATGTCGGCAGAGGCGGCCGTGGTGAGGAACTACATCGAGACCCTGGTCGGGCTGCCCTGGAAGAAGAAGAGCCGGATCAGCAAGGATCTCGGCCTGGCCGAGAAGATCCTCGACAAGGACCACTATGGTCTCGAAAAGGTCAAGGAACGCATCGTCGAATACCTCGCCGTGCAGCAGCGCGTGGACAAGCTGAAGGCGCCGATTCTCTGTCTGGTCGGACCTCCAGGAGTCGGCAAGACCTCGCTCGGCCAGTCGATCGCCCGGGCCACCAATCGCAAGTTCGTGCGCATGTCCCTAGGCGGCGTCCGCGACGAAGCGGAAATTCGCGGCCACCGGCGCACCTACATCGGCTCGATGCCGGGCAAGATTTTGCAGAACATGACCAAGGTTGCGGTAAGAAATCCGCTGTTCCTGCTCGACGAGGTGGACAAGATGGGCGCGGATTTCCGCGGCGACCCTTCCTCGGCCTTGCTCGAAGTGCTCGATCCGGAACAGAACTCGACCTTCACCGACCACTACGTCGAAGTGGAATACGATCTTTCGGACGTCATGTTCGTCGCGACGGCGAATACACTGAACATCCCGGCGGCGCTGCTCGACCGCATGGAAGTCATCC
>CAIVDC010000012.1 GCA_903904605.1 uncultured Sterolibacterium sp.
CCACATCATCAGCGATCTCGGCCGCGACATTAAGTCGCAAGGATTTACCTCGTTTCTGCACATGCTGCAGGCCAACGCGGGCCCGGATCTGGAAAAGGTCGCTGGGATCATCGGTCATGTCGTCTCCGGGATCGGCGGGATTCTGAAGGCGTTTATGCCGGTGTCCGGGCAGATTATGGGTGGCCTGGATCAGTGGACGGCGAAGTTCGCCCACTGGGGGCAGACCCTCGGCAGCCATTCCGGGTTCCAGTCGATGATGTCGATGTTCCGGACCGAGACCCCGATCGCGATGCATGTGCTGGGAAATCTCGGCGGGATCATCAAGACGGTCATCTCCGATATGACCGGCCTCGATGGCGTCGGCAACTCCAAGACGCTGCTGCAGATCGCCTCACCGTTCACCGGCCTCCTGAATGTCCTGCTGAAGCTCAACCCCGATCTCGTCCGGGTCGGGCTGTACCTGCTGGCCGGGATGTCCGCAGGCAAGAAGCTCTCCTCGGTATTCGGCAGCAACGGGCTCGCCGGTGACATTCAGAAGGTCACCGGCGCCGTCAAGGGGTTCCGCGCCGGGTTCTCTGACGCGGAAAAGGCCGCTGATGAGAGCACCGGCGTGTGGGGCACGCTCGGCGGCAACCTGTCGAACTTGAAGGCCGGATTCACCGATGCTGAGCAGGCGGCATCGGAGTCGACTGGGATGTGGGGAACGGTCGGCGGGAAGATCTCCTCCGCGCTGTCCGGCGCCGGGTCGATGGTCACCAGCTTCCTGCAGAAGATCGGCCTGATGAAGGTGGCGACTGAGGAAGAGACTGTCGCCCAGGACGGCCTTGACGCCTCCATGGACGCCAACCCGATCGGCATCATCGTCGTTGCGATCGGGCTGCTGGTCGTCGCCTTCGTCGAACTGTGGAAACACAGTGAGGCGTTCCGGGCTTTCTGGAAAGCCGCATGGAAAGACATTCAGGCCGTAGCGGTCGCCGCGTGGCAGGGAATTGACTCCGGGCTTATCCACCCGATCGAGCACGGCATTTCCGATGTCCTTGGGTTTTTCGGCAATCTGTGGCACACCGGGGAACACAATCTCGACATGCTCCGCTCGGCAGTCGTCTCCGTCGGTGCTGGGGTCATCAACTGGTTCGAGGCGCTCCCGGGCCGCATAGCCGGGTTCCTGGCGCGGCTGCCGGGGATGCTTTTCTCCGCGGGCAAGAACGCGATCATGGGCCTGATCCACGGCGTCGAGTCCATGGTCGGCGCGGTCGGCTCCGCGGTGTCGGGCATAGCCAGCAAGGTGGCGGGGTTCTTCGGCCTGTCCCCGGCCCGCGAGGGGCCGCTGGCTGGTGGCGGGGCGCCGTTCATCCGCGGCCAGCACTTCGCTTTGGACCTCGGCGCGGGCATGAACAGCGGCGCGCACGCCCCGGCGGCCGCGGCGGCGCACCTGGCCGGCCTGATGACTGGCGCGTCCGGAGGTGCCCGCGCCGGGACCAGCGCCGGAGCGGGCGGCCCGGCCGAGCTGCGGCTGCAGGTGAACGGATCGGTGGGCAACGGCCTGGACCGCATGTTCCTGACCTGGCTGCAGAAACTGATCCGCGACGCCGGCGGAGACCCGCAGATGTTCACCAAGAAGGTCGCATTCCGCCCGTAGGAGGCACACGATGTCAAGGTTCCGCCCGTACAACATCACCTCCGGGCCGGTGACGATCCCCACCTC
>CAIVDC010000013.1 GCA_903904605.1 uncultured Sterolibacterium sp.
CAGGACGCGACGGCGATCGCAGGGTCGGGGAATAATTACAACACGGCGGTGCTTTGGCTGTGGCAGGGGGCGCCGATCCCCGGAGCGGGAGGGCCACCAACGCAAGGGGGCGGTAGCGGACCGGTGCCAATTTTTCCCGTGCGGTTCCTCATCTGTCAGCCGACGGATTGGACGCTTACGCAGCCCACGCAGACCGTCTACGGCCTCGACCATCTGGCGGGCATGTATGTCATCGGCCTGGCCGATGGCGTGCTGGTCGGGCCGCTGCTGGTCAGCGCCGACGGTGCAGTGACGCTGCCGTTCCCGGCCTCGGCGATCATCCTGGGCATGGCGTTCACGCCGCAACTTCAAAGCACGTATCTCGACGCTGGAACTCCGACGATCCAGGGCAGGCGGAAAGATGTCCTCGCCGTCACGGTGAGAACGAAATCCTCGCTTGGTGTCCAGGTCGGCGCCAATCAACCGGATGGTGCCGCGCTGGACCCTCCGCAGAATGCGCCGCCGTGGGTTGGGATGCAGAACGTTCCGCTGCCAGCGCAAAGTCCGTCCTACACCAGCCCGTCGGGCCAGACGGTACTCTTGCCGTTCACAGGGGACATTTACGCCAATGTGCCTGCGAATTGGGAGACGCCGGGCCAGATCGCCGTTTCGGGCGTCCCCGGGCTTCCGCTGTACGTCTTGGCCCTTGTGCCAGAAATTTTAGAGGGCGATCAGGTCGAGCAGGGGTACTCCAAGGAACCCGCAGCGCAGAGACGCGAGCGTCCTGCAAAAGAAGGACGCCCGGTCCCCGGAACATGGATGCTGTCCAGCGAATAGGCCCCACCCAACCGTGGCCAGCCACAACACGCCGAACCCTATCGAGCCGCACCAAGAGCACACCACATTTCCCGAGTTTATATCAGGCGTCATCGACTGTAAAGCTGGTGATTGAAAAGCGGCCATAGGTTGGCCGAAAGTCTCCGAGGCCGCCGATACGACCGGCCAGGGTCGCGACCTCCTGAAGCAAATCTTGGTGGATGTACTCCGGAAGTGTGGCGAGCATTCTGAACTCGCACGACCAACCCGCTCGCATTGCCGGGCGAATGCGACTGATGCCGGCACGTTGGATCACCACGCGGCGCCGGTCTTCGTAGTCCCACTCCTTCACGCCGAGGCTGGCCAGAGGGGTGAGCGAAATAACGCCCGCCTTGAACAGGTCGGCGGCCGACTTGCGAGGGCTACGAGGGTCCTGTTTAAACTTGGCGGCAAGGATGATAGCGCCGCGCAGATACTCTCCGGGGATGCAAATCATTCCCTTCTCGTCACGGTAGACATAGCTTTCGATGTCATCAGTCTTTTTGGCAGTGCTGTTTTTCGCCGCCGCCGCCTTCGCGTCGATGCTCTCGGCGTTCCAGCGATGAAACAGGATGTCTGCGGCGCCTCGGATCTTGATCGTCGCCGTGTAAGGCATCTCGGTTTCGATGGATCGCCGGCCGCCGTTTGTGACGTTGTCGGTGATCTTCACGACTTTGTTCATGGCGTTATCCCCTGGTCGTTTTGCAACGATCCAGCATACAGCAAGGG
>CAIVDC010000014.1 GCA_903904605.1 uncultured Sterolibacterium sp.
ACGGGATGCGGCTCGCGCCGCTCACCAATGTCACCGACGATTCCCGGACCATGCTCAGTAGCGGGCTTTCTACACAGCGTCGCCTTACGCTGCGAGTTCGCACCATTGATGTGTCGGTCATATCGGCGCTGCCGCTCACCTTATACCTCATACTCGTTTCTTCGCGAACACCGGGCACATTCATGGGCTTGGGATGCTCAGAAGAAGTACGGCGGCACGCCGAAGCGCGGCCCGATGCCCCAGAGGTTCAGGGTGGCGCAGATATAGGGCAAGTCCGGCGCGGTCGAAGGATCTCCGGCGAGCGCGTAGATCGATCCGCTTTTGGTCATGGCCGCGTGCCCGTTGATCACGGTCACTTTCGAAGTCATGCAGGACGAATGGTCGGCCAGATTGGTGCCGGTCAGGTACAGGAAGCGCTCCTGGGTTTCCGAGATCAGCAAGGTGATGAAGCACCAGTCGCCGATTTCCCCTTTGATCGGCTGGCTGGGAATGGCCCCCCGCAACGCGGCGAGCTCCGCCGCCGTGGACAGGTAGAGGCGGGTGTGGTCCCTGTTCGTTCGTATGACGTCATCCAGCGACGCGGGCGCGTCATGTTCCGGCGGCAGCGGATTCGGCTTCATGGCGAAATTCTACAGTACTTGTCCGGCGCCGTTCGGGGCCTGCGCTCACGCCGCCTGGTAGAGCGTGACGACGCAGGCACCGCCCAGTCCCAGGTTGTGTTGCAAGCCGATGCGCGCGCCTTCGACCTGGCGCAGCCCGGCGCTGCCGCGCAATTGCTGGGTCAGCTCAAAGCACTGCGCCAGGCCGGTGGCGCCGAGCGGGTGGCCCTTGCAGAGCAGGCCGCCGGACGGATTGGTCACCACTTTGCCGCCGTAGGTATTGTCGCCATCGGCGATGAAGCCGGCGGCACCGCCCTCCGGGCACAGACCGAGCGCCTCGTAGCTGATCAGTTCGTTGTGCGCGAAGCAGTCGTGCAGTTCGACCACGTCCAGATCCTCGGGGCCGATGCCGGCCTGGGCATAGACTTGCAGGGCGGCATCGCGGGCCATGTCGTAGCCGACCAGGCGCATCATGTCTCCGGACTCGAAGGTACTCGGCCGGTCGGTGGTCATGGCCTGCGCGGCGATGAACACCTCGCGGCGCAGGCCGTTCCTCGCGGCGAAGCCTTCGGACACCAGCAAGGCCGCCGCGGCGCCGCAGGTCGGCGGACAGGCCATCAGACGCGTCATCACGCCGGGCCAGAGCACCGGGGCATCGAGCACCTCCCGTTCGCTCACCACCTTGCGGAACAGCGCCAGGGGATTGTTCGCCGCGTGGCGGCTCGCCTTGGCTCGAATCTTGGCGAAGCTGTCCAGGCCGGTGCCATAGCGGCGCATGTGCGCCAGTCCGGCGCCGCCGAAGTAGCGCAGCGCCAGGGGCAGTTCGGGCAAGCCCACCAGGGCATCGGTGACGACGTCGAATTCCGCGAAGGGACTGGGACGGTCCTTGAACACGCTGGTCAGCGCGCCCGGCGCCATCTGCTCGAAGCCGAGCGCGAGCACGCAGTCCGCGCCGGCGGCGATCGCCTGCCGCGCCAGGAACAGTGCGCTCGAGCCGGTCGAGCAGTTGTTATTGACATTGACGAGAGGGATGCCGCTCATGCCGACGCGATACAGCGCCTTCTGCCCGCAGGTGGAGTCGCCGTAGACGTATCCGGCAAATGCCTGCTGCACGCTGCCGTAGCCGAGGCCGGCATCGGCCAGCGCCAGGCGCGCCGCCGCGGCGCCCATGAGGTCGTAGGGCTCGCTGGCGCCCGGCTTGGTGAAGGGGATCATGCCGACGCCGGCGACGAATACTTTCTCGATCATGCCATCTCCTTTGGGGATCAGTCCCCGCGCGCGATCTGGCGCAGCGACTGCTCGAAAACTTCGACCGGCTGGCCGCCGGAAATCAGGTATTTCTCATTGACGATGACGGCCGGAACGGAATGGATGCCCGCTTCGCCATAGAGGCGTTCGCGCGCCCTCACGTCCGCGGCGTATTCGTCGCTGCCGAGAATCTCCCGGGCGCGCGCGACGTCGAGGCCGAGCTCGCCGACCAGGCGGAGCAGCAGTTCGTGCGCTTCCGGGCTTTCACCGTTGCTGAAATAGGCCCGGAACAGGGCCTTCTTCAGGGCTCGCTGCCGGCCGCCCGGACGGGTGTCCGGCAGTCCGGCCCAGTGCAGCAGGCGGTGCGCGTCGAAGGTATTGTAGATGCGGTCCCGCCCTTCCTTGCGAAAGACGAACCCCAGTTCGGCGCCGCGCTGGCGGATGGCCTCGCGGGACTGCGCCTGCTGTTCCGGGGTGCTGCCGTATTTTTCCGTCAGATGCCGGGTGATGTCCTGGCCACCGGGCGGCATCTGGGGATTGAGCTCGAAAGGCTGGAAATGCAGGTCGGCCGCGACTTCGCCGGCCAGGCGGTCCAGGGCCTGTTCCAGCGCGGAGAGCCCGATGGCGCACCAGGGACAGGAGACGTCGGAGACGAAGTCGATCTTCAGGGAAGTGGTCATGGCAATTGCTCGAGTGGAGGAAAGTTCACGGCATTATCCGCCAGGGCCGCGTTGATAGACCCACTGCAGCAGCGCGTCCTGCGCTTCCCGGGCTGCCGCGGCATGGGCGTCGTTGACCAGGAAGACGACGATCTGCCAGCGGCCCTTGCGGTCCAGGACGTAGCCGGCGATGGCCTTGACGCCATCCAGGCTGCCGGTCTTGATGTGCGCCCGGCCGGCCACGCCGGCCTGCCCGAGGCGCTTCTTCATCGTGCCGTCGACTCCGGCAATCGGCAGCGAAGCGACGAACTCGGGCATCACCGGGCTGCGCCAGGCATCGGCCAGGAGTTTCGCCAGACTCCCGGCGCCCAGACGCTCGCTTCTCGACAGGCCGGAACCGTTTTCCAGCACCAGTTCCGGAAAGCGGAGATCCTTCCGGGCGAGCCAGGCGCGCACAGCCCGGCCGGCATCGGCCGGCCCTGCGGACCGCCCGTCCGGCCCCAGGCCGAGCGTGAGGAACAACTGGCGCGCCATCACGTTGTTGCTGAACTTGTTGATGTCGCGCACCACTTCGGCCAATGGCGGCGATTCGCTGTCGGTCACGAAGCGCGCATCGGCGGGCACGGCTCCGTCGCGCAGAAGGCCGCCGATCGTCCCGCCGAGTTCGCGCCAGAGCTGGCGGAACACGCCGAGCACATACTGCGGGTGGGAGAGCACGCCGAGGCTCAGCGACTTCTCGCCGCAGGCCAGCGGATAGTTGCCCGAGAGCGTGAGGCGTTCGTCGTTTTCGGGCAGATCGAACTTCAGCCCCTCTTTCCAGTCGCCGCAATCCCCCGTCACGGGCTGGACCCGACTGGCGATCGTCAGGCCTTCCGGCCGCGGCTCGGCCAGCACGGCGACGCTGTCCTGGCCGGGGTCGGGAATGAATTGCAGACGCAGCGCCTTGAAGTTGAGCAGGAGCGCGTCGGGCTTGACGTTGTAGGGACGCAGCGGCTGGTCGTCGAACGGGGCTTGTTCGCCGGCATCGAACAGGCCGCGATCCAGCACCAGATCGCCGCGGATCACGCGGATGCCCCGTGCGCGCAGATTCCTCAGGAGCAGCCAGAACCGCTCGAAGGTCAGCATCGGATCGCCGCCGCCTTTCAGATACAGGTCGCCATCGAGCACGCCGTGGGCCAGAGTCCCGGTCACCCAGGCCTCGGTCTTCCAGATATAGGCGGGGCCGAGCGTATCGAGCGCGGCATAGGTGGTGAGCAGCTTCATGGCCGATCCCGGATTCATCGGCAAGCCGGCGTTGACGCTGAGCGAGGGCCTCGACGCGGAGGCCTCCTGCACCACGATCGCCACCGCCGTCCTGGGGATGTGCGCGGCCAGGAGCGCGCGGGCCACTGCGTCCGGCAGGCGCTCCGCGGCCTGGACGCGGGCCAGCGCCGGCGCCAGCGCCAGCAGCAGGACGAGCGCCAGGAAACAGCGCGGCAACGGGTGGTGGAGCTTGGTCATCCTCTACCTTCACGAACACTCTGCGGCAGCACACCCTAGAAGCATGGGGCCACGCTGTCAACAAGCCGGGCCGGTTATCGACCACGAGAGCGCATTGCGCCCGCGGACTGAAATTGCTAGTCTTGCGCGATCGCATCATCCGCGGGAAAACACCATGCGCTATCGTCTCCTGGGCCGGACCGGCCTATATGTTTCGGAGCTGTGTCTGGGCACCATGACCTTCGGTGCCCAGGGTTTCTGGAAGGTCATCGGCGGCCTGGGCCAGGACGTCGCCACCGCCCTGGTGAAACAGGCCTTCGAGGCCGGGGTCAACTTCTTCGACAGCGCCAATGTCTATTCCCTCGGCGAGTCGGAAACGCTCACCGGCATCGCGCTCAAGACGCTCGGCTTGCCGCGCGACGAGATCGTGGTGGCCACCAAGGCGACCGGCATCATGGACGAGCACGCCGCCAACGGCCGGGGGCAGTCGCGCTACCATCTGATGAACCAGGTGGACGCCAGCCTGAAGCGGCTGCAGCTCGACCACATCGACCTCTACCAGCTGCACGGCTTCGATCCCCTCACGCCGCTGGAGGAATCGTTGTCGACCCTGAACGACCTGGTGCGATCGGGCAAGGTGCGCTACATCGGCCTGTGCAACATGGCAGCCTGGCAGATCATGAAAGGGCTGGCCATCTCGGATAAGCATCACTGGACCCGCTTCGAGAGCGTCCAGGCCTACTACACCGTTGCCGGGCGCGACCTGGAACGCGAGGTGCTGCCCCTGCTCGCCGACCAGCAACTCGGCCTGATGGTCTGGAGCCCACTGGCGGGCGGCCTGCTGAGCGGCAAGTTCGGTCCCGATGGCAAGGGACCGGAGGGCGCGCGCCGCAGCAGCTTTGACTTCCCGGTGGTCGACAAGGCGCGCGCCTTCCGCTGCGTCGACGCGATGCGCCCGATCGCCCGGCGGCACCAGGTCCCGGTGGCCGCGGTGGCGCTGGCCTGGCTGCTCGCCCGGCCGCAGGTCAGCACGGTGATCGTCGGCGCCAAGACGCCCGAGCAGCTCGCAGACAACCTCGGCGCCAGCCGGATAGAGCTGTCGCCCGAGGAGCTGGGCGCGCTCGATGAGGCCGGCGCCCTGGCGCCCGAGTACCCCGGCTGGATGCTCGCGATGCAGGGCCAGTATCGCGCCAAGCCGCCGGTGAAGGCTTGAAGCGGTGCGACGCTGGATGACCTATGAAGAACATCTTGACGAGGTCGCCACCCTCCTCACCGAACTCTACGAAATGAACGACGAGAAGGCGGTGCGGCTGGTGATGCGCGCCCAGGCCGATGATTTCTTCAGCGGCCACGACGACGATCCGTCGATCTGCACGCTGGACCGCGCTCACCGGGACGCGAAGATCGTCTTCAAGAAGTACCGCTGAACTCCATGCAGTTCTTGCCGGGCCGCCGGGCGACGCCAGAAAGCGGACTTGAGGCTGCCCGTGGCGAGGGGGTTACAATGGCATTCCCTATTCGCGCTTAAGTTCATCCGGGATGCTCTGACGTGGGCGCTCGTTTAGTTCAGTCATCAGGGGGTGAAGCAATGCATGTGAAAGGGAGTACCGTGCCGTTTCGCCGGCCGCCTCGGACCGAAGTGAATTCCCCGGCCGGCTTCACCTTGATCGAACTCATGATCGTCGTCGCGATCATTGCCGTGCTTGCGGCGATCGCCGTTCCGTCCTACCAGAGCTACATCTATAATGCGCAAGTTGCGCAGGCCCAGGGGGACATCAAGACTCTGGATGTTTCCATTGCCCAGTACTATTCGGATCCCAATGGTTTTCCCAGCAGTCTGGCGGACATCGGCAAGAACGGGATGCTTGATCCTTGGAATCACGCGTATCAGTATCTCCGGTTGAGCCCGCTCGACAACAGAAGCCGCGGGCAGGTCCGCAAAGACAAGAATCTCGTTCCGATCAACTCGGACTATGATCTCTACAGCATGGGCCGGGACGGCAAGAGCAATCCGCCGCTGACATCGAAAAACAGCCGTGACGATGTCGTGAGGGCCAGCAACGGGCGTTTTCTCGGACTCGCATCGGACTATTGAGCGAGCCGACAGTGACGCTCAAAGTCAGTTTCCTGCGCAGTAGGGTAGCGCGAAGCGTATTGCTGTCTTTCTTGCTGGCCGCGTTCATCCCTTTTCTTTTCCTGTCGGTTCTTTACTACATCGAGGCGAGTCGGATTCTCGTGCGGGACGGCCACATTCAACTGCAGGGCGCCAGCGAACGCTACGCCGCGGCGGTCTACGATCGCCTGCTATTGGCAGATGGTCTGTTGAGAAGCGCCGCAGGCGATATTTCAAGGGGCCGTTTGCCCGCGGCGACGAGAGCGGTCCTGGACAGGACATTCCGGGGCCCGATCCGGATAGCACAGCGCGATCAAGCCGCCGCCTCACCTGGCGACACCGCGGCGATGCCGCTCGACGCGGCCATGGTCGCCCACCTGCGTGGCGGCAAGTCGGTTCTGGTGAGCAGTGGAAAGACATCGGACGCCGCTGCCAGGATGCTGTTGGTCCAGGCCGTGACCCCGGCCGAGGCGAAGTTGAGTCTGGTGACCGCAGAAATCGACGCCGGCTACCTCTGGGGAAACCCGGAGGATTTTCCGTACATGATTTCCTTCTGCGTATTCAACCAGGCCGTTGCCGAACTGTACTGCCCTCAACCGCTTCATCCGGAAGGAATCGGAAGGCTGTTCAAGGGCCTTCCGCAGTCTGCAAAGGGGCAGATCGACTGGCAGGTAGGGCAGCAGGCATTTCTCGCCAATTTCCAGGAGTTGTTTCTGGGGCCAAAGTTCTTCGAATCGCGATGGATCGTCGTTGCGGCACAGCCCGAGGCCATCGCGCTGGGTCGGATCATTGCAGTCAAAAGGATCTTCTGGGGGAGCCTCGCCCTTTCAATCCTGCTGGTGGTGCTCTTGAGCCTGACGCAAATCCGTCGGACCCTGGGACCACTTGAGCGACTGATCGAGGGTACCCGCCGCCTGGGACGCAAGGATTTCACCGCGCGAGTGGAGGTGAGCAGCCGCGATGAGTTCGGCGAGCTGGCCGGTTCGTTCAACGCGATGGCGGTGCGGCTGGGACGCCAGGTCGACACTATGAGGTCCTTGTCGGAAATAGATCGCGCGATCCTGTCCGAACTGGATATCGACCGGATCGTCGATGACGTCCTTCGTCGCCTTAAGGGAGGCTTCAATGCCGTCTGTGCCAGCGTTTCGATGATCGATCAGGATTCCCCGGATAGGGGCCGGGTGCATGCGCTGGTGCGCGACGGCGAGCAAGCGCTGGTCGCGCGCTTTATATTGCCTCCTGATACCGACGAGATGCTTCGCGCAATTCCAAACGGCCTGTTGATGAGCAGCGAAACAGCTCGCCGGACGATCCCCTTCTGTATCAATGGCCTCGACGCGCAGCGATTCTTCACCCTGCCGATCGTCTGGAAAGAACGGCTGGTCGGCGTGATCTGCCTCGGCTACGCGGAGCGTGCCGCCCCTAGCGATGAGGACCTCGCCTACATTCGAGACTATGCGGACCGGGTGGGCGTTGCCATTACCGCCGCCGTGCGCGAAGACCAACTGTACCAACAAGCGCGCACCGACGCCCTCACCGGGCTGCCGAACCGCTTCCACTTCCTGGATCAGTTGAAGCAGCAAGTGGTCCGGGCCGAGCGGGACGGCATGAGTTTCGCGGTGCTGTTCACCGATCTTGATCGCTTCAAGGGCATCAACGACAGCCTCGGGCACGCGGCCGGAGATGAATTGCTGCGCGAAGTTTCGGCGCGCCTGAGACATTGCATGCGCGAGGGGGATACGATCGCGCGCCTCGGGGGCGACGAATTCACCGTTTTGATCGGCAAGCTCCGTTCCGCCGATGAAGCCGGCAGGGTGGCCGAGCATGTCCTTGCCGCCCTTGGCGGGCCGTTTCTCATCGAAGGGGTCGAGAGCTTCATTCGCGCGAGCATCGGCATAGCCGTCTATCCCGCCAACGGAGCCAGCGCCGAGGAGCTAATGCGCAGCGCCGACACGGCGATGTACCGCGCCAAGGATGGCGGCCGCGGCATGTATGCCTTCTTCGAGGAAGCCATGAACACCGAGGTGGTCATGCGAAGCACGCTTGAGCGCGAATTGCGGCGCGGGATTTCTGAACAGCAGTTCATCCTGCATTATCAGCCCCAAGTCGATCTGCGAACGAGCAAGGTGATCGGGGTCGAAGCCCTGTTGCGCTGGCGCCATCCCGAGCGCGGCCTTGTCGCGCCGGGCCAGTTCATTGCCGTTGCGGAAGAGACCGGACTGATCGTACGGATGGGTCATATCGCCCTCACCGAAGCCTGCACCCAGTTCCGCGCCTGGCGGGAGAATGGGGTCGGCCTCGAGCATGTCGCGGTCAATGTGTCGAGCCGGCAGTTCCGTCAGCCGGATTTCATCATGACCGTGGAAGCCGCGCTTCGGGAAAATGCGATGGCGGCGAACTGCCTCGAACTGGAAGTCACCGAGAGTCTTCTGCTGGACGATGTCGATGGTGTTGTCGATATGCTGTTCCGGTTGAAACGCCTCGGCGTCCAGATCTCGATAGACGATTTCGGGACGGGCTATTCCTCCATGTCCTACCTTGACCGGTTGCCGTTCGACACCCTGAAAATCGACATGTCGTTCATCCGGAAAATTCGCGACGACGGCGAGGGGGGAACCATCGCCGCCACGATCGTCGCAATGGCCCACACGCTCGGCAAAAAAGTGGTTGCCGAAGGGGCCGAAACGCAGGCGCAGATCGATTTCCTGCGCAAGCTCGGTTGCGAAATGGTGCAAGGTTACTTCTTCAGCCGCCCCTTGCCTGGAGACGAAATCGAAGCCTTCGTACGAAAACGGCAGCTGCCGGAGATCAGGTCCGCGCCGACTTAGACGCCGCAGCCTGACAGGGTGATGGCGACGCAGACCGCGACCACCAACGGCAGCGTCCGCAGCAGGACGGGCAAACATACCGCGCCCGTGCCCGCGACCGCCGCCATGCTGATGAACTCCATCGGGAGCCGGAGATCAGTGCCGGCGCTTGCGCCAGACGGTCATCCGGTCGAACAGCTTCTGCTGTTCGGGCTTCAGCACCGCGTAAAATTCCTTGACCGCGGCCGCCCGGTCGGTCATTCTGCTTTCCCGTTCCTTCATCAGGGCGATCATCCGGTCCATGCGCGCGGGCGCCGACAAGCCGGCGAGTTCCGACCTCACCGCCCTGATCCGGGGTGCCTGCGGCTGGGTCTTTTCGGAGAAAGTCTTCCAGGCCGCTTCCTGATCCGGGGTAAGCTTGAGTCTGTCGTGGAGCCTGGCCCGGTGTTTTTCCATATGCGCGAGAAACCGGGCGGCATCGGGGCGGTGGCCGGGGCCGGGCCCGGCGTCGTTGTCGGCGATGGCGGCGCCCGTGAGCAGGGCGGCGGCGGCGAAAGCGACCAGTGCGCGAATCTTGATCATGCGAAATCTCCTAAATTGAAATGCCAGAGTGATACGGCCATGATTCTGCGCTCCAAGGCATTGCCGCCATATGTCGTGCAGCGTGAGAGTTGTATCGCTTTGTGTCGATCACGCGATTCAATACAGGCGGCTACAAATCGGCGCGTCGAAGAGCCACGGGGATCGGCATAATGCGCGGCATGGATAATCAGCCCCGCATTCTCGTGGTGGACGATGATCGCGAGATCAGGATCCTGCTCGCCGAATATCTCGACGGCAACGGGTTCCGGACGGTGACGGCCGCCGATGGTCCGGGCATGTGGCAGGCATTGGCGGCGGCACCGGTCGAACTGGTCGTGCTCGATCTCACCTTGCCCGGCGAGGACGGACTGACGCTGTGCCGGACCCTGCGCGCGCGATCCAGCCTGCCGGTGATCATGTTGACCGCCCGCGGCGAGCCGCTCGACAGGATCCTCGGGCTGGAGATGGGAGCGGACGATTATCTGACCAAGCCTTTCGAACCCCGCGAACTGGTGGCCCGCATCCGCAACGTGTTGCGGCGCACCCAGGCGCTGCCGCCGAATCTGGAACCGCAGGACGCGAAATGCATGTTCTTTTCCGGGTGGCAACTCGATCTGATCGCAAGACATCTGATCAGTCCGCAGGGCACCGCCGTCATGCTCTCGGGCGCGGAGTTCCGCCTGCTCAAGGTGTTGCTCGACCATCCCAATCGCGTGCTGTCGCGCGACCAGTTGCTCAACTTCACCAAGGGACGCGATGCCGATCCCTTCGATCGTTCGATCGATCTGCAGGTCAGCCGCCTGCGTCAGAAACTGATGGAAGACGCCAAGGCGCCGACGCTGATCAAGACCGTCCGCAACGAAGGCTATGTGCTGGCGTCGTCGGTCAGCAGCGAGTCGTGAGGTCCTGAAGTGAGGCTCTTCTTCGCTTCCATGCTCGGGCGGGTGTTCGTCGTGCTCGTCGGCGGCGTGCTCGCCTCGGCCGCGCTGACGCTGTACTTCGCCGGCAGAGAGCGGCAGGAGTTCGTTTCCCAGTTGCGGATGCTGCGTGCCGTGGAACGGATCGAGCAGCTGACGCTGATGCTCGACGAAGTCCCGGCGGAAACCCGGCCTCAGGTCCTCTCGGCGGCCAGCCGCAACGGCATCATCGCCCGGGGCGAGGCCGCGGGCGAGGCCACGGGCAAGAGCGGCGAGCCGGATGCCGAGTTTGCCGACGTCCTGCGCGAACGCCTCGGCGGCAGACGCGAAGTCATGGCGTGGCGGGCGCGGGGCGAGGACTGCCCGGCAGCGGCGGGCCCCGGCAACGGCGGACCGTGCGAGAACGTTTTCGTCACCTTGCGCGACGGCACGCCGCTCGGCTTCGTGCTGCTGTCGCAGCGCGCCGATCGGGTGCTCGCAGCGCCCCAGCACAATCAGCGTCAACTGGGCTACTTCATCTTCTTTCTCTGCTGCCTGTGCCTGATCGCCTATACGGTGGCCGTCCAGACGACCAAGCCGCTGGCCCGGCTGGCGGCGGCGGCAAGGAATCTGGGCCGCGACATCGGGCATCCGCCTTTGCCCGAACGCGGGCCGAACGAGGTGCGCCACGCCGCCAGTGCGTTCAATGCGATGCAGGCTCAGATCGGTAGCTTCATCCGGGAGCGCACGCAGATGCTGGCGGCCATCACCCACGACCTGCAGACCCCGCTGACGCGGCTGCGGCTGCGCCTGGAAAAGGTCGCGGACCAGGAACTGCGGGCCAAGCTCGTCGATGATCTTTCGGCGATGCAGGGCATGATCCGCGACGGCCTCGATCTCGCGAGCAGCATGAGTTCGCGCGAGGCCACGCAGCGCATGGACTTCGATTCGATCATCGACAGCGTCTGCGCCGATGCCGTGGAGGCGGGGCAGGACGTGACGGTGGCGGGGTTCACCGGCGCTTTCGTGGCAACGAGGCCCAGCGCCATGCGGCGCTGCCTGACCAATCTGATCGACAATGCGGTGAACTACGGCAGCTATGCCAGAATCACGGCCAGCGCGGACGACGCGAAGGTGGTCGTGGAGTTGCGCGATGGCGGTCCGGGCATACCCGAAGACCGGCTGGATGCGGTGTTCGAAGCCTTTTTCCGCCTCGAAGGGTCGCGCTCCCGGGATACCGGCGGAACGGGCATCGGCCTGACCATCGCGCGCAACATCGCCGTGCAGCACGGCGGCACGCTCAGGCTATACAATGACGCCGCCGGCGGGCTCGTGGCGCGGCTGGAACTGCCACGCACTGCTTGAGGCGGGTCGACACTGTAAGGTCAGGATACGATGAAGAAACTGCTCTTGTTGCTGCTCGCCATCGCCGCGGTTGCCGGCGTCGCCTATCGGATCATCTCCGCAAGAGACGCCGCCCAGGCAAAGTCGGCGCGGGTGCCGCCCGCCGTTCCTGTGGCGCTGGCCCAGGTGACGATCCGGGACATGCCCCGGATGCTGGAGGTCGTCGGGCGGGCGGAAGCCTACGCCAGCGTGGCCTTGAAGTCCCGCGTCGACGGCCAGGTGGCTGCGGTGAATTTCACCGAGGGCCAGCATGTCCGCCAAGGCGAGGTGCTGGTGCGCCTCGACCCGGCCGATTTCAAGGCCCGGCTGCTCCAGGCCGAGGCCACCGTGGCGCGGGATCAGGCCCAGTTGGCGAAGGCGAAAGTCGACGTCGAGCACTATATCGCGCTGAAGAATCGGGGCTTCGTCTCCGAGGAAAAAGTGAACGACTTGCGCACCGTTGAGGCCTCCGCCGCGGCGACGCTGCGCGTCGACCAGGCGGCGGTGGACCTCGCCCGCCTGCAGTTGAGCTACTCCGTGATCGTCGCGCCGTCGGACGGCATCGTCGGCGCCAGGCTGGTGTTTCCCGGCACCGGGGTGAAGAACAACGATACCACCCTGGCCGTGGTCAACCAGGTCCGCCCGATCTACGTCACCTTCGCCGTGCCGGAGAAGCACCTGCCGCGGATCCGCGCCGCCATGAAGGCGGGCGTGCTGAAAGGCACCGTCAGCCTGCCCGGCGGCGGCGAGCGCTTCGAAGGCGAGGCGCGCTTCCTGGACAATGCCGTGGATCCCGCGAGCGGCACCATCCAGATGAAGGCCACTTTCGCCAATGCCGGCGAAAAGCTAACGCCCGGCCAGTTCGTCAATGTCGCCCTGGTCCTCGACACGGTCAGCAATGCCCAGGTGATTCCGGCGCAGGCCGTGCAGCAGGGGTCGCAGGGCAACTTCGTGTATGTCGTCAAGAGCGACAACAGCGTCGAGGTGCGGAAGATCGAACTGCTGTTTACCCGCGACAACCTGGCGGTGATTGACAAAGGCCTGCAGGGCGGCGAGACGGTGGTCACCGACGGCCAGTTGCGCCTGACGCCGGGGGTCAAGGTGCAGGCCCGGGAGGCGGGCAAGGCGCCCGCCCGATCGCCGGCCCCCGCCGCGAGCTGAGGGCGCGCCATGCAACTATCCGAAGCGTGCATCCGCCGGCCGGTGATGACCACGCTGTTGATGGCGGCCTTTCTCATTTTCGGCGTCATCGCCTACCGCGCATTGCCGGTTTCCGAACTGCCCAGCGTGGACTTCCCGACCATACAGGTCACGGCCGCCTTGCCCGGCGCATCCCCCGAAACCATGGCGGCGGCGGTGGCCACGCCGCTGGAGAGCCAGTTCTCGACCATCGCCGGCCTGGATTCGGTGACCTCCACCAGCGCCCAGGGCCTGACCTCGATCACCCTGCAGTTCTCCCTGGACCGCAACATCGATGCCGCCGCGCAGGACGTCCAGTCGGCCATCGCGGCGGCTGCGCGCAAGCTGCCGCCGGACATGCCGACGCCGCCTTCCTTCCGCAAGGTGAACCCGGCGGACTCGGCCATCTTTTACGTCACGCTGCTCTCCGACACACTGCCCCTGACGACGGTGGACGACTATGCCGAGACCGAGCTCGCCCAGCGCCTGTCGACGCTGCCCGGCGTGGCCCTGGTCAATGTCTTCGGTTCCCAGAAGTTCGCCGTGCGGGTGCAGGCCAATCCGGATCAGCTGGCTTCGCGCGGCATCGGCATCGACGAACTGCAGCAGGCGATCGCCAAGGGCAACGTCAATCAGCCGCTCGGTTCGATCGACGGCAGCCACCAGAGCTTCGCCATCAAGGACAATGGCCAACTGTCGAACGCCGCCGCCTACCGGCCGCTCATCGTGGCCTGGAAGAACGGTGCGCCGGTGCGCCTGAGCGAGGTGGCCACGCCCATCGACAGCGTGGAGAACGCCAAGATCGCCAGCTGGTTCGTCGATCGCCGCGCCATCGTGCTCGCCATCCAGCGCCAGCCGGGCGCGAACACCGTCGAGACGGTGGACGCCATCAAGCGGGTGCTCCCGGTCTTTGCCGCCAAGCTGCCGGCGGCCATCGAGATGAAGGTGCTCTACGACCGCAGCGTCTCCATCCGCGACTCGATCGACGACGTGCAATTCACCCTGGTGCTGGCCGGCTTCCTGGTGATCCTGGTGATCCTGCTGTTCCTGCGCAACATCTACGCCACGATCATTCCCAGCCTGGCCCTGCCCATTTCGGTGATCGGCACCTTCGCCGTCATGAATGTCTTCGGCTACAGCCTGGACAACCTGTCCCTGCTGGCCCTGACGCTCTCGGTCGGCTTCGTCGTCGACGATGCCATCGTCATGCTCGAGAACATCATGCGCCATGTCGAGGCGGGCGAGCCGCCGTTCCAGGCGGCCTTGAAGGGATCCAGGGAAATCGGCTTCACCATCCTGTCGATGACCATTTCGCTGATCGCGGTGTTCATCCCGGTGCTGTTCATGGGCGGGATCGTCGGCCGCCTGCTGCACGAATTCGCCGTCACCATCTGCGCCGCGATCCTGGTCTCCGGCTTCGTCTCCCTGACCCTGACGCCGATGCTCTGCAGCCGCTACCTGAAGCATGTCGAAACGCAGCAGCACAACCGGGTCTATCGCGGCTTCGAGCGTTTCTTCGAAGCCCTGCTCGCGGGCTACTCGAAGAGCCTCACCTGGGCCATGGCCCGGCCGCGCCTGATCCTCGCGAGCTTCCTCGCCACCCTGGTGCTGACCGGCGTGCTGTTCGCCGTCGTGCCCAAGGACTTCCTGCCCAGCGGCGACACCGGACAGATGATCATCTACACCGAGGGCGCCCAGGACGCCTCGTTCGCCGCCATGGTCGGGCACCAGCAGCAGGTGGCGGCCATCCTGGCGAAGGATCCGAACGTCGATGCCTTCATGTCCACGGTCGGCGCTGGCGGCCCGCGCCCGACGGCGAGCACCGGCACCATGTTCGTCCGCCTCAAGCAGCGCAGCGAGCGCACGCTCGATCCCGACCAGATCATCCAGGAACTGCGGCCCAAACTCTCGGCGGTGCCGGGAATCAAGGTCTATCTGCAGAATCCGCCGCCGATCCGCATCGGCGGCCAGACCACCTCCGCCCTGTATCAATACACCTTGCAGGACACGGACCTGAACGAACTCTATCAATGGACCGAAACCCTGCTCGAGCGGATGCGCAAGCTGCCCGGTTTCGTCGATGTGAACAGCAACCTCAACAATCAGAGTCCGGTGCTGCAACTGGACGTGGATCGGGACAAGCTGGCGACCATGGGCCTGTCCTTCGGCCAGGTGGAGGATGCCCTGCAAAGCGCCTTCAGCGCCCGGCAGGTGTCCACCATCTACGCCGCGACCAGCCAGTACCAGGTGATCCTGGAACTGACCCCGCAATTTCAGGCGGATCCGGGCACCCTCTCGCGCCTCTATGTGCGCGCCAGCACCGGCAAGCTGGTGCCCCTGGACACGGTCGCCCGGGTGACGCGCAAGACCCAGGCCCTGACGGTGAATCACCTCGGGCAACTGCCTTCGGTGACCATTTCCTTCAATCTGCAGCCCGGGGTGTCCCTGGGCGAAGCCGTCAGCCGCATCAGGGCGACCGAACGGGAACTGCGCCTGCCGATTTCACTGGCCACCAGCCTGCAGGGCACGGCCCAGGCCTTCCAGGCTTCCCTGCAGGGCCTGGGGCTGTTGCTCCTGATCGCCGTGCTGGTGGTCTATATCGTCCTGGGCATACTCTACGAGAGCTTCATCCATCCGCTGACCATCCTCTCCGGCCTGCCGGCCGCCGGCATGGGGGCGCTGCTGACCCTGCTGCTGTTCCGGATGGACCTGAACCTCTACGCCTTCGTCGGCATCATCATGCTGGTGGGCATCGTCAAGAAGAACGCCATCATGATGATCGACTTCGCCCTGGAGCGGCAGCGTCATGGCGGCATCGCGGCCCGGGAAGCGATCTTCCAGGCCTGCCTGATCCGCTTCCGGCCGATCATGATGACGACCATGGCGGCACTGGTCGGCACCCTGCCGGTCGCGCTCGGGCTGGGCGCCGGCGCCGAGGTCAGGCGCGGCCTGGGGATGGCCGTGGTGGGCGGGCTGCTGCTGTCCCAGTTCCTCACCCTGTACCTGACGCCCGTGGTCTATCTCACCCTGGACAAACTGTCCGGCCGCGGCCTGCAGCCGCTGCCCGAAACCGTCCCGGCCGCGGAATAGCCGGTCCCCCAGGCCGGCGCGATGCCGGCCCGGACACGCGCCTTCCTTGCCCCGGCGGCCGTCAAGCCGCGGCCGATGTGTTGAAGCTGTCGCAGAAGGTTCCGAACTCGTCCGGCGGAATCGGCCGGGAATAGAGATAGCCCTGTGCGAAGTCGCAGCCGACCGTGGCCAGAAGTCCGCGCTGCTGCTCCGTCTCCACGCCTTCGGCGATCACTTTCAGGCCGAGCTTGTGGGCCATGACGATGATCGCTTCGCACAGCGCCATGTCGTTGGACTCCGATGAGAGTCTGCCGATGAACGACTGGTCGATCTTGAGGAAATCGATGTCGAACTTTTGCAGGTAGGCGAGCGCGGAATACCCCGTGCCGAAGTCGTCCAGGGAAACCTGAATCCCCGCATCGCGGAATTCCAGAAGCCGGTCGAGTATCGTCTGGCTGGGCTCGAGCAGAAGTCCTTCGGTAATTTCGGCATTGAGGCATTGTCCGTTCAGGCCGATCGAACGGAGATGGTCCGGCCAGGTCAGGGTTCCGCCGCTGCCGCTCTGGAACTGGGCCGGGGACACGTTGATGCTGACTCTCGGGCAATTGCCGCCGCGTGCGCGCCAGCGCAGGATTTGACTGGCCGCTTCAACAAACACCCAGTTGCCGATTTCGACGATCAGTCCCGATTCTTCGGCCAAGGGGATGAAGTCCGCGGGACTGATCAGCCCGCGTTTCGGATGTTGCCAGCGGATCAGGGCCTCGGCCTTTTCCACGCGACCGGAGCGGAGGTTGACGATGGGCTGGTAATAGAGGAGGAACTCTTTTCCGGGGAGGGCGGCTCTCAGCTCGCTGAGCAAAAGCGAGCGATTCCTGGCCGATTCCCGCAAATTGGCTGAATAGAATTCATGGCGATTGCGGCCATTCTCCTTGGCGACATACATGGCCTGATCGGCGCCCTTGAACAGGTCTTCGATGTTGTCGGCGTCGGACGGGTAGATGGCGATGCCGACACTGGCCGAAACGTAGGAAGGCTCGTCACCGAGTGCAAAAGGAGCGGCCAGGCAACCGACGACGTCTTGGGCCACCCGCTCGACGCTGGACGTATCATCGAGATTGGTGACCAGGATGGTGAATTCATCGCCGCCGAGCCGGCCCACCGTGTCGGTTTCGCGCACGCAGTCGCTGATCCGGGCGGCGGCTTCGATCAGGAGCCTGTCGCCTTTTTCATGGCCCAGGGTGTCGTTGACCTCCTTGAAATGATCGAGGTCGATGAACAGCAGGGCCATCTTCTGGTTCGTGCGCTTGGCCTTCCTGATTTCCTGGTTCAGGCGGTCGCGGAACATGCGCCGGTTGGGCAGTTGCGTCAGGGAATCGAAGTTGGCCTGACGCCAGATCAGTTCCTCGGACTGCTTCTTCCGGGTGATATCGGAGAACACGCCGACATAGTGCTTGGGCTCGCCCGTGCTGTTGCGGATGCATCTGATCGACAAGCCTTCGAGGAAGACCGTACCGTCCTTGCGCCGGTTCCAGATTTCCCCCTGCCAGGCGTCCGTCGTCGCCAGGGTTTCCCATAGCGCCCGGAAGAATTCCGGCGGCTGTTCGCCGCTGGAGAGGAATTTCGGATCGCGGCCCACCGCCTCTTCGTCGCTGTATCCGGTAATCGCTGTGAAAGCGGGGTTGATGGTGACGATCTTCCGGTCAGCGCCGGTCACCACGACGGCTTCGTCGACGGTATTGAAGACCGTCAGCGCCAGGCGTTGCGCCTCCTCCCGCTCGCGCCGCTCGGTGATGTCGCGCGCCGCGGCGTAGATCATCGGCATGCCGTCGATCTCGATGCGGCTGACGTTGAGTTCCACGTCGATCAGACGACCGTCGGCGTGACGATACCGGGACTCGATCAGTTCGCCGGCCTCCTTGAGCGCGCCCATCCTCCTTTGCACTGCTTCGGTAGTCCACTTCAATTCCATCTGCGCGATGTTCATCTCCTCCAGTTCATCGCTCGAATAGCCCACCAGGCGGCAGAATGCCTCATTGACCTGCACCAGCGCCCCGTCGCGGTCTACGATATGGATGCCGTCGCTGGCGGCGTGCAGGAGCAAAGCGTTCTTGCTGCTTTCGCTGGCCAGGGCCTGTTCGGCCCGTTTGCGCTGGGTGACGTCGACCGCCATGCTGATTACCAGGCGCCGGCCATCCGGCAGGGGCGCCAGGGGGCCCGAGCGGAAGTCCCAGATCAGCGGTGCGCCGTTCTTCGCCAGCACCGCGCATTCGTAATTCATGCTCCATTCGCTGCGCCCGTAAAGCTGCCTGAAGTAATCGCGGGCGTCATCACGGCGATCCGGATGATAGGCCTTGGCGATCCACTCCTCCACCGTCCGGAGGTCCTGCTGCTCGAAGCCGCTCAATTCTGTCCAGACCCGATTGATCAAAACCACTTCGCCGCTGTCGGTGTGCAGCATGACCGGGACGGGGGCGTCGGTCAGGGCCTGGCGGAAACGTGCTTCGGCTTCGCTGGCGGCGACCCGCATCGCCTCGCTGCGGTTCAGTTCGCGCTCTGCCTGCAGGCGGCTCCTGTAGAAGTCGAGGTAGAGCGAAACCTTGGACAACAGGACGAAGTCGTCGATGGGCTTCTGGATGTAATCGACCGCGCCGACCTTGTAGCCCCGCCGCTGATGTTCCGTGTCCTCGAAAGTGGCGGTGACGAATATGACCGGGATGTGCCGCGTGCTCGCTTCTCCCTTGAGATGCTCGATGACCTCGTAGCCGTCCATTTCGGGCATGTCGATGTCGAGCAGGACGAGCGCGAAATCGTTTTCCAGGCAGCGCATCAGGGCTTCGTTGCCGGTCGTGGCTTCCAGCACTTCGCAATTGAGTTTTTTCAGCAGGCGGCGCAAGGCCACCAGGTTGGCCCGGGTGTCGTCGACCAGAAGGATTTTCGGTGTGCTGTGCAGCATCAATGAACTCGCGCAATGGGACAGTGAACGAGGATCGCGCCGGCGAGATCCTCCAGGGGCAACACCCGGTCCGCCGCGCCGGTGGCGATCGCCGCGCGGGGCATGGCGCCGGCGTAGGCGGTGGCGGGATCCTGGACCAGCGTGAGGCCCCCGGCGGCCTTGACCGCCTGGAGCCCCTGCGCGCCGTCGCTATTGGCGCCGGTCAGGATGACGCCGAGCAGGCGCTCCCTATACACTTCGGCGGCAGCGCAAAAAAGCACGTCGACGGCCGGCCGAACGAAACAGACGCGCTGATCCACGGAAAGGGCGAAGCTGCGGTCGGCTTCGATCAGCAGATGGTAGTTGGCCGGGGCGATATGGACATGGCCGGGAGCGGCAAACTCCCGCTCGACGGCCAGGCTGACCGGCAGGGCGCAGCAGGCCGCCAGCAGTTGCGGCAACAGGCTCGGACCGTCGGGGGCGCTGTGGGCGACGACGATGACGGCTGCGCCCAGCCCGGCCGGAAATGCCTCCAGCAATATGCGCAGGGCGGCGAGACCGCCGGCCGAGCAGCCGATCACCACGGCCTCCACCGGCTGGCGGGACTGGGTCTGCGCGCCATGACCGTCCGTCATTTCAGCCGACACCGTTGCTGTGAAAGATCATGCATTCCGGGTTCACGCCGGTGAACAAGGCGGCCGAGTCCGCGGCGCGCAGACTTTCCCGCGTGCCCAGGCAAAGAAAGCCGTGGCGGCCCAGGCTCTCGTGAAACAGCCTCAGCGCCTTGTTTTGCAGGGTGGCATCGAAATAGATGAGGACGTTGCGGCAGAGGATCAGCTGCACCTCGCAGAAGACCCCGTCCGAGACCAGGTTGTGATGGGCGAAGACGATGCGCTTGCGCAAACGCTCATCGAAACGGAAGAAGTCGGCGTTGGCCAGGTAGTAATCGGCCAGGCGGGCACGGCCCTCGGCGTTGCGGTAATTGCGCTCATACTCCTCCAGGCGGGCGACCGGGAAGATGCCGTCTTCCGCCTGGCGCAGGGCCGTATCGTTGATGTCGGTGGCGTAGATCTGGCTGCGTTCCAGCAGGCCTTCCTCTTCCAGCAGGATGGCCAGGGAATAGACCTCCTCGCCGGTCGCGCAGCCGGCCTGCCAGATCTTCAGGCGCGGGTAGGAGGCCAGGCGCGGCAGGACCTGCTCGCGCAAGGCCTTGAACACCTGGGGGTCGCGGAACATCTCCGTCACCGGCACCGACAGTTGCCCCAGGACCTCGGGGAGCAGCTTCTCTTCGTGCAGGATGCGCGGAATCATCGCCGCGATGCTGGCGCATTGCAGGTTCGCCGCCAGGGCCTGCACCCGCCGCTTGATCGATGCCCTGGCGTAGTGACGAAAATCGTAGCCGTGGCGCTGATAGAGCGCATCGAGAAAAAGCGCCAGCTCGATGTTCTCGAGGTCGGCCCGGTCTTTCATCTGGGCCGCCCCCCGCCGCGCTGCCTGCGCTTCATTCGCCTTCAGGCCAGGTTCAGTTGAACGCGCAGCATGTCCAGCAGCGCGTCGATGTCGATGGGCTTGGACAGGTAGTCGCTGGCACCGGCCTCGATGCACTTTTCCCGGTCGCCGATCATCGCCTTGGCGGTCAGGGCGATCACCGGCAGCGCCTTGAAGCGGCCCTGCTTGCGGATCTCGCGGATGGCGGTATAGCCGTCCATGCCCGGCATCATGATGTCCATCAACACCGCGTCCACCTCCGGCGTGTCATTGAGCTGGCTCAGGGCTTTCTGGCCGTCCTGCGCCATCAGCACCTTGAAGCCCTTGGCGCGCAGCACTTTCGACAGGGCGAAGGCGTTGCGCATGTCGTCGTCGACGACCAGCACCGAGCGGCCGGCCAGGCCGTCCTCGGCGCTCCCGGCAGCGCTCGCCGAGTGCAGGGCTTTCTGCTGGACCGCCGGCAGGGCGCTATGGACGCTGTGCAGGAAGAGCGTGACCTCGTCCACCAGCCGCTCCGGCGAACGGGCGCCCTTGATGACGACGCTGTCGGTGTATTCCTTCAGCGACAGGGTGTCCTGGTCGCTGAGGTCGCGTCCCGAATAGACCACGACCGGAGGCACCAGCAAGTTCTCCCGGGTGCATTGTTCGAGCAGGTTGAGACCGCTGATTCCGGGCAGGCCCAGGTCGAGGATCATGCAGTCGAACTTTTCGCCGCGGCGCAGCCGCGCCAGGGCGCCTTCGCCGCTGTCCTCCTCGACGATTTCCGCGTCGATGTCGCCGAGCATGAGTTTCACCGACTTGCGTGCGCCGGCATCGTCCTCGATCAGCAGCAGGCGGCGCACGCTTGCGGCGCCGAAATGGCGGATGCGTTCGAAGGCGCCCTCGATCTGCTCCCGGCTCACCGGCTTGGTCAGGTAGCCGACCGCCCCCATTCCGAGGCCGCGCAGGCTGGAATCGGTGGCCGACATGAAGTGCACCGGGATATGCCGGGTCGCGGGATCCCCCTTGAGTTGTTCCATGACCGACCAGCCGTCCATGCCGGGCAGGCCGATATCCAGGACGATGCCGGTCGGCAGATAGCGCCGCGCCAGATCGAGTCCGCGCACGCCGTCGCCGGCGACCAGGCATTTATAGCCGCGCCGGCGCGACAGGTCGCGCACGATGCGGGCAAAGGACGGGTCGTCCTCGATCACCAGGATGGTTTCATCGCGCGGGCTGATGGTCAGACGGTCGTCGTCCATGCCGGGGGCGGCGATGCCGTCCAGCCCGGAACCCGGCACGGATGTCATCGGCGGCAGGGCGGCAGCGGCTGGCGGCTCGGCGGAGGCAAGCCCGGCTTTTTGCTCTGCGCCCGCGGCGCGCGGCAGTATCAGGGTGAAGGTGCTGCCCGCGCCTTCCGCGCTCCGGACAAACACATCGCCGCCGAGCAGCTGGGCGAGCCGGCGCGAGATGGTGAGCCCGAGGCCGGTGCCGCCGTAGCGGCGGCTGGCGGTGCCATCGACCTGCTCGAAGGCGTTGAAAATGGATTCGGCCATGTAATCAGGAATGCCGATGCCGGTGTCCGTGATTTCCACCTCGACGGCCTGCGCCGGCGCCAGCCCGATCGCCTGCAGGCGATCGGACGGCAGCGGCGCTTTCAGGAGCACGCGGATGCTGCCCTGCTCGGTAAACTTGATGGCATTGCCGACCAGGTTGTTGAGAATCTGGTCAACCTTGCCGGAATCGCTGCGTATCGCCGGCGGCAGGCCGGCCTCGACCTCGACGCGGTACTCCAGTCCCTTGCTTTCGGCCATCAGGCGGAAGCGTTTGCGCAGGGAGGAAGCCAGATCTTCCAGCGCGATGTTGCTGGCGGCGACTTCCATCTTCCCTGCCTCGACCTTGGAAAGATCGAGGATGTCGTTGATCAGGCGCAGCAGGGTGGTGCCGCTGTCGTAGATGATGCTGGCGGAGTCGACCTCGTCCGCATTCAGGTGCCCTTCGTCGTTGTCGCGCAGGGAGCGGGCGAGGATCAGCAGGCTGTTCAGCGGGGTGCGCAGCTCGTGCGACATGTTGGAGAGGAATTCCGACTTGTAGCGGCTGGCGGTGTCCCGCTCCAGCGCCCTGGTATCGGCGTCGGTGCGCGCCTTTTCCAGGAGCACGGCCTGCTCTTCCAGGCCCCGGCCCTTTTCTTCCAGCTCCTCGTTGGCCGCCTGCAGCTCTTCGCGCTGGGCACGCAGTTCCTCCTCCGAGGCGCGCAGCTCCTCGGTCTGTTCCTGCAGGCTCAGGCTCTTCTGCCGGAGTTCCTCGTTGGTGCCCTGCAGTTGCTCGCTCTGGGCGCGCAATTCCTCCTCCGAGGCGCGCAACTCTTCGGTCTGTTGCTGTGTCTGGGCGAGGAGTTCCCGGGTGCGGCGGTTGCGTTCCAGGACTTCGAGGTTCAAGGCGATGATCGGCAGCAGTTCGTCGATCAAGGCCTCCTGGTCGGCCGTGAAGGGCTGGAAGCTGCCGATCTCCACCAGTGCCAGGACCCGTCCCTGGGAGGTCACGGGCGCCACCAGGATCTGTCGCGGGGCCGCTTCACCGGCGCCGGTGGTGATGCGGGCGTAGTCGTCCGGCACGTCGGTGAGCAGGATGCTCTTCCGTTCCAGCGCCGCCTGGCCGACCAGTCCTTCGCCGAGCTTGAAGGCGGTGTGCAGGCTGCGCCGTTTCTTCAGTCCGTAGCTGGCGAGAATCTCCAGGCCGTCTTCCGCCTCGTTGGCTTGATAGAAGATGCCGACCCCGCCGGCGCAAAGCGGGGTGAGGCCGCCGATCAGCGCCTCGGCGAAGTCCAGCTTCGACGTGGCCGTCTGCATGGCCCGGCTCAATTCGGCGGCACTGGACTTGACCCAGCGCTGCCCCTGCAGCTTGATCGCCGCGTCCTTGAACGCCTGCACCGTGTTGGCGATGGCGGCGAGTTCGCTGGCCCCGTCCTGGTAGGGCACTTCCACGCTCAGATCCCCTGCCGCCAGGGCCGCCATGCGCTGGCGCAGCGATTCCATCGGGCGCGTGATGCTGCGGCTGATCAGCCAGGCGGACAGCAGTCCCAGGAGCAGCAGCCCGGCCATGGTGGCGAGCAGGGCAGTGACTGCCCGCTCGCGCGCCGCATCGCTCTGGGCTTGAAGGGCAGCGGCCTTGTCGCGGGCAAAGGCCAGTATCTTCTGCAGTTCGCGTTCCACCTGGACCTGGGGCGGGTCGCCGCCGGGTTGCATGGCGGCGAGCGCCTCGGCCGGGCGCCCGCCCTGCCTGAGGGCGATCGCCAACTCGCGCTGCGCGCTCAGGGCGTCCAGGGCCAGGGCCAGCCGGCTGAGGTCTTCCCGGGGACCGAGGTACATTTGCCGTATCACGGCCAGATGAGTCCTGTCGCGCTGTTCCAGATCTCGGATGCGGACGACGTTCTGCGCCACCGTCTCCGCGCCGGAACCGTGCAGCAGCGCCAGCATGTCCCGGTCCATGGCCACGACGTTGGCCTTGAGGCGTTCTGCCCGATCGATGACCTGGAACGGGTGGTCGGTGATGTCGCCGAGCAGCGCGGACAGGTTGGCGATGCCGGAATAGGCCATTGCCCCCATGATCGCGGTGAGTGCCAGCAGCAGGCCGAAACCGGCGAGCAGGCGGGTCGAGATCTTCAGCTTGTCGCTGCGCGGAAAGTTCATGGCGTTACCTCGGGTCACGTCCGGCAGTGAACGGCAATTGGTCATTATAACTTTAGTTTTATGGCTTCGGGCGCCGGCGCCCAGCGCTCCGACGCGCCCTGGGCGGCGCCGCCAGCCGGCCTCCGGCCATCAGCCGGGCGGGTCGGGCTAAAGCCCGAAGCGGTTGTTCCGCGAAAAGCTGTCGGGCGGGCCGCGCGTCCGGGCAATGTTTGAAGGGGAATCGTTGGTGCCCTATACTGTCAGCGGACTTTTGTTTCCGCCTGCCCGAACTCCCCGTGTTCGCTGGACGGGGCAGGCTCAATCGACAGGCAATGGGGATTGGCTTGAAGGGTATCCGCGCAGAGATTTCCGAAATCACCGAGCGCAAGATGGCCGAGGACTTGCTGCGCCTGAGCGACGAGCGCCTGCGACAGGCCGTGCGCGTTTCCGACCTGGGCATCTTCGATCACTGTCACACAACGGACGCCATCTACTGGTCCCCCGAGCAGAGAAAGATCTACGGCGTCGCAGCCGGGGAAGAGATCTTGCTCGCGTCATATTTCGATCGCGTCTATCCCGAGGACAGGGCGCGAACAGCCGAGATGGTGGCGCGGGCGCACGACCCGGCAGGCGACGGACTGTTTGACATCGAACACCGGATAGTGCGCAGCGACGGGGAAATCAGATGGCTGTCGACCCGCTCCACGACCCTGTTCGAAGGTGCGGGGCCGGACCGTCGCCCAGTGCGCACCATTGGTGCGGTGCTCGACATCACCGAGCGCAAGCGGGTGGAGCAGCAACTGCTCATCGCCGCCAAGGCATTCGAATCTCGGGAAGCCATCGCCGTCACGGACGAGAACGCCAAGATACTGCGTGTCAATGAGTCATTCACCAGAATCACCGGTTACAGCGCCGAGGAGGCTGTCGGCAGAACTCCGGCCATGCTCAAGTCGGGCCGCCATAAAGACCAGTTTTACCGGTCGATGTGGCAAGCCCTGAAGCAGGACCGTTACTGGCAGGGGGAAATCTGGAACCGGCGCAAGAATGGCGAGGTCTACCCCGAGCTGCTGAGCATCTCGGCCGTAGCCGATACGGGCGGTCGGGTTACCCACTATATCGGCGCCTTTACCGATATTTCAAAGCACAAGGAGGCGGACGAAAAGATCCGCCAACTGGCTTTCTACGATCCGCTCACCCGGCTACCCAACAGGCGCCTGCTCTATAGCCGGCTGCGGCAAGCGCTCTCCGCCAGTGCCCGGCATGAGAACTACTGCGCCCTGCTATTCATCGACCTGGACAACTTCAAGAGGCTGAACGATACCAAAGGGCATAGCACCGGCGACATGCTGCTGACGGAGGTTGCCCAACGGCTTCAAGCCTGTGTCGGTGAAGGGGATACCGTGGCTCGAGTGGGCGGCGACGAGTTCGTCATCATGCTCGAGGATTTGAGCGAGGATCTCGAACAGGCAGCTGGCCAGGCAGAGGCGGTCGGCGAAAAAATCCTCGCGGCCTTGAGACGGCCGCACTGTTTGCTGGGACACGAGCATCACAGCTCCGCCAGCATCGGAATCGGCCTGTTCCACGATCAGGAGACCACGGAGGAGGAGCTGTTCAAGCGCATCGACACCGCCATGTACCAGGCAAAGAACGCCGGGCGCGACACCCTGCGTTTCTTCGATCCCTCCATGCAGACGGCACTGGAAGTCCGCGCTGCACTCGAAGGCGATCTGCGTAATGCCATGACGGCCAGGCAGTTCAGGCTTTATTACCAGATGCAGGTGGACAAAAACGGCCTGATTCACGGGGCGGAGGTCTTGATCCGCTGGCTGCATCCGGAGCGGGGCCTGGTCTCGCCCCTGCAGTTCATCCCTTTGGCCGAGGACACCGGATTGATACTGCCGATCGGACAGTGGGTGCTGGAAACCGCCTGCGCACAGCTGGAGGCCTGGGCAGCCGATCCGATCACCTGCGGCCTGCGGCTGGCCGTCAACGTCAGCGCACGCCAGTTCCATCAGCCCGACTTCGTCGAACAGGTGGCGCAGGCGCTGCGCAGACATGCCGTCAACCCTGACCGATTGAGCCTCGAACTTACCGAGAGCGTTGTGCTCGACGATATTGCAGACACCGTCGCCAAGATGCGGGCGCTCAAGGAGCTTGCCGTGCGTTTCTCCATGGATGATTTCGGCACGGGCTACTCATCCCTGGCCTACCTGAGCCTGCTTCCGCTCGATCAACTCAAGATCGACCAGTCCTTCGTGCGCAACATCGGGGTGAAAGCGACGGACGAGGTGATCGTGCAGACGATCATCGGCATGGCCGGCAATCTGGGCATGAGGGTCATTGCCGAAGGCGTGGAAACGGAAGCGCAGCGGGCATTTCTTGAACGAAACGGCTGCCCGCTCTACCAGGGATACCTGTTCGGCAACCCGGTACCGGTCGAGGAATTCGAGGCCAGGCTGGGGATTTCGAAATAAGCCCTTGATCTCCTGATGCAGCGGTTTCAGACGGCCATCGTTCTGTTCATATCTTCAGCCAGCCCCGCTTCGAGGCCTTGAAAGCGAGAAAGCCGAAGACGACGGCCATGCCGACGTTCCACACCGCGAAGGCGGCGGTGGTCAGCACGACGAAGCGATCGACCTTGTCGGAACTGCCTTCCTTGCTCCCGAGCGCGAGCTGAACACCGGCCAGGAACAGGATGACGCCCAACACCGCTGGCGGGAACAGGCGGAATAGCAGCGCCACCGAATCGGCCAGGAACAATCCCAGCGCAATCAGCAATGCGCCGAGCATGATCGACGCGCCGCCGCTTCGCGCGCCGAACTGCACATGCCCGGCCATGCCGCCGGCGCCATGGCACATCGGGACGCCGCCGATTGCGCTCGACCAGAGGTTGAGCAGGCCAGTGGAAAAGGCGACGCCTCGTTCCGTGACCCGGCGATCGGGAAAGAGCCGGTTGTTCTCGTCGGTGATCGAGATCAGGGCGTTGCCGAAAGTGAGCGGAAGCTGCGGCAGGGCAAGGAAGACGGTGCCAACCCATAGATCGCGCCACGACAGGCCGGGCCAGGCAAACGACGGAAGGCGGGGCGAGAGCCTGATCGCGGCCAGTTCGGCGATCAGGCTCGGCTCTGCGATCAAGGCAATGGCTGCGCCGACCGCTAGGAGAATCACCATCGCGGGAAAGCGCGAGCGCGCCAGCAGCACCAGGGTGAGCGCGAGCAAGCCGGCGCCGACCCAGGGGTTCAGCGCCATCATGCGAATGCCTTCCAGCATGAAGCTGAAACCCAGGCCCATCACCACGCCGAGCAGCGCCGGCCGGGGCAGCCAGCGGGCCAGGCGATGGGCGAGACCGGTGGCGCTGAGCAGCAGCCAGATCAGACCCGTCACCACCCCGGCGCCCACCACCGTCGAGGAGCCGAGCGCTGCGGCATGGCTGGTCTGCGTGATGGCCGCGGCGCCGATCGCCTTCATCGGCTGCACGGGAAACGGCGTGCGGTAGAACAAGCCGACCACGACCAGGGAAGTACCGAAGGCCAGCAGGATGCCGCCCGGATCCATTTTCACGATGGAAATGTAGGCTGCTACGAAGGGGATCAGGGTGCCGAGGTCGCCGAAGGCACCGGCGAGTTCTGCGAGGTCATAGCGATTCTTGGTGTTCGCCACTGCGCTGACTCCTGACTGCATAGACTTGTCCCCGGCACACGCTTCAGCTCTTGTCCTGCCACAGGGCGATGGCGGCGACGCGGCTTACGCTGGCGTTTCTCCTTGATTCGAGAGCGGCCGGTGGCCCGGTATATCCCGGGTGCATCGCCATGCGATCGCCGATGATTTTCAACAGATGGTGATAACGCGGGTCAACTGCTAACTCGATTCTTCCACAAAAGCAGTATGTTTCGAGCCCGACCGGGATGAATTCGACGTCGAGACCGGCAACCACCGCACGCAGGGCAAACGCGACGTCGGCGGCTCCGGCGGCGACGGCATGCGCCACGGCGGAGTGGGTGAACTCCTCGTGGTGATAGCCGCGAATCGCCTTCGGGTCGATGCCCTTGGCACCGAGTATTTCGTCCAACCGGAGGCGCGTGCCCGCCGTTTTCTGCCGGTTTATGAAACGGACATCCGGGCGCACCAGGTCCTCGATACCGCGGATCTTCAGCGGATTGCCCCGTGCCATCACCAGCCCCAGTTCACGACCCATGATGGCTGCCACGAAGTAGCGTGGGTCGGCCCATAACTCCTTCATGTCCGGCTGCCCGGCCATCTTTTCGGGAAGGTGGAATCCGGCCATATCCACTTTGCCTGCCCGCAACTCGTCAAGCGCTTTTCGCGAGCCCATGTAGCGAACATCCCAACCGGGCAACAACCCGGCCTCAACGCAGTCCTCGATGACAAGATCGTGGCTGCAGGCCATGCTTGTCCTGCGGGGTTGCGGAACGAAAATGGCGCAAAAGGCTTTGCCGAACGCCTCCCGTTGCTGCTGCGAATCGGACAGAAGGCGTTGCGCCAGATCATCCACCAGATCTTTCAGCTGTTCGCCGACCGGGGTGAGTTTGCTGCCATGTCCCTTGCACTTCACTATCAAAGCTTGTCCCAGCGCAGCCTCGGCCGCTTCGAGCCTCCCCCACACGGTGCGGTAAGAAAGCCCAAATCGCTCGGCGGCGGCACGAACCGTCCCCGTCTCGGCAACGCCACCGAGCAATTGGGCGATGGTGGCCAAGTCAAGTCTGGATCCGGCCACTTGCCATTCGAGTCCTATGTGTATGTTCAGGGCCATATATGCAAATTATACCTTATTGAATAAGTACAGTCACTCGACTATATTGCGGCTTCTCCTGTGCCGGAGGGCGGGGTCGATCATGAAGTCATGCGCGCAATGGCGCCATGGTCCCATGCGGTCGCCATGCCATGAGACCCCCTTCCCGTCCTCACCTCGGCGAACCGAAGTGAGATTCTCGAAAACATGTTAGCTACTGAAATAGGCGCCAAAATGAAGAATACGAATAGCCGGAACGCCAAGCCGTTGGCGATGCTGATCGCGGGTTTGCTCGGTGGAATGGCCTACGGCCAGGAAACGACCCTGCCTACCGTTGTGGTCAAGGGCTCCGCACCGAAGCCAGGCAGTCAGGGCAGCGTCGAGGACGCCTATCGAGTCCCGTCCGTTTATTCACTGGGACCTCTGGGAACGGCAAAACTCCTGGATACGCCCAATTCGATCTCGATTCTTCCTGAGGCATTGATCGAAAATGTGCAGGCCACCAGCGTCAAGGAAGCCCTGAAATATATTCCGCTGGCTCAGTTCCAGGAGCAGCAGGGGTCGGAGGTGCTAAGACCTGCGACCCGAGGCATGCAGGGCAGCAACTATCAGAATACCCGCCTGGACGGGATGACCATATTCGTGACCGGCGCGAACGCTCTGGAGCAACTTCAGCAGATCGAAGTGTTCAGCGGTTTGCCTGCCGCCGTCTACGGACCCGCCAATCCTGCGGGCATGTTCAACTTCGTGACCAAGCGCCCGACGGCCGACCCCTTGCGCCGCTTGAACCTCGGCTACGGTTCTTCGAGCATCCTCACCGCCCACGCCGATCTGGGCGGCAAAGTCGGCGACAGCGAGGTCGTCAGTTATCGCCTCAATCTGCTCGGCGCCAACGGCACCGCCTATGTTTCCAACAGCGAACTTGAGCGCAAACTGGCAAGCCTGGCCGTCGATGTGCATCCGTCCCAGGATACCACCGTCGAGTTCAACTACAGCAGCTATGATATGACGCAAAAAGGCTACCCGGGCTGGTTCACCTATGGCCAGAAAATCATCCTGCCGGCTGCGCCGGACCCGACTAAGGTCGGCTTCGGCCAGTCCTACGCGGGGGTTGAAACGAAAAATCAATCCGGAAGCGTACGCTTGCTAAAGGACCTGGGGTCGGGTTGGCATCTGGTGCTGGGCGGACTCGCGCAGGGGGTCGACCGGAACATCAATACGCCCGTGAATAACCTCACGAGCAACGCCGGCAACTACACTTCTTCGCTGGCCAACGGATTCGCGCCGCACTTCGGGATCACCAGCAATATCGCGTACTTGAACGGTGCCTTCAATACCGGCGGGATCAGTCACGACCTGACGCTGGGCACCACCGGTTTCAGAGCCATCACCAATGCGGTCTTCAACGCCGCCACTGCCGCAAACGTCCTGCTCGGCTCGGCGAATATCGACAATCCCGTTGTCTTTGCCGAGCCCGCGGTGGGTCTGCCGAACGTTTCGGCTCAATACCGGTCCTCGATTGCATCGCAGCAGGGAATCAACATCAGCGACACGATCGCCTTTTCCAGGCAGTGGTCGGTCAAGTTGGCCCTCAGCCAGGACTGGATGAAGACCAGCAATTTCAATAAGACCGGCGCGCAGACCTCTGCCTATTCCGCCAACGGCTTCAGCCCCATGCCCAGCTTGATCTACAAGCCCCGCGACAACGTGACGACCTATCTGACCTATGCGAGCAGCCTGCAGCAGGGGGACATCGCGCCGGCCGGAAGCGCCAATGCCAACACCGGCCTGGCGCCCTACCGGAGCAAGCAATGGGAGGCCGGGGTCAAAGTCGCTTTGGCGAAATTGGACTTGTCGCTGGCCTTGTTCCGACTCGAGCGACCGTTCGCCGCCGTCGATCCGACCGACAATACCTACAAGACTTCGGGCACGCAGTCGAACAAAGGCATCGAGGCCACTGCGGTCGGCGAGCTTACCGACCACCTGGTCGTGTATGGCGGTGTCACAGTGCTGGATCCGGTAATGGAGGCAACCGGCAATCCGCTCACGAACAATACCCAGTACGTGGGCATGCCCAAGGTCAAGTCCAATCTGCTGTTCGAGTACCGACTGCCATCGGTTCCCAGCATGGTCGTCAGCTTCGACTGGCAATACACGGCCAAGCGCCCGGGTGACGACTCGAACCTGTTCTGGTCGCCCAGCTACAGCGTCTTCGATCTGGGCGCTCGTTACACGGCGCGGCTGATGGACAAGGCCACGACTTTCCGCCTTGCGCTTAACAACCTGAGCGACGAACATTACTGGTCGACGATCGGTCCGAGCAATCTCACCGGCGCCAATACCGGCAATATGACGGCGCACCTCGGCGCACCCCGCACCGTAGCGGCATCGATGTCGATCGACTTTTGAACCGGGCGATCCAGGTGCGACGCTTGACGGCGCTGGCAAGTGCGGCGTCGCTGTTCGTCGCCACGATCACGACGTCGTTCGCCCAGCCACCTTCTCCCCCACCAGCCGCCGCGCCGGCCACTCGGCAGATCACCGATGCGGCCGGTCGGCTGGTCACGCTACCGTCCAGGGTGAACCGCGTTGCCGATCCCTGGCCGGCGAACAACGCAACGGTATTGATGCTGGGCGGCGCCGACAAGCTGGTGGCCAGCACCGACCAGGCCCGCAAGCAAGCCTGGCTGCGCAAGCTGGATCCGGGAATCGAACGGGTTCCGGCCGCGTTCAATGCGGCGGGCGAGGTGAACCTTGAAACCCTGATCGGCGCGCGGCCCGACGTGGTGCTCATGGCCTACGGCGGCGCCTTGCCGAAATGGCTGGATGCGGTCGACAGCTACCGGATCCCGGTGGTGATGATGCCCAACAAGTCGCTTGCGGATCTCGAGACCACCGCACGAATGACCGGCGAAGTGCTGGGCGAGCGCGAGTCGCGGACTGCCGCCGAGTACGTACGCTACTTCGACGAAAACATCCGCCGGGTCACGCAGGTCACGGGCCTGCTGAAGAAGCGCGAGCTGGTCAGGGTCTTGCATACGGCGTCGGCAGGCATCCTCAGCGTCGACGGCCTGGATACCGTCATCGACGACTGGATCAGGGTGGCGGGCGGCATCAACGTTGCCGATGTGGTCGGCAATGCCAGGCCCGTCACGCTTGAACAGGTCGCGGCCTGGAACCCCGATGTGATCATCGTGGGCACCGCGCCGAACGCGCAGAACAGGCAGGCCATTCTCGATGATCCGCGCTGGCGCCAGATCAAGGCGGTCAAGGCGGGCAAGGTTTACGCGAACCCGAGTGGCGCCTACCTTTGGGACCGTCACAGCGCCGAGGCCGCCTTGCAGGTGCTGTGGGCCGCCAAGCTGCTCCATCCGGCGCGGTTCGCCGATCTCGATATGGCCAAGGAGACCCGGCTGTTCTACGCCCGTTTCTTCCGCCATGAACTGACGGACGCCGAATTCGCCTCGATCATGAGCGCGACGGCGCCTTGAAGCGGTCGCCGGCGGTCCTGGTCGCCTTGCCCCTGGGGCTGCTGTTCGCATCGCTCTTCGTGGGGCGCTTTCAAGTCGCGCCGGTCGATGTCATTCATATCCTGCTGGCGCAGCTCTTCCCGGGTGCGCACGACTGGCCGGCGCCCGTCGAGACCATCGTGCTGCAGATCCGGCTGCCGAGGGCGCTGATGGCGATGTGCATCGGGGCGGGCCTGTCTATCAGCGGCGCAGCCTACCAGGGCGTGTTCCGCAATCCGCTCGTGAGCACGGACATCCTCGGGGTCACGGCGGCATCGGGCTTCGGCGCGGCGCTGGCCATCCTGCTGTCGAGAAGCGCCTTCGAATTGCAGCTCATCGCTTTCGCCTTCGGGCTTGCCGGCGTGGCACTGACCTACCTCCTGGCGCGGGTCTACCAGACCACACCGGTGCTGATGCTGGTGCTGTCGGGCGTCGTTGTCGCGGCCTTTTTCAGCGCGCTGTTGAGTGGCGCGAAGTATGTCGCCGATCCGGAGTCCAAGCTGCCGGCCATCACCTATTGGCTGCTTGGCAGCCTCAATGGGGCCTCGCTGAGAGGCCTCGCGACCATCGTGCCGCCGATCGTCGCGGGCAGCGTCGGCCTTCTGCTCGTGCGCTGGCGGCTCAATCTGCTCGCCATGGGCGACGAGGAGGCGCGTTCGCTGGGCGTCAGAACGGAGTGGCTCAAGGGCATCGTCATCGTGTGTACGACCCTGATCACCGCGGCGGCTGTCTCGGTGTGCGGCATCGTCGGCTGGGTCGGACTGGTGATTCCCCATGTCGGGCGCATGCTCGTCGGACCCGACCACCGGCTTCTGCTGCCGGCAACGCTGAGCATCGGCGCGAGCTATCTGCTCTTCATCGACGACATCGCCAGGAGCGCCACCGCCGGCGAGATCCCGCTGGGTATTCTCACGGCGCTCGTCGGTGCGCCGTTTTTCGGCTACCTGCTGCGCAAGACGCACGGCACATGGCAGTAGCCGCGCCGATCATCCGACTTTGCGGCGTCGCCTTCGGCTACGGCGAGCGCACGGTATTCAGCGACATCGACCTCGACGTCTTCCCCGGCGAGGTGCTGTCCATCCTCGGCTGCAACGGTTGCGGCAAGACCACGCTGCTTCGCTGCATCAGCGGTGCGCTTGCCCTCGATCGGGGCTCGGTGCGCCTGGGCGAGACCGACATCGCGCGGATGAGCGCGCGCGAGCGTGCCCGCAAGATCGGATTCCTGTTCCAGCAACACACGCCTTCCTTTCCGTTTCCG
Source organism: uncultured Sterolibacterium sp. (assembly GCA_903904605.1). Taxonomy (GTDB): domain Bacteria; phylum Pseudomonadota; class Gammaproteobacteria; order Burkholderiales; family Rhodocyclaceae; genus CAIYYX01. Next base: position 33,599 of record CAIVDC010000014.1, read on the forward strand.
GTGCTCGACGTGGTGAGCATGGGGCGGGCGCCCCACCTGGGAATGTTCGCTTCGCCATCGGCCAAGGACATGGTGCTGGCCGAACAGGCGCTTGAGCGGGTCGGCATGCATCACCTCAGGGACCGCCCCTACACCGAGGTGAGCGGCGGCGAGCGGCAGCTCGTGTTGCTCGCCCGCACCCTGGTTCAGGAACCCGACGTGATCCTGCTCGACGAACCCACGTCGCATCTCGATTTCCGGAATCAGGCGCTGTCGTTGAGAACGATCGGGGCGCTGGCCGCGCAGGGCATGACCATGATCATGACGACGCATGACCCGAACCATGCTTTCCTGTTTCCCGGCCGTGTGGTGCTGATGAAACAGGGTCGTTTCATCGGCGCGGGACCGGCCTCGGAGGTCATCACCGACGCCAGCCTCACGGCTACCTACGGCATCGACATCGCGGTCGTTACCGTGCCGCGCGCCTCCGGTCCCGGCGAGTACAGGCTGTGCAGCCCGTGGCTGCCGTCCTGAAGCGCGCATCCGCCCGCCCAGGGGTACCGACTTGCCGGGCCGGCAGGAAGGAAATGCCAAGGCAGGCCGCGCGATGGTATGATGATAAAAAAAATCATCATACCGGCCTCGGTGCCGTCTTGGAGGCGCATGAAGAGGGCGATACTCGGCTTGACGCTCGGCGCACTTGCCGCCCTGGCGCATGCCGGCGGCGCCGAGGTGGCGACCGAAGTGGTCGAGGTCACGGCGCAACGCGCCGACCCGGCGGGGGACGCGGCCGCGGCGAGCGAAGGCTCGGTCAGCGCCGGGCAGTTGGAAAATCGTCCGCTGCTGCGGCCGGCCGAAGTGCTGGAAGCGGTGCCCGGCCTGATCATTTCGCAGCACAGCGGCGACGGCAAGGCGAACCAGTACTACCTGCGCGGCTTCAATCTCGATCACGGCACCGACTTCGCGGTCACGCTGATGGGCATGCCGGTCAATATGCCGACGCACGCCCACGGCCAGGGCTACGCCGATCTGCAATTCCTGATCCCGGAACTGGTCGGGCGCATGCAGTACCGCAAGGGGCCTTATGGCGCTGCCGTCGGCGATTTCGCGGCCGCGGGTTCGGCCTCGATCGACTATGTCCGCAAGCTCGGCGACTCCTTCGCCGAGCTCACCGGAGGCAGCTACGGTTACCGCCGTGCCCTGCTTGCCGGTTCGCCGCAGGCGGACGACGGCCGTCTGCTCTACGCCCTGGAAGCGACGGGCTACAACGGCCCCTGGGTGCTGCCCGAGGGCCTGGCGAAGCTGAACGGCCTGTTGCGGTACAGCCAGGGTTCCCAGGACAACGGCTGGTCGCTGGCCGCGCTGGCCTACCAGGCCAAGTGGTCATCCACCGACCAGGTGCCGGAGCGGGCCATCGACGACGGCCTGATTCCGCGCTACGGCAACATCGATCCGACCGACGGCGGGCAGACCCGGCGCACCAGTCTCTCCGGCGAGTGGTCGGAGAAGGCGCAGAACCGCTGGACCCGCGCCAATGCTTTCGTCATCGACTACCGCCTCGATCTCTGGTCCGACTTCACCTTCTGCACCCTCGGCTGCGAGCCGGGACCGGGCGACCAGTTCGAGCAGGCCGACCGGCGCAAAGTCTACGGTTTCAATGCCGCCCGCAGCTGGTACGGCGACCTGGCCGGACGGACCGCCGAAGTCACGCTCGGCCTGCAGTCGCGCTACGACGACATCGGCAATGTCGGCCTGTACACCACGACCGCCCGGCGGCGCTGGGGCACGGTCAGCCAGGACAAGGTGCAGGAGGCCAGCCTGAGCCTGTACGGCGAGAGCCGGATCGAATGGCAGGAGAAGTTCCGCAGCATCGCCGGCCTGCGCGAGGACTTCTATGGCTTCGACGTGGTCAGCGATACGGCGCGCAACTCGGGCCGGGCTCGGGCGAGCATCGCCAGTCCCAAACTGGCGCTGGTCTTCGGTCCCTGGGACAGGACCGAGTATTACGCCAACGCCGGGTACGGCTTCCACAGCAACGACGCGCGAGGCGTCACCCTCAAGGTCGACCCGGACTACCGCGATCCCGGCTACGGCGCTGCGCTAGCCGCCTCGACGCCGCTGGTGCGGGCGAAGGGCTACGAACTCGGCGTGAGGAGCGCCATCGTGCCGCGGCTCAAGACTTCGCTCGCCCTGTGGCGCCTGGACCTGGCTTCGGAACTGGTGTTCCAGGGCGACGCCGGCACCACCGCGCCCAGCTTCCCCAGTCGCCGCAGCGGCATCGAGTGGGCGAACAGCTGGACCCCCTGGGCGGCGCTGACGGTGGACGCCGACCTGGCGAGTTCGCGCGCCCGCTATACCTTTATCGACCCTGGTCAGGTGCCCGGAACCTACATCCCGGGTTCGATCGGCAAGACGGCCTCGATCGGCCTGGCCGCGGACTCCGGCGGGAAGTGGTCGGGCGGCATGCGCCTGCGCTACTTCGGCCGGCGTCCATTGATCGAGGACAACTCGGTGCGTTCGCCGTCGTCGACCCTGGTCAATCTGCGCGCCGGTTACCGGGCGGACCGCCAGCTCAGACTGTCCCTGGACGTGCTCAACCTGTTCAACCGCAAGGTCAGCGACATCGACTACTATTACGCTTCGCAACTGAGGAACGAAACGGCCCCGGTCAATGACCTCCACACCCATCCCGCCGAACCGCGCAGCTTCCGTCTCTCGCTCAGGCTGGGCTTCTAGCCATGCCGCCACGGATGGTTAGCTCGGCCTGCAGGCCGAGTTGCCGCTTGACGGCAGCGGACCGTTCTCCTATCATAACGACGTCCTGATATGCAGACTATGGTTCCATATAAGAGAACGTCGGGCAGGCAAACCCGCGCCCGGCAGGGCGATGGCGATGCGGACTTACGCGCGAATTTTCCTGAATGGGCTCCCGCTCTATGAAACCCGGCCGAAACGATCCCTGTTCCTGCGGCAGCGGCGCAAAATACAAGAAGTGCTGCGGCAGGGTGATCCCCTTGGCGGTCGCGCCGGGGCAGCGCGAGTGCGGCACCTGCACCGCGTGTTGCGATGGCTGGCTGGTGTGCACGGTCCTCGGGCAGGAAATCAAACCGGGCACGGGCTGCAAGTTCATCCAGGAGCATCGCTGCAGCATCTATTCGGAGCGGCCGGAATCCCCGTGCCGCAGTTTCACCTGCGCCTGGTCGGCGCCCGACAGCCCGTTTGACGACGCCTTCCGCCCCGACCGGCTCGGGGTGATCATCATTCGCATCAGCTGGCGCGACCAGCAGGCCTACCTGCTGCGCTCGGCCGGCCGCGACCCGGACCCGCAACTGCTGGCCTGGATGCAGAGTTTCAGCGTGAAGACCGGAAGGCCGTTCTTCTATGAAATCGCCGGCGAGAAGCTCGGCTTCGGTCCGCCGCTATTCCAGCAGGACATGCTCGACCGCGCGCAGCGCGGCGAGCCCATGTGGTAGGGGCGGCGCTTGATTGAGGCCGGAAATCGGCCGCCCTTGTCGCTGCCGGCCCGCTACCTTCTGAGCAGCGGCAGGTCGTCGGCCTTGGTCCCGGCCGGAATCGAAGCCACGTAGGCATAGATGTCGGCCAACGCCTGGTCGCTGACGAACTTCTTCGGATAGCGCGGCATGACGTTGCGCGGCTCGCGCAATTGACTCTCGAAGGCGTCATAAGGAAACGGATCGGGCGCCAGCTTCGGCCCGGCTTTGCCGCCGCCCTGGCCCACCGTGCCGTGGCAACTGTAGCAAACGTGCTGCATGTACAGCTGCTTGCCCCGTTCGGCCGATCCGGCCGGTGCGCCCGCAGCGCTGGCGCCGGTCAGCGGCGTCAGCAGGAGTGCGGCCAGTAGCGTAATGCCCGTCAGCTTATTCATGATGACTCCCTCCTCGTTCTCGGCGAGTGCTGCCGTCTGTCGCAGTGGACGGCCGGGTTGATGACGCTCAGCGCGCCTGGCAGACCACGTCGATCAAGGCCGGTGCGCCGCTTTTCACCACCGCCAGCGCCCTTCTGATGGCCCCGCCGAGCGCCGCGGGATCGGTGACCGGACCCTCGGCCCAGACGCCGAACGCCTGCGCCAGCTTGCTGAAGTCGACCGCCGGATTGTTGATTTCCGTGCCGATCAGCGCCGCGTCGGTGCGCCGTTCATGCACCGAAGCCATGCGCTGCAGATGCATCACTTCCTGGTAATAGCCGCGGTTGTTGTGCATCACCATCAGCAGCGGAATCCGGTGATGGGCCGCGGTCCACAATGCGCCCGGCGCGTACAGCGCGTCTCCGTCCGGCTGCAGCGTGACCGACAGCAGCCCCTTGTCCTTGTTGCCGAGCGCCGCACCGACCGCACCTGGCAAAGAATAGCCGACGCCCGCCCCGCCCGAACCGCCCAGCATCTGGTGGTATTGGCTGGCCGGCCAGAGCCGGCGCGCCCAGGGCAGCCGGTCGCTGACCACCAGCGACCAGGGCTCGGATTTGACCGCATCGTAGAGTTCGGCCGACAGCCGCGCCGTGCTCACCGGGCGCGCGTCCCAGCCACGCGCGGCGCCGGCGCGGGCGCGTTTTCCCGCCGCCTCGAAATCGCCCTTCAGCTTTGCGCCCCGCTGCGCCAGGAGCGCCTTGCGCCCGCTGTCGGTGGCGCGGCGCACCAGTTCGGTGAGTTCGGGCAGGCTGGCCTGGACATCGCCGGTGATCGCCAGATCGACCGCCATGAAGCGCTGGAAATCCTGGTAGTTGGATTTCTGGAAGACATCGCTGAAGGACAGGCTGATGGTCTTGACGTCCTCCTTTGCCAGCCGCCGGTACTCGTGAAACGGATCGGTCACGGTGTTCAACTGGCCCCAGGGATCGGCGACCTCGAGCAACAGGATCAGGTCTGCGTTCTTCACCAGTTGGGCATGCTGGTCGCTGTGCTCCAGGTAGTGCGTGGACGGGAAGTTCATGCGCGCGCCGAGGTTGACCACCGGCGCATTCAGCGCCTCGGCCAGTTGCACCAGACGGACGACGCCCTCCTGGTCGCGCGCCGCCCGCTCCACGATGATCACCGGCGCATGGGCGGCGACCAGCATGCGCGCGGCTTCGGCCAGGGCATCGGAATCGCCGCGGGAGGCCACCGAAGGCGAATAGGGCGGAATCCTCAGGGCGGCTTCATGCTCGATCGGGCCCTCCTGCAGGTCCATGTCGGCCATCACCAACACCGGCCCCTTGGGCGCCGTATTGGCGATCTTGTAGGCGCGCACGGAGGACTCGGCGAAATGCTGCAGCGACATCGGCTGGTCGTCCCATTTGGTGTAGTCCCGCACCATCGCCGCGGCGTCCTGCACCGAGTGGTACCACTCGGTGCCGGGGCGGCGCGTGGCCGCATTGGCGCCGTTGCCGGCGAACATCAGGATCGGCACCCGGTCGCACCAGGCGTTGTAAATCGCCATCGAGCCATGCTGCAGGCCGACCGTGCCATGCAGCATGACTGCCATCGGCTTGCCCGCAGCCTTGGCATAGCCATGCGCGATGGCCACCGAGGTTTCCTCGTGCAGGCAGGTGATCAGTTCGGGTTTCCGGTTGCCGCCGTAGTTGACGATCGATTCGTGCAAGCTGCGGAAGCTCGATCCCGGATTGGCGGCGATATACTCTATGCCCAGGGTCTTGATCACATCGACCATGAAGTCCGAACCCGGACGCGGGATCAGCCTGCCGTCGTCGGCCGGGCCGCCGGCCTGCGGCTTTGCTTTGCCGGCCGTCTGGATCTTTTCCGCGCCGACGGCGGCCGAGGCGGCCGCCAGCACGCCGACGCCGGCGGTGCCGGCGGCCATGCCCTTCAGGAAATGACGGCGATCGACACCGCCGTTCGGCGATTCCTCACTCATTGTCTTCCCCCTCTTCCAGCCGGATGCCCGGCGCATTTTTTTGTCATCTAAGCACATTATTCCGGAATATCCAAAATCTCGAACCGCCGTTCCGTATATCGGGAACGGTGGGCCGGACGGCGCATTTGTCGGCAAATTGACTTTTGATTTTTCGGCAGGTAGCATCAATCCGTAGAAAGGAACGTTGTTCCTTATACAAGAACGACGGATCGGGAGCTCGACTATGCCGCACGATAAGGACCGTAGCCACTGGCATGAACCTGCGGGCAACAAGAAGGCCGGCTTCGGCAAGTTCAGCAAGCAACCGACGCCTTACGACGCGTTCATGGAAGAAGAGGGCATCCCGGTGTTCCGCGACATCGGCATCAGCAAGGTGCAGAACCTG
>CAIVDC010000015.1 GCA_903904605.1 uncultured Sterolibacterium sp.
ACGGGATGCGGCTCGCGCCGCTCACCAATGTCACCGACGATTCCCGGACCATGCTCAGTAGCGGGCTTTCTACACAGCGTCGCCTTACGCTGCGAGTTCGCACCATTGATGTGTCGGTCATATCGGCGCTGCCGCTCACCTCATACCTCATACTCGTTTCTTCGCGAACACCGGGCACATTCATGGGCTTGGGATGCTCAGTATTCAATGCGGGCATAGTAGGTCTGCTTGGCTGCCACAAGCGCCTGGTGCAGGGTGAAAATGCCCATGGCGTTCAACAGCGGGATCATTTTCAGGAAGATCTCGCCGGTGACGATGGCGTCTCCCAGCGCGGTATGGCGGCCGACCAGGCTGACCCCGCAACGCAGGGCGATGGCTTCGAGCTTGTGCGATGCCTGGTTCGGATGGATCACGGCCGAAAGCAGCAGCGTATCGAGCACCGGCTGGGTGAAGCGGATCCCGGTGGCTTCCTCCTTGAGCTGCAGGAAGCGCATGTCGAAAGCGGCGTTATGAGCGACCAGTACGGTTTCCTCGGCGAACTGGTAGAAGCCCGGCAGCACCTTCTCTATGCCCGGCGCTCCGACCAGCATGTCGCCGGTGATGCCGTGGATGGCTGTCGCCGCAGGCGACAGCGGGCGGCGCGGATCGACCAGCTGGTCGAAGCCCTCGTGGCGCAACAATCGGCCATTGACGATGCGCACCGCGCCCAGCTGGATGATCTCGTCGCCGGCGGAAGGGTCGAGCCCGGTGGTCTCGGTGTCGAAAACGGTGTAGCTGAGATCCGTGAGCAGGCGCTCGTCCAGGCCGTGATCCTGGTCGCGGCGCAGGAACAGGTCGAAGTCGTAATACTCGGGCCGGCTCCCGCCGCGCAGAAAGACCGGCGCCGGAGCGGCATCCTGCGGCGCCGCCACCGGGATCAGGAGGCGAAAGTAGGCCTGCTGGGTCGCACTGATCCGCTGGAACCACAGCTCGCCGCCGTGGCGGTCCATGACATCGCGCAGAGTCAACGGGCTATCCTCCCCCGAGAGATTCATCGGCTCCAGCTCCCAACTGGAGAGGGTCTCCGTGGACACGGCCAGTCCGCTCCAGACAATGTCGAGATGCGCCAGACGACCGGCCCGGGCCAGGCGAAAGACGAGCAGCCGGACGTTGAAGGACTCCTTGAGGCGGCTGGCAAGATAGCCCATGGCCTGGATCAGCGAGTAGCTGTCGACCTTCAGCCACAGCTCTGGATCGAGTGCATCGACCCGCGTCGCGATCTGCAGTCGGGCCTCGATGCGACGCTGCGCTGCGGCGACCAGATCCGTGCCCAGCATCTCCTCCAGCGGCCAGCGCGCCTTGAGCGAGTCGGCATAGCGTTCGAGCGTCTGATCGAGGCGGCCGCCCATGTCGCGGACTTCGTCGCTGATGATCTGGAGAAAGCGCTGGCGTTGTCCCGCCTCGATGTCGGCATATTCGAGCAAGGTTTCCACCGCGGCGCGGATGTTGGCCAGGGAGGCGCGGCTGCCTTCGGTCAGCTGCTGCAGGATCTGGTCGCGGCGGCTCTCCAGTTCGACCGTCTGGGTGATGTTGTCGAGCAGCAGCACATAGCCGCCGACGCTGCGACGGCCAGCCTCCTCGGTCGACAGCACGGGTGCCATCTGCACGCGAACAAGTTGCCCGGCATGAGTGGCGGTGACGAAATTCGTTCCCGGCGTTTGCCCTTCCTTTTCGAGTTGCCGTTGCAGACCGTCCAGGGCGTGGGTGATCAGGTCGCGCTCAACCACGGCGAAAATCGAACGCCCGAGGCCGATCAGCGCACCGGCCGCCCCGCCTTCCTGCGTGAGGGCCTGGAACTCCCGGCGCGCTCGGTTGTTGTAGAGCAGAATGCGGCCGTCCTGATTGCACACGACGACACTCTGGCTCAATTCGGACATCAATGCCGCGAGGCGGTTTTTCTCCTCCTCGACCGAGGCCTTGGCCAGTTGGATCTGGGCCAGGACATCGCTCTCCAGGGCGTCGCGCTGATCCGCCAGGGCATTGATGGCGGCGGACAATTCGCCGTGCGCGCCGACGCCATAGGCGCCGAGCCGCAGGGAACGATTGGCGGTCAACATCAGGCGCAGTTCCTCGGTCATTTTCAGGGGCGGCGCCACATGAACCTGGAAACTCCACTTCAACGACCAGCCGGCAGCGCAGCAGGCCGCCAGGAGGACGAGCACCACGAGACCCGAACGGGGCGAGAGCAACTCCGCCAGCACGACGCGCTCGCCCGCGGGGAGATCCAGCCAGAGCGCCGCCGCGACGGCCAGCACGGTGCCAACGATTAACAGGCAGACCGCGGCCAGGGCAAGAAGAAATCCGAATCGGAGTTTCATTCGCCGAGCAGTTCTTTGACCTTCGCCAGCAAAGCCTTGGTGGCGAAAGGCTTGGTCAGGTAGGCATCGGCGCCCAGCGCCAGCCCCTTCTGAACTTCGGTATCGCGCCCCTTGGCGCTCAACATGACGATCTTGACCGAATTCCAGTCGGGATGGGCGCGAATTTCCTGGCAAACCTCGAAGCCGCTTTTCAGCGGCAGCATGACGTCGAGCAGTACCAGGTCGGGGGCCAGTTCGGCGAGTTTCCTCAACGCCTCCTCGCCGTCGCCGGCCAACAGCACCCGAAACCCTTCGCGCTTCAGGAGAAACTCCAGTGAGATGACGATGTTCGGCTCATCATCGACGATCAGAATGGTTTTGCTCATGTCGGCTTCACCTCTTGCGTGGCCAGCGGCAAGGAAAACGAAAACGTGGCGCCGATACCGCCCTCTTCGGGAGCGCTTTCGACCCGGAGTTCGCCGCCGAAATGCTCGATGATCTGTCGGCTGATCGGCAAACCGAGCCCGGTTCCCAGCGGCTTGCCGGTCAGGACGTCGTTGCCGCGGCCGCCCTGGCGGAATTTCTCGAAGATGATCTTTTGATCATCGCGGCGGATACCCGGCCCGTTGTCGGCGACATCGACCCACAGATAACCCGCTTCGACCTTCAAGCTTACCGTAACCCGCCCCACCCCGGGCGCGCAGAACTTCACGGCATTCGACAGCAGATTCATCATAACCTGGATCAGCCGGTCGCGATCCGCCTTGATGGCTGGCGCCGCCGCCGGCAGCGCCAGGTCCAGCGCGATGCCGCGCTCCTTGAACAGCGGACCGGTGGCTTCGACCGAAGCGAGCAACACTTCGCGCAAATCGATTTCGGCACTATGCCACTCCGCGTTACCCGACTCGATCTTGGCCAGATCCAGCACCTGATTGATAAGCCGGGTCAGGCGCTCCGTCTCGGCGACGATGATGCCGAGGAAGCGGCGCCGTTCCGTGAGTTCGATTCTCGGATCAGCGAAGAGCATTTCCGAAAACGCCCTGATCGAGGTCAGCGGCGTGCGCAGTTCGTGCGTGACGGTGGAGATGAAGTCATCCTTGAGCCGGTCCAGTTCGGTCAGTCGCAGGTTGGCGGCGCGCAACTCCCGTGTCGCCGCGGAGAGTTCCTGCGACTGCTGCTCCAGTTGGCGGCTGTAGGCGCGCATCTGGTAGGCCTCGTCGAGGATATCCAGCACCTCGTCGAGACCGAGCGGCTCCTCCTCCACGACCGAGGCGACCATGACGCGCGCCGAAGCGCTGCCGATGGCCCCGGCCAGGAGATTCTCGGCGTAATGCACCAGGCCGGCATCCGCCGCCAGCGCATCGACCGAGGCCACGCCGCGTTCCCTTGCATACTGGTCCAAGGCAGCCCGGGCCCGTTCCGGACCGAGAAAGCGCCCCATCAAGGGCAGCAATTCGTCGACCTGGGCCCGGCCGCGCCAGATAGCGGCCCCTGCGGGCGCCGGCGTGACGCGGAAGACATCGACGAACAGGGTCGCCTGCCTCGCTTCCCGGGCATCGGGCGATCTCGCCAGGGACACGCCGAGATAGGCGCCGACATTGGCCAACATGCTCCAGAACAGGCAGTGCGCGATCTCGTCGAGACCGGAGAGGCCGAACAATTGCTGCGGCTTCAGGAGCGCCAGGCCGAACAGCCCCTGATCCATGAAATCGGAAGGCAGCCAGCCGGATTTGGCGAAGGACGGCAGCAGCAGGGTGTAGCACCAGACCAGGAAACCGGCGGACAGCCCGGCCAACGCGCCACCGCGCGTGCCGCCCTTCCAGTAGAGGGCGCCGAAGATGACCGGTGCGAACTGGGCGACGGCGGCGAAGGAGATCAGGCCTATGCCGACCAGGGCGTAGGCCTCGCCGGCAGCACGAAAATAGCTATAGCCGAGCAGCAGGATCGCCACGATGGCCGAGCGGCGAATGTCGAGCAGCAGCCCCGACAGATCGTCGCGGCGCGACAGTCCGAGCCAGCGGAGCCGCAGCAGGAGCGGCATCACCAGGTCGTTGCAGACCATGGTCGACAGAGCGATGGTCTCGACGATCACCATGCCGGTGGCTGCCGACAGGCCGCCCAAGAACACCAGCAGCGCCAGACCTTGTTGCTGGTAGACCATCGGCAAGGTCAGCACGAAAGTATCGGCATCGACGCCGGCGGCGCCAAAATGCAGCAAGCCCCCCAGGGCGATCGGCATCACGAACAGATTGATCAGCAACAGGTAGAGCGGGAACAGCCAGACGGCGCGGCGCAGGTGATTCTCATCGACGTTTTCGACCACGGCGATCTGAAACTGGCGCGGCAGCAGCAGGATCGACATCATCGAGAGGAAGGTCAGCGAGACCCAGCTGCTGGCGCCGGCCGAAGCGCCGTGGAGCGTCAACAGTTCGGCGAGATGCGGACTCGTACCGGCGCGCGAAAATATGTCGCCGAAACCGTCGTAGATGCCGAAGGTGACGAAAAGTCCGACGGAGGAGAATGCCACGAGCTTCACCACCGATTCGAAGGCGATGGCGGCCACCATGCCTTCATGGCGTTCCGTGGCGTCGAGATGGCGGGTGCCGAAGAGAATGGTGAAGGCGGCCAGGAGCAGGGCCACATAGAGCGTGCTGTCCTTCTGCCAGGGCAAGGTATCGGCGCGCGAGGGCATGACGATTTCGGGATAGTGGAGCAGTATCGTGAAGCTGTTCGACACCGCCTTCAATTGCAGCGCGATATAGGGAATCACGCCGATCACGGCGATGACGGTGACCAGGCCGCCCAGCAACTGGCTCTTGCCGTAACGGGCGGCGACGAAGTCGGCAATCGAGGTGAGACGGTTGGCCTTGGCGATGCGGATCATCTTGCGCAGCACGAACCAGCACAGCGCCATCATCAGCGTCGGGCCGAGATAGATCGGCAGAAAGCCGATGCCGCTGGCGGCGGCACGGCCGACGCTGCCGTAGTAAGTCCAGGTGGTGCAATACACCGCCAGGGACAGAGCGTAGATGCTCGGGCGGGCGATGACGGAGCGACCGGCGTCGGCCCGCCGCCCGGCGTAATAGGCGATGGCGAAGAGCAGCCCGAGATAGGCGAAGGAGCTGCCGGCGATGAACCACCCCTGGAGCATCTCCGCTCAGCCGCCAGGCCGCTCGATGACCGCGGCCATCAAACCGATCAGGCCCGCCCAGATGACAAAGACGTAGGCGTACAGGAGCGGCACGCCCAAAAACTCAACGCTTCTGTCCAGCAACGATAGCAGCGGGTAGTTGAGCAGGACGCAGCCGAGGAGAAAAACCGCGATCAGGCGGGACCCTGTCAGGCGGGAACGGTTCATGGCGCCTCCTTTCGTGTTCCTCGCGGACTTTCACCCATTGTAGGTCGATCTAAAGCCCTCTGAGATCCATGGCAGAAAAAGGGCGCCCTCAGGCGCCCGATCCCTTCTCCTCCACCCGATCGACCAGTCAGGCGTTAGTCTTGAGCTGCTCGAGTATCGCCGGATTCTCCAGTGTCGATACGTCCTGGGATATCTCCTCGCCCTTTGCCAGGACGCGCAGCAGACGGCGCATGATCTTGCCGGAGCGCGTCTTGGGCAGGTTCTCGCCGAAGCGGATATCCTTGGGCTTGGCGATCGGACCGATCTCCTGGCCGACCCAGTTGCGCAACTCGACGGCGATCCTCTTGGCCTCCTCGCCCTGCGGCCGAGCTCCCTTCAGCACCACGAAGGCGCAAATCGCCTCACCGGTCAGATCGTCCGGACGACCGACCACCGCGGCTTCGGCCACCAACGGATTGGAGACCAGGGCCGACTCGATTTCCATCGTCCCCATGCGGTGGCCCGAGACATTGAGCACATCGTCGATGCGACCCATGATGGTGAAATAGCCGGTCTTGACATCACGCACCGCGCCGTCGCCGGCGAGGTAGAGCTTGCCGGAGAAATCCGCCGGATAGTAGGATTTCTTGAAGCGCTCGGGGTCTCCCCAGATGGTGCGGATCATCGAAGGCCACGGCTTCTTGATGACCAGGAAGCCGCCCTTGCCCCAGTCCACTTCATGGCCGGCCTCATCGACCACCGCCGCCTGGATGCCGGGAAACGGCAGTGTGCAGGAGCCGGGCACCAGCGGTGTCGCGCCCGGCATCGGGGTGATCATGTGGCTGCCGGTTTCGGTCTGCCAGAAAGTATCGACGACCGGACAGCGGGCGCCGCCGACCACGTTGTAATACCACATCCAGGCTTCCGGGTTGATCGGCTCACCCACCGTGCCGAGGATACGCAGGGACGAGAGATTGTATTTCTTCGGCAAATCGGCGCCGGCCTTGATCAGCGAGCGGATCGCCGTGGGTGCGGTATAGAAGACGCTGGCCTTGTGGTCCTGGATGGTCTTCCAGAAGCGTCCCGCGTCCGGGTAGGTGGGGACGCCCTCGAAGACGATCTCGGTGGCGCCGCAGGCCAGCGGCCCGTATGCGATATAGGTATGCCCGGTGACCCAGCCGATATCGGCGGTGCACCAGAAGACATCGGTGGGCTTGATGTCGAAGGTCCATTTCATGCTCAGGATGGCCTGCAGCAGATAGCCGCCCGAGGAATGCTGGACGCCCTTGGGCTTGCCGGTGGAACCCGAGGTAAACAGCAGGAACAGCGGATGCTCGGCATCGACCCACTCGGGTTCGCAGGTCTCGGACTCCCCTTCGGTGAGCTCATGCCACCATTTGTCGCGGCCTGCCACCATATTGCAGGGGGCGTCCCCGCGCCGGTAGACGATCACGCTGTGCACCCCCTCGCAACCGCCCAGCGCGATGCCCTCGTCAACCGCGGGCTTCAGGGGCAGGTGCTTGCCCCCGCGGCACTGTTCGTCGGCGGTGATGACCGCCACCGCACCGGCATCCTGGATGCGCTCCTGCAGGCTCTTCGCCGAAAAGCCGCCGAACACCACCGAATGAATCGCGCCGATGCGGGCGCAGGCCTGCATGGCCACGACGCCTTCGACCGACATCGGCATGTAGATGATGACGCGGTCACCCTTCCTGATCCCGGCAGCCTTCAGCGCATTGGCGAACTTGGCGGTACGGGCGAGCAGCTCCCGATAGCTCACCTTGTTGACGCGTCCGTCGTCGGCTTCGAAGATGATGGCGATCTTCTCGCCCAGGCCGGCTTCGACGTTTCGGTCTAGGCAATTGTAGGAGACATTCAGCTTGCCATCGGCAAACCATTTGAAGAAGGGCGGATTGGACTCGTCCAGCACCTCGGTGAAGGGCTTGTGCCAGGCGATATGCTCGCGCGCCAGGCGTGCCCAATAACCCTGGTAATCCAGTTCCGCCTCCTTGCACAACGCGTCGTAAGCAGCCATGCCGGAGATCGTGGCATTCCTGACGAATTCCTGGTCAGGCGGGAAGATGCGGTTTTCCTGGAGTACCGATTCGATCGTGGACATCAACAATCCTCCTCTAGCGCAACACAGTGAAGCGAATCCGCGGACCGGATATGATCGTCGGATTTAACGATAGCAATCTTACACCCGTCTTACGCATCGGGCCGGACCGCCGCCTCTGACGCGGTGCACCAGGAATGGTAGAATTCTCGCGATCCCCTGTTTTTCAGCCAGCAAGCCGCCCAGACTCCTACCCAAACTCCCCCGCCCCACGGACTGAATGCCATGACCACGATCCGCCAGGAAGACTTCATCAGCAGCATTGCCGACGCGTTCCAGTACATCAGCTACTACCACCCCGCCGATTTCATCAAGGCGATGGCCGAGGCCTACGAGGCCGAGGAGAATCCCGCCGCCAAGGACGCCATCGCCCAGATCCTGGTCAATTCGCGAATGTGCGCCGAAGGCCATCGCCCGCTCTGCCAGGATACGGGAATTGCGGTCGTGTTCCTGAAGGTCGGCATGAACGTCCGCTGGGATGCGTCCCAGTCGGTGCAGGAGATGGTCGATGAAGGCGTGCGTCGCGCCTACCTCAATCCCGACAACAAGCTGCGCGCCTCGGTGCTCGCCGACCCCGCCGGCGCCCGCAAGAACACCAAGGACAACACCCCGGCCGTGGTGCATACCGAGATCGTCGCGGGCGACCACCTGGAAGTGATCTGCGCGGCCAAGGGCGGCGGCTCGGAAAACAAGTCCAAGTTCTACGCCCTGAACCCCTCCGACTCCATCGTCGACTGGGTGTTGAAGACCGTCCCGACCATGGGCGCCGGCTGGTGCCCGCCCGGCATCCTCGGCCTGGGGATAGGCGGCACGCCGGAGAAAGCCATGCTGCTCGCCAAGGAGTCGCTCATGGCGCCGGTGAACATGCACGAACTGAAGGCAAAATCGGCGCGCAAGGAAAAGCTCTCCCGCATCGAGGAACTGCGCCTCGAACTCCACGAGAAAGTGAATGCACTGGGCATAGGCGCGCAGGGCCTGGGCGGCCTGACCACCGTGCTCGACATCAAGATCCTCGACTACCCGACCCATGCCGCCAGTCTGCCGGTGGCCTTGATCCCGAACTGCGCCGCCACCCGCCACGTCCACTTCCACCTGGATGGCAAGGGTCCGGCCAGACTCGACCCGCCCAATCTCGACGACTGGCCCAAGCTTACTTACGATGCCTCCAAGGGCAAACGCGTCAATCTCGACACCCTGACGCAGGCGGAAGTCGCCTCATGGCAGCCCGGTGAAGTGCTGCTCCTGAACGGCAAACTGCTCACCGGCCGCGATGCCGCGCACCAGCGCATCCAGGACATGCTGGCGAATAACGAAAAGCTGCCGGTGGATTTCAAGAACCGCGTCATCTACTATGTCGGCCCGGTCGATCCGGTGCGTGACGAAGCGGTCGGCCCGGCGGGACCGACGACCTCCACACGCATGGACAAGTTCACCGAAATGATGCTGCGCGACACCGGGCTGATCTCCATGGTCGGGAAGGCGGAACGAGGCCCCGCTGCGATCGCGGCAATCAAGAAGCATCAGTCGGCCTATCTCATGGCGGTGGGCGGCGCCGCCTATCTGGTGGCCAAGGCGATCAAGACTTCGAAGGTGGTCGGTTTCGCCGACCTCGGCATGGAAGCGATCTACGAGTTCGAGGTCTGCGACATGCCGGTCACCGTCGCCGTCGATTCCCACGGCATTTCCGTGCATGACACCGGGCCTCGCGAGTGGCAGGCCAGGATCGGCAAGATTCCGGTAAAGGCCGTGTAACCCGATTCAACAACCTTTTAGGTACGACACATGAAAACCCCCATTTCCTTTTTTATCCTGGCCACCCTCTCGCTCGCCTCCATCGCAGCGGAGCCCACGGCAGCCGCGCTCCCGCCCGGGCACCCGACGGCGGCAATGCCAGCCGGACACGGCGCAGCCGGCGCCGCGGACATGAGCCAAACCAACGCCCCGCTGACCAAGAAGGCCAAGGTGGTGAGCGTCGTCGACGCCAAACAGTTCACCTATATCGAGGTCCATGACGGCAAGAAGAGCCTGTGGATTGCAGCACCCGCCATCGCGGTCAAGGCGGGCGACACCATCAGCTACGCCGACGGTGAGGTCATGGCCAAGTTTCACAGCAAGGCGGCAAACCGAGACTTCAGCAACGTCTTGCTCACCACCCGCGTGGTCATCGACAAATAAGGCCCCGATGATCGGAGTGTTCGATTCCGGTTTGGGCGGACTGTCGGTACTCTCGGCGATCAGCCGCGCACTGCCGGACGCCGATCTCGTCTATCTCGCCGATACCGCCCACCTGCCCTACGGCGCCAGGTCCGACGGCTTCATTCGCGCTCGCGTGCTGGCCATCGGCCGGCATCTCGCGGCCTGGGGCTGCAGCACCGTCGTGGTCGCCTGCAACACCGCGACGGCTGCCGCCGTGGGCGCTTTGCGCAGCGAGCATCCGGGTATCCCGGTGGTCGGCGTGGAGCCGGGCATCAAACCCGCCGCCGCCTCCACCCGGAGCGGGCGCATCGCCGTGCTGGCGACGGAATCCACGGCGCAAAGCGCCGGCCTGGCCCGCCTCATCCGGGATCACGCGGGATGTGCGACGGTCCATGTCGTCGCCTGCCCGGGCTGGGCGACCCATATCGAGAGGCTGGATCTCGACGACCCCGAGCTCGCCGCCGAAGTCGCGGCCAAGGTCCTGCCGCTGCTCGACGCCGGTGTCGACCGCCTGGTCCTGGGCTGCACCCACTACAGCTTTCTCGCGCCGCTGCTCGAACCCCTGATCGCCGGCCGTGCGGAACTGGTGGACGTGGCCGAGGCCGTCGCTCGACAGGTCGAGCGCTTGAGGACCGGCAGCGAGCAGCGGGAAGGCCGCCTGGCCCTGATGGCCACGGCTAGACCGCAGTGCCTCGACGCCGCGCTGCCGACGCTCGGACTCGCCTGGCTTTCGGCGCGGAGCAGCGGACCGGCGCAACTGGCGGAAGTCTGACCGGTTGGAGGGAGACCTTACCCTCCCATCAAGGCCCTGACATGCGCGGCGCTGCCGCTGGCCAGACCGTCCAGGCTGTAGCCCCCTTCGAGAATGGAGACGATGCGGCCATAGCAGCCTGCGGCGGCCACGCGCACCAGTTCGTCGGTGATCCAGCGGAAATCGTCATCCTTGAGATTGAGCCCCGCCAGGGGATCCAGATAATGCGCGTCGAAGCCGGCCGAAATGATGATCAACTCCGGATCGAAGTTCGCCAGTGCCGGCAGGATTTCGGCTGTCACCCGTGTCCGGAAGAGAGCGGAATCGCAACCCCGCGGCAAGGGGACATTGACGATGTTGCCGGCGACGCCGGTCTCGGATTTGGCCCCGGTGCCGGGATAGAACGGCGCCTGATGGGTGGAGGCGTAAAACATTTCCGGCCGGTCGAAAAATGAATCCTGGGTGCCGTTGCCGTGATGCACGTCGAAGTCCACCACGGCGATGCGGAGCAGCTTGTGCACCTCGTAGGCGTAGGCCGCGGCGATGGCTGCCTGATTGAAAATGCAAAAGCCCATCGCCCTGTCCGCTTCCGCGTGATGCCCACAGGGACGGGTGGCACAAAACACATTCGTCGCCTCCCCGTTCATTACCGCATCGACGCCGGCGCAAGCCGCACCGACGCAGCGCATCACGGCATCCCAGGAACCCGGTGACAGCAGCGTATCGCCGCCGTCAAGCGGCACAGTGCCTTCTGTCGGAGCGATGTCCTCGACCTCGTCGACAAACTCCCGATCATGGACCAGGAGCAGCTGATCGCGCGTACCCAGCGGCGCATCGCGCCATTGCAGGGAAGCGAACTCCGGCGCCTGCAGCGCGCGCAGCACGGCTTTCAGTCGTTCCGGCGACTCCGGGTGGCCGGGACCCGGCCGATGGTCGAGACAGGCGGCGTGGGTATAGACCAGTGTCGTCATGCCATGCTCTCCAGAGGGGTCAAGCCCAGGCGGCGAGAAATTCGCCCCAATGGGCCTTTTTCAGTTCGCTCAGGGCATTGCGGACGAAGCGCTCCTCGGCATCGTACTCGGCGGCCGAGAGGGCACCGCGCATTTTCTGGAAGCGCAGATAGACGAGATAGGTATTGACCACATCGGTCTCGCAGTAGTCGCGGATCTCGCCCACCCGACCGTCCAGCCAGGCCTGCCATACCGCACCCCCATCCATCCCGAGCTTGCCCGGAAAGCCCATCAGCTTGGCCAACTGATCGAGCGGCGCGGCGGAGCGCGGCTGATACATCGCCAGGAGGTCCATCAGGTCGAGGTGGCGGGAATGGTACCGGCTGATGTAGTTGTTCCACTTGAAGTCGCGACTGTCGCGGTAATCGCCCTCGCCCATCTCCCAGTAGCGCGGGGCCATGATCCCATGGATCAGACCGCGGTAATGCAGCACCGGCAGGTCGAAACCGCCGCCGTTCCAGGAAACGAGTTGAGGCGTGAACTTCTCGACGCCGTTGAAGAAGCGCTGGATGATCTGCGCCTCGCCGAATTCCGGCTCGGCGAAGGAGCGCACTTCAAATTTCTCGGCATCGCGCAGCACGAAGGAAATGACGGCGACACGCTGCAGATGCAGCGGCAGGAAGTCGCTACCGTTCTTCGCCCGCTGCTTCTGGAAGGCATATTCGGCCACCTCGGCATCGGACAAGGCCGCATCGAGTTCGTGCAGGCTGCGCAGTCCGCCGACATCGGGGATGGTCTCGATGTCGAAGACCAGGGCCGGCGTCATGCTGGGAAGACGCCCGTCGATAGATAGCGGTCGCCGCGGTCGCAAACGATGGTGACGATGACCGCGTTCTCGAGTTCTTCAGCCACGCGCAGCGCGATGGCCAGCGCACCGCCGGAGGAAACGCCGGCAAAAATGCCTTCTTCGCGCGCCAGGCGGCGCGTCATGTCCTCGGCAACGGCCTGGCTGACGTTTTCGATGCGATCGACCCGCGAACGCTCGAAGATCTTCGGCAGATAAGCCGCGGGCCAGGTGCGGATGCCGGGGATTTGCGAGCCTTCCTCGGGCTGGCAGCCGACGATCTGGATAGCCGGGTTCTGTTCCTTGAGGAAGCGCGACACACCCATGATGGTGCCGGTGGTGCCCATGCTGCTGACGAAATGCGTGACGCGGCCCGCCGTGTCGCGCCAGATTTCCGGGCCGGTTCCCTCGTAATGGGCGAGTGGATTGTCCGGATTGGCGAACTGGTCGAGGATGATGCCGCGACCCTCATCGCGCATCTTTTCGGCGACATCGCGCGCAATTTCCATCCCGCCGGCCTTGGCCGTCAGCACCAGCTCGGCACCGAAAGCGCGCATGGTCTGGCGCCGCTCGACGCTCTGGTTCTCCGGCATGACCAGGATCATGCGATAGCCGCGCAACGACGCCGCCATGGCCAGGGCGATGCCGGTGTTGCCGCTGGTGGCTTCGATCAGCGTGTCGCCGGGCTTGATGTCGCCGCGCGCTTCGGCGCGCTGGATCATCGACAGCGCGGGCCGGTCCTTGACCGAACCGGCCGGATTGTTGCCCTCCAGTTTGGCCAGGATCGCGTTGTTGCGGCGACCAGGGCCGTGCTGTGCGCCGGGAATACGCTTCAAGCGTGCCAACGGTGTGTCGCCGACGAATTCCTCGAGCGTCCTGAATGAGCTGTTCATAGCCGTGCCTCCAGCATCTTTTCGACGTAGCCGGCCACGCCCTGCGCCACCGTGGCAAACTCCTCGCGGTAGCCTGCGCCGCGCAAGGTCCCGATCTCGGCCTGGGTGAAGCTCTGGTACTTGCCCTTCAAGGCTTCGGGAAAGGCCACGTATTCGATCATGCCCTGGGCCGTCAGCTCGGCAAGGGACAAAGACGCGGCGCCATTCGCGGCGCGGCAGGCATTGACCGTGGCGACGGCCACGTCGTTGAAGGACTGCGCGCGTCCGGTACCGAGATTGTAGATGCCGGAGAATTCCTGACGCTCCAGAAAGAACATATTGACCTTGACCACGTCCTCGATGAAGACGAAGTCACGCCGCTGCTCGCCATTGGCATAACCGTCGCACCCCTCGAACAGCTTGACCCGTCCCTCGGCCTGGAACTCGTTGAAGAAATGGAAGGCCACCGACGCCATGCGTCCCTTGTGCTGCTCGCGCGGGCCGTAGACATTGAAATAGCGGAAGCCGACCAGCGGCGAAGAAGCGTCGCCCAGGCGCCGGCGCACGACCTGGTCGAAGAGGAACTTCGAGTAGCCATAGCCATTGAGCGGCGCTTCAAATTCCCGCGCTTCCCTGAAGATGCTGCCGCCGCCATATACCGCCGCCGACGAGGCATAGAGCAGGGGCACTTCCTGATCGAGGCAGAAATCGAGAAGGGAAACCGAATAGCGGTAGTTGTTGGCCATCAGGTAGCGGCCGTCCGCCTCCATGGTGTCCGAGCAGGCCCCCTGATGCAGGACCGCTTCGACCGCGCCATCGAGCTGCCCGGCGTCGAGAACTTCGAGAAACTCCTCCTTGTCCAGATAGTCGCTGATCTCGCAGTCGCTGAGGTTCTTGAACTTATCGACGCGGGTCAGGTTGTCGACCGCGATGATGTTGTCCACACCCCGGGCGTTGAGTCCTTTGATGAGGTTTGCGCCGATAAAACCGGCGGCACCGGTGACGATGGTATACATGGTTTTCCTTAGTGCGTTTGCAATTCCGCCAGAGTGCAGGTTGCCGTGCCGAGTTTGCCGACGACGACGCCTGCCGCACGGTTGGCCAGGCCCATGGCCGCGCCAAGATCGAGGCCGGCCGCCAGCATCACCGCCATGGTGGCGATCACCGTGTCGCCGGCGCCGCTGACATCATAGACTTCGCGCGCCTGAGCCGGCTCGTGCACTCTGCCGGCGGCGCCGAACAGGGTCATGCCATCTTCCGAACGGGTCACCAGAAGCGCCTCCAGAGCGAGCCGGTCGCAAAGCTGACCGGCCTTTTCGGCAAGTTCCGCCTCGCTTTCCCAGCGGCCGACCACCTGGCGCAATTCACTGCGGTTCGGCGTGAGCATCGTGGCGCCGGCGTAGCGCGCATAATCCTCGCCCTTGGGATCGACGAGCACCGGCTTGCCAGCGGCACGGGCGCTCTTGATCATCTGCGCGATATGGGCAAGGCCGCCCTTGCCGTAGTCGGAGAGGATCACCACATCGCAGCCGGGAAGGCGGCTCTCGAACTCGGCCAGCTTGGCGCGCAGCACTTCGTGCGTGGGCCAAGTTTCGAAGTCGATGCGCAGCAGCTGCTGCTGACGGCCGATCACGCGCAGCTTGACCGTGGTGGACAGCTGAGCATCCTCGTGCAGGCTGCTGAATATGCCTTCGGCCTGAAGCAGGCGCGACAAGGTGCGGCCCGCCTCGTCATTGCCCACTACCGACAGCAGCGTCGCCTGGCCACCCAGCGCCGCTACGTTGCGCGCCACGTTGGCCGCACCGCCCGGACGCTCCTCGATCCTCTCGACCTTGACCACCGGCACCGGGGCTTCGGGCGATATGCGGCTGACCTCGCCGAACCAGTAGCGGTCGAGCATCACGTCGCCGACAATGAGGATGCGAACCTTGGCGGTATCGGGAATGCTTGTCATGGAAGCAGATCGTACTCTTCGGTCCGCTTCGGCGGATAGGTCTCCCAGCCGCCGCAGGCCGGGCAGCGCCAATAGAACTGCCGCGCCTTGAAGCCGCAGCCGTCGCAGCGATAGCGGGCAACCCGGCGGGTATGGTCGTGGATCAGGTTCTTGACCAGTTCCAGATCGGGACGGCGCTCCGGCGACGCCACCAGGACCTGCGCTTCGAGCAGCTTGTCGAGGCCCAGCAGCGTGGGATTGCGGCGCAGCTCGTCGCGGACCAGCCGGTACGCCGCTTCGGCACCGCCAGCTTTCAATTCCGACTGGAACACCGCATCGAGCAAATCCAGCGAGGGATGCTGAGCCAGCCAGCCACGCAGCAGCGAGACACCCTGCTCTTCGCGCCCGTCCGCGCGGTAGGCTTCCGCCATCTTGGCGGCGATGAGCGACAGATACATCGGGTTCTGCTGCTCGACCCGCTTCCAGTGGTCGATGGAGGAGGCCGCATCGCCTTCGGCCAGTGCCGCTTCGCCCAGCAGGATGGTGGCGCGCACGCATTTGCGATTCTCCGCCAGCGCGGTTTCGAGCAACTGGCGCGCGGTTCGCGGCTCTCCATTCAGCAGAGCCGACGCCGCCAGTTCGCAATAAAAATTGGCGATGTCCTTCTGCCACATATGGCCGGCATGCTCCGGAAGCTTCCGGGCCGCATCGATCGCCTTCTGCCATTCCTTCTCCTGCTGGTAGATTTCCAGCAGGAAGCGCAGCGCCTCCTCGTCGCGGCGCGTGCCGAGCAGCTTCTGGAAGACATCCTCGGCGCGGTCGAGCAAACCCGCCTTGAGATAGTCCTGGCCGAGTTCGGACAAGGCATGCAGGCGCTGCTCATCATTCAGGCCTTCGCGCTCGATCAGGTTCTGGTGTACGCGGATGGCACGGTCGGTCTCGCCTCTGCGGCGGAACAAATTGCCGAGCGCAAAGTGCATCTCGATGGTTTCCGGATCGACACGAGCCGCTTCGATAAAGGCTTCGATCGCCTTGTCCGGCTGCTCGTTGAGAAGGAAATTCAGGCCTCTGAAATAGGACCGGGGCAAAGCGCGCGACTCGCGCAGCAGGTGCTTGATATCAATGCGCGCGGCAATCCAGCCGAGGACAAAGAATGCCGGGAGCACCACGAGCCACCACAGCTGGATCTCGAAACCGCCGCTCACCTTGGGGAATATCCAGAAGCGTTGGCTTCGGACAAGCGGCGCTTGAGCTCAGCGATTTCGCGACGCTGCCGGACCAGGGTGGCAAACGCAGCCGTCACTCCGATCGCGGCGCCGACGGCGAAGCAGCCCAGCATCACCAGGGACAGCGGCGCCTGCCAGGCGGCATCGAAGTAGACGCGCAACTCGACCGGGCCGCTGTTCTTGATGGCGAGCCCGAAAAGCAGAACAAAGACGATGCACCGCAATAGCCAGATCAGGAGTCGCATCGGCAATCATCCGGTCGGATGCCTCCCCTCACATCGCCCTTAACCGCGCAGGTCGACGCGCTCGCGCAACTCCTTGCCTGCCTTGAAGTGCGGTACGTGCTTTTCCGGCACGCTCACCTTCTCGCCCGACTTGGGATTGCGGCCGACGCGCGACGGCCGATAATTGAGGGCGAAGCTGCCGAAGCCGCGGATCTCGATGCGCTGGCCGCTTGCAAGCGCTGCGGTCATCGCATCGAGAATCACCTTCACCGCGAAATCGGCGTCCTTCGCCACCAGTTGCGGAAAGCGGGCCGCCAGGCCGGCAATCAGATCTGACTTGGTCATGGCCAGCCGGACAGCCTATTGTTGAGTGCTGGAGAGCTTGGCCTTGAGCAGCGCGCCAAGGCTGGTCGTTCCGGTCGAAGCCGAGCCGCTTTCCGACGATAGCTTCTGCATCGCGTCGGACTGCTCGGCCTGATCCTTGGCCTTGATCGACAGGTTGATCGAACGCGTCTTGCGGTCGACGTTGATGATCATCGCCTCGACGCTATCCCCTTCCTTGAACAGCGAGCGCAGATCGTCGACCCGGTCGCGCGCGGCTTCGGAGGCACGAAGATAAGCCTCGACGTCGTTACCGAGATCGATCACGGCACCCTTGGCATCCAGGCTCTTGACCGTGCCCTTGACCACGCTGTTCTTGTCGTGGTTGGCGACGAAACTGGTGAACGGATCGCCCTCCAGTTGCTTGATGCCCAGGGAGATGCGCTCCTTCTCGACATCGATCGACAGCACCATGGCCTCGACCTCGTCGCCCTTCTTGTAGCTCTGCTTGGCCTCTTCGCCGGTGGCCGACCAGGACAGGTCGGACAGATGCACCAAGCCGTCGATGCCGCCGGGCAGTCCGATGAAGACGCCGAAGTCGGTGATCGACTTGATCTGGCCGCTGACCTTGTCGCCCTTCTTGTGGTTCATGGCAAAGTCGTCCCAGGGATTGGGAATGCACTGCTTCATGCCGAGCGAGATGCGCCGGCGCTCTTCGTCGATCTCGAGGATCATGACTTCGACCTCGTCGCCGAGTTGCACCACCTTCGACGGGTGGATGTTCTTGTTCGTCCAGTCCATTTCGGAGACGTGCACCAGGCCTTCGATGCCCTGCTCGACTTCGACAAAGGCGCCGTAATCGGTCAGGTTGGTGACCTTGCCGAACAGCCTCGTGCCCGACGGGTAGCGGCGCGAGATGCCCACCCACGGATCCTCGCCGAGCTGCTTCATGCCGAGCGAAACGCGGTTCTTTTCCTGGACGAACTTGAGTACCTTGGCGGAAACTTCGTCGCCGACATTGAAGACTTCAGACGGGTGACGCACGCGACGCCATGCCAGATCGGTAATGTGCAGCAGGCCGTCGATGCCGCCCAGATCCACG
>CAIVDC010000016.1 GCA_903904605.1 uncultured Sterolibacterium sp.
GGCGATGCGTTTGATCTGCTTCGATATCATCATATTGTCCTCGACGGGGTTGGCTGGAGACCTGGCCATTCTAGTCAGCCTATGTGACAACTGCGTGACAGCTGCCCCAACACGGCTCCGGTGATGGAACGGCACGCCTGACGTCCGCCGGGCGACGGGCCGCGCCCGTCGCCCGGAATTGTCACCCAAGCTTCACGCCGCTGCAACCGTGGCGCAACCTTGCCTTCCTAAAGTGCGTCCAGCCAACCCACCGGAGGTAAAGACCATGACGCAACTCCAGAGCGGCGAACAGCGCCGCAGCCGCCTCAAGCTCCATGTCGGCCTCGCCACCAGCGAGAGCGAAATCCTCGAAGCGCAGAAGCTGCGTTACCGCGTCTTCGCCGAGGAACTCGGCGCCCGCCTGCAGACCCGTACGCCGGGCGTCGACCGCGACCTTTACGATGCCTACTGCGAGCACCTGATCGTGCGCGATGAGGAGCGGGGCCGCATCGTCGGCACCTACCGCATCCTGTCGCCGGAAGCGGCGCGCAACGTCGGCAGCTACTATTCAGAGAGCGAGTTCGACCTCACCCGCCTGGCTCATCTGCGCCAGAGCACCGTCGAGGTAGGCCGCTCCTGCATCGATCCGGAGTACCGCAGCGGCGCCGTCATCACCCTGCTCTGGTCGGGACTTAGCCGCTACATGCTGGCCAATGGCCACGACTACCTGATCGGCTGCGCCAGCATCGGCATGAGCGATGGCGGCCACAATGCCGCGGCGATATACAATGGCCTGACGGCACAGCTCTCGCCGCTGGAATATCGCGTCTTCCCGCGCTGTCCGCTGCCGCTGGCGCAACTGTCTTCGAACGTCGGCGCCGAGTTGCCGGCGCTGCTGAAGGGGTATTTCCGCGCCGGCGCCTGGGTTTGCGGCGAACCCGCCTGGGATCCCGACTTCAACACCGCCGACCTGCTGCTGTTGCTGCCGATGTCGCGGATCAACCACCGCTATGCCCGGCATTTCGTCGAGCGCCGGAACTGAACGGCCAACACGGGAGATCCATGGAAAGCCCCTATAAAGGCAAGACCGGCTTAAAGCGCCTGTGGAATGCCTGCCATTACTCACTCGCCGGCCTGGTTGCCGCCTACCGCCACGAGGACGCTTTCCGCCAGGAGGCCTTGCTCGCCGCCGTCCTGATTCCCCTGTCGCTGTTCCTGCCGGTGACCGGCATCGGCCGGGCCTTGATGGTCGCCAGCGTGCTCCTGGTGATCATCGTCGAACTCCTGAACTCCGCCGTCGAGGCGGCGGTCGACCGCATTTCCCTGGACGACCATCTGCTCGCCAAGCGGGCCAAGGACATCGGCAGCGCGGCGGTGCTGATCGCCCTGATCAACGTCGCGGCGGTCTGGGCTCTGGTATTGCTCGGCTAGTCACGAAACCATCATCGGGGCGTCATCGCGCTGTCACCGGATCATTCGATCATGGCGGCATGAGAGAACGACCTCTGCTGATCGAAGACTATCCCGCGGGCAAGCTGCCCTTACGCATCGCGCTGGTGACCGAGACCTATCCGCCCGAGATCAACGGCGTGGCCATGACCCTGGGCCGCATGGTCGAAGGCTTGCGCCAGCGCGGCCACTTCGTGCAGCTGGTGCGGCCGCGGCAATCGGCGGGCGATGCGCCGGTCGCGACCGACACCCTGGAACATGAACTGACCGGCGGCCTGCCGATCCCGAGCTATCCGGGCCTGAAGATGGGGCTGCCGGCCAAGCGCCTGCTGGCCAGACTGTGGCGGGAGCGGCGACCGGATCTGGTCCATGTCGCGACCGAAGGTCCGCTCGGCTGGTCGGCCATCGCCGCCGCCCACCTGCTGAAGCTGCCCGTCAGTTCGGACTTTCACACCAAGTTCGACCACTACAGCCGCCATTACGGCTTCGCCTGGCTGAAGAGGCCGATCACCGCCTACCTGCGCAAGTTCCACAACAGCACCGACTTGAGCCTGGTGCCGACCGAGGCGCTGCGCCAGGAACTGATGAGCCAGGGCTACCGCCGCGTCGAGGTACTGGCCCGCGGCGTCGATCGGCAGCTCTATCATCCCGGCCGCCGCTCTCGGGACTTGCGAACGAGTTGGGGGCTGGCTGAGGGAGAACTGGCGGTCATCAACGTCGGGCGCATGGCCGCGGAAAAGAATCTGTCCCTGGTCGTCAGCGCCTTCGACGCCCTCCGCGCACGCGTGCCGCGCGCCCGGTTGATCTTCGTCGGCGACGGACCGGAGCGGACACGGCTGCAGCAGGCGCATCCCGAGCATATCTATTGCGGCATGCGCAGCGGCGAGGATCTTGCCCGTCACTATGCCTCGGCGGACCTGTTCCTCTTTCCCAGCCTCACCGAGACTTTCGGCAACGTCACCCTCGAGGCGCTGGCCAGCGGGCTTTGCGTCGTCGCCTACCGCCATGCGGCGGCGGCGGAATTGATCCGCGACGGCGACAACGGCCTGCTGGCGGAGGCCGGCGACGAATCCGGCTTCCTGGCGGCCGCCGTGGCGCTGGCCTGTGCCGAACCGGAGACCCTGGCCAGAATGAAGTGCCGCGCCGTCATGAGCATCGCCGGCCACGACTGGGAGCGCATCCACGAGGACTTCGAACGAATTCTCGAGCAAACCCTCCGGACCCGTCCCGGAGCCAGCCCCGGCGCAGTTGCAGAGAGCTTTGCCCCTGATGGCTCCGCGTTGGAGCCACGCTGAACGCAATGCACATCCTTTATGTATCGGACGTCTATTTCCCGCGCATCAACGGCGTGTCGACCTCGATCGAGACCTTCCGCAACGAACTGATCGCGGCCGGACACCGCGTCACCCTGATCGCGCCGCATTACCTGCCCAACCGGGAAATCGTGCTCGAGGAGAACGGCATCTACCGCATTCCCTCGCGCCCCGTGCCGCGCGACCCGGAGGACCGATTCAAGAGCTATCGTGCCACGCTGGGTCTGGTGGGCGAACTGCGCGACCGCGGCATCGACCTGGTGCACATCCATACGCCCTTCGTCGCCCATTACGCCGGTCTGGCACTGGCGCGAGCGCTCGGCGTGCCGCGCGTGGCGACCTATCACACCTACTTCGAGGAATACCTCGGCCATTACCTGCCCTTCCTCCCGGGCTCCTGGGTCCGGGCCGCGGCGCGGCGCTTCTCTCGGGCCCAATGCAACGACATGGACGCGGTGTTCGTGCCCTCGCTGGCCATGAGCGAGGTGCTCAGGGATTACGGCGTCTGCCAGCCGCTCACCGTGCTGCCGACCGGAATCCCCGAAGACTTCTTCACCGCCGGCGACGGCGGCCGCTTCCGTGCCGAGCACGGCATTGCGCCGGAGCGGCCGATGGCGCTGTTCGTCGGCCGTGTCGCCTTCGAAAAGAACATCGGTTTTCTGCTCGAAGTTCTCGCCCGGATGAAAGCGCTCTTGCCCGATCTGCTCCTGGTCGTGGCCGGAGAAGGCCCGGCCCTGCCGGCATTGCGCGCGCAGGCGCGGCACCTCGGTCTCGAGCAGCAGGTGAACTTCGTCGGCTACCTTGACCGCAGGAGCGGCCTGCGCGACTGTTACGCCGCCGCCGATGCCTTCGTCTTCGCGTCGCGCACCGAGACGCAGGGCCTGGTGCTGTTGGAGGCAATGGCCCAGGGCGTGCCCGTGGTCGGACTCGCGGCCATGGGGACCCGCGACATCATCCTGCCGCAGCGCGGCGCGGTGGCGGCGCCGGACGACGTGGCAGGCTTCGCGGCCAGCCTGGCCGGGGTGTTGCGCGACCCCGCCCGGCGGGCGGCACTGTGCGCCGAGGCACGCGTCTTTGCCCTGAAGTGGAGCGCCATGGAGCGCGCCCGGGAAGTCGCCGAACGCTACCGGTCGCTGCTCGCGAATTAGACGGGCGGGCCTGGGGGTGGCCCTCCGAAGCCGGCCCGGGCATCGTCGCTAGGCCGCCACGACTGCCGCAATCAACGTCACCGGTTTTGCCGCGCCCCACTCGATCAATTCCATGCGTCCGTCGGCGTGTTCGACGATGGCGGTGCAGCTGTCCACCCAGTCGCCGCAGTTGATATAAATCAGGCCAGCCACTTCCCGAAGCGCGGCGCTGTGAATGTGCCCGCAGATGACCCCGTCGAGACCCCGCTCGCGTGCCGCATGGATGACCGAGTCCTCGAAGTCATAGATGAAGCTGACGGCACGCTTGATGCGGCGCTTGGCATAGCCGGCCAGCGACCAGTAGCCCGGGATGCGCAGCGTCCGGCGCGTCAGCGACAGCCAGGCGTTGACGCGCACCAGAAAATTGTAGGCAATGTCGCCGAGCACCGCCACCCAGCGGTGGTGCCGCGTCACCTGGTCGAACTCGTCGCCGTGCAGCACCAGGTAGCGGCGGCCGTCGGCGGCAATGTGAATATGTTCGCGAACGACGCGAATGTCGCCGAAGGAGGTCCCGACATATTCGCGCAAGGCCTCGTCATGGTTGCCCGGAATCAGCATCACCTGATCGCCGTGCCGTGCCCGGCGCAGCACTTTCTGCACCACGGTGTTCTGCACCGGCGTCCAGTGAATGCCGCGATTCATCGCCCAGAAATCGATGATGTCGCCGACCAGGAACAACTGCTCGGACTCGTGCTCGCGCAGGAAGTCGAGCAGCCGGCTGGCCTGGCAGCCGCGCGTGCCGAGGTGGATGTCGGAGAGGAAGATGCTCCGGAATTTCACGAATGCGCCGGCTCGGCCGGCCGGGGCGGGCGTTCATATTCGCGATGAATGTCTTCGGTCATTTCTTCCCTCTTTAAATTTTCCGTCGACGATAAAGCATCCCTGTGACAGGGGCATGACAGGCACTGCGAAGCGCTGTTGCGGAAATGCAACAAGCCATCGCTCGCGAAAAAATCGTCGCGGAGAATTCATCAGCCTGTAACAGCCCCAGTACAAAAATGGCGGCAACGTTCCAGACCCTGTAGCCGAGCGGTCCGGGACGCCGATTTCCTTGGCATGTTTTGTTACCTTCAAATTCAAGAAAGGACTTACCGATGCAAAAAAAACACCTGACCCTTGCGATCGTCGCCGCCCTGACCGCCCCCGCGGCGGTATACGCGCAGACCAGCGACGTGCAGATCTACGGCCGTGCCAACCTCGGCCTGGACAACTACTCGGCGACCGGCTCCACCGCGGGCGCCCAGTTCGACTACAAGGCCCGCAACCGTGTCTTCGACACCGCTTCGCGCATCGGCTTTCGCGGCACGGAGGATCTCGGCAACGGACTGAAAGCCCTGTTCCAGATCGAAACCGGCGTGAACATGGACAGCGGCAACGGCAATGGCCAGAACGGCTTGGCCAACGGCTCGACCGGTTCGCTCGCCTCGCGCGATTCCTTCGTCGGCCTCCAGGGAGGCATGGGCCGCGTCACCTTTGGCCGCCAGTCGATCTTCTACTCGAACGGCGCGGTTGCGCAGACTTCGTCGAACTACGTCAACACCGAAATCCCGTGGACCAAGGGCAATGTCTTCGGCCGCGTCGCCGGACCGGCTGGGCGCACTTCGAACGTCATCGCCTACAATTCGCCGACGGTCAATGGCTTGAACGGCACCTTGAGCTACGCGCCGAACTCCGAGGCCGCGGTGGCCAACGCCAACACCAATGCCAATATCTGGGGCGTGACGGTGCGCTATTCGGGTCTGGTCAACCTGCAGTGGGATTACGCGGTCAATCAGGCCGTATCGGGCGGCGTCAATCAGCAGAAGATCACCGGCAACAAGCTCGGCCTCGGCTGGCCCTATGCCAAGGGCGCGCAGATCTCGCTGATCTGGACCAACAACAAGAACGACGACGTCGCCGGCACGGCCGGGTTCTCGGCGCTCCACGACAAGATCTCGCAAAACGCCTGGACCCTGAACTGGGAGCACATGTTCGGCGATATCCAGGCGCTGGCGATGGTCGGCAAGTTGAACGCCGCGAGCGGCTGCACGGCCATGAACGGCAGCGCAAACGGCTGCGCCGGCACCGATGCGACCGGGTACATGCTCGGCGCGAGATACGTGCTGTCGAAGCGCAGTTCCGCCTACCTGACCTACAACAAGGTCACCAACGGCGCCAACCAGGTCGCGGACTATACCAACGACGGCTACACCGCCGCACCGACAACCATCGCGGCGGGTTCCGATCCCCGCGTCATCGCAGTCGGCTTGATGCACAACTTCTAAGCCGGGCGGCTCATACCGTCCGCTCTTTCACGGGCGCCGCAAGGCGCCCGTTTTTTCGCCCGTTGCCGCTTCGGGAGATCCGTCCTAGCTGCCGTCCCGCAGCCAGGCGCGCACCTGCTGCGCCACCCAGCGGCCGTCGTCCAGAGGAAGATCGTGGCCGGCGGTCCGGTGTTCGGCGATGCTGGCGCGCCAATGAATCGCCAGCTGCCGCGAACAACGCGGGTCCACCAGCGCGTCGGCGGCACTGGCGAGGATCAGCAGGGGCGCCGACGGCGCATCGGCCGGCGCCCGATAACGGCCCGCGGCGAACAATTGCCGCAGCGCGTTGCGGCCCGACACCGGACATTCGCGCCGGTAGGAGAGCCAGGCATCGAGCACCTCCCCATGCTGTTCCGGCCGGCTGCTGGTGAGCCTCAGGATCAGCGCCTCCGCTGCGCGCTCGTCGCCGGCGAAGCATGCGCGCCGACACAAGGCAAGGTAGTTGGCCGGTTTCAGGCGGTGGTGGAACGGGCTGAAGGGTCGCAGGCTGGTATTGATCAGGACGCACGAGCGGACTTCCTGCGGATGCTCCGCCGCCCAGGCCGCGGCCACCATCGCGCCCAGCGACATCGCCAGGAGGCGATAGGGCGGAGGGATGCCGCGCGACCGCAACTCCGCGCGGCAATACGCCGCCATCTCCCCGACCCTGACGGGACTTGTCATGCGATGCAGGCGGCCATTGCCGGGGAGGTCCATGGCCACTACCTGCGCACCGGCTATCGCCTCGCCGAAGGTCGCCGGGAACTCTCCCCAATGGCGGGCTTCGCGCGTCAGGCCGCGCAGGAAGATCCAGGTATTCATGAGCGATACCACAGCGCCAGCGCCCGTTCGCGTTCATGGGCCAGGGCCTCCCGCTCGGGCCGCCAGCGCTCATGGCTGCATGCGGCCCGCACAAGGAAATCCAGCCAGGGCAGGTGCCGGCGCAGAACGCGTTGCTGTCGATGAGCGATCAGCGGATTGAAGATGCCGTGGCGCGAAAAGAACTGCCGCGGATTCTTCTTCACCCAAAGCCATGAGCCCATCTCCAGGGTGAGCGGCAGAAATACCCGGTCCGGCTTCGCTGAAGCGCGCTGATAAAGGTAGTCCCAGAGGTCGCCGTGGGCCAGGTACTGGCGGCTTTGCGGTTCGAAGAGGTAATTGTGGTTGGCGTGGGTCTGATCGAAAATCGCCTTGAGCGCGTGAATCTCCGGCAGATGCCGGATCGGCAACGCGGTATGCGCGTAGGGAAACCAGATCCGGTCGCCCAGGCCGAAACCCGAATGGCAATCCAGGGCAATGCTGAAGTCGCGATCGAGCAGTTCCTCCGCCACGACGCGGCAGAGCGCCTCGCTTTCCGCTTCCATCGGGGCGCCCGCAGGGCCGCGGTACCAGGGCAGTCCGGCGCTGATGCGTTGCCCGCCGATCAGGAAAGGCACCCTTTCCCTCGCCTCCAGCGGCGCATTGCGCATCAGGTCGACGCCCCGGGGATTGGCCCGCGTCCCTTGCCACATGCCGCCGGGATTGATCAGCGGCATGAACACCAGGCGGACGGATTCCAATTGACGGTGCAACAGGACATCCCATTTCAGGCGCGTCACCAGGCTGCGCAGATACACCAGAACGACTTCGGCGCCGATCCGTTCGAGGCCATGGACGCCGCCGAAAAAGCCGACGGCGGGCAGGTCCTTGTCCGGGTTTCCCAGCGTCACCGCATAGACGGGAAAGCGCCGCTCATTGACCGTCACCTCGCAGGCGATGCGCGCTTCGACGAAGGCTGCGCCCTCCTCGATGATCCGCTCCAGTTCCGCCAACTCGGGTAGTGTTGCATTTGTCGTCATACTGAAACAGATCCTTAACTTCCCTTTGCTATCGTGCTCCTACACGGACATCACTTCAGGAGCCGACCATGAGGGCCCAGACTTTCGACTTGCAGGAAATCATCGACAGGCTCTTCGAGCACGGCCTGATCCGGCTCTGGCTCTTCGACGGCCTCTGATCCGGGCGGACCGATCATGCACCAGGTGATTCAAAAAGCCATTTCCCACCCCTGGATTTCCCTGGGTACCGCGGCGCTCTGGGGCATCCTGGAATTCATGGCGCTGCGACGGCTGCGCAGGGACCAGCGCAGGAAGCGCAAACCGGCCGGGCAAAGCGCGCGCTGAAGATTCAGGTTCGGCCAGCATAGCCGCGCACTGTGAATGTTTGATGAAGGCCGTCGGCTTCGGTCGTGTCACAAGGCCGTCACAATCGACAGCTACGATCGGACATTTGTCGGCCGATGGGCTTCAGCATCCTAAAAGATTTCTTTGCGCGCTTTCTCCGCAGCCGCGGCTTCGGCCGTCACTTCCGCCGCCTGCTGCTGCTGGAGAGCTTTGCCGGCGCCAAGATCAGCCGCGAGCTTCCGCCGGAACTGTCCCTGGAACTGGCGGCGGCCGCCAGCTGCGCCCCGGAGTTCCTGGTCAAGCGCCTGGACTCCCATCCCGACGGGCGTTCCGAAGCGCAGGCCGAGAAAGTGCGCGACCGGGTCGGCGAAAACGAGATCGAGCACGAGAAGCCGCCGCCGTGGTGGCAACATCTCTGGTACTGCTACAAGACTCCCTTCGATATCCTGCTGACGGCCCTGGCGGCGATTTCCTATGTCACCGAGGACTACAAGGCGACGCTGGTCATCGGCAGCATGGTGGTGCTGTCGGTGTGCATACGCTTCTGGCAGGAGCGCAAGTCGAATCTCGCCGCCGAAAAATTGAAGGCCATGGTCACCAATACCGCCACCGTCATGCGCCGCGACCCGGCCGAGGACGCGATGGCCGAGGCCCGCTCCTATTTTCAGGTGCAGCTTCATCCCAAGGGTCCGCGCAAGGTGGAGGTGCCGATCAGGCTGCTGGTGCCGGGCGACATGATCCTGCTCTCGGCCGGCGACATGATTCCCGCCGACTGCCGGGTGCTGAGCGCCAAGGACCTGTTCGTCGCCCAGGCGGCGATGACCGGCGAATCGCTGCCGGTGGAGAAATATGCCGTGCAGCGGAATATCGCGGCGAGCAACCCGCTCGAGTTCGACAACATCCTGTTCATGGGCACCAATGTCGTCTCGGGCACCGCCAGCGCAATCGTCTTCGCAACCGGCAGTCGCACCTATTTCGGCGCACTGGCTGCCAGCCTCACCCGCACCGGCCGCGTCACCACGCAATTCCAGGCCGGCGTCAACAAGGTGGCCTGGCTCCTGATCCGCTTCATGCTGGTCATGTCGCCGCTCGTCCTGTTCCTCAACGGATTCACCAAGGGCGACTGGCTGGAGGCCTTTCTCTTCGCCATGTCGATAGCGGTCGGCCTGACGCCGGAAATGCTGCCGATGATCGTCACGTCCACGCTGGCCAAAGGCGCGGTGATTCTGTCCAGGCACAAGGTCATCGTCAAGCGCCTGGACGCCATCCAGAACTTCGGCGCCATGGACGTGCTGTGCACCGACAAGACCGGGACGCTCACCCAGGACAAGATTTTTCTCGCCAACCATACCGACGTCTGGGGCGAGGAATCGGACGACGTTCTGGAATATGCCTATCTCAACAGCTACTACCAGACCGGTCTGAAGAACCTGCTCGACGTCGCCGTGCTGGAGCATGCCGATGTCCAGCGGAATCTCAATCCGGCCGCCAACTACCGCAAGGTCGACGAAGTTCCATTCGACTTCCAGCGGCGCCGCATGACGGTCGTGGTCGCCGGGCAGGATGGCCACCACCTGCTGATCTGCAAGGGCGCGGTCGAGGAGATACTCTCCGTGTGCACCCGGGTCCGCCACGGCGACGGCGAAGAGACCCTCGGCGCGGAGGCGCTCGCGCGCGTCCGGGCCGTGACGGGTTCGCTCAACGAGGACGGTCTGCGCGTCGTCGCGGTGGCCGCCCGGGAGCTACCGCCGGACAAGGAGATCTACGGCGTCGGCGACGAGGCCGAGCTCACCCTGATCGGCTACGTCGCCTTCCTCGATCCGCCCAAGGAAACGACGGCGCCGGCGCTCCGCGCCCTGGCGAGCCACGGCGTGACCGTCAAGGTGCTGACCGGCGACAACGAACTGGTCACGGCAAAAATCTGCCGGGAGGTCGGGCTGGCCGACGAAGGCATACTGCTCGGGCCCCAGCTGGCAATAATGAGCGACGCGGACTTGTCGCGCGAAGTGGAAAGCCACAACATCTTCGCCCGCCTCACGCCAGCCCAGAAGGAACGCATCGTCAGAATGCTGAAGTCGAATGGCCACGTGGTCGGCTTCATGGGCGACGGCATCAACGATGCCCCGGCGCTGCGCGCCGCCGACATCGGCATCTCGGTGCACACGGCCGTGGACATCGCCAAGGAGGCGGCCGACATCATCCTCCTGGAGAAGAGCCTGATGGTGCTCGAAGAGGGGGTCGTCGAGGGCCGCAAGACTTTTGCCAACATGCTCAAATACATCAAGATGACCGCCAGTTCGAATTTCGGCAACGTCTTCTCGGTGTTGATCGCCAGCGCCTTCCTCCCATTCTTGCCCATGCTGCCGATGCATCTCCTGGTGCAGAACCTGCTCTACGACATCTCGCAGATCGCCATCCCTTTCGACAACGTCGATGAGGAACTGGTCAAGGCGCCGCAGCGCTGGAATCCCGGCGAGATCGGCCGCTTCATGCTGTTCTTCGGACCGGTCAGCTCCATTTTCGACATCCTGACCTTCTGCGTCATGTGGTTCGTGTTCGGCGCCAACACGCCGGAACAGCAGACCTTGTTCCAGTCGGGATGGTTCGTCGAAGGGCTGATGACCCAGACGCTGGTGGTCCACATGATCCGCACCAAGAAGATCCCGTTCCTCCAGAGCAAGCCCGGGATGCCGCTCCTGCTCACGACCTGCCTGATCATGGCCATCGGCATTCTCATCCCCATGGGTCCGATCGCCCCGTATTTCAAGATGCAGGCGCTGCCGGCCGGCTACTTCCCCATCCTGGCGGCGATGCTCGCCGGCTATATGGGGCTCACGCAACTGATGAAGAACTATTACTCGCGTCGCTATGGCTGGCAATGACGCCGGCAATCGAGAATACCACCAGACCATGTCCGCCGTTCACCCCTACCCGCCCGCGCATTTTCTCAACCGCGAACTGTCCCTGCTCGCCTTCAATCGCAGAGTCCTGGCGCAGGCGGCAGACGAATCCGTGCCGCTGCTCGAACGGCTGCGTTTCCTCTGCATCGTGTCATCCAATCTCGACGAGTTCTTCGAGATCCGCGTCGCCGGCCTAAAGGAACAGATCAAGCTGGGCAGCCGCAGCACCGGCCCGGACGGCCTGGCACCGCGGGAAGCCTTCCGCCGGGTCTGCCTGGCAGCGCACACGCTGATCGCCGAACAGTACGCGCTGCTCAATGATGAAATTCTGCCGGCCCTGGCCGCGGCGAATATCGTCTTCATGAGACGAGGGCTATGGACCGACGCGCAGAACGCCTGGATACGCGATTACTTCCTGCGCGAAGTGATGCCGCTGCTGACACCCATCGGCCTCGATCCGTCCCATCCCTTTCCGCGGGTTCTCAACAAGAGCCTGAACTTTGCCATCGAACTGGACGGCAGCGACGCCTTCGGCCGCGGTTCCGGCGTCGCCATCGTGCAGGCGCCGCGCGCCCTGCCGCGGGTGATTAGGCTGCCCAGGGATTTGAGCGGCCGCCAGGACTGTTTCGTCTTTCTGTCCTCGATCATGCACCAGAACGTCGCTGAACTATTTTCCGGAATGAACGTGCGGGGCTGCTACCAGTTTCGCGTCACCCGCAACTCCGACCTCTTCGTCGACGACGAGGAAGTGAAGAATCTGCGCACGGCGCTGCAGGGCGAATTGCCGCAGCGAAATTTCGGCGACGCGGTGCGCCTCGAAGTGGCGGACAATTGCCCGCCGGTGATGACTGGGTTCCTGTTGCAGCAGTTTGCGCTGGACGATGACGACCTGTACCGGGTGGCGGGCATCGTGAATCTGGTGCGCCTGATGTCGGTGCCCGACACGCTCGACCGGCCCGGGCTCAGCTATCCGCCCTTCCTGCCCGGCCTGCCCAGGACTTTCGGCAAGCGCCACGACATCTTCGCAGCCATCAGCCGGCAGGATATCCTGCTGCATCATCCCTTTCAGTCATTCTTGCCGGTGATCGAGTTCCTCCAGCAGGCGGCCGACGATCCGCTGGTGATGGCGATCAAGATGACCGTGTACCGCACCGGCACGGACTCCGTGCTGATGGAGCACCTGCTGCGCGCGGCGCGGCAGGGAAAGGAAGTGACGGTCGTCGTGGAACTGATGGCGCGCTTCGACGAGGAGGCGAATCTCGACATCGCCGGACGCCTCGAGGAGGTCGGCGCCCACGTGGTCTACGGCGTCGTCGGCTACAAGACCCATGCCAAGATGCTCATGGTGCTGCGTCGGGAGGATAGCGGTCTGCGCCGCTACGTGCATCTGGGCAGCGGCAACTACCACCCGCGCACGACCCGTTTCTATACCGACTTCGGTTTGTTCACCTGCCAGGAAGCGATCTGCGACGACGTCAACGAAGTCTTCAAGCAGATTACCGGCCTCGGCCAACACCGGCCATTGCACCATCTGCTGCAGGCGCCATTCACCCTGCACAGTTCCATCGTCGCTCTGATCAAGGCCGAAAGCGCCTCGGCGGCCAAGGGGCGAAAAGCGCAGATCATCGCCAAGATGAACGCCCTGCTCGAACCCGAGGTCATCGAAGCGCTCTACCAGGCCTCGCAGGCCGGTGTCAGGATAGACCTCCTGGTACGCGGCGCCTGTGCCCTGCGCCCGGGGGTGGCGGGACTCTCGGAAAAGATAAGGGTGCGCTCGGTGGTCGGGCGCTTCCTCGAGCATTCCCGCATCTTCTACTTCCACGCCGACGGCGCCGAACTCGTCTACCTCTCCAGCGCCGACTGGATGGAGCGCAACTTCTTTCGCCGCATCGAGACCTGCTTCCCACTGCTCGACCCCAGGCTGCGCCGGCGCGTGATCAAGGAAGGCCTGCGGCCCTATCTGGTCGACCACCGTCAGGCCTGGGACATGGACGCCGAAGGGCAATACCGCATCCTGCCTTCGCGCCATTCGCGCCGCTGCGCCCAGGAGCTGCTGCTCGCCGCCCTGGCGACGCCAGGCTAGCGCACGGCCGGACTTGCCCCGCTTCCGCGCGTCAGGTCCGGCCGGCGGTCAGGCCGCCTTCTTCGCCTTCGCCGGAGTGCCGGCGGCCTTCGCCGTGGCGTCGCCCGCGGCGGCCAGGTTCTCCTCGGCGACGGCCACGATCTGCCTGGTCGCGTTGCTGATGTTTTCGTAGGCCGAGTTGGCGGCGGTGAACGCGGACTTGGCCGCCGCGAAGGCCGCCTCGGAACCGGCCGGGGCATTCTCGGCGGCCTGGTCCAGGGCGGAGGCGACGCTCTCTGTCGCTGCCGCGAACCGCGTCTCGACGAACTTCAGGACGTCCTTCTGGGCCTGGCTGAAGACCTCATAGCAGCTGCGCGAATAGGCGGCGAAATTCTCCACTGAAGGCTGGACCAGGGTGGTTTGCAGCTTGAGCAGCTGTTGAAATTCCCTGACGCCGGCTGCTTCGCCGGCATTGGCCAGGGAATCCACGAGGAAGCTGCGCGCGGCGTGGAGATTCAGCGCGACCAGGCGTTCGCCACCGGCCAGGGTGGCGTCCGCCAAGGTATTGAATGCTTCCAGGTTCGCCTTCAGAACGTTTGCGAGGGGATCATGCGTGGCATGCGGAATCGACGACATGGTGATACCTCCTGATGGTTGATGAAAGAATTCGACGCATCGACAGTCACTGCGCCGGGCACAGGCCGTTGAAGTCTTCCTGCCAGACCAGCGGCGCCGCAAGAGTCGCCAGGGCCCCCCTGAGCCAGTGCACGTGCTGCGACTTCTCGG
Organism: uncultured Sterolibacterium sp.; assembly: GCA_903904605.1. Lineage (GTDB taxonomy): Bacteria > Pseudomonadota > Gammaproteobacteria > Burkholderiales > Rhodocyclaceae > CAIYYX01. The sequence continues at coordinate 14,121 of CAIVDC010000016.1, forward strand.
CAGCCAGTTCGCGCGCGCCGGCCCTCACTTCGGGATCGGCGGCGCTGGCCGAAACCCACTCGTAGATCGCCTTCGAGCGAAGCCCGGCATTCAGGGCAATCCTCAGTGCCGCATGCCCGGTCAGCAGCTGAGCGACGAGTTCCTGCAGCGACGGGTCGGGCGGCGCCTTATATAGCCAGTGGTATTGCCAGCGAGGCAATCGCGGCAGGGCAAGACCGTCGGTCCGGCGGGCCAGTTCATCGGTGCGCTCCATTTCCGCGACGGCCAGCTGGCGAAACAGGCCGGCGACGACATGGTCTCCCCGCGTTTCGAGAATTTCGGAGAATTCATGGCAGGCCGCGACCGCTTGCTCGCCGGTCATCAGGGCATGAGCATAGAACGCCGCGCCGGAGTCGGCTGCCCACGGTGAAAGCGTTTCAACTTCGCCCAGGCAGGGATCGCATTCCGCGAGACGGGCCAAAGCATGGACATAGGCCGCCGGCCCGGCGGGGCCACGGGCGCTTGCGGCAGACTGGGTTGAGAACGGTTGGTCGTGCATGGACGGACTCCTCGAGTTGGGGCCGGCAGAAGAAATGTGCGGACAGGATCGCCGGGCGTCAGGTCAAGCTCAGGCTACGCCGGCGGCATTACCGGAGGATGACGGCAAGGTGAATTGCATTCCCGCGAAGGAGATTCCGCTTCGACCCGGCTGGCGCGGTTTCGGGGCGGCGAAGCGGCGACGGTCACAATAACGCAACACGCCTGTAGCATAATCCTGACATGTCTGAAAAAATCGGCATCCTCAGTTCGCTCAATGAACAGGTACTGCTCTTGCCGACGCTGGTCAATCGGGCTTTGGCGGCCAATGACCGGGTCAAGTACCGCCTCACCCTCCTCCAGGCGGCGCAATCCCACGCCGAAAGACCGGATGCGCCGACCTCGAGCCTGCGTGCCGAGCGGCTCGCTGCAGGCGTGCCGGAGAGCGATCTGGACCGCGTCGTGGACGAATCCCTGCGGGTGGGCAAGGGCCGCTACCGTGTTCCCGAATCCGCGCGGATTATCCGGGATGCCTATGCCGATGCCGCCGAAATGCTCGAACCCATCCAGGCCGCAGGCACGCCGGAGAGCGCCGCATTCGCGCAGCGCCTAAAGAACTTCGCCGCAGCGCCCGAGGGCGGCGAAGAGTTGAGCGCCGATGCGATTCACGCCCTCACGGCGGCTGACCGGAAATCCGGAGACAGTCTCCATATCCTGGTAATGGACATGCATCGGGCACTGAATGCGCTGCAGTCGACCCTGGCCGGAGAAACGATCGACGGCTGTCGCGCGTATGCCATCCTGGCCCCGGACCGGCCGCGGATTGCCGCATTCATGGCCGGCGTCAACCGCACCGCAGCGCTCAAGTTCGAACATCCCGGGCTGTCCGCAACGGCAACCCGCCTGGGCGAAAAGCTGGTGCTGCAGAACGACATCGGCACCACGGACGCCCATGTGCTGGTGATCCACGTCTCGGGCCGGGCCGTGACGGTCACCTACACCGACGTCCATCTGCCGCGCCTGCTCTTCTTCCAGAGCCTGTTCGAAGGCTATGAAGTGGATTGGGAGGATACGCGCTCGCGCAAGGATGCGGCCATGGCGGACGGCGTCTATCACCTCTGCGTGGGCAACTACAAGGCGCCGAGCAATGTCCAGCTGCGCCGCTTTCTGGATCACCTCGGCTCACGCCTGGTGTTTCTCATCGACTGGAACCGGGCGCGCAAGCGGCTGCGCCTGTTTCTCCCGAGCAAGGCCGCCATCGCGTTGCTCAAGTGGGCAGCCGACGAAAACGTCGGCCATATGGCTTGGCTCAAAGCCGGCGGGGAGCAGTTGATCTTCGACGCCATGAGCTTCGCCCACGGCGGCCAGCTCAGGCCGGGAGAGAGGCTGGACCAGATGCTGACGGAAAGCCGCGCCGTGGACTTCCTGCGCTTCGCGCTGAGACAGGCCCTCGAGGGGCTGCGCCAAGGCCGGCCGGCATCCCTCGTCGCGGACGAGATTCGCACCGAACTCGCGTCGCAGGTCCGCTCCACCGAGGATGCCCTGCTCGACACGGCGCTCGAACATGCCGGGCTGATCGTGGAACTGGCGGATACGGTGCGCTCCGTGCTGGCGGCCGCCCGGGCGGCCCGCCCGCAGGAAGTCGCGGCTCTGGCGGAAAGGGCCAAGGACTGGGAAACGGCGGCCGACCTGGAGCTGAATAAGGCCCGCAGCGGCTCGAGGGACGAACTGAGCTTCATCCTGCAACTGATGAGCGACGCCGACGATATTGCCGACGACCTGGAGGAGGCGGTGTTTCACATCACGCTTTCGCCCAAGGCCGCCGGCATTGCGATATCCGCCCTGGACAAGCTGGTCGGCCCGGTCGCCAATTCAGCCCGGGAACTGGTCAAGGCGCTCTCGGCGTCGCGGCACGTGCGGCGCGGCGGGCCGCGCGAGGACATAGACGATTTCCTGCGGGCCGTGCATGCCATCCGCACCCTGGAACATGCCAGCGACCTGGCCGAACGCGAGGTAAAGCGGACCCTGTTGGCCAACCCGGATCCCTTTTCCGAGGTGTTCGGCGTTGTCGAAGCGGCGCGCAACCTGGAGCAGGCGGCGGACGGCCTGATGCATGTGGCCCTCCTGTTGCACGATCATGTGATGGGCAAGGTGATTCATGCCTAAGGGAAAGGGCAAGAGCGCTGCCGCACCGCAGGTGTTCGATCTGAACGGCCGCGACGGCCTGCCGGACGTGGGCTTGGCTGGATTCAAGGCCCACAACCTGATCCGGATGGCGACCATGGGCTTGTCGGTGCCGCAGGGTTTCGTCCTGGCGACCGACTGGTGCAAGTCCGCACAGGCAGGCGAAGAGCTAAACGCGCAGCTATCGAGCCTGCTGCAGGCCGCCACCCGTAACCTCGAACAGGCGACCGGCCTGGGATTCGGCAGCGCGAGGCGCCCCCTGCTGGTCTCGGTCCGTTCCGGCGCCCCGGTTTCCATGCCCGGCATGATGGAAACCGTGCTCAATGTCGGGCTCAATGATCTGTCGCTGACCGGCCTGTTGCGGCTGACGGGCGATCATCGGCTGGCATGGGATTCCTATCGCCGCCTGATCCAGGACTTTGCCGAGATCGTGGCCGGAGTTCCCGCTTCGCCTTTCGATGCGGCACTGGATGCCGCCCTGCGACGGGGCGGAGTCGAGCTTGCCCGGCAACTGGACTTTCGAGCCCTGCGCGACCTTGCGCGCAGCTATCTTGCGCTTTATCGCGAGCACACCGGCCATGACTTCCCCCAGGACCCGTTCGTGCAGTTGGCCGCCGCCACCCGTGCGGTGTTCGCTTCCTGGATGTCGGCCAAGGCGGTCGAATACCGCCGATTGAATACTCTGCCGGACGACCTCGGCACTGCCGTGACGATTCAGCGCATGGTGTTCGGCAATGCCGGCGGCAACTCCGGCGCCGGCGTCGGTTTCACGCGCGACCCGTCAACCGGAGAGAAGCGCCTTTATGTCGACTGGCTGACCCAGGCGCAGGGGGAAGACATCGTTTCGGGACGCCGCCGGGTGTCGTCGGACAGCGAAGGCCCCGACTGGCTGATGCAAAGACTGGCAGGCGTCTCGGAGTCCCTGGAAGAGGCATTCCTCGACGCCCAGGAGTTCGAATTCACCGTCGAAAACGGCGAATTGTTCATGCTGCAGACGCGCACCGCCAAGCGCACCGCCCTGGCGGCGCTGCGCATGGCGGTCGATCAGGCGGACGCCGGGCTCATTAGCGCAGAAGAAGCCCTGAGACGCCTGTCCTCCATCGACATCGAAAAGATCACCCTCCGGCGCATCGAATCTCCCGAGCCGCCGCTCGGCCTGGCCGTCCCGGCAGGAACCGGCGTTGCCCAGGGGCCGGCAGCGTTCTCCGTGGCAGCGGCCCAGGCGTTTGCGAAACGGGGTACGCCCGCCATTCTGGTGCGCAACGAAATCGCCACCGACGACATCGCCGGGATCGCAGTCGTCAGCGGCATTCTGACCGCCACCGGCGGCCGCACCTCGCATGCTGCCGTGGTGGCTCGGCAGATGGGCAAAGTCTGTCTCGTCGGCTGCGCGGCCCTGAGCGTCGACGAAAGGGCACGGCAGGCAACTCTGGCGGGAACCGTGATTTTGGAAGGCGACTCTTTATGCATCGATGGAGACGCCGGCACCATCTATGCCGGCAGTCCGAGGATCAGCAGCGAACAGCCGAAGGCGCTGATCGCCCGGGTCGAAGCATGGCGCGCGGCAGGCCGGTCGATCGCATGAACCGCCGCCTCGGGCAGGCGACAAGACGGTGTTTTCCGGATTACAATTCCCGCTCCCGACAGGGCCAAAAGATGCAGACGACATGAGCACCTCGGCATACACCGATCCAGACCCCGAGAATCTCTTTGCCATCGAGGCGCTTGCCGAGGAAATCGATCGTCCGGTGGCGGAAGTGGAAAAGGCATTTGCCAGGAATTTCGAACGCCTGAGCATGAACGCACGCATCAAGGACTATCTGATTGTGCTGACCTGCAAGAAGGTGCGGGAAGAACTGCGCAAATAGCCTCGGCCGAGCAGGCATCCGGAAGCCCGTGCGCGGCTGTCGCGAGCGAAGCCTGGACGATTCCGCCCTCTTGGCTGGGCTTGCGATCAAGGCCCTCCTGGCGGGCCGGCTTCGAGGCCTCGGCAGCGATTCCCCTTTCCTGCGCTCCACTTGCCGCCCAGCGCGGCCAGGCTGAGGGCGCCGACGAGCAGAGGGAAGTAGAGCGTCGCGGAACGCCACAAGACCAGTGCGCCCGCCATGCTCGCATCCGGCACCCAAGGTGCGAGGGCTGCAGCGAGCGCCATATCGGCACTCCCGCCGCCGGCCGGGATGCCGGTCCACAGAGCCAGATGAAGAATCACCGCCTGCAGCACGATCACGAAGCCGTACGGCAGGCGATGACCGAGGTCCGCCAGGACGACCCAGAGCACGCCATAACGGGTGAGCCACTGGACGAGCGTCAACAGCAGCAAGGCGGCATTCCGCGCCAACTCGCCATGCGCAAGCAGGCCCAGTTGTGTCCGGAGCTGAGCAAGAAATTCAGCGCAACGCGCTCGCCTTGATTGCAGCCAGGGTAAGGCGCAGGCGCAGGTGCGCACGGCCGAAAGCAGCTTGTGGCGGCCATACCAGAGTCCGCAGAGTGCCGCCAGGACGACGCTCAGCAGGGCCCCGTAGGCCGACCCGGAAACCTTGGGCGCGACCTGTGCCAATGGACCCAGCGCCGAGAACACTGCGACAGGCACCACCAGCGCGAAGAAGAGCCAGTCGAGCGCCTGCTCGGCGCCCACGACCGCGGTCGCGACGACCCACGAGGTGCCGGCCCTGCTCAACAATGCCACGTTGACGGCATAGCCGGCCGCGCCTGCGGGCGATGACAGATAGGCAAAATCGGTGGCCAGCGATATCGCCAGGGTACGCAGAAAGGCCGGGCGCTGGCCGATGCTGACCAGCAGTATCTGGAGCTTGCCCGCTTTCGCGACGCCGCTGACTGTCGCCAGACCGGCCAGGATCAGGATCATCCGCGGCTCAAGATCGTGCAAGCTGGCGAGAACGTCCGCGCCACCCAGCATGAACGGCGAGCCGATGGCGAGCCCGAGGCCGGCGGCGGCCGCTAGCGCGGCAACGCGGCGCACCGATATCCTTCCACGGCCTGACGCTTGGTGAGCGTCGTCCTGTCGCCGAGAAGGCGCTCGATCAAGTGCAGCCACGCGGTCCTCATTTCGGGATGCGCGGCATCGGACGGATGCAGGGCGACACGCAGCAGCGGCATGGCCGCGCTCGCCGCCGCCATGGACTTGAGCCAGAGCCGGCTGCCGAAGCGCCGCCAGGGCGAGCGCGACGACGCGGTGATGCACGGTGCGTTGATGCGGCTGCCGTCGGCAAGACGCAGCAGGGCCGAGCGCGAGCTGGTGTAGCAGAGCGATGAGCGACGGATGGCCGCTCTGGCGCCTTCACCGGCGAGCCATGCCGGGGCCACGAAGCCCGATACTGGCCAGCCGCAGCCCTCGAGTTGCGTCCGCCCACTATCGATGCGGACAGCCGCTTCCCCCGCCGTCAGGGCGGCGAACTCGCCTTCGCCATCTGTCAGAACCCGCCGCCGCAACCATGATGCCGGGTTTTGCGGCGCGGCCGCCTCGTCGAGATGATAGTAGCCATGCAGTGCGACTTCGGCACCGGCCGCGACGCGGGCATCGACCGCGCGCACGAACCAGGGCGCGCGGTCGATGCGCCCGGCACGATGGTAGTCGGGAACGATGAGCAGCGTGAGCGCCAGGGGGCCCAGGCGCTCAAGCATCTCCAGCAGCGCTTCGCATTCCGGCCAAGTGGCGGGAGCGACGTCGTGAATCGCGATACACAGGCCGCGAGCCATCAGTCGCCCATCACCGTGGCGATCTCCCCCATGGCCGGACGTTGCCGCGCTAGATGCGCATAGCGCGCCAATTGCCGCGTCAAGGTCTGCTTCCAGGAATAGGCGCATTCGACCCGTTGCCGCGCCTGCCGGCCGAGTTGTTCGATGTCGCTCCGGTAAAGGGTGCGAACGGCTGCGACGAGCGAGTCGACGTGTCCCGGCCGGGCAATCGTGCCGACGGACGCGTCGACAATTTCCGGCACCGCTCCGGAGCGAACGCCGATCACCGGCCGGCCGCTGGCCATCGCCTCGAGAAACACCAGCCCGAAGGTTTCATGCTCCCCTGCGTGTATCAGGGCGTCGCAGCTCGCCAGGAGCCGGCTCAGCCGGAGCGTGTCCGGCTCGTAGGGCAGCAGCGTCTGTTGGCGCGACAGGCGACGCCGCCGATTGCCGCCGACGACCAGCAGATGGTAGGGCGGCCCCAGTTGTTCGACGGCGCGCTGAAGCAGCGGCACCCTCTTCTCGGCGGAAAGCCGTCCCGCATAAATGAGCAGGCGCGTGTCGCCGGGCAGACCCAGTTCCGCGCGGAGCGACGGGTCGCGCCGGGACGGATGAAACAGGCTCGTATCGACGCCGAGCGGCTGGACCACCACCCGATCGATGCCGAGGCCATGCAATCGCGCTGCCATCGACCGGCTCGGCGCCATGACGAGATCGAACCGGCCGTAAAGGTTGCGCAGATAGGCGTCGACAGCGGCCCGTGCCGTATCGCCAAGCCGTGCGCCGACTAGACGGGAAAGATCGGAATGGACGAACGCGACAGCCGGTACCCCGAGCCGGTCCGCCGCACGCAGTGCGGCCCAGGCCACGTGATAGGGATCGCCTGCCTCGATCAGGTCGGGCTCGAGGGCGCAAAGCCCGTCCGACCAGGCGCCGGTGCCGATAGGCATTCGGTAACCGTTGCCGAAGGGAATCCTTGGGCTGGGCAACTCGACCAGGCCGGTCCGCGCCGAACCCCGGCCCGAACCGGGGACGACCATCGTATGCCTGATTCCCGGCTGCGCGGCGAGAAAGGACTGCTTGGTCAGCAGATAGCGCTTGACGCCGCCGCTTTGTGGCGCAAAGAAAAGCGTGGTATCGATGATATGCATGCGGCCCCTGTGTTCGGTAAGACCTCATCACGGCAAATCGCGGCGCATCAGGAGGCTGTCGCGAAAAGTCTGCGCCACACAGATTACGCAGCGATGACAGGCCCCGCTGGGCGTTGCCTGGGGCTGCCCGCCGACCGGGACTGCTTCGTCATGGCCTTCATCATTCTGTAACGGAAGTGGCATAGATTGCGTCGGCGCGACTGCCGAGGCAGCGCGCTTTCGCCGACCAACCGCCCCAATGGGAGATTCAAGCCATGAAGTTGAACGATGCCCTGATCGCCGTCCTAGCTGCCAGCGGCCTGCTTGCCGGCTGCGCAGGGGATTCCACGTCCTCGTCCAATCCATCGGCGCTGGCGCCGACCCGCAGCATCATCATGGTCTGGGACGGCCTGCGTCCGGACTCGGTCAATGCCACCGACACGCCCAACCTCTACGCATTGCGCAAGAGCGGCACCAACTTCAGCGACAACCACTCGACTTACCCGACCTTCACCATGATGAACGGGTCGTCCTTCGCCACCGGCGCCTTCCCCAAGACCAGCGGCTTCTATGGCAACACCTTCTGGACCCCGCCCCAGGGCAGTGCCAACACCATCCCTGTCGGCAGCAGCGCCGCCGGCACCAATCAGGATTACGTGGACCCGGTGTTCACCGAGGACTACCAGGTCCTGGCCACACTCAACACCTACTACAGCGGCCAACTGCTGCTGGTGAAGAGCCTGTTCGCCACCGCGCAGAGCGCCGGCCTGGCGACCGCCACGATAGGCAAGTCGGGCGCGGCCTACATCCAGGATCTGGGACAGGGCGGCTACTTCCTCGACGAGAACACCGTGATGCCGCGCAGCCTGGTGACCGAACTCCAGAGCAACGGCTACGCCCTGCCGGCCAATACCGTCAAGGGCTACGCCGGCAGCAACGCCGTGACCCTGGCCGGCAACAACGGCAGCCCGACCGCCAAGGCCGGCTATGTCACCTTCAACACGACGGCCTACGATCCCAGCGGGTCGATTGCCATAGCGGCGCGAGACTCCACCGACACCACCCAGGGCGCGCCCGAGGATGCCGCCAACAAGTACATGATGTCGATATTCACCCAGTACATCCTGCCCAACAAGAAGCCGATGCTGTCCCTGATCTGGTTCCGCACGCCCGACAACGTCGAGCACGGCTACGGGCCGGGCAGCGCCAATGCCACGGCCGGACTGCGTTCCCAGGACGCGCGCCTGGGCGAGCTGATCTCGGCCCTCAGGGCCAACGGCATGGACAACAGCACCAACATCATCGTCGTCTCCGACCACGGCCACAGCAGCGTTTCCGGTCCGCTCAACCTCTATCCGCTGCGCGCCATCACGCCGTCCGCCACCCTGCCCAACGGCGCGCCGGTCAACGGGTCGACCAGCGGCACGACCACCGCCGCGCTCGGCGCGGTCAACGCCGGCGGCTACTCCTTCTCGGGCGACGTGCGCTCCGCCGACCTGTTGACCTACCGCGGCTTCAGTGCCTACGACGGCAGCGGCTGCACGACCTCCGCCATGTACGGTTTGAGCGCCGCCGGCGTGCCGACCGTTCCGGTCAAGCTGGATGTCTCTGGAAGTCTATGCGGCGCCGCCAACACCAAGTACCAGGCGATCAGTTCGACGCTGGCCAGCCCGGTGGCCAGATTCACCGTCCCGGCGCCCGGCAGCCTGCCGGCCAACGGCATCGTGGTTGCGGCCAACGGCGGCTCCGATTATTTCTACGTCCCGGGACACGACGCCGCGACGGTGAAGAATCTGGTCAAGTTCCTGCAGCAGCGCGAGGAATACGGCGCCGTCTTCGTCGACAGCCGCTATGGCGCTCTGCCCGGCACCCTGACCATGGCACAGGTCAACCTGGAAAACGCCAGCCGTCAGAACAACGGCCAGCCCGATGTCGTGGTGAGCTTCAACTGGGACTACAGCGCGTCCATCCAAGGCATGCCGGGTATCGAGTTCGAGAGCAGCGGAGGCCAGCGCGGCATGCACGGCAGCTTCGGCATCGCCGACGTGCATAACACCCTGATCGCCAACGGCCCATCCTTCCAGTCCGCGACCGCCGTGACCAATCCGTCGGGCAACGTCGACGTCGCGCCGACCGTGGCCTACCTGCTCGGACTGTCCCTGCCCCAGGCCGACGGGCGCATCCTCAACGAAGCGCTGGTGACGCCGGCCAGCAAGTCCACGCCGAGCGTGGTGTCGTCGACCGTGACCCCGGGCAGCGCTGCGACCGGCCTGCGCTTCGAACTGCCGACCGATCCGACCGGCGCCACGGCCGACTCGTCGCTGACCGGTTCCTACAACATCAGCCTGGCGGTAAAGGATCTGAGCGTGGATAGCAAAACCTACCGCTACTTCGATTATGCCAAGGCGGTGCGCCAGTAAGGCTCCGCGCCAGCACAGAAAACTTGAGGTCAGACACTGATGCAGGAAACATTTTCACCCAAGCACCGGCCGCCGGGGCTGCGGCTCGCCGCGCTCTGCGTGGCGGCCGCGCTTTCCGTGAATGCGCCGGCCAAGGAAGCGGGCTTCGAGCAGGTATTCAGCGCGCAGGGCGAGCCCGCCACGCTGCACTACCAGGCCGCGTTCGCCGCCAAAGGCGCCGAACACCGCCTCGAAGTCTGGCGTGACGGCGGCGGGCGCCTGAAGCGCCGCACCGACGAGGCGATCGAGACCTACGTCTTCCGCCGACCGGGCGATGCCGAATTCCGCATGTCGATTCTGGACAGGAAGAAACGCATCCACACCCGGATAGACCGGAGCAATCTCTATCGCATCGGCAACTTCACCGACTGGTTCGACCTGGCCCACGGCCTCAAGCATCCGATGGGCGAATATCGGCTAGGCCGGGCCCGGGCGCCGGTAGCCGCCGCGAAGGCCATCGCGGCCTGCCGGTGGTATGATCTGAGCCAGGGCGGACGCACCAGCCACATCTGCTGGAGCGCGCAAATCCGCCTGCCCTTGGTGATCCAGGCGCAGAACGGGGAAGTGGTTTGGCGAGTGACGGCCTGGGACCGGAAAGCTATCCCCCCGGCCATCTTCGAGATCCATGACCAAGGCTTTATCCAAAACGACGCCAACCAGGATATTGAAAGCGACTGAGCAAGGCACGCCAGGCTTTCCTTTCGGCGTGATCGAGAACGGCCGGCCCGGGGATAGACGCGGACAAATTCCCCGGACGATTCGAGGCGCAGGCCGAGCTATCGGGACCGGGCCGGGTCGATGAAGAGGATAACGCTGGGCTTGCAGGGCGGCGGCTCGCACGGGGCCTTCACCTGGGGGGTGCTCGATCGCCTGCTGGAAGAGGAGCGCATCGACATCGAAGGGATCAGCGGCGCGAGTGCCGGCGCGATGAACGCCGTCGTCTGCGCTCACGGCTTCACCGTCGGCGGCAGGCAAGGTGCGCGCCGGGCGCTGCAGGACTTCTGGGGCGCCGTCGCCACCAGGGCTCCGTTCCACGGCACCGCGGAGGATGCCTGGCCCCTGGCCGGCCAGGGCTTGCCGGCGGGGACCACACCCGCGCTCAAGGCCTTGCTGTTCCTGACGCGATTCTTTTCGCCGTATCAACTCAATCCTTTCGATGTCAATCCGCTGCGCGATATCTTGCTCGGCCAGGTCGATTTCGAAAGGCTGCGGCGCGATTGCCGGATCGAACTGTTCATCGCCGCCACCCGGGTCGGCAACGGAACGCTCAGGCTGTTTCGCACCCGGGAGCTGACGCTCGATGCCCTGCTCGCCTCCTCCTGCCTGCCGACCCTGCACCACAGCATCGAGATCGACAACGAGTCCTACTGGGACGGAGGCCTCACTGCGAATCCTCCGGTCTTGCCGCTGGTCCATCAGTGCTCCGCCGCCGACCTCATCCTCGTGCTGCTCCATCCCTCGCCCAGTTCCCGGACGCCGCGGACCGCCGAGGAGATTTCGGAACGGCTGTCGGAGATCAGTTTCGGCGCCAATTTATCCACCGAACTCGCGGGCCTGATCCTGGCGCAGCAGGAAGCGCGGCGCGGCCACTTCGCCCTCGACCGCTGGCAACGGCGGCTGCGCCGCCTGCATCTGCATTCGATCGAATCGCCGGAATTCATGAGCGGCTTGAGCTCGCTGAGCAAGGCCAACAGGGACTTCTCCTTCATCATGGCTTTGCGCGACGAGGGCAGGAATTGCGCCGGGAACTGGCTTGAGGACAACTTCGACCTGATCGGCGCACGCTCGACCGCACCTTTCGTAAATCGGTAACACAACTGGGTTCAAATAAGGAGGTGCAGTCCCGAAAGTAAACTCACCGAAGGAGTTTCGATGTCAAAGAAAGCCAAGGCCGCGAACAATCTGCCGAGCAAGCTTTTCATCATCGACACCAATGTACTTCTGCACGACCCCGCCTCCCTGTTCCGCTTCGAGGAACACGACATCTACCTTCCGATCATGGTTCTCGAGGAACTCGACAACCACAAGCGCGGCACCACCGATGTGGCGCGCAACGCCCGCCAGGTGACCCGGATGATCGACGAGATCCTGCGCGCTCACGACAACGGCGTGGAAGGCGGCATCGCCCTCGGCAAGCCCAGCAAGGAGATGGCCACGGGCCGCCTGTTCCTGCAATGCGAGTCCTTCCGGATCAAGCTGCCCGAATCGCTCCCGGTCGGCAAGGCCGACAACCAGATCATCGGCGTCGCCCTGCATCTTCTCGAGACCCAGCCGGATCGCCGCGTCACCCTGGTCTCGAAAGATATCAACATGCGTCTGAAGGCGCGCACGGTCAATCTGGACGCCCAGGATTACCTCAACGATCAGGTGATCGACGACGCAACGCTGCTGCACAAGGGCCACAAAGCCTTCACGGCGGACTTCTGGAGCCGGAACAAGATCGTGTCCTGCGAGCAGCACCAGGGGATCGCCCATTACCGGATCTCCGGACCCGGAACCAGGGGACTGGCGGTCAATGAATTCCTGGCCATCAAGCGCGAGCCGGAAGGCCCGGCCGATGCGGCACAGCAATTGATCGTTCGCGCCGTCTCGGGGAAAGAGGCCCGGCTGGAAACCATCAGGGATTATTCCAGCCCGAGGAATCCGGTATGGGGCGTGGTCGCGCGCAACCCCGAGCAAAATTATGCCCTCAATCTGCTCATGGATCCCGAAGTCGATTTCGTCACCTTGCTCGGACCGGCCGGCACCGGCAAGACCTTGCTGACCATCGCCGCCGGTCTGGCGCAGGTGTTCGACAAGAATGCCTATGCCGAAATCATCATGACCCGGGCCACCGTGTCGATCGGCGATGAAATCGGCTTCCTGCCGGGCACCGAGGAGGAGAAGATGCTGCCCTGGATGGGCGCCCTCGAAGACACCCTGGAGTTCCTGCTGGGCGGCGGCAACGTCACCAAGTCGGGCGAGCACGACAACCGCGACGTATTCTCGCGCGCGGCTACCAAGGACTTCGTCTCCTCCCGGGTGAAGATCAAGTCGATGAGCTTCATGCGCGGCCGCACTTTCCTGAACAAGTTCCTGGTGGTCGACGAGGCGCAGAACCTGACGCCCAAGCAGGTGAAGACGCTGGTCACCCGCGCCGGCCCGGGAACGAAGGTGGTCTGCCTGGGCAACCTCGCCCAGATCGACACCCCCTACCTGACCGAAGCCAGTTCCGGGCTGACCTCCGCCGTCGAGCACTTCCGGAACTGGCCGCACGCCGGCCATGTCACCCTGGTCCGCGGCGAACGGAGCCGGCTCGCCGATTTCGCCAACAGCCATCTCTGAGGGACCGCCGCTGCCCCTCCGTGTCATGACCCTGTCACACCGGCGGTCTAGGCTGAAGGCCATGACACTTCATGCAAATCGGGAGCGCTTGGTGGTCCTGGACGCCGATGGCACGACCATCGACGCCTTTCACGCCATCGAACAGACCTTCCTGCGACACGGCATGGCCATCGGCGACCTCGCACGCTTCCAGAAACGGCGCAAGCTGTTCAAATATCTCGGCGGCCTGCGCGAGTTCCCGACCAATTTGCGCCGCCAGTTCGGCAAGCAGCGGCGCAAGCAGTTGCTGGCCACGCTGACCGAGGTCTACCGCCACGAGGCCTGTCTGTATCAGGGCATCGACTCGCTGCTGCGCACCTTGCTGGCAGCGCCGGACGTCCGCGTTGGCCTGGTGACGCGAAACATCACGTTTGAGCCCGAGGAAACGCTGAGATGCCTGTTCGAACGCCATGGCATCGACACCGGCGACTTCGACTTCGTGGCCTGCATTCCCCTTAAGGAAGACAAGACCGCGCAGCTGAAGCGCGTCCGGGAATTCTTTGCGATCAACCCGGCGCTCTCCTACGCCTGCGGCGACGAGCACAGCGACTATCTCGCGGCGATCGGCGCCGGCATGCATCCGTTCATCGTGGCCTACGGCTTCGAGGACTGCGTCCGCCTGAGCGACGAGTTCAAAGTGCCGCGCGAAGTCATATCGACATCGCCCGATGAGTTTTCCGAGCGCCTGCTGCATGCCCTGAATCTGACGACGGCATCCTCGCCCCGAAGCGCCCCCCCGCGATGGACGGCGTGGCTCGACGACACCCCGCTCACAGCGCAGGCCAACCGGCATCGCGCGGAATTTCATGACCACCAGGAGTAGGAATATGCCCATGGATATCACCGCCGTCGCCCGGACCGTCAGCGGCCAACCGCTGGAGCTGACCCGCTCCATGCCGATCACCGACGGCATGGTCCTGCATCGCTTCGCTCTCGGTGACAGCCAGGACTGGCTGTACATTCTGACCGACGGCGACGGCGGCTTCGAAGCGATCCGCTACCCGGGCACGGACGACGCCAGAACCATCAGCTGCGGGCGTTTTGCCGACTATCCGGACGCGCCGATGGGTTGATCAGCCGCTGCAGGCGAGCGGCAAAATGTCCTTGCGCCTCTCCGCCAGGCGCGCAATCGCATTGAATTTCTCGATCAGCCCGTTTCGGGCAAAATGATCGATGATCAATGATGCGATCGACCAGGCGCCCAGAAGGTCCCAGTTCGGCCAATTTCCCTCCGCACCCAATAGTGGTCGGTTGAGGCTATCCCTCGACACACTTTCTAGCTCCGCCAACGAGGGGGAAGTTCTTAATTCTCGCCTTTGCCGGTGGTGCCTGCCGGTCCATGGGTCTTGACGAGGTAGTCCAACAGTTCAGGGATCTTCCCCTTGGGTATTTCGGCGCCGTAGCCAACCATACGGTCAAGCGTGTCGCGCCACTCTCCTCTTGTCAGATTTATCTTGTCGAGGGGATTCTTTTTCGCCGTATGGCACTCCGCGCAGACTTCCGCGAGGATCTTGGCCCCGTCATCGGCTGCAAGGCCAGGAGTGGTAAAGCCGAACAGGCTCAAGCCTACTAGCAGGACTGCTTCTTTTGCTTCCATAATATAGTCCCTTGTCTTTTCCCGGGGCGGGCACGGATTCTCTGATCGCGCCCGCCGCAGGCTACTCAAATGTTGCTCGAATCAGAAGCCGAACATCACCCGAGCCGTAAAGCCATCATCGGTGAGCTTCGCCACTGAAGGTTGGCTAACGCTCGTGGCTTTATCCTCGAAGGCATGATGGCGGAACTCGGCAATAAACTTGACGTTCTGTTCGACAAGATGCTGCCAGCCAAGGATGTAGTCCTTCTCGCTCGGGGTCGCATTGGTGAGCCCGCCGACAGTTGTGTCATTGATATTGTCACCCTTGATATAGTCATAGCGGGCGTAAGCGATATTGGTCTTGTTGGGCTGCCAGTTAACCTGATGGAAGCCACCCTTCCACTTGAACTCCTTGCCAAACCCGGTGGGACTGCTCTCGTTGTTACTCATGAACTGGTTCTCGAGCCACATCGGAACACCGACGGGTAACAGACTCAGCGTCATGTCTATCCCCAGCCTGTTGGAACGGTTGGCGTCCTGCCTGCCCGACATGATGCCACCGTTGCTGATGGCGGCGTTGGTCCGCAGCGTGTCGTCATATTGGTCGCCGCTATGGTAGCCGGAGAAGCCGAGAGACTGGTTGTAATAGCGCATGACCCAGCGCCCGTATATATCCTTCTGGGCGTTGTTGTCGGCCTTGCCGTTGCTGCCGTTGGTCATGCCCAGATGGTATTCGGCCCAGAACGTATCCCGCTTCGCGACATCGGTGACCGGCTTGCCGAAAGCCAGCATGCCGAAGACCTCGGTTTGCAGCTGCGGCTCGCCCAGCCTGAACAAATACTCATCGGCACTTCCACCATCGCGGCGACGTTTTTCGGGCTGATCAGGTCCAGCGCACGGCGCTCGTAGATCAGATATTGATTGACCGAAAGTCGAACCTTACCCGAGGCGTAGCCGAGCGGCAGGTGCGTGATACCTCCCTCCAGATTGACGCTGTCACGAGGTGCGCTGTTGCCCAGGAGATTGTTCCAGAAAAACTTCGCAACTTCGAATGTCGGGGATTCCGAAACGAATTGCAGATGGCGGTTCGCGACTGTGTTGTTCGCTTCGGCTCTACCGAGCGGCGTGAACTCCCATGCCTTGGTTTCGTACATCGGGAACTCGACGAATGCCGACAGATGCTGACCGAGCGGTGAAGTCATGAAAATGCTCGCGTCCTCCAGCGCGATAGTGGACCCTTTCGAAGTATTACTGGTGCCATTATCGCCCTGGCGTTTCTCTGTACGTGAATCGATGCCGACGCCGGTGACGAACGACAATGGCAGCGTCGTCGGGATACTCACCCCCTTGGAAACCTCGATGTCCTCGGACAGCGGCTTGAGGTCCTTGCCAAAAATTGCCCGATAGCCGCTGAGCTTGAACGTGCTGCCGGCGCCGTTCAGGGCGCCCCACATGGTGTGGCAGGTGGAGCATTCGACGCCGTACCTGCGCGAATAGGACGGTACGGCCCAGGCGCTCTCAGTCAGCAGCGTCATCGATGTGGCAGTCAAGACAGCGAGAGCAACTAGGTTTCGTGCCCTTAACGACAGTTTCAATTTCATTTCTTTCCCCTCAGATCGAACATAAAATCGCTCATCATTTCTCTGGCAGAAACGTCAATACGCCAGAGGATTGAACTCGCGTATCTATTCGCAATCTCTGTGCCAATCGGGGAGCAAGCGGATTACTGAGGGAAATAGCGGATTGTTGCCGGGCTTTGGCCGTGCTCGAAGAAAAGTGTCGTCACGAATCCATTACGGCTGTCACGATTTCGTGACGATACCCAGCCGCTCAATGTGTCCGTAGAAATTTTGTCGAGCGATGCCTGCCAGCCGAGCGGCTTCCGAGACATTACCCGAGGCCAATTGAAGAAGATGATCGAAGTACTGCCGGTCGAATGCGTCACGCGCCTCGCGAAACGGCAGGGGCTGTGCAGTCGCGGTCGGACCGGAAAGATTGCCGCTCGCGATACCGAGTGCCGCGGGGCCTAGCGGACCGCCCGCATTGACGACTACGGCGCGCTCCATCGCGTTCTTCAGTTCGCGCACGTTGCCTGACCAGTCGGCTGTCTCCAGGGCCGCGACAGCCTCCGGCGTCAAAGGGCCTGCGTTCTTGCCGAACTTGCGATTGAAATGGTCAAGAAAGAACACAGCCAGCGGCAGGATATCCTCTCTCCGCTGGCGCAGGGGCGGCAGACGTATCACCACGACGTTGATGCGGTAGAACAGATCGGCGCGGAAATTTCCGGCTTTCATTTCGGTTTCCAGGGATTTGTTGGTGGCGCAGATCAGGCGGAAGTCGCTGGGCCGCTGCACCGTACTGCCGAGACGGGCGAATGTACGCTCCTGCAGCACGCGTAGCAGACTGACCTGAAGCTTCGCGCTCATGTCGGTGATTTCGTCGAGAAACAGCGTGCCGCCGTCGGCCTCTTCGAAATAGCCCGGGGTCACTTTCGCCGCGCTGGTGAAGGCTCCCTTCTCATAACCGAAGAGTGTCGCCTCGAGCAGCGATTCTGACAGGGCCCCGCAGTTGAGTTCCAGCAATGGTCGCTTCGAACGTCCGCTCAATGCGTGGACCTGCTTGGCAACGATCTCCTTGCCGGTGCCACTCTCGCCCTCTATCAGCACCGTGGTGTCCAAAGGCGCCGCCAGCCGCAATTCGAGCAGCACCCTTTCCATGGCCGGCGAGCGGCTAATGATGACGGGCGTGCCTGGGCGCGATTCCAGCGTCTCGCGCAGATTGGCAATCTCTCGGTAGGCGCGGTCCATTTCCAGCGCCTTGCCTATCACTGCATCCAGTTCGTCGAGGTTTTCGAAAGGCTTGGTCAAGTAATCGAACAGGCCTTCCCTCACTGCACGCACCGCATCGCGCACTTCGGCAAAGCCGGTGATCAGGATGGCGAGCTGGAGCGGTCTTTCTGTGCGTATTTCCGCGAAGAGATCGAGTCCGTTGCCGTCAGGCAGCCGCTGATCGAGGATGAGCAGGTTGAAGTCGGTCTGGCGCAGCGCCTTGCGAGCCTGGGCGACATTGACTACGGTTTGCAATTCGTAGGTGCTCTTGCGCAATAGTCCGTCGAAGAGTTTTCGCGTGAAGGGGTCGTCGTCAACCAGCAGGATTTTCGCTTTCATGATTCCCTCGTGCTCTGTGCCGGCAGCCAGACAGTAAAGAGCGCTCCACCGCCCGGCTTGTTTTCGGCGCTGATGCTGCCACCATGCTGGAGCGCAATGTGTTGCGCGACCGAGAGCCCGAGGCCGGTGCCGCCGGCGCGAGTAGTGAAGAAGGGAGTGAACAACTTGGCCGCGACCTCGGGCGTCATGCCCGGACCGGAATCGGCCACCGCCAGCCTCCAGCCGGGAATGCCGCTGCGTAGCTCAGCCGAAAGCGCAACCGCCACCGGAAGGCCCGGCCCGGCCTGCGCTGCGTTGTGGATCAGGTTGAACAGCGCGTGGCGAATCAGCACCGGGTCGGCGGCCAGCATCACCTCGCCGTCAGGTGCCTCAAAACTAACGTTCGGATGCGAATCCATGCTTTGCTGGACGAAGGCGATGGTCTCCTGCACCAGCGCCTTCATCTGGACGGCTTGCGGCTCGAAGCGGGCGACCTGGTTGAAGCGCAGCATGCGCTGCACGAAGCCGCGGCAGAGATCGCCGGCCTTGCGGATCTCGCCGAGCAGTTCCCTGGTGCGTAATGGATCGTCCGCCTCGCGTTCGGCGAGTTGAGTCAGATTGACCACGCCAACCAGTGGATTATTGAGCTGGTGCGCAATCTCGCTCACCATCTGACCCATGGCGGAAAGCTTCTCGATCTGCACGAGGCGCTCGTGATCCGTACTCAATTTGGCGAACTGCGATTCCGCCTTGCGTTGGCGGGAATATACGGAGCGGAACAAGGTGTAGAGCGCGCCGTAGAGAATCATGCCGCCTATCCCGGTCACCAGCCACAGGAGGAACAGGCCATGCTGAATTGTTCTGTTGAGTTCCTGTGGCGACCGGTAGATGGCCAATGCACCGCTGACCGCCTGTCCCGTGGCATCCCGCCGCCCGGTCAGGGTGAAGGGCACGTAGAATTCGATCAGCGACAGTCGCGGCAGCGTGTAGGCAGTCTCGAACGAGCGTGTCCCCGGGTCGAATACCGCGCGCGCTTTGCCGCCGAGTGCGCTGTCCAGAGCCTCGGGGTGATGACTGAAGCTCTTGCCGACCATACTCGGTTCGGTTGACCAGACGATGGTTTTATCTGCGCTGAATACCTTGACCAAGAGCACGCCGGAGAGCTTCTTGAGCGCACTGAAGCTATGTTCCAGGCGGCGCTGGGCAGCAGCCTCCGTGTAATGCGCCAGATCCGCCGAACTCAACTGTTGTTCCTGCTCCTGCTCGAGCGCAATCGCATTCACCATGTCGCGGATGATCACCGACTCGCGGTCTATGATCGCCTGGCCATAGAAGGACGACTGGGTGAAGCCTATCCCAAGCACCATCAATACAATCAGCAGCAAGCTGACCGCAGTGAACGTCTGAGGCGGGGTCAAGCGAAGGCGGATAAGCCTCACGTTCTATATTCCTTCCGGGACTTTAGCGCCGGTTTGACTGTTCAAATCTTTGTAGCAGCAAGTCCCATGCCCACATGGGAGCAGGCAAGAACGGACGGCACATGCCGGTCGACATCGCCTCTCCCCGGAGGCGCAACTGCCATTATCTCCCCCGATTCCCCTATTGTAATATGCGCCTTGCCCGGGAAGAGTCGAAACCACAGCGATTCGACGGCAATCACCTGAAGCTCAAGCAAGTGCAGGGAAGTGATCCTGTCACGAATTCGACGTTGCTGCGGTCGGGCAGTGCCTTGAGACGGATGGATCAACTTCTGCAACTGACCGGCAAAATGTCCTTGCGCCTCTCCGCCAGGCGCGCAATCGCATTGAATTTCTCGATGAGCCCGTTTCGTGCAAAATGATCGATGACGAAGAATGGGATCAGCGTGTCCGGCTCCCAGGAACCCTTGAACCTGAGCGTGCTGCCTTGTCGATTCGCCTCGATCTCCCAGCTTCCCCGGAACGTCTTCGAGTCGCCGGTCAGCTGCGTGAAGGCGATGCGGTCGAATGGTCTTTCGGTGTATTCCATGACGGAGTGGAGCCGGACATCGAAGAACAGGACATGCTCGTCGGCGCTGCGCTCAACCCTGACCTGGTTGGCGGACTGGCGGGTGGCTGCCGACTCGATCACGCCGGGCAAATTCTTCGCGCCCTCGTAATCCGTCAGGTAGCGGTAGGCGGCGCATTTCGTCAGGGGTGTGTCGAAGCTGGCGATGAATGTATATAAACGGCCATCTCTCTTCACATCCACGGACAGGCCCGGATAATTCTCTTCCGGCCAGGCCATCGGGTGGGCCATCAACAGCAGCAGGAACAGGAGTCGCTTGCTCATGATGGTCTCTTATACGGGAGTTCCATGACGCAGCGATGACATTTCCGGAGAAGGAAATTTAGTCAGGAAGGGATCGAATGTCCGCTCCACGCAAGTACTGGTTCCCCGCGAAGCGCCATGGCTGGGGCTGGGGACTGCCGGCCACCTGGCAGGGTTGGACGGTCCTGGCCGGGTTCATGGGACTGTTATGGCTCGGCGCAATAATCTTTCCGCCAGCCGGCGAATTGCGTTCCTATCTCGTCTATGTCGGCGTCCTATGCGGCCTGCTGGTCGCACTGTGCTGGCGGAAGGGCGAACCGCCTCGGTGGCGGTGAACTGTAATCACGCGGATTTGCTCAGCCGAGGTGATGAGGCAGCCGGCCCGGGCGTGTTGCTGTCTCCGGCAAGGCCAATAGTATTGTCATATTCCCATGATACATATTCACTGTTGGAGTCGAGCAGCAATAACGGTCGGCGGGGTCGAAAATGGCAAATATCCGGAGCGGCGCGACGGCGGGCCGAACAAGCAAGCCGCATCCCATTTTCGACCGGGGTGCGGCCCGCTGTCGGCGCTGCGACTCGGCCATGGAGCGGATATCCAGACACCCGCTGATGCGTTTCCTGCTCGGCAGCATGCATTACCGGTGTCCTGACTGCAATCGGCGGTATTTGCGGTTCCTCGGAAAGCTGTTCCCGCTATGGCCGGCCTAGCGCCGGCTTCACGAGTATCGGACGGACGCCGCGCCGGCGCAGAAATGTCTTGGGCAATACCGCCGACTGCAATGCTGCTGAAATATTCGCGCGGTACAGTCAACGCGGCTGGCAATCCTCATGTTGGCGTCCCGTCGCGCTGGGACGATTCCATCGTGCCATCCCTAATCCTTGTCCTTAGGCCGGAGCATCCCCCGGCTTTTTTTTTGCGTCCGGCAAACGAAAAAGCCGGCTGAACGACGAGGATGGCGCGGGCGAACCTGGAGGGTGCCGGGGACAAAGCGCCGTCCCGTAGTCGACATGATTCCCCCTCAACTATTGCCGGACAAACAAGGACTGCCGATGATTCTCGAAGAAGTTGAGCGCACTGCCGATGAAAGCGACCGCGCCAGTCAGATCGAGTTTTCCCACAATCTGGAGTGTCTCGATCGCATCCGGCTAATGACCAGGCCGGAGTCCCACCCCGCCTTCGACGGCGCGCATTGTGTCACCTGCGATGATCCCCTCCCAAGAGAGCGTCTCGGGCTCGGCAGAGTCCGTTGCGTAACATGCCAGACGACGATCGAACGCGCGGCGCAACGGCGAGGAAAGTGAATGGCTTGCGCAGATCGGCGAACCCATCGCAGGCGGCCAGGGCGCGGCACTTGCATCGTCTCCGGAGAGATTATCCCGGCCGATGAAATCGACCGTGAACGGACATAGTCCTTGGGGCCGAGCTGCGGCAGCTGCCTTGCAGCCGCGGATGCTTCGACGACGCCCTAATCCTCCGGCGCCAGTTCCAGGAAGATCGGCTGGTGGTCGGAGGCGTTTGTTTCCTGATTGACGGAAACGCCGCGAACACTGCTGCAGAGGTTCTCCGAAACGAAGAAATAGTCGCAGCAGTAAGGCCTGTCCGGCCAGGCGCAGCCGTTCAGCCCGACGGTAAACGCATTGGGGATGCCGGGGTGGGCGACGGACCACGCGTCCCTCAGACCAGGCGCGCCCTTCTCGAAGGGTTGTTGAAGACAGCCGAGTTCCGCAGCCTCGGGCGGGCAGTTGAAATCACCGCAATAGATGCTCGAAACCGGTCGGCGGGGCAGGTCAAAAGGCGGGTCCAGGTCGTCGCCGACCACCGCGTTTACGCTGTGCGAATAAGCCTCTTCATGAAGGGCCCGAAGATGCCTGATCTGGGCGGTCCGTTGCGCCAGGGAGTAATATTCCAGGTGGGTCGTGGTCACCCGCAGGGCGCCCCGCCCTGCCGCAACGATCACCTCCAGGGCCGCTCTCGGCATGCTGGGGCAACCGGGTTCCGCGGGCTGCGGCAAAGAATGCCGGAGTACCTGCCCGACGGGAAGCCGCGACAACACCAGGTTGCCAAACAGCCGTCGCGAACCGCCGTCTCCGGCCAGGTCGCTGCCGATTCCGTAATGGAGGGAATAGCCGGGAAAAGCATCGCCCAATAGCGCAACCTGGTCCTCGCCCGCCGACCCGGCAAGTCGCGGATGATTGACCGCGACCTCCTGCAGGCATATGACGTCGAAATCGCCCATCTGCCGTATTTCGTCGGCGATGCGCGGCAGGCTCACGCGCCCGTCGCATCCGCAAGCCCACTGGATATTCCAGGAAAGCAACTGCATCGCACCCTCTGCTTTCGGAATCAGCCCAGAGCGGGCAGGGAAAACCGCCGCAGTTCCGCGAGCCGCGCCGGAATGCGCGAGAGCAGTTGGCGGTGGCGCGAGGCGTGCCAGCCGCCGACCAGGGAAACCGCCTCGCGCAGGCGCGGGTCGTCGCCGGCGCAGTGCATCAGCAGCATGCCGGCATTGGCCAGGTCATTCAATTGCCCCAGTTCGTCCTGCAGGACGGCCAGCCTGCGCAGCAGCCTTTGCAGCTTCCGCCCGGTGCATAGCGGCGCAAAGAATTCCAGGGCATAGCGCAGGCGCTTGATCGCGATGCGCAGCCGGTGGAGCGAAGCCGGGTCGTCCGTGCCGGCCGCAGCAGCCAGTTCGCGCACTTTCTTGCGCAGCCGCCTCAGCCTCTCGGCGGCGAAGGCGGCGAGCGTTTCATCCGCCGCCGGTTCGAGGAACGGCGGGCGATGGAGCAGGGCCGTGGCCGTCAGCATCAGGCGGCCGTAGGCCGCCGACCGCAAATAGTGCGCGGCGGCGCCGCGCGCCGCATACTGGCGGTCGGTCACGGCGCCGACCAGGGTCATCAGGCGCGGCTCGTCGGGCAGCGCATGCATCACCGGCAGCGCGATCTCGGCGAGCAGCACGTCGAGGTCGCGCGCCCGGCCGAGGCGGGCCATCAGCTGGCGCAGCGGGGGCAGCAGTGCGTCGTCGAAAGCCGGCGGCAGGCACGGTGCGAACAGGCGCATGGCGGCGCGCAGCCGCCGCGTGGCCACCCGCATCTGGTGGATGAATTCCGGATCGTCGCTGGCCAGCACGCCATCGCGGTTGCCTTGCTGGTGTTCCAGGCAGGACAGGGCAATCAGGCGAAATGCCGCGAGCGGCGGACAGGCGGCGTCAAGTCGAAGCGGCGCCGCCTTGGCCGGCACGGCGCGAACATTGCGGTACAGGCGATAGCCGCGCTCGGCCTTGCTCTGGATCTGCGGCACCAGCGGCAGGCGCTCGGCGAGCGTTTGCGCCAGCTTGAAAAGTTCGTCGAGCTCGCCGCTTTCCAGCTCCAGTTCCAGTTCCGAGATCGGCTCGCGCCGGCCGTCCGCGGCGACCCAGCCGCGGTCCAGCATCAGATGGAAGACGCAGCCGGGCGCCGGCGTAAAGCGCCAGGTGGTGCGCCTGAAGCTGGTCTCGAAGAGCGGCACGATCGCCTTGCGCAGCGAAGGGCGATCGAGCCAGCGGCGCAGCTTCGGATCGTCGATGGCGGCGAAATCGAAGTGGTTGGCATAAGGCGTTTCCCATTCCGGCCGGCTGGAGAGGCCGGCCGCCGAACTGCCGGCGCACTTGACCGTCTGCAGCCAGATTCGGCCCTGCTTGCGCAGGCGCAGGGCGATCCCCCGCTGGTACAGGGAGAGCGAAGGAGTGTCGTAGTAGAGATTGACCAGCTGCTGGGTTTGCCGGGAAACCGCCCGCTTCAGCACCGGCTGGCGCAGCATCAAAGCCTGCGCCTCGGCCGGCAGGGACAGCTTGAGTTCGGTCTCGTTGGCCATGTCAGACGGTGGCCGCCGGCGAAGAGCCGTAGCGCAGATGGCGAAATGAGCCGCGATTCATGCGCCGCATTCTACCGCAGGGCGGTGCCGGTCAGTTGGATTGCTCAGCCGGCGAGCTTCCTGAAGGTCTCCAGCACCGCCTCGCCCTTGAAGGGCTTGACGATCCAGCCCTTGATGCCGGCGGCCTTGCCGCGCTCCTTCATGGCCGGGCTGCTTTCGGTGGTCAGCATGATCACGTTGATCGTCTTGTTGCCCAACTCGCCGCGAACCTTTTCGACCATGGTCAGGCCGTCCATATTGGGCATATTGACATCGCAGACCACGAGCTTCAGGCCCGCATCGGCCTTGACTTTCGCCAGGCCGTCCTTGCCGTCCACCGCGGTCGCCACATCCAGTCCGTTCTTCGTCAGGAAGCCCGCGACCTCGTCGCGCACCGTGCTCGAATCATCTACGACCAGAATCCTTGCCATGTCTTCATTCCTCGAAAAGTTGATCAGAACAATTCCAATTCGCCCGACTCGACCATCGCGTCGACACCTTCGACTTCCTTGAAGTCTTCCGGCGACCAACTGAGATTGAAGACGAAGCGCTGATAGAGCTTCACCGGACGCCCGGAGCCTTCGTCGCACAAGGTGTACAGGAAACACAGTTGGGGATTTTCCGTACCGAAGGAGATGTACTTGTGCTTGTGGTTGACCACCAGAGGCACCTGCACTTGGCTGCCCGACAACGCCGCGCCATCGCCGACGTAGCGGTTCCTGAAGGCACCCCAGATGAGATTGGTGATTTCCCCGAGCAGACTGTTCACCCGCCGGAAATCGGCGCCGGTGTCGGCCGGTCCGTCGCCGCCGAGCAGATCGAGAATCGCCTCCTCTTCGGTCTGCAGCATCATGTAGCCGCGGCACCAGGCACTTTCCAGCGGGATCAGGCTGAATACCTCGCCGAAGATGATCCGGTCGCGGACGATGTAGGGCGTATCGCAACTCAGGGCCAGGCGCTTGAACTGGCCGGCCAGCACGGTTTCGGTGATCTCGGCAATGCCGCGCACCAGCGCGTTCGGATACTCCAGGCTGAAGATGTATTCGCCGATGAGCTTCTGCAGCGCCGCCATGTCGCTCGATACGTAGGCGGCGCACAGGACCCGGCGCATGCCGTCGGGCAGGTCGTCCAGCGTCGCCGCGGTCTGTCGACGGATGATGATCGGCAATTCGGGACGCACGGCGTGGATCTTCAGGGCGATCTCGGCGTTCGCCGCGGCTGAGCCGCCGTAGTCGTCGGCATAGAGGATTGCGCCGAGGTCGATGTTCGAGCGCAGCACGGAAAACAGGCGGTTCTTGCGCACCTTGAGGCCGACGAGATCGTTTTCCTCGCAAAAGCGCTTCAGGTTTTCCCCATGGGCCGGACTGTCGTCCAATACCAGGACCTTGCTGACTGGCTTGTCGGTCATCGTTTCAGCTTCCCTATTTTCACTTCAACCGGGTTTCAAAACATCTCCAGAACGCCTGTTTCCTCTTCGACGGCGCGCATATCGACGACAAAATCGATCGGCGCGTAGGCGCACAGGCAAATACTCGCATGCAGTTCCACGGCCCCATTGATGGTGATCGCGAAATGGGACAGGTAGCCCGGCTTCAACTCGCCCAGGAACGACGCACAGCGGCCGCTCAAAAGATAGGGCGTGGATGTCCCCATGTCCGGAAAGTGGCTCAGCAAGTCGCGGTTCATGGCGCCGCAGCAGAGGTTGCCGAGCTCCGAGAAAGCCTCTGCAAGGGATTTGTCGCTCGCGTCCTTGACGAAGTAAGACCGCGTCGCCGGGTTCTCGTCGATATGGAAAATCAGCAGGAGCCGGAACAGGATCGAGGACAGGGTGAGGACGACGATGTTCTTCTCCGGCATTTCGCCCACGCCGCCCAGCGGCTCGATATCGCAGGTATCGCCGCAGCCGAGGGCAAGCCTCGTCCTGGCCGCCTTGATGAAGATATGGTCGATGCCCCGTCTGGCCTGTTCGCTGATCACGTCTGCGCCCCTAGTCGAGTGCCGCCTGCAATTGCAGGCTCAAGGCTTCGATGGCGCTGATGGCCGCCATGATCATCTTGCCGCCTGCCTGGATGTCCTGGAAGGTCGCGGTGGTCGTCATATCGTTCCTGAACAGGCTGTTGCCATAATCCTTGGAAAGTTCCGCCGAGCGCGACGCCAGGGTTCGCACTTCATCGGCCACGACGGCAAAGCCGCGCCCGGTCTCGCCGGCACGCGCCGCCTCGATGGAGGCATTGAGCGAAACGATCAAGACATGCTTGACGATCGCCGTGAACTCCTGGTTCTTCGCGTGCATCTCGCGATTCTGCAGGAGCAAGGAATTCATCTCCTCGTGCCAGCGCTCGAAGGTCGCCGCCACGCCCTTGAGGCGCGACGCTTCGCCGGAAATCGTCCGCGCCCGCTGCAGCAGCCCTGAATTGCGCTCGGTCTCGACCCGCAACGCGTCTCGGGACGCGCGCGCCTGTTCGGCCCGGGCCTCGGCGAGGGCCGATTGCAACTGCTCGACGAGCGCGGACTGCTCGGCCAGCTTCGCCGTCAGCGCGCAGTTCTCGGCCTCCAGCGCAGCGCTGGCGGCGTCGCCGGCGGCGAGTGCCGCCCACTGGCGATCTTGGTCGCTCTGCAGCGCCGCCATCACGGCCTCGAGTTCGCTTTCTCGGCGCCTCATCATTCGGGCGTGCCGCGCGCCGCGCCGGCGACAAAACACGATCGCGCACGCGGCGCAGCAGAGGACAGTGGCGAGAAGGTAGTCAATCACGGCGCAACTTTCTGCTTGAACGGTGCCACCCCATCACGCCGCTTCAGGCGACATGCAGATCGGAAACGCCGCTGCCGGCTTCGAGAGGCGCCAGGACCGGCTTGTCGGCGTGGTATGCCAGCTGCTCGTCGTCGCTGTCGGTATCTACCGCAAGACCGGCCGGCAGGAAGACGACGATCTTGAACCGGCGGAAATCCGCGCCGACGGCATTGTCGGAAAACTGCAACTCGACGCTGCCGCCTTCGCGCTTGACGAAGTCCTGCACCGCGTCCATGCCGACGCCCCGCCCCGAAACCTCGGTGACGCCAGTCGCGGTCGAGAAGCCGGGACGGAAGATCAGGCGCGCGATGTCATCATCGCCCAGCGGATCTTCGCCGGCGATCAGGCCCTTCTCGATGCCGATGCCGCGAATGCGGCCCAGCGCCAGGCCGCGCCCGTCGTCGCTGAGCGTAATCCGCAGCATGCCGGCGTCGATGGCGACCCGGAGCTCGATCGTGCCGGCTGCCGGTTTTCCCTGCATGAGGCGTTGCGCCGGCGCTTCGAGCCCGTGGTCCACGGCGTTGCGGATGAGGTGAGTGAATACGTTCCTGAGCATGCCGCCGGCCTGGTTGTGCAGGGCGTAGCCGCCATCCTCGATGGCGACGATCGGCGCCGCCTTGCCGAGCTGCCTGGCCAGCGACGGCAGGGACTCGATCACGGGCGACAGGCATTCGCCGACCTTCTCGGTGCCGAGCAGGCGCAGGGTCCGGCGCACCGCGTCGCGGACCGTGACCAGTTCGTGCAGATTGCCGGTATTCACCGTCTCGAGGCGGTGCAGGCTGTCCTGGATATGTTGCCGGTCCACCATCAGGTAACGCTCGGCATTGCCGCGTCGGCCCGGTCCCTTGCGGCCCAGGCTGACTTCGTTGATCCGCGCGTAGCGCTCGAGCGCCGCCTTGACCACGGCCAGTTCTTCCCAGAGCAGGCGCTGGTCCCATGCCAGCGTCGGCTCGGGCCTGCGCAACTGTTCGTAAGTCTGCTCGGCGGCATGCACGACGTTGCTCAGATGGAGCAGGCCGTAGGTGCGGCCGTTGCCCTTGAGGGTATGCATATTGCGGAACAGTTGCGCGATGGCGAAGGCGTTCGGCTCCGGATGGTGGCGGATGATCTGTTCGTTTTCATCGATGAACTTCATCGAACCGGCCAGGAACTCGTGGAACTTCTCCTGGGAAACCGCCAGGATTTCACCGATGATCGCCAGCTCGCGCTTCTGTTCATTGGCCTCGGCGGCCAATTTGCGCAACTCGGTGACGTCGCGCAGGCACAACATCAGGCGCACCGTCTTGCCCTCGTCGTCGGTGATCGGCGACCAGTTCAGATCGAGGATTTTTACGCGGCCGTCGGGCATCGTCTTTTCGATCTCGCCGACCATCAGGTGCTCGTTGAATTCGAAGTTCATCACATCTTCGCCGATGCAGGCACTGCCCGCGGCCTCGAGCTGCGACAGGATGTCGCCGCCGAGACCGGTATCGGAGAATACGAGATCCATCAGACCGCGGCCGACGATGTCCCGGGTCTCGAGGATGGTTTCCAGGTAGGCCGAGTATTCCGGATGGATCCTGTTGCCCTCCGTGATCGTCAGTATGCCCTGCGGCATGTTCTGCAGCATGGTCTGGATGTCGGCGGTCTTTTGCTTGAGCTGCGCCGAACCGTCCTGAATCTTCGCGATCATGGCGTTGAAGGCCACGATGGAGCGGCCGATCTCATCCATCCGGTCGACCGGCACGCGGCGCGTGAAGTCCTGGCTCTCGGCGATTTCGCTCATCATCGATTGCATCCGGCTGATCGGACGGGTGATCTGGCGATAGAGCAGCGTGCCGATCAGGCTCAAGAGCGTGACCGCTAAGATGGTGACCCCCGAGAGCGCTGCCGTGGTGGTCGCCAGATTGCCGTTGAGGGCGGTGATGGCCGCATCCTTGCTGCGGTTCTTCTCGATCCGCAGGGTGTCGACGACCCCCTCCAGTTCCGCCTGGTACATGGCAACGCTGGCGAACAGGTAGGCCTGCGCCATCTCCGTCTGACCGGCGAGCTTGAATTTCGTCGTATCGTCGATCGCGGCAAAGTAGTTGGCCAGGCTCTCCCTGGCCTGCTCCACCAGGCCGCGTTGCGTATCGTTGTCGGCCTGCCTGGCCTGCAGGTCGAGGGCTCCCTTGAGCAGCGCCTTCTTTGCCGCCAGCTTATCCTTGGACTGGGCCACGAGGTTGGGGTCCGGCGCGAAGACCAGGGTCATCGTCGCCAGTTGCACGTCCTTCAACTGCGACACCAGATCTGCGGAAGCGAGGGCGCTGGGCACGACGCCTTCGGTGACCCGCTTCACCTGCGCGGCACTGCCGCGCGACTGGACGACGGCGTAGCCGCCGATCGAGGAGATGGCGACGAAGGTCAGGATGATGAGCAGCGTCATGCGTTGGCGAATAGTCATTTCGGTACCCTCTCAAGAGCAGGCGGGAATGGATCGAGGCGACAAACTTGCGCTGCCGCGCAGCGCCATTGATATCACTTAAGTAATATTATTGCGGAGCCAGGTTGCAGGGGCGTGACAGGCGGCGGTCAGCGACGCCCGGCCGCGCAGGCGGCGAGCGCCGGGGCCGAATGTGGAGTGAGGGCGATGCTCTTGAGGATCGCGGCAACGGCTTCGTCGGCGATTTCGATTTTCGGGGCTTGCTGCGGCATGGCGGTCACCAGGAAGAATGGAAGAAGCTTCTGGATCGGGGCAGCCCACCGCATGCGCGAATCAAAGCCGTGGTCCGGCAATTGCCGACGGCGAATCTCTTGGCGGCCCCGCTGTCGTGGAGTTTGCCCGCGCAAGCGTGCAAACTCCGTCGACCGGTGGCTTTGCGTCCCCGCCTTTCGGATGGGTTTGCCCTGATCAAGTTGGTGCCCACGATAGCCGCTCTTTGTTACAGAATGACCATCGCGGCGATATTTTCGGTTCTCGCTCGAGGATCCGTGGGCAGGCATTCTCGTCGGGCGACGCCGGCATGGCCTTCAGCGCTTGCTGCCGATGAACAGATAGTACGGGACCGTCAAGCCGGGCAGATAGGGCACCGCGCAACGCCGCTCCTCGCATCGATGGAAAGGCAAAACGCGGCGCAGCGTCGCCAGGTGCTCGGGCGACAGGCGAACCCCGTCGTGGCCGAACCAGGCCTGCCAGAATCGCCGTGCGAACCGGCTTTGACCCGCCGTGACGGTGAAGTCGACGACCGCGACCGTGCCGCCCTGCTTGAGCATCGCCAGGACATTGTCAAGAACCTCGCGCCAGTCCGGCATCATGCTCAGGGAGTAGGAGAGCAACGCGGCGTCGACCGGTTCAGGCGGCCGGTAGTGTGTCGCATCGGCCTCGATCACCCGGACATTGGGCTGCGGCGCGGCGCGGCCTCGGGCGATCGCGAGCAACGCCGGACAAAGATCGACGAGATCGACACGCGCGAAACGCTCGAGTTCGCTGCCGAAATAGTCGAGGTTTTTCCCGGTTCCGGCACCGAGTTCCACGAGCGTCGGCCTGTTCGTCCCGGCAACGCTCGCCAGCAGGCGTTCGACCAGTTCCTGTCGGCCGTGGAGCAGGCGCTCGCGGAATGCGTCGTAGCCGGCGGCCTGCCCCTGGTAAAAGGCCTGCAGTTTCCCGGCATGATCGCCGCGGCGCCGCTGACCGCGCAGCAGGCGGAGAACGGTGCCGAGGGTGCCCAGGGTTCCGCTCACCGGCGTCAGCCAGGCACGTCGGCGATGTGAAAACCCGCATAGGTATGCACCCGGTCCTGCCGCGACAGCTCGCGCGCCCTGGCGTCGTGGAAGACCAGCGCTTGACGCAGGCGGCGCCGGGCGCCATCGATATCGACCGTCAACCAGGCGAGGTAAGCCGGCTGGGCGTGGGCGCTGCGGAAAATGATCCGGGCGCCGGGCGCCGCGCGCTCCAGCAAGGCCGCCCATTCATCGAGCAAAGCTTGCGGATGGTATGCGCCCATCCAGTCCATGTGATCGAGGAGCACGAACTTCGATATCGCCTCCTCGCCGCTCCTGAGAAATTCGGTGACGGTTCCGGTGTGCGCCACGACGCGCTCCGCCAGGCCGTGCTTGAGGGCCTGGAAACCTGCCGGCTTGAGATATTCGGGACAGCAGGTCCGGCTGTAAGCGCCCAGCACATAGACCCGCCAGAAATAGTTGTTCCAGGCGGGCAGATGGCGGAAGACGTATTCGACGGATTCCCTGATGAAGCCGGCCACACCCCCCGCATGCTGCGCCTGGACTTCCTTGCGCTGCGGATAGGGCACGCCGAGCAGGCTCATGGTGATCTGGCGCGACAAGGTCCAGTTCATGCCTCGGCTCCACATCAGCGGCAGGATCCGCTGGTCGTATAGATGGCGCTGCTCGGCCAGGGTGTTGGCCTGGAACAGCGCCTCGATCGGCTCGGCCAGCCTGGGCCGCAGTCGGAGGTAGGTGCGAAAGCAGCGGGCGACGAGTCCGGCCAGCCCGTGATAGTAAAAGCTGCCGGCCCGGCTGGTGAACCAGTGCGCCTGGCTGTCCCAGTAGTCGCGGCTGAAACCCGCCAGTTCATCCCTGAGCAGATCGCCGTAGATCTCGCGGAATCGCGGATGAAAGCCGTGGCCGAAGATCTGGAAGAAGTCGCCATGGTCCAGCCGCCGTATGGCGGCCAGCTTGAGTTCGAGCAAGGCCGTCTGGCGGGGATTGGCATCCACCGCGTCGATGCGCTTGACGCCGGCCAAGGCGTAATCGAGAACGTTGCAACCGGCGCTGCTGATGGCCAGGACGGTGTCCTCGGGGCGCAGATCGAGCGCCAGCCGATCGACCGCCGGGTCTTCCCAGCAGGTGTTGTAGACCAGCGAACGGGAATAGATGGCGTTGAATATTCTTTGGTCGACCTTATCGGCGAAGCTGGGTTTGCGATTCAAGGGTTCCTCGGCTTGCTCGGAAAACAGACAGGATAGCGGCGCAGTGTGACCCCGGCGTTACAGGCGAACGCCGCATCAAGGCCCCGCTTTCTCCCGCTCGGACCGGTGCCTGCCCGCACCGATCCTCCGCGGCGCGAGCGCGATCGCCGGAGCCTCGATCGACTGGCCGCTTGCGCTCGTCCGCTACTCTTCCTGCTCGCGCAAGCGGCCGATCCGGTCCAGTTCGCGCTTGATCGCCAGGGCGTCGAGCGTGGCCAGCGGCAGGCTGATGAACAAGGAGATGCGGCGGTTCAATTCGGCGAAAGCCGTGGCGAAAGCGCGGCGCCGGTCCGTCGCGCTGCCCTCTACCGCCGCCGGGTCCTCGATGCCCCAGTGCGCGGTCATCGGCTGGCCCGGCCACACCGGGCAGACTTCGCCGGCGGCGTTGTCGCAGACGGTGAACACGAAATCGAGATGCGGCGCGCCGGGCTGCGCCGCCGTCGGGCCGAACTCGTCCCAATTCTTGCTGCGCAGATCGGCCACCGCCAGCCCCTGCCTGGTCAGCAGTTCGACGGCGTGAGGATTCACCTGGCCCGCCGGATGACTGCCGGCGCTGAAGGCGCGAAATCGGCCGCGGCCCGCATGGTTGAGAATGGCCTCGGCGAGGATGGAGCGCGCGGAGTTGCCGGTGCACAGGAAGAGGACATTGAAGATGCGTTCACTCATGGCGTTTTCTCTCGGTTGTCGCCGCCCGGACCGGGGCAGGCGAGAAATGGGACGGCAATCTTTGATTCCATATTTCCATGATAGTGGTAATGCAACATTTTTACAACCGCGGTTCCGCCTCCGCCGGGAGAACGCGGCAAGTATATCCATCGGCATAGCAGGGTCATCTCGGTGTAACACGGACGCGTTAGAGTCCGGGCTCAGCAATCATCGTGGCCTGCCCCTATGCCCTCCAACGCGCTGCTCGCAAGGCTGCCGACCAAGCCCCTGAAGACGGCCGTCGGCCAGAATGCGCCGGACTGGCTCACCGAGTCCAATCTGCGCCAATTCCATCAGCTGCTGCAGGGACCCGGGCTCTCCGCGGTGTTTCAGCCCATCCTCGACTTCCGCGCGCACCGCTACCTGGGCTACGAAGGGCTGATCCGCGGGCCGGCCGGCTCGCCCCTGCACTCGCCGCTCGCGCTGTTCGGCCTGGCCGGTCACGCCGGCCTCACCATGGAGTTCGAGCGACTCTGCCGGCGCGTCGTGCTGGCCGGCTTCGCCGCCCTGAATGTCCCGGAAAAGCTGTTCATCAACGTCAGTCCGAGCTGCCTGCGCGACCCAACCTTCCTGAATGGCGAGACCGCGGAGCTGCTCGGGAGTCTCGGCCTGAAGACCAGCCGGATCGTCATCGAACTGACCGAGAATCAACACATCAGCGACTTCTCGGCGCTGCGCGACATTATCGAGGCCTATCGCAGCCTGGGCTACCAGATCGCCATCGACGACCTCGGTGAAGGCTTCTCCAACCTGCGGATGTGGTCGGAGGTGCGGCCGGAATTCGTCAAGATCGACCGCCACTTCATCAGCGGCATCGAGTCCGACGCCCTCAAGTTCCAACTGGTGCGCGCCATGCACGACATCGCCGACACCTGCAATTCGCGCATCATCGCCGAGGGCATAGAAACGGATGCCGAATTCGCCACCGTGCGCGACCTGGGGATAAAGCTCGGCCAGGGCTACCGCATCTGCCGCCCCGAGGTCAATCCCGGGCGATCTCCGGGCGAGGGCATACGCGCCCTGATCGAGGACAGCAGCGTCATCATCTTTCCGCACGAACGCACGCAGGCGACCGTCATCCGCAAGCTGTTGCGCCAGGTGAAGCCGCTTGCCCCGAACATGGAAAACGACAAGGTCTATGCCTACTTCGAGCAGCATCCGGAGCTTCATGTGCTGCCCGTCGTGAAGGACGATGTGCCTCTGGGCATGGTCAACCGCCATAGCCTCATCGATCGCTTCGCGCGCCCCTTTCAGCGGGAGATATATGGCCGGCGGTCATGCACGCAATTCATGGATGCCGCGCCGCTGATCGTCGACCATAAGACCTCCGTGCAGGAAGTCGGCCGCCTGTTGAGCGCCTCGGCGAAGCATCACATTTTCGACGGCTTCATCATCACCGAGCAGGGCCGCTATGTCGGCATCGGCAACAGCCAGGACCTGATGGCCCTGATCACCGATATGCAGATCCACGCCGCGCGCTACGCCAACCCGCTGACCCAGCTGCCCGGCAATGTTCCGATCAACGAACACATGGAGCGGCTGCTCGAGCGCGGCGCCAGCTTCGTCGCCTGCTACTGCGACATCGACCATTTCAAGCCCTTCAACGATGCCTACGGCTACCGCAAGGGCGACGACGTGATCCTGATGCTGGGAAAACTGCTCTCCGGCCTGGTCGACCTGCAGACCGATTTCATCGGCCACATCGGCGGCGACGACTTCATGCTGCTCCTGCAAAGCGCCGATTGGGAAGAGCGCTGTGCCCGGATGCTGCGCCAGTTCGACGAGCACATGGCCGCCCTGCTGGCACCCGAGGACCTGGCCCGCGGCGGCCTGGTCAGCGAGGACAGGCGGGGTCAACCGGCGTTCCATCCGTTTCCGGCGCTGTCGATCGGCTGCGTGCGCGCCGAGCCTGGCCTCTTCTCGTCGCACCACGAGATCTCCTTCGCCGTCAGCCATGCGAAGAAGCAGGCGAAAAAATCCGCCGGCAGTTCCCTGTTCGTCGAGCGCCGGCAGCCTGCGAAAGAGGCGGGCATCGCGCACCCGCCTGCGACCGGTCCCTGACCGTCTCGCGACGGGCGTCCTACTGGACGAAGCCGGTCCGGTCGCAGCTGACCTTGCGCTGCTCCAGCAGACAGGTCGTCATCACCGAACCGTCGCGCCGGTAAGCCTTGACCGTCCAGCCCTGGAGCCCTCGGTCCATGACCAGAAAGCCGAAGCTGTTGCTGTGGGTGATCCTGTCTATGGTGACGCCCGCGGCGGGAGAGGAACCCGCGGGCAACGGGTCGGGCAGGCTGCGGTCGACGTTGTCGCCGCTGTTGCCGGACAGGAAGGTGGCCGGATGATCCGAGGCGAAGTCGATCGCCTCGAACAGATGCGTGTGCCCGTGCAGCGCCACCGCGACGCCGGGCGGAAAGTAGGCGCCGCCGTTCACGGTCTTCATCACCGACAGCAGCGCGCGGTTGCCGCCGAACACCGAGTCGGCGGTCCTGGGCGTCAGCCCGAGTATCGGATGATGGTCGGCGAACATGCTCATCACCCCCGGCCTGGCGGCGAGCCGGCCGACTTCCTGGAACTGCGCCCGGTACTTGGCGAAGACCGCCGCGTCCCCGGGATTGGCCGGGTCGAGCGGCGCCTTGCCGGCCTTCGCGGAATCGAAGACGATGATCTGGGCATCGCTGCCGACGGGCACGGCGTAGGGCTGCGAGTAGTTGGCATCGGCGTCGTTGGCCGGATCGTTGCACGAGCGCGCCGCCTCGTAGGGACGCACGTCCAGGAAACGGAACCAGCCCTGGCCGGCGCGTGCGCATTCCTCGTGGTTGCCGCGCGCCATGACCCAGGGCGCGGCGGCCAGGAGCGGCGCCGCCGGCACGAAGAAGTCGGCCTGCCACGCGTCCCAGCCGTAGCCCCAGGGACTTTGCCGGCAGCCGGCCATGCCCTCGGGACACGGGCTTTCCCGATAATGATAGTCGCCGACATGGAGGACCAGGTCGGGCTTGAAGCCCGCCGCGACCCGGGCAATCTGCGCGAAAGGCCAGGCCTTGCCGTCCGAGCAGTCCTGCCAGGCGTTTTCGGCCTGCTTCATGCGGCAGCCGCTGTCCCCGACGACCACGATGCGCTGCGGCTGCGCCCTGGGCAAGGGCAGGCTGAAATGGCCCACCGAGGCCTTTTGGGCGGTCGGCGGCAGCAGATGTTCGCAGCTGGCCACCGGAAAGGCGGAAGGCTTGGCGTCTGCCGGACCGCCTGCCGTCGGCCGCTGCGGCACCGTCCCGGCTTCGGCGCGCAGCGTCATGGCGACGGCGGCGCCGTCGATCAGCATGCCCGGACACTCGGCACCCGCGGCGACGGCTCTGGCGATGGCCTGACCGTTGTCGCCGAGAACGACCCACGCCGCCTGCACGTCCGGCGCACCGTGCGCGCGGGGAGAGAGCATGAGCAGCGTCAGGCAAGCCAGCAGCGGGGATCTCGGGAACAGCATGGCGCAATCCTTCAACGGTTGAATTCGACCCAGACCTGATACACCCGGTCGGCGCCGCGCATGTCGGCCGGCGGCTGGGGATAATGCGCACTCTGGACCGATTGTAGCGCGGCGCGATCTATCATCCCCATGCCGCTGCCGACCAGCACATGGGCTTCGCCGGGGATGCCGTCCCGGAGGTGGAACTCCAGGCGCACCCGCCCGGAAAAGCGCAGCGCGGCCGCCGCGGGCGGATAGAAGACGGCGGCCTGCACGGCGGCCCGCACCTTGGCGGCATATTCGAGGCTGGGGTCGACCCGGCCCGTGGCCGCCGGCGGCGGGGGCGGGGGCGGCGGCGGCAACTTGACCGGCTCGGTGAAGGCGCTGGGGGCCTCCGCCGCAGGAACGGGCGCGGCCGGCGGAGCCGGAACCGGCGGCGGCGGTGGCGGCATCGGCTGGGGCGGCCTGGGCTGACGAGGCTTGGGCGCGGGAGGTTTGGGCGGCGGCGGCGCCGGGACCGGCGGCGGTAGCGGCTCCTCGCTGACCAGGGTGATGGCCACGGGCTCGGAAATGGCCGGTTTCGCCTGGGCGATCAGCACCAGCGTGGCGCCGGCCAGCAGCACCGCTTCGACGGCGACCGCCAGGCCGAAGGCCTGCCAGGGCTTGGCGCGGAGCGAGGCGGACATCCTGGCCTAACCGCCGGCGGCAATGCGCGTGGCCAGGCCGATCTCGGTGGCGCCGCCGGCCTTGATGGCGTCGATCACGCGCATCACCTGCTGCAGCGTGGCCGTCTGGTTGCCGGCGATGGTCACGGCGGTCTTGCCGCTGCCGCGGCTCTTCAGCAGTTCGGTGAGCTGCGCCGGCGTCAAGCTGCGGTTCTCGACCAGCAGGCTGCCGTCGGCGGCAATCTCCACCAGCAGCTTGGGCGGCGGAATGGCCACCGCGGTGGAACTGGTCGGCAGCTTGGTGACATGGCCGGAAGTCGGGATCATGCGCAAGGTCAGCATGGCGAAGAACACCAGCAGGAAGAGCATGATGTCGATCATCGGAATGATCTCTATCCTGGCCTTCCTCGTTTCCAGATAACGCATTTCAGCCCCTCGCCTGGCTGCGGATCAGCTCCACCGGAACCTTGTTCGAGGACGGCGGCAAGCCCAGCCCGTGGCGGTTCACCAGCATGATCTTGATGGTTTCCAGCTGGTGCAGGATGACGCGCACGCGCGTGTGCAGGGCATTGAAGAAGACCAGCCCGATCATGGCGATGAACAGGCCGGAGGCCGTGGCGATCAGGGCCTCGGCGATGCCGCCGGTCACCTGCATGGCGTCGTTCTGGACATTGCCCAGGGCATGAAACGCGTTGAACATGCCGACGATGGTGCCGAACAGGCCGAGCAGCGGCGCCAGGGTGATCACGGTGTCGAGCATCCACAGCGAGCGGTCCAGGGTCGGCACTTCGTGCATGATCGCCTCCTCGAGATGGCCGTCGAGACTGCTGCGCTCGGTGCTGGCCGGTTCCTTGCTGAGGGTCGCGAAGAGGCGGGCATGGGGCAGTTGCGCGAGCTTTTCCGGCACGGCAAAGGCCGCGAGATCGCCGCCTCTGTCCTTGAGCATCGCGATCAGCCGCGCGCCGCCTTCGAGCATGTTGGACAGGTAGCGGCTGCGCTCGATGATCACGGTCAGCGCCACCAGGAGCAGCAGCAGCATCAGGTAGAGCGTGCCGCCGGAGTCATTGGCCAGTTCGAGCAGGTGTGTAATGTTCATGATCTAAGAATGTAAAAGGGGGGAGCCTCGCTCCCCCGGTGTATCGGACCGGCGGATCAGAAATCGACCGTCAGGGTCAGGTTGGCGCTGCGCGCCGGCAACACGGTCAATAGGTCGGCCGGGGACGGCGCCGCGCTCGAACTCGTTGCCGTACCCGCAGAAGCGACCGCCACGGTGTTGTGGCGATCGAACAGGTTGTTCACGCCGAACTGGACCTTGGCCTGCTTCGAGAAGCTGGTCGGGTTCTTCACCGTGTAATTGACGAACAGGTTGGTCACCATGACGGGATTGATGGCGAAAGCCTCGTGGTTGCTGCCGTTGTCGCTGTACATCTTGCCGACGCGCTTGGCGAACAGGCCGCTGTTCCAGCCGTCCATCCGGTGGGTCAGGCCCAGCGTTTCGGTATCGGCCGGGGCGCCGGCGATCCACTTGCCGGTGTCGTACTTGGCGCTGCCGACGGTGCCGTTCAGATACAGGCTGAAGCCATGACTCAGGACGATGTTGCTCTCCGCTTCCAGGCCCTGGATGATCTGGCTACCGATCAGCGGATACATCGGCAGGAGGGTCGCCGGATCGGTGACCACCGTGTAGGAATTGTCCAGCTTGGTGTGGTAGATGTCGGCATCCAGCGTGTATTTCTCGGACTTCCATACCGAGCCGAACTGGAAGGTCTTGGACTTGGTCGGCTTGGGCACGCTGGCGACCTTGGCGTAAGGTACGTCGAACACGCCGGTGTCGGGAATGGCATCGCCGACCGTGTATTGGCCGTAGGCCGACCAGTCCGGCCGGAGCTGGTAATGCACGTCGAGCGAAGGCAGGACGTCGTTGTAGCTGACCGAATTGGCGACGCTGGCGGCGCCGACGCCTTTGGTGATGCTACAGGTCGAGGTATTGACCGTGGCGCCCAGGCCGCCGACCGTGCTGCAGTCCTGCAGGTGATTGAAGTCCTGCTTGTACGAAGCGTACTTGACGCCGGGCGTCACCTTCAGTCGGTCGGTGACCTTGAACTCGAACTCGAGATAGGGCTGGAGCGTGGTCGTCGTATAGGTTTCGCTGAAATTGGGCAGGGGCGCGTCGATCCAGGTCCGCGGATCGGACTTCACCTGGTACCTGTAGCTGTCCGCAACGTCGTACCACAGGCCGGTGCGGAAGGTGCCCAGCGACGAGTCCTGGCTCAGGCGCAGCAGGTTGCCCTTGGTCACGTAGGAATTGAGCTTGTCGACGCCGCTGAGCGTGGTGAGGGTGGTCGGCGTGAGTCCGGTCGAGTCGTACTTGAAGTTGTTGTAATTCTGCTTGTTCCAGTAGCGATAGACATAAAGCTTGTCGTCGACCTTCCAGCCGTTGCCCAGGTTGGAGGTGACCCCGACGTAGTTGAAATCGGTGTAAACGTTATAGAAGTTGTAGCCGAAATAGGCCGGCGTGTTCGGGACACCGCTCAGCAGCAGGTTGTAGTTGCCGGCATTGACGTTGGCGCGCGACACTCCCTTGACCGCCGGCGTGTTCGATTTCACGTTGATGAACGAGGCGAAGGCCGTCACCGCCGTGTCGGCCGAAACGGCATACTGGTACTTGGCGGAGATGGCATCGCGCTTCTGCTTGTTGTAGGTTTCGTAGCCGTCGGACTTCATCTCATGGACGTTCACCAGCAGGTTCGAGGCGCCATCGGCGCCGAACTGGCCGGTCTCGTGTTCAACGCCGACCAGCGAAGTGTTCCAGCTGCCGTCCGACAACTCGACGCTGGTGCGCCGCTGCGGTTCCAGATTGCGCGACAGCAGATTGATGGAACCGGCAAAGGTGGCTTGGCCGATGGTCGCGGCAGAACCGGGGCTGCGTTCGATGACCGCGCCGCCGACGAACTGGCTGGGGAAGAAGACCCAGGAGTGATGGCTGACGCCGTTGGTGTCGTTGAACGGGATGCCGTCGAAGGAAATCACGGCGTTGCTGTCCGGCAGGCCGCGCATCGTCGTCTTGGTGTCGCCCAGGCCGACGCCGTTCGGACTGAAGCTGAACATGCCGGGCGCCATCTGGAGTATCTGGCTGTAATCCGAAACCGGCGACGTATAGTTGCGGATGAATGCGTCGCTGACGGTCGACTGCGCCGACCGCGCATCCAGAGAGTTTTGCGAAGGCGCATTCTGGGCGGCGGCGGGAACGGCCGCAGCGCCGCCTCCTGACGTGCCGACCGAGCCGAGGTCGATCGCATCGGCACCGTAGGCCTGGGATACGGCGAGGGCGATGAGCGACAGCGCGAAGAGGGTGGTGCGGCTGCCGCGATGCGGCCTGAGAGTTGGCACTGACATGGAAACCCCTGATGGTTGGACAAGCGGAAAAGCGGCCATTAGACCGACGCCGGATGACAGTACCGTTACAGGAATATGAAGATATCTAAAGGATTTGCGGAACCATGCCGAGGCTCCCCCGCTCGACCGGCGGATGCGCTGCTGCCTAACTGCCGGTATAATTTTGGCATAGCATCATCTGCGAGCCGCCATGCCCAACGGAGTGAAGATGCCCCGGTCAGAGATGGCCAACAGCGAGAGGCTGGCGGCTGCCGCCATCGTTCACACGGCGAATGACGGCGCCGACCAATTGCTCGCCGACTACGCCGGCGAGCTGCGCCGGCAGGGTTTGACGGTGCGCGGCGTGATAAAGCTGGAGACGGAGCGCAGCGAGGCTTGTTCGCGGCAGATGGTGATCGTCGACCTCGCCGACGACAGCCGCTTCCTCATCTCGCAGGATCTTGGTCCGGGCTCGGCCGGCTGCTGCGTAGACCCCAGCGGTATCGCGGCAGCCAGCATCGCCTTGCGGCGCGGACTGGCCGAAGGTGCCGACCTCGTCGTCGCCAACCGCTTCGGCGTCCTGGAAGCAGACGGCGAAGGCTTCGCCGACGAGATGCTGGCGCTGATGGCGAACGGCATACCTTTGCTCACGGTGGTCGCCGACAAATACCTCGACGACTGGCTGCGCTTCACCGGCAATGCCGCGACCGAGTTGCCGCCGCAGCGCGAGGCCGTCGAAGCATGGTTCGCCGGCCTCAAAGGGCAACAGAGCACAGCCAAATGAAGCAAGGCACATCTTATTCACCCCATTTTTAACGGCAACTCAACTGCCAGGAGGACACACCATGAAACTCAGCGCGCGCAACCAGTTGCAAGGCACCATCAAGTCCATCACCGCGGGAGCCGTCAACAGCGAGGTCGTCATCGAAGTGGCACCGGGCGTGGAGGTCACTGCGCAGATAACCAGCAATTCCGTCCAGCGCCTCGGCCTCAAGCCGGGTGGCAAAGCCTACGCCGTGATCAAGGCCGACAGCGTGATGGTCGGCGTGGACTGACATCGTCGCCGCCGCAAGCGTGGCCGCGGCGAACGTCTTCGGATGCCGGGCCGCCCTCGCCCCGCATCGGCCCGCCTGCCCGGTCACCGGCTGACGATCAGCCTCAGGCCCAGGCCGACAAAGATCGTTCCCGCGATTCTGTCCAGCCAGAGCCCCGCCCGCTCATGGCGATTCAGCCACTGGCCGATATGCCCGGCAAAATAGCCGAGCGTTCCGAACAGCACGGCGGCCTGCAGCGTGAATGTCACACCCAGCTGGGCGATCTGCCAAGCTGCGGCGCCTCGGGCGACAACGACGAACTGCGGCAGAAATGCCAGGAAGAACATCACCACCTTTGGATTGATGGCGTTGGCGACCAGGCCCTTGCCGAACAGATGAAAGGCGGTCTCGCCGCTTTGCGCCGCGGCCTTTACGTGGGCACTGCCTCGGCTGCGTAGCGCCTGCCAGCCCATCCTGACCAGGTACAGGCCGCCCAGTATCTTGAGGACCATGAAGGCCGAAGGCGACGCGGCGATCAGGGCGCTGACCCCCAGCGCCGCCAGCAAGGTGTGGCTCAGGCAGCCAAAGGCGCAACCCAGTCCGAAAGCCATTCCCATCTTGCGCCCGCGCGAGGCGCCGATCGAGAGCACCATCAGGTTGTCGGGCCCGGGCGACAGCGTGATCAGAATGGCGGCACTCAGAAAGCCGAAGAATTGTTCGGGCGCTAGCAGCATCATGGGGGTCGTCTCGGAACGCGAATTTTCAAGTCCGCTCACTATAGCGGCTGGCAACGGAAACCGCCTAGCGCGTCCGCGGCCGGCGCGCGCGGCGTGTTCAGCCCGAGATGCGGCGCAAGCCGGCAGAGTCGAGGATTTCGACTTCCTCGCGGCCGAGCCTGACCAGTCCCTGGCCGGCGAAGCCGTTGAGCAGGCGCGTGACGATCTCGCGCACGCTGCCCAGTTCGTCGGCGAGCTGCTGGTGGGTGGTGTTCAGCCGCTTGCCCCTGCCGAGCAGCAAGCCGGCCAGCCGCTGATCGAGTCTGCGAAAGGCCACTTCCTCGATCAATTGCATCAGATCGGCGATGCGCTCGGAGAAGAGCCGGAATACGAAGTCGCGGAAGGCCGGCTGCGCGATCAGTTCCTCGAACAGCGGCCGCGGCAGGAGCATCAGCGTGGTGTCGGTTTCGGCGACGGCGCGGGCATTGTAGTCGGCGTGGCCGAGCAGGCAACTCGAGGTGATGATGCAGGTTTCACCCGGCAGCACGCGGTAGAGCGGGAGTTCGCGGCCGTTGGCGGCCGGCTTCAGAACGCGGATGCTGCCCTTGACGATGAAAGGAAATCCGCTGCAAGGCTGGCGCTCATCGAACAGCAGCGTGCCGGCCGGAACCGCCACGGCCTGAGCCTGGCTCAGTATCTTCCCGCGCAGGGCTGCAGGCAGGGCGTCGAGTATGGGATAGAGCTGCGCCAGCAGTTTCTGGTTCATGTTAGTCCCGCGAGGCTCCCCGGCCGGCATCAGAACAGGACGGCGTCACCGTTGCCCGGATGGTCGGTGCCGACGGAACCGGATCTTCCCGTACCCGCGACCAGCGGATAGTCGAGTTCGCGCATCAGGGCGAGCGCTTCGGCACCGGTGCAGTGATTGGCGGCAATCTTCTGGAAACCGTAGCGGCCAAGCGCGCGGACGGTTTCGGCCTGGGTATCGGTCATGGGGCCGAATGGCGAGAGGTGCAGACCGCCGTAGAGTCCGTAGGGTCGCTTTCCCGTTTCCAGGTGGTCGCGCGCGTAATCGACCAAGGCGAGGACGCCTTGGTGGCAACAGCCGGTGACGCAGACCAGTCCCTTTTCGGCGACATGGACGTAGAGCGACTGCTCGCCGCGGATATCGAGCAGGATGGGCAGATCGAAGGTGACCGAGGCCAGCCCCGGCAGCAGCGGATGGATGCCACCGGGCAGCATGCGCACCACGGGACCGCGATGCGGCGTATGGTTGGCGATACCGGCTTGCGGAAACTCGCGGCCGCGCAGCCAGTCGATGCCTTCCTGGCGCAAGCCGCCGGGTACCAGAATGGGGATCTCCGGCGCCAACTTGAGCACCGCCTCGATGCCCCAGAAGTGATCGAGATGCTCATGGCTCAGGAAGAGAAAGGCGATATCGCCGTTTTCCAGCAGCCGATCGACGCCGGTCGCGCGGAAGCGCTCGCTCATGTAGCCGGCGTTCCAGCCGGCATCGATCAGGATGCGGGTAAGGTTGCCGTCCAGCGCTTCGACCTCGAGCAGCGAACAGCTGCCAGCCGCGTTGTCCGCATCGAATCCGATGCCCCACTGGCTGGCTTCAGGACCGCCGCCGGCGGTCATCTGTGCCAGCATGCGCGGGGTGTCCCACCAGCCGACCTCCGAGACCACGGTGAGTCTGATAGAGCGGCAGGCGCCGATGTCGGCCGGGGAACCTGCCGAGACGATGAGGGGCTGGCGTTCCTCGATCATCGCAGTCCTCTGCGATTCCGGCGGCTCAGTTCCTGCTTTCGTCGCGGCGCGTCAGCCGTGGCAGTCGC
This sequence comes from uncultured Sterolibacterium sp., assembly GCA_903904605.1. Taxonomy (GTDB): domain Bacteria; phylum Pseudomonadota; class Gammaproteobacteria; order Burkholderiales; family Rhodocyclaceae; genus CAIYYX01. The sequence goes on from CAIVDC010000016.1 coordinate 57,893, forward strand.
ACGCCTGCCCCGCCGCTTCATCGTGGCCGTCGAGATCGCTGTGATCGTGCTTGCAGCCGTCGCTCGCCGATGTCACCCGGCCGGCAAGGAAGGCATCGACCGCGAGGCGCGGATCGCTTTCGGCGGTCGCCACCACCCGCACGCCCCGCGCCGCCAGATGGCGGACGAAGCCTTCGCCGGCGCCGCCGGTGATCAGGACGTTCATGTTGTCGAGGGGGTGCCGAGCGCGATGATCGAAGCCATGGATGGCCATATCGGCGTCGAGATCGAGTCGCTCGATCTCACGCGGCGAGGAGCCCGCATCGGCTTCGAAAACGATGAAACGGCGCGCCCGTCCGGCATGGCCGGTAACGGTGCGGAAATTCTGGCTGGTGATGGCGATGCGCATGGGTCTCTCCTGGCAGGGTTGGCGTGTCCGCATTCGGCGACGGCCACTACTGCATCAGTATACTCTAATATTCAATCCGTCATGGCGGGAAACTGAATATCCGTTCGCCGGCGGGCCAGGCGCGCGAACTGCCGGCACAATCAGGCGGCCCTGCGCAGGCCTTTGCGAACCAGCGTCGCCCCGTGCCCGTCGTCCAGGGAAAAGCTGCGGGAGACAAGAAGCCAGCCCCGGCCCTGCTCGACCTGTATCCTCAGGTCGAGCTCGCGCTTGTCGTCGGCGACCAGGCGCAGCTGGGTCGAGCGCATGTGCTCGGCGATTGAGAGGCTGGGTCGCGGCTGCCGCTGCGCTTGGACGGCAATGCAGTCGATCGTGGTTTCCATGGCTATCCTCGGCATGCAAAGAGCTCATTCTGGACTTGCCAGGATCGACCCATAGCAACGATTTGCAGCCGAAATTCTGCCCTGCTCGAAGGATAAGGGCGCCGGGTGTCGCCCGAAGCGTGGAAGGCAGGATGGCGGGTCACGGGCGCACCCAATGCGCCCTAGCCTTTCATGCTCTCCAATAATCGGAGCGTCCTGGAGTCCCGTTCCCCTTTGAAATATTGAGCAAGAATCCGGCTGAACACCGAGCCTGGCTCGGCCACCGAGGAAAACAGCGTCATGGACGACTTGAGCTTGAGGTCGTCCGGATGGCCGAAGATGTCGGAAGCGGATCGTCCTCCAACTGCGAGAACGGCTTCGGCGCACTGCCGCAGCCGCTCTCCGAGAAGCGGATGCTTCAGGTATTGCAGCGCTTCTGCGCGGCTCTTGATGGAAAATCGGATGGTCGTCGCGCTGCTTCCCAGGCCGTGAATCTGGGGAAATACGAACCACATCCAGTGGCTCCGTTTCCGGCCGCCTCTCAACTCCCCGAGCGCCGTCTCGTAGACGCTCTCTTGCGCTGCAAGGAATCGGTTCAAATCGAAAGGGTCGTCGCAATCCGCATCAGCAAAGGTGCTCATTTCGCTCTTCTCCCTCTGCCACTCATGCTTCCCGATAATGGACGGCAAACCAGACCGTTTCCTGGTCCGGCGCTGTCCACTCGATGCGGTGACGGCAATGGGCAGGCAGTTCAAGCCAATCACCTGCCTTCAGGATACGCGCACTGGTCTCGCCCTCGATAAGGAGCAGGGCCTCACCCGACACAACAAGCAGCCACTCCCCCCATCAGGTCGACGCAGCTAAGACAAAAGGCCCGATTTCTCGGGCCTTTTGAAGGATTGGCGGAGTGGACGGGACTCGAACCCGCGACCCCCGGCGTGACAGGCCGGTATTCTAACCAACTGAACTACCACTCCGTGCTTGAAACAAAAGGGGTTGCCGGTCAAAGCAACCCCTGTGCATCCTGGCGACCCCACCGGGATTCGAACCCGGGTTCATACCGTGAAAGGGTATTGTCCTAGGCCTCTAGACGA